>CAYWEM010000001.1:0-9899 GCA_964457225.1 uncultured Clostridia bacterium
GCGAACTGGCCGAGGCAATGTTCTCTGAACCGGTCAAAACACTGCCGATGACCTCCCGCAATTTCTCGACCATGCCGCTCAGAGCCGTGCCCAATTGCCCGATCTCGTCCTTGCGGGTCAGGTATTCGTCCTCGATTTCGGCAGTCAGGTCACCGGCGGCGATCTCCCGGGCGAAGCCGACGCCCCGGACTATGCCGCTGGCGATCATGCGCGAGATGAACAGGCCCAGGACCACGGCCATGATCAAACCGACCAGGATGGCGGCGATGACCATGAAATCAGCCGCGCTGACCGCGGCGTCACCGGCTTTGACTTCTTCATCGGCGATTCTTTCGTTCATTTCAATGATTCTCTTCAGCAAATCCAGCGCTTCGGCCTGGGCCAGGCGGGCGTCGACCATATTGGCTTTTTCAGCCTCGCCGAACAGGTTGACCGCCCGCTCGGCCTCGGTGATGGCCAGGGCGAACTGGGCGAAGACCCTTTCGGCCGCCGGCAGCATGGTGCGTTCGTAGATACTGCCGGCATCGGCCAGCCGGCCGGCGCTGATCAGGCGCTTGATGTCGCGCACCGACTCGTGGAACTGGCGGTGCGGTTCGCGCAGTTCGTTCATGGCGTTGTTGACCGCCGTGTTCCTGGTGGTCAGGGTCGGCAGCCAGCGGCCCAGATTGCAGGCCGTGTGGTCGTCGCCGCCGTCAAAAAGACGGCCGTCGCGGATGGCATTGGCGATGCGCACCTGCAGGAGGTAATGGTCGGACTGGAATTTTTCCAGGTCTTTCAGGAACTCCATGGGGTAATGAATGTCAATGGCGTTGATTTCGTCGCTGAGCCTGAAAAAAACGTCGTTGGCCCGGCGCCAGGCTTCGAGTTTTTCCCGGAACTGGCGCCAGAGCGCCGCCTCTTCCTGGGTCTGCTCCAGTGGTTCGAACAGTTCTATGGCCTTGTTGTATCGTTCCCGGGCCGCGGTGACGTTGCGGAATTGCCGGGCCTTGTCCTCGGCGCCCAGGTTGGGGTTCAACAGGGTACGCTGGGCCACGCGCAGGTTTTCAAAACCGGTCTCCATTTCCTGCAGGTAGATGATACTGGGCATGCGCACGTCAGCCACGGCATGGAATGAATCAGCCACCCGGTGCAGGCTGAAGTAGCCGATCAGCCCGATGATCAGTGCGATCAGGGCCAACAGGCCGAAACCGACCATGATTTTAGTTCCGATCTTCAGGTCCTTGAATTTCATGCAATCCTCCTTCCCTTTTCTATTGAAAATGATTTCAAGACTTTTTTGTTCATTCCGCTTTCCGAATCCGGCTTTCCTGTTCCAGCTGGGCCTTGCCCAGTTGGGCGATGTCCAGGATCAGGGCCACGGTGCCGTCACCCAGGATTGAAGCACCGCCCAGGCCGGGGACGTCCTTGTAAAATCTGCTCAGCGGTTTGATCACGGTCTGCAGTTCACCGATCACCTTGTCGACCACGATACCCAGGCGCTGGTTTTCCGTCTCGCAGATGATGACCTGTTCGATATCCGGAGTTTTACCGGGAATGCTGAAAAAATCCGCCAGGCTGATGTAGGGCACCAGTTCATCGCGCACGCTGAGCATTCTCTTGCCGTTGCTTTTTTTCGCACGGCGGGATTTCATTTCAACGCATTCCTCGATGACTCCGAGCGGAATAATGAAGAGCTCATTGCATACCCTGACCAGCAGGCCGTCGATGATGGCCAGGGTCAGGGGCAGTTTCAGGGTGATCTCCATGCCGGATCCGGGCCGGCTGTCAACCGAGATGGAGCCGCGCAGCAGCTCCAGGTTCTTCTTGACCACGTCCATGCCTACTCCGCGGCCGGACACGTTGCTGATCTCCCGGGCCGTGGAAAAACCGGGAGCAAAGATCAGTTCCCAGACCTGGCCGGGGCTGAGCTGGGCATCGGCGCTGATCAGGCCTCGTTCCACGGCCTTGGACCTGATGCGCTCTTCGTCCAGGCCGCGGCCGTCGTCACTGACCCGGATTATCACCCCGGCCCCGGCATGTTCGGCGGCCAGGGTGATGGTGCCCCTTGGCTTTTTACCGGCTTTGATGCGTTCTTCGGATGATTCCAGGCCATGATCGATACTGTTGCGGATGATGTGCACCAGCGGATCATTCAGTTTTTCGATCATCGACTTGTCCAGCTCGGTATCACCGCCCAGGGTGACGAAATCTATTTCCTTGCCCATGTCCCGGGAAAGGTCGCGGATCAGTCGCTGCAGGCGGGTAAAAGTGACCGCCATGGGCACCATGCGGATGACCATGGTGTTGTCGCGTAGTTCAGAGGTCAGGCGCTCCATGGCCTCGGCCACCAGCAGCACTTCCTCGTTTTCCAGGTCCTGGGCTATCTGGCTGAGCCGGGCCTGAGTGGTCACCAGTTCGCCGACCAGGTCGACCAGCTTGTCTACCTTGCCGGCCGACACCCTGATCGAGGAAGCCTGCTCAGCCTGCTCCCGCTTTTCCCTGGCCTGGCGAACGTGTTGCTGTTCCAGAAGGGCTGACTCGACGTTTTCCGGACTGACCGCCCCGGCAGCCACGGCCAGTTCTCCGAAGCGTTTCTGGGTGCCCAACACCTCGACCATGGTTTCGCTGTCAAGGTCTCCCCTTTCCACCAGGATATCACCCAGTTTCTTGTATTCCCTTTCGAATTCCCGGGCCCCGGCGGCATCGATCAGGGCTATCTCGACCAGGCCGTCCTCGTAGAATATAAACAGGTCACGCACGGCGTCTTCACCGGCGCCGGTGGTCAGCACTATGTCCCAGAACAAGTGACAGTCAAGGGGATCTAGTTGGTCGAGCCGGGGGACGTCCGCGACATGGGCGTAATACAGGCAATCTCCCAGTCCGGCCAGCTCAGCCAGCAAAGCCAGCGGATCACCGCCCTGGCGGAAAACATCCCGGGCCGGTTTGAAACGGATGCGGAAAGTAGACTCTACAGCCGCACTTTCTTTCTTTTCCGTCCCGGACCCGGAACCATCCACGGCGATACTTTCCGGTGCCGGTTTTTTACCCAGCAACAGGCTGATGCCCAGGCTGATCCGCTCCCGGTCCCATTTTTCCCGGTCAAGGCCGGGCGATGGACAGCCAAGCATGGCCCGGATTTCGTCGGCCCCGCGCAGGGTCAGTTCAACGGCCTGGGGGCTTACGCTGATCCGGGCATTGCGGATTTCGTCGTAAAGCGATTCAAGCTCGTGGGCAAAGGCGGCGATATCATCAAAACCGAACATACCGCCGGAGCCCTTGATGGTATGCAGGGCCCTGAAAATGGCGTTCACCGTGGCTTTTTCATCAGGCTGTTTTTCCAGGCTGAGCAGTTTACCCTCGAGTTCCGCCAGCAATTCGAGTGCTTCTTCCCTGAAGGCTTGTCCGTATTCGTTTTCCATCAGCGTCCCACCCGGGAATCAGCCGGCGCCCCGAAAATCCTGGCCAGGCCGGAGCGTTGCAGAAAATCTCCGAACACGGGGCTGTCACCGGTAAAGACACTCAGTTCCAGGCCCTGTTCCCGGGCCTGCCGGTGGGCGGCACAGAGAAGTTGGCCGGCCTCCAGTCCGCAGGAATCTATCTTGCTGATATCCAGGCGCAGGTTAAGGCCTGAGGTAAATGCATCAATGATCTTTTGCCTGGCCGCGGCCAGCTTGCCGCTGGTCAGCTCGTCCCCCTTGAAACGCAGTAAGGTGCTTTTCGCGGACTTCCTCATAAGGTTCCTCTCTTCTTTTCGACTGATGCAGGATAAAACATCGGCAAAAGCATTGTCAAGTTATTAGTGGGTTTTTCAGCAGGCCCAGTTTGACCAGCTGGCGTGACATCTGGTTGAAATCCAGGGGCTTGCTGAAAAAATGATTGGCGCCGCATTCATAAGTGGCACGCATGATGGTGGCCGGGTCATCCTGGGCTGAAACCACCACTATAACCGCCTCGTTTTCAGTACCCTCCACTCCCTTGCCGCGTTCTATCTCGCGGATGGTCCTGGTCGCTTCCAGGCCGTTCAACTGGGGCATGACGATATCCATGCAGATCAGGTCATAGGGCCTGGCATCCGGCCCCCAGCTTGATTTTACGAAGGCCTGCACCGCTTCCAGTCCGTCCTTGGCCACGTGGCATTCACCGATGCGGCTCATAAAAGACAACAGCAGTTGCCGGCTGACGAATTCATCCTCTACCAGCAGGATTTTCAGCCGAACCGGTTCTGTTTCCAGCTCAGCTTGATCCGATGCTTTTTCAGCCCGGTCAGTCTTAGTGTGAAGATCAGCCTGGCCGAAAGGCCGGGCAGGCCCCTTTTCGACCAGGGTCCGTACTTCTGCCACCAACGGGCCCGGCTCTGCCGCTTCGGCAAACCCTGAGGCGATGTCAGTGATCATGCGGCTCATAAAATCAATGGCCCGCAGTAACAGGTCGGCGTTACCCTTTTCCAGGTCCAAACTGCGGTTGCGCACCAGGGAAAGCAGGTTTTCCAGCTCGTGAGCCAGCTCGCCGATTTGCTCGAAACCGAGCATCTGGGCGTTACCCTTGATGGAATGGAAAGCCCGGTAAATCCGGTTGACCGTTTCAACATCCCAGTTCTTTTCCAGGGCCATGACGTCACTGCCGGCCACGTCAAGCAGTTCCCTGCTTTCATCGATGAATTCCAACGTTATTTCCTGCTGATCAAAATCCATGAACAACTCCGAAAAAAATGGAATTGAAAAAGGAGCGTTTTGACTTCATCAGAAATCGTTTTCTTCGGTCGGCAATACGCCCAACACCCTCAGCTCGTGAAACAGTTTTTCCTTTTCAATCGGCTTGACCAGGTAGGATACGGCTCCGCCCCGGTAGTAAGCCTGCATGACACTGCGCGGATCGTCCAGGGCTGAAATCATGATCACCTTTACTTCGCGGTCCGGTGTGATTCCTTCCTGCTGCTCCTTTTTCCTGATCATTTCCAGGGCCCGTTGGCCGTCCATCTCGGGCATCATGATGTCCATGCAGATCAGGTCGTAGGGATCGTGGTCAGCCAGGGCGGCGGAAAAGGCTTCCACCGCCTCGAGGCCGTTCACGGCCACGTGGCATTCGCCGAAACGTCCCAGCAGATGCTGCAGCTGCAGCCTGCAGGCAAAATCGTCTTCTACGATTAAAAAACGCATGTTCCTCCTTGACCGGAACGCCATTCCATTTCCCCGACGTCCCGGGAGATCATGTTATGAGTAACTTTTAAGTAAAAACAAAAGAATTGTCAAGATCAATATAAACAGCTGTCTGCTGGTTAAACCTTACAACTTTTTGGCCAGGCCGAAACCGAAGCGGAAATCACTGAATTGCAGATCAGCCCCCAGGTAGAGATCCAACTGCAGTCTCTGATTCAGCATATATGTCAGACCCGTTTCCATAAAATGCCTTACTTGCAGTGGTGAAGTCATAATGGCATTGTAATACTCGGCGTAAACGGCGGTTCTTTCAGTTATAGACAGGGCCAGGCCGACCGCGGTTTCTGAGTTAAGCCCGTTTTCAGGATTGAAAGAAAACTGCACCACTCCGAAAGCATCGAGCCGGTCACTGATGGAATAATTCCAAAGCAAGCCTGCCATCGGTGACAAGCTGGTTTGACCTGCAGGCTCGTCAATCGTGACACTGGCCAGCATACTCAAGTTGATTCGATCCGCTTTTACTAAAGCACATTTCAGACCCAATCCCAGACTGTCTGTTCCGACTTTCTTATCTTGTGCGTTTAAAGACAGACCCTGCCAGAATAAATTCATTTCCAGGCCGCTGACCAGGCCGAAGCGTAGATTGGTGATCGGCAGGTTATGCGATATGCGGCCCTCGCCCCTGATCCTGCCCTGCAGCTCATAACCCATTTCCAGATAAACAGTCCCGGGCGCTATTACCTGGGTGCCGGTGGAAAATCCAGGTCGGTCAGGAGAAAAACTCTCTGAGACAGGCCCGGCAAAGCATAAAAATAAAAATAAAAAAGTATGCAATATCACGCCATTGAAAAGGATAACAAAAATAACATCATCAGAATACCCCTAAAGTTGGATCAAGTTTGAGGCGATTCAAGGAGCTTACCGATTTTTTCACCCAGTTCCTTCAGGGAAAATGGTTTCTGAATAAAATGCAGGTCTTTGTCCAGAACCCCGTGCCTGGCGATCACCTCGGCGGTATAGCCCGACATGAAAAGTGTTTTTATGCCCGGGCAGAGTTCTTTTACCTGCCGGGCCAGTTCGCGGCCGTTCATTACGGGCATGACCACGTCGCTCAGAAGTAAAGCAATTCCGGCCGGGTTTTCTGCAGCCAGGCGCAGGGCTTCAGCCGGGGAGGAAGCGCTCAGAACCTTGAATCCCAATCGCTGCAGCAATACTTCGGCCATTTTCAGCAAGGCGGTCTCATCCTCGACCAGCAGGACTGTTTGCAGTTTATCCCGGACTAAACTGATGACGGTCTCAGCCTGTTCCATTTCCACCGGGCCGCGGTGGCGGGGCAGGAAAACGCTTACTTCCGTGCCCCGGCCGACATTACTTCGGACTTGGATGAAACCGTCGTTCTGTTTCACCGCGCCGTAAACCATGGGCAGGCCCAGACCGGTCCCCTTGCCGACCGGCTTGGTGGTGAAGAAGGGTTCGAATACGTGCAACAAGGTCTGCTCATCCATGCCGCAGCCGTTGTCGGCAACCGACAGCCGCAGGTATTCACCCGCCCTGAATTCCGGGTCAGGCAGGGCATTGGCGCGGTCAAAGCTGATGTTTCCCGTTTTTATATCGATGCGGCCGGCATCTTTGACGGCATCCCGGGCATTTAGACAGAGATTGACCAGGATCTGGTTGACCTGGGCCGGGTCTATCCGGACAGGCCACAAACCCTGCCCGGGATGCCAGCGCAGTTCCAGATTCTCACCTATCAGGCGCCTCAGCATCTTCAACATGCCGCTGATTTCTTCATTCAAGTCCACCACCTTCGGGCTGACGGCCTGTTTGCGGGCGAAAGTCAACAGTTGACGGACGATTTCAGCTGAACGCTCGGCCGCCCGACTGATTTCCTGCAGATCATGGAAAAGCTCCGAATCCGGCTGCAATTTTTCCAGGGCCATCTCCGCCCGACCCAGGATCACGCCCAGCATGTTGTTGAAATCGTGGGCCACTCCGCCGGCCAGCTGGCCCACCGATTCCATCTTCTGGGCCTGCAGAAGCTGGGCCTGGATCTGGTCGCGTTCCTGCTGGATCCTCTTGCTCTCGCTGATGTCGCGGAACTCAACCACTCTGACCTGTTTGCCCTTGTAGGGTATGCGGCGGGCTTCCAGCCTGAGCGGGTATTCTTCACCGTTCTTGCGGACACCGATCGCTTCATAGGGCTTTTCGTACCCGGCCTGGATGTTTTTCATGACCAGGTCACGGGTGCTTTCGGATATCAACAGTAAACCGTTCATGCCGGACAGTTCTTCCGGAGTGTAACCGGTTATCTCGGACAAACCCTGGTTGAAGTCCAGGATCAGGCCCTGGTCATGGATGGCAATGCCCCCGAAAGAAGCGTTGTGCAGGGCCTTGAATCGTGCTTCACTCTCGCGCAGTTGTTGTTCGGTTTTCTTGCGAACCGTCACATCCTGAAAGATGCAGGCGAACTGATCGGGGGCAGGCCGGAAAGCGGTGACTTCAAAGTATTTTTCAAGTTCGGTCGAATAGTTTTCAAAGAAGGCCGGTTCACCGCTCAACGCCACCCGGCCGTAGGTTTCGATCCAGAAAGGTTCGGTTTTGGGCAGGATTTCCAGTACGGTGCGGCCCGCGATCTTTTCATTGGCCAGGCCGGTCAGGCGTTCGAAAGCGGGATTGACGGCCAGGAAGCGGTAATCAACCGGCCTGCCGGCCGCATCGCAGATGATTTCATGCAGGGCGAAACCGTTGAGCATTTCCCGGAACAGGGTCTGGTACTGCTGTTCGGCCCGGCGCTGGGCACTTATATCCCGGCTGATCGAAAGCACCGAGCGGACCCGGCCGCCGGAATCAAGCTCCGGAATCAGGCGCCAGTTATGAAATGAAAGGCCTTTTTTGCCCTCGAAGCTGAATTCGGTTTCAAAAGCTCTGCCGCTTGTGATCACTTTTTTCAGGGCATCTTCCCAGAATCGGCACTGTTCCCGGGAAAAACCCAGTTCACGGTGAGTCCTGCCGATGAACTCAGCCGCTTTCATCTCAACGACTTCACTGACGTTTTCTGAAACGAAGAGATGCCGGCAGGCCCGGTCAAAGCGCATGACCACGTCCGGGATATTGTCTATCAGGGTGCGGTAAATCTCCACGCTGTCCGGCAAGGTCTTCTCAGATCTCATTTCAGTAGACTCCACTTGTCCTTCATGACTGTCAGTTTTTTTGGAGATTTTTTTATCATTGGATCAATTGTTAATCAAAAACAAAGTAAAAGTCAATCAACCCGGCAAAGCGGATTGGTTTTCCCAACAATCCTGAAACCCTGCCCTGGAAATGATCAGAACCGATCATGATTCAGGAGCGGCCCGGAACTCAGGCGGCAGGGGGAATAAAAGCAGAAAGATATTGGCGGCCAGGTAGCCGCATACCTGGGCCAGGGCGGCGGCTTGCGCCCCTATCCAGCGGCCGCTCGAAACCAGGAAAAACAGGAGCAGGAAAACCGAGGCGGCCTGGATGAAAGTGGCATTGATCACCGGCCTGGTCTGGCTGATCCTGACCCGCAGGGCTCTCTGCAGTGAAATCCAGGCTTCCAGGAACGGCAACAGGGTCAACAGCCGGGCCGGACCGAGGGCAAAGGCGGCCAGGAATGGGCTCAAACCGGAGGCCGTGCCGAACCAGAAAGTTGAAAGCGGTGTCCAGACCACCATTGCGAAAGCCAGGGCGGCGCCCAGGCCGAGCAATAAGCCGATACGGTCGACCGCCGGACGGTTTTCCAGTTTTTCGTCCAGCAGGGCGATGGCCGCTTCCTGGTAGGCCATGGCCGGACTGCGGAATATGAATACCAGAGAGTTAATAACCGGCAGTACGGCCAGTGATTCAATCGGCATTTGACTGCGGCTGACGAAGAAGGAAACCAGCGGATGCAGGCCCAGGGTTACCAGGGAGGTCATGGCCAGGGGCAGGTAAAAGTCGAGTACGGCCCGGCGACTGAGATTGCGGCCGAAAGTACAGGCCTCCTCAGCCTGGTTTTTCAATTCCTTCACCACTCCCCGGGCCATCCAGCGGCTGGCTGCCGCTTCCACCACCACCCCGACCGAAAGGGCCGCAGCTCCGGCCAGGGCTCCGGGCAGGAAGCGGCCCTGGTAGCAGACCAAGGCGGTCAGGGCCATGCTGCCCAGCCTGATCACCGTGCCCCAGGCCACGTATCCGGCCAGGCGCCTGCGGATCAGCAGGCCATGATAAAAACGGCGGTATCCGATGGCCGCCGGCCAGGGCAAGAGTAACAACGTGGCCTGCCTGGTCAGTTCAGCCAGGTCAGCGGGCAACTCCATCCAGCGGCCGGTGACCAGGTCAAAAACCGGGGTCAGCAGGAACAGCGCCAGGCCCAGGCTGATCGAGACGTTCAGCAGGTTGGTGAAACGCCTGAGCTTCTCGTAGGCGATGCGATCCCGGACCAGGGCATTGGCCGCGGACAGCATCATGATGATCGGGGCTTCAGCGATCAGGGCGAAAGAAAAAGCCAGGCCGTATGCGGCCAGGTTGACGGTCGGGTCGGCCAGCCTGGCGATGACCGCGGCCAGGAATGGACCTTCCAGGGCCATCATCAGCCAGTTGGCCTGCAGTGGGGCCCAGAGGCGCAGAATTGTTTTGGGATCAGGATTATCGAAAGAGCGCTTTTTGCCGAAAATCAACATTGATCGTCTATCCCGGAATTCAATCCAGATTTAACTAAAAAGAACATGAATTGGCAGCCCTACGGGGATTGATGGCCGCCTG
>CAYWEM010000001.1:9999-389313 GCA_964457225.1 uncultured Clostridia bacterium
AATTCTAACTTGGATTTAACTAAAAAGAACATGAATTGGCAGCCCTACGGGGATTGATGGCCGCCTGCCGACGGCCACCCTGCGGGCGGTTCACTTCGTTCACCGTCCTGATTCGCCCAGGCGAATCAGTCGAACCCCGTGACTCGGGGTTCTCATCCCCGAATTCTAACTTGGATTTAACTAAAAAGAACATGAATTGGCAGCCCTACGGGGATTCGAACCCCGGTTTGATGACTGAGAATCACCCGTCCTAACCCCTAGACGATAGGGCCCCAACTCTATGCTAACCCCGGTTGGGGAGAAGTGGCTGGGAAGCAGGGACTCGAACCCCAATTCTATGATCCAGAGTCATATGTCCTACCATTAGACGACTTCCCAACAAGGAGGATTTTAACAAAGAAGGTACTGCTTGTCAACCGGGCAGGCAGTCGGCGATGGCGGCCAGAAGCTCGCTCTTTTTGAACGGCTTCATCAGGGCCTGGCAGGCTCCCAGTTCCCGGGCGCATTGCAGGTAAACTTCCGGCCCGATCCGGCCGCCGCCGGAAACGGCGATGATCTTGACCCCGGGATTGATTTTTTTCAGGTCCATAATGGTTTCAATGCCTTCCTTTTCAGGCATCACCAGGTCGGTTATCACCAGGTCGAAACTGTCCTTCTTGTATATCCTCAGGCCCTCACTGCCATCTGCGGCCGCTGAAACCCTGTGTTTTTCACGCACCAGCATATCGGTCATCATGGCTCTGAAATTGGGGTCATCGTCAATGATCAGGATATCGGCCATATTCAACTCTCCTGTGCTGCATAACAACTACATGATAATTAAAAATTTCCCGGATTTCAAGTGCAGTAAGCCGGAAATTCTCTATTGCCCGTGGAAAGCTGAAATCATTGCGGTCCGAATGTTCTTGTTTCTTGTATTCGAGACACCTCATGTTCCCGGGGCATCGAGGACCTGGCGTACAGCGACGGCCAGTTCGTGAACTGCAAACGGCTTCTGCAGCAGGGGCACCCCCTGCTCCAGCACGGCGCCCCGATCTATGGCCGAAGCAGGATACCCGGAAATGAAAAGCACGCGGATACCCGGATGAGTTTCCCTGACCAGCTCGAATAATTTCCGGCCGTTCATCTGCGGCATGATCACGTCACTGAGCAGCAAGTCGATTTTCCCCCGGTGCTGTTCAGCCATTTCCAGGGCCGCCGCGGGAAACTCCGCGGCCAATACCCGGTAACCGTATTTTTCCAGTATCGCCCGGGCCAAGTGCAGTATCTGTATCTCGTCTTCCACCAGGAGTACAGTTTCAGAGCCGCCCGCCGGCACTACCCCGGGAGTAGGATCGTCTGCCTCCTCTTCGGCTCCGGCTTCGGCGGGAAAGTAAATGTTGAAAACCGTCCCCTGCCCGGGCTCACTGTAAACCTTGATAAAACCGTCATTCTGGCGCACTATCCCGTAGACCGTGGCCAGGCCGAGCCCGGTTCCCTTGCCGACTTCCTTGGTGGTGAAAAAGGGTTCGAACAGGTGGGCCTGGACTTCCTTGTTCATACCCCGGCCGTTGTCACTGACAGTGAGGCGCAGGTATCGGCCCGGTTTCATTTCAGGCAGTAATTCACTGTGTTCTTCTGCAACCACCGTGTTGGCCGTTTCCAGGGTCACCACCCCCACGCCTTCAATGGCGTCGCGGGCGTTGACCGCCAAATTGGCCAGGATCTGGTCCACCTGGTGCGGATCCAGATTCACCTGCCAAGGTTTACTGCAGGGTTTCCAGACCAGGTCGATGTCTTCACCGATCAGGCGCCGCAGCATGTTGAGCATGCCGCCGATGGTATCGTTCAGGTCTATCCTCCGCGGCGCTATGGTCTGCCTGCGGGCGAAGGCCAGCAACTGCCTGGTGAGTTCGGCCGAATGCCGGGCCGCCTTCATGATTTCCTGCAGTTCGCGGGCCGCTTCATCCCCTGGATCAAGCCTGCTCATGGCTATTTCAGCATAGCCCAGGATGACTCCCAGCTTGTTGTTGAAATCGTGGGCCACACCGCCGGCCAGCCGCCCCACTGACTCCATTTTCTGGGCCTGCTGGAGCTGTTCCCTAAGTTTGGCTTTTTCTTCTTCGGCCTTTTTCCTGGCACTGACATCCTGGAACACGCAGTGGGTCTGCTTGAAAGCGCCGTCTTCGTCATAGGCCACCCGGCCGCTGAAGGCCATGGTTTTCCGGCCGCCGTCCGCGGTCAGCATGTCGAACTCCACTTCAACTCGCCCCTTGGTCTTGAAATAAGCAAATCTCTGCCGGAATAGTTCCTTTTGTTCAGGAACCAGGAAGTCGGCGAAACAGCGGCCGAGCACTTCGCCTCGGCTGTATCCGAGTAATTCAAGCCAGGTGTTGTTGACGATAAGCAGGTTGCCGTGGGCATCGAGTGACTGGTAGGCGATCGGAGCCTGCTCGTACAGTTCCCGGTAGAGCATCTCAGCCTGCTGCAGTTCAGCTGTTCTCAGCGATACTTCCCGCTCCAGTACGGCCCGCCGGTTGCTCAGGAAAAGAATGAAAACGCTTATGAACAGCGAAAAGGCCGCGCCGATCAACGCCGTCAAACCTCCCAAGCGCAAGGGATGAGCTGACAGCCAGCCGCCGTCTGGATGGAAGTGCAGGGCGTAAGTTTTTCCGAACACGAATACCGGCACTACCAGGCGCAACGAATCGTCAGCATTGTTCCAGCAGTCATCCCCGGAGTGCATCGGGGGAAAAGCAGTCAGATAAAAAGGTTTAGCGCCGTGCTGCAGTTGAAACAAGCCGGCGCTCAAACCGGATTCAAGGCTGCCGGCCCCGGTGAGAATTCTTTTCATCAGTTCTTCCAGCTGCAGGGCTACACCCACGAAACCTCGCTGACGTTTATTTCCGGCCGGCTGGAAAACGAAAATCCCCCTGGGGTTTTCGGCAAGAGCAAAAAGGTTCAATGCATCGGTGGCCGCAACCAGCCCGGTGGCCCCGGCCTCATCCAGGGCCGCCCGCCTGACAGGTTCAGACCCCAGGTCATGGCCCAGGCCGGAAAGATGGGGTTCCAATGGGAAAATGTAACGGGCCGGGTAATACGAATCATCCGATTCGAGCTTCAATGGCTCACCAGGAGTTGCGGCCCGCCAGACCCGGTAAGAGGGCAAGCCTCCCTGACGTGCTTCCTGCTCGTGGGCACTCAACTCCGCAGCCGGGATCTTAGGCAGCCAAAGCCAGCCCCGGGCGCTGTTGTCGTGCATCAGGCGGCCCGCGAAACGGGCGAATTCATCCTGATCGATGAATTCACTGGCGGCAAAGTAACTGGCCAGGTAGCCCAGGCGGGCCCGCATCTGCAGTAATTCCTGCACCAGGCCGTCGGCCTGAGCCCGGGCCAGCAGCAAAAAGCTCTCCTGCCGGCTGCGCTTTTCAAAAGCATCAACCGTCCGGGAGACGATCACGGTCAGGCCGAAGAGCATCAGGGCACAGATGAAAGCTTCTATGAAATGGTATTTCCGGCGTTTCGCCGGGGCCAGCTTTTCCCGCCAGCGCAGGAGCAAATATCCGCTCAGCAGCAATGTGAGCAAAACCAGGATTCCCAGACCGGCATTAGTTTCACTCCGTCGTATCTGTTGAAGCCAGGCACTGCCGTCCAGTTTCACGGCCAGCACCGCGTAAACCCGGCCGGCCCGCGGTTCTATCAGCGGGATGAAAGCAGATATCGAGGTATCACTTCCGCTTTTTTCAGGCAAGACAATCCGGGGCAAGCCCTGTTCAATAACCCGGTGAGGAATGTAGTTATGCGGCAGTGATGAACCCGGGGGCAATGCCTCCGGGTCTTCCGGTTCCAGGCTGTGTGGTCCGCTGAATACCAGGCCGTCACGCCGGGCGAGTACCATTGCTGAATTCCAGCCCATGGTGCCGGCCCAGGCCCGCAATTGTCGGCTCAGCCTCTGAAACTGAGGTTTTTCCGAATCATAAGCGTCAAAAGCCAGAGCATCAATCCTTTCCGGATTGATAGTCTGGGTCAGAGTGTTGAACTCCTGCGTGAGCTTCTCCATTTGCCGGGCCGTGATCTCCCTTTTGCTCAAGGCCCGGCTGGTTATGCCCACGGCCAGGACCAGGACCGCGGCCAGGATGAAAAAAATCCTCTGACTTTTTTCAGGCATTCAGTATTCCCAGCCCCGGCCGGTCATGGATCATTCCTGCAAGACCCGTCCCAGGAAGTGGCGGAACAGGAAATCGACGTTGGCGCGCTGAAAAGCGGCCGCCTTGGCTCCGCGGTAACCGTGTCTTTCCCCCGGGTAAAGCATCAACTCTATTTCCCGGCCCTGGTCAAGCAGCAGGTCGAGGAACTGCAGGCTGTTCTGCAGATGCACGTTATCGTCCAGGGTGCCGTGGGTCAGGCGTAATTTGCCTTTAAACCTGTCCAAATAAGTGAAAACGGATGATTCCCGGTAACCTTCAGGATTTTCACGTGGCGTATCCATGTAGCGCTCCGTGTAAACCGAATCGTAGAGCCGCCAGTCCATCACCGGGAAATGGGATATGCCCAAGTGGAAGTCCTCGGCCTCTCTGGTCAGGGCCAGGGCGGCCACGTATCCTCCGTAGCTGCCTCCCTCGATGCCGATTTTTTGACCGTCCACGAAAGGCATGTTCTTGACATGCCTGACTGCAACCTTGTAATCGTGCATTTCCCAGTATCCCAGGTTGCGATGCATGAAGTCCTGGCCCAGTTTGCCGAAATGCCCGGAACCGCGGTGATCGACCACCAGGACTATGATGCCCTCCTGGGCCAGGAAATGATGGCGGAAGCCGCGGTGGGAGTCGCTGACACTGGACGATCCAGGTCCGCCGTAAACGCTGAGCAGAACGGGGTATTTGCGGTTTTCATCCAGGTCCGGCGGCAGGTACCAGACTGCCGGCAGGTTAAAGCCGTCCGGAGTCGGAATCGTCAGGCGTTCCACCTTGGCCAGCCTGTATTCAGCCAACTGAGGAGCGGCGCTGTCACCCAGGCTGCGTACCAGCCGACCGTCATTGCGGTGCAGGTCAAGCCTCGGCGGTCGGCTTAACGCGGAATGGCGGTCCAGGTAAAAAGAAGCGGCCCGGGAAAAAGTCAGGCCGTGAGTTCCGGGGGCAGTGCTCAATTGCCGCAATCCCCGCCCCTGCAGGTCAACCCGGAACAACTGGGTTTCAAGGCTGTCCCCGCGGCCGGCGGCGCTGAAATAAACCAGGCCGCGGTCCTGATCGACATGATCTATAGCCTTTACCGTCCAGTTTTCCGGGGTCAGGGATTGAATGCTTCCATCCTTTTTCACGCGGTAAAGCCTGTCCCAGCCGTCACGCGAGCTGCGAAGCAGCAGTCCTTCATCCAGCAGCTGCAGATCGCGGGCTCCGAAGAAATCAACCCAGGTTTTCTGCTTTTCCTGGTAAACCACCCTGGGCGCTTCGACGGAAGTACAATCCCAGGCCAGGATGCGAAGATGATCCTGTCCGCGATTCAGCCACTGGAAAAGAATTGTTTTGGAATCCTCCACCCAGGCCGGGAAAGCCAGGTAATGCTCTGTTTCATCCTGAAATGGAATCCAGTCGAGTTTCCCGCTATTCGCATCGACCACTCCCAGTTTGACCCTGGGGTTGGGATAACCCGGTTTGGGATAGTGGGTCTGCTCCAGGGAACCGTAATCTCCCTTCGAGTCGTAAATGGAGAACAGAGGTACTTCCTGCTGGTCGAATCTCATGAAGACTATACGCCGGCTGTCAGGGCTCCACCAAAAGGCCCGGTATCTGCCGGCCCGGCCCAGGATTTCCTCGTAGTAAACCCAGGAGGCGTAACCGTTCAGCACGACATCACTGCCATCTGCGGTCAGGGCGCTGATTTTTTCAGCAGCCAGGTCCAACAGGAACAGGTTGCCCCTGCTGGTGAAAGCGACTTTATTGCCGTCCGGGGACAGGGTCGGGTTCTGCACCGGACCGGGAGCCTTGAATTCACGCAGGTTTCGACTTCCAGGATCGTAACAGCTGATCCGGTCATCCCGGCTGAAAACCAGGCGTGACCAATCCAGGCTGCGGTCAGCCGGGGCCAGCAGGTTGAAACCGGCCTGCTTGACCGCATCATGCTGGGACGCATCCAGCAAGATGCGACTGCGGCCGCTGAGTGCATCAATCCGCAAGATGCGGTTTTCAACTCGTTCCAGGTAGAAGCGGTCATCCAGCCAGCCGATGATCGCGGGCAACGGTTTGGTAAGGGATTCCCCCTTCCCCAGGAAAGCCTGTTCAAAACTGAGTCGTTTATCAGCGGCAGATAGAGAGAAAACCAGGCATGACAAGAATAAAACGCTTGTTTTTATTTTCAATAATCCTCCTGATTCGTTTTCCAAACGGCTCAAGCCGTTTCATATAACCGATCCGGCCGGGATTTCGTGGTTCTTGGGGATGATGACGATACCGTCCCTGATGTAATAGTTATCACCGTCATAGAATTGCAGGGACTTTTCATTGGTGATCAGCACGTGATTGCCTATCCTGACGTTCTTGTCCAGGATGGCGTTGCGGATCACGCAATTGTAGCCGACTCCCAGGGGCAGGCGCCCGTAGGCTTTGTTTTTTTCGCGGTCAGCTGCGTTTTCATAATAATCGGCTCCCATCATGACCACTCTTTCCAGGTAAGAATTTGCCCTGATCGTGGAACGGATGCCGATGACCGAATTGGTGATCTTACTGCCTTCGATTATCGAGCCGTCAGAAATCAGGGAATAGTGAATATCGCAGTTTTCCACCTTGGAACCTGCCAGGAAACGCGGCCGGGTGAAAATCGGGTTGTCTTCGTCGTAGAAGTTGAACTTGGGCAGGGGATTGGCGAAGTCCAGGTTGGCATCGAAAAAAGAGTTGATGGTACCGATGTCCTCCCAGTAATCGTTGAACACGTAGGCGAAAACCTTTCTTTCGGCCAGGGCGTCGGGAATCACCTGCTTGCCGAAATCGGACTTGTCGTTTTGCTCCAGCAATTCAACCAGGACATCTCGGTTGAATATGTAAATGCCCATCGAGGCTATGTAATTCAGGTTCTCCTGTTTGAGCCCCAGCAATTCGGCCGGAGTGTAAAGCAAGTCGAGTTCTTCCTGTTTTTGCGGTTTTTCTACGAATTCTACTATTTTTTGCCGCTCATCGATTTTCATGATGCCGAAATTGACCGCCTCGGTTCTTTCAACCGGTTTGACCGCAATGGTCACGTCCGCCCCCTTGCTGACATGCTGTTCCATGAACTCATGCAAATTGATGCGGTAGAGCTGGTCACCGGAAAGAATCACCACGTGGGACACGTTTTCCCGCTTGATGTAGAATAAATTCTTACGAACGGCATCGGCTGTCCCCTGGTACCAGTTGGCTCCGTCAATAGTCTGCTGAGCGGCCAGCAGGTTGATAAACCCCTTGGAAAAGCCGTCGAATTTGTAGGCCAGCGAGATGTGATTGTTGAGCGAGGATGAATTAAACTGGGTCAGGACGTAAATCCTGCGCAGTCCCCAGTGCAGGCAGTTGGAAATGGGAATATCGATCAGCCTGAACTTGCCCCCGATCGGTACGGCCGGCTTTGACCGGTACTTGGTCAAAGGATAGAGTCTCTCCCCTTTACCGCCGCCCAGGATGACGGCCAGGGCGTCCTTGATGATCATCTTCCCTCCCTGTGTTCGCAGTGTTTAATGGCCATTAAAAGAGTTTCATGGGATCCAGGATCAGGTTCACCGAACCGGAGCCGGTGATCATGGCTCCGGATATTCCTTCCACTCCAGACAGGCTGCCGGTCAGGGCCTTGATCACGTATTCATCCTCATTGAAAACTTCATCGACTATCACCCCGATTTTACGGTTCTTGACCAGCATGATCAACAAGGCCAGAGAAGTTTGTCTGTCACCGTTGGCGCCGTTTACTCCCAGCTGGTCCCGCAGGCGGAAAACCGGGATCAGCTCGTTCCTGATAACCGTCATTTCTCCTCCCTTGTAGTGGAATATCTTTTCCGGGCTGGTTTTTATGGTTTCCACTATGTATTCGAGGGGCATGTAGTAACGGTTGCTGGAAACCGCGATTTCCAGCCCACGGCCGATGGCCATGGTCAAGGGCAGTTTAAGCGTTATGGTGGTTCCCTGGTTGACGACACTGTCTATGTCAACCGTGCCTCCTATCTTTTCTATATTGGTCTTGACCACATCCATGCCCACTCCGCGGCCCGAAACATCGGTCACTTCCTTGGCCAGCGAAAAACCGGGCATGAAAATCAGTCCGAGGGCGCGCTTGTCGTCCATTTCCTGCAGTTCAGTCTCGCTCATGATACCACGTTCCAGGGCCCTGATCTTGACCTGGTGGGCGTCAATGCCCCGGCCGTCGTCGCTTATTTGAATGACCACGTGCTGGCCCTGGTTGAAGGCGCGCAACTGAATGGTTCCTGAATCGGGTTTGCCCTGCCTGCGCCTGTCCTCGGGATTTTCAATGCCGTGATCAGCGGAATTCCGAATCAGGTGAACCAGGGGATCACCCAGGGCTTCGATAATCGTCTTGTCGATTTCGGTTTCCTCGCCGCTGATTTCCAGTTTCATTTGTTTCTGCAACTTGTTGGACAGATCGCGGATCATCCTGGGGAACCTGCTGAAAGCGTTGGCCAGAGGCAACATGCGGATGTCCATGATATTGACATGCAATTCATCGGAAATCCGGCCGATGGTGTCGGAAACTTCCTTGACCCGGTTGGCGATTTCCGGAATATCGTATTTCATGGCGATTTCCCGGGCCAGGGCGTTCAGGTTGTTCTTGCTGACCAGCAGTTCACCGATCAGATTCATGAATATGTCGATCTTCTCCTGGGCCACCCTGATGACCTTGTCACCGATCTTGGCTTCCAGAGCCTTGTCGGTCGGGGAAGGCGGCATGGTGGACTTGCGGCGGTCGATTTCCGGGGCCTTGCGACGGTCGCCTTTTTCCTTGATCAGGTTCACGGTTTCCTGGAGTTCGGCAATGAATGCTTCCTCGTTCTCATCGCGGCCCTGGGCCATGAACTGCAGCAGTTTTTCGCCTTCTTCCGCTTTTTCCAGCATCCAGGGATGCCTGATTTTTCGTCCCACCTTGGCCAGGTTGCCCAGGGCCCGCTTCATCTTGTTCAGGGCCTTGGCTCTTTTCTGATCGTCGGCCAGCTCGGAAATCCCGGCTTCCAATGCTTCCAGTGACTGCTGGATCGAAGCCGAGACCGCCAGACCGAGTGAATCTCCGCCGATTTCCTTGAGCCCGGTTTGCCCGGCCAGCACTACCCCCTTCACTTCCTGGTTGAGTTCCATGATCAGGGCATTGACGTCCACCTCTGAATTCCTATTGGCTTGAAAGTCCTTGAGCATTTTCTTCATCAGGTCGCAGGCCAGCAGCAGCATTTCGATCTCGTTGCCTGAAAGAGAGACGTGGTTGTCCCGTTTCTGCTGGACCAGCGATTCCGCGCCGTGCGCCAGGTCGCGAAAACGGTTCAGGAAATGACTCTGCCTGATGAATTCATCCTCGACCATGGAAATGATGAGACCGGCGTTTCCTTTTAAACTGTGCAGGGATCGGAACAGGTCGTTGTATATTGCAAACTGCCGGGGATTCTCTTCCAGTGAAAGGAGGATTTCTTCCATTCTCTGCAGGTGCTCTTCGCTTTCTATTTCAAAATCGTCCTTCAATTCAGCCGGATACTTGATCAGCGCGTAATCGATAAGTGCGATTCCGCTGTCTGGAACTGATTCTCCGGATTCTTTCCGTTCAGTTTCCGGGCCCGCTCCCCTTTCAGCCTGCACTCTCTTCAAGAGGTCCAGGTATTCAATTTCGGCCAGGTCGATTTGCAGTTCATCCTTCAAGTCGCGGGCGTTGATCCCCCCGACAGCCTGCATCGTCCTCTTCAGCATGCGGGATATGACGTCGACTGATTCGAGCAGTACGTCGATGATGGCTCCGCTGATATCGGAAATCCGGCCCTTGCGGATATCATCGAGTAAAGTTTCCACTTCGTGGGAGAAAGCGGTTATATCCTTGAGGCCGAAAAAAGATGAAGTTCCCTTGATGGTATGGATCGGCCGGAAAATGGAATTGACCAGTTCCAGTTCCTTGGAAGCTTCAAGCTTGAGAATTCTTTCCTCTATTCCGTTCAGGTGCTCTTCAGATTCATTCAGAAAATCAACCAGGTTGGTGAGTTCTTCCTTTGAAATGTTGAGTTTCATTTCAGACCCCCAGCAAGATCCTGACGTTTTCGATCAGCACGTTGGGCTCAATGGGTTTGACCACGTAGATATCCGCGCCGACGTCAAAGCCGCGCTGCTTGTCCGAAGCTTCCTGTTCAGTTGAGATGATGATGATCGGAATGGTCTCAAACTGGATGTCCTCGCGGATTTTCTCGATCATGCTGTAACCGTCCATATTGGGCATGTTGATATCCGTGACCACCAGCTCAATTTCTGGATCCTGAAAGAGTTTTTCCAGCCCGTCAACGCCGTCGATAGCTGATTTTACTTCGAAACCGGCATTTTTCAGAATGTAGTAATAGAAATTGCGCACCATTTCCGAATCGTCTACTATCAATATTTTTTTTGTCAAGACTTACCTCCTTTCATGGTTTCTGGTAGACGATCATCCCGCCCAGCCTTTTCAGGCTGAAGGCGCTGTTGATCCTGGTAACCGATTCCGAATGCCCCAGGAAAATGAAACCTCCCCGATTCAGGCTGTCGTAAAAATGCGCCATGGCGATTTTCCTTGACAACTCATCGAAATAGATGAGCACGTTGCGGCAAAAAAGAAAATCGATTCCTCGCACTGTTTTCATTTTAGCCCCGTCGTTCAGGTTCAGATGGCTGAAATTGACCGTGTTTTTAAGGTTCTGGGAGATTCTGTAACCCTCGGGAGTGAAGTTGAAATACCTCTTCAAGAGTTCCGGTTTGACGTTTTTAATCGATCTGTCGTTGTAAAGACCTTCTTCAGCCTTTTTTAAAATACCGGTATCTATATCAGTGGCCATGATGCTGAAGCGCCAATCAGGATGAAGCCGCATTTTTTCCTGCAGGATGATGGCCAGAGTATAGGGCTCTTCTCCCGAGGAACAGCCCGCCGACCAGATGCGCAGGCTTTTTTCCCTATGATTCCCGGCGGCCATCACCTCGGCCAGGCAATGATCGGCGAAGACCTCCAACTGGGCGGTTTCGCGAAAAAAATAGGTCTCATTGGTTGTCAGTTCGTTGATCAGGTTCTGCAATTCCTCTCCGGTGCGGTCGTAATACTTCAAACTGTCGTAATAGGCCTGGAAATCATTCATTCCAAGAGAAATCATTCTCTTTTCCAGTCTTTTTTTGACGAAATAGATCTTGTTGGTGGCGAAAAACAGGCCGGCCTTGTCGTAGATCAGGTTTTTCAGCTTGATGTAATCTTCAAGTTTCAGTTCATGATTCATCCATTTCATCCCCGTAAATGCGCTCGTCTATCTTCATCACCGCGTCACCTATGGCTTCGAGCAATTCATCACTGTCGGTTTCCTCAACCAGGTCCTTCAAGCGGTCCAGGTCCTCGGCAGTCCCGATATCACCCAGTATTTCAACAGCGGACAGCCGGATCATTTCGTTTTCATCCGCGAGCATATCCCTGACCATCAGCAGGGCGTCCTCTCCCCCGGTTCGGGCCAGCATCTTGATGATTTCGTACTTGTTGGCGGTATTGGTGTCCATGTCCAGCATGTTCAGGAGCTGAAAGCGCAGTGTTTCCGGAATTTCCGCCAGGTTGTTGAGCCTGACTATGCCCTCTATGGCATCAATTATCTCCTTGGTGAAGGTTTCCGGGTGAGTTTCGAGCAGTTCCCCGATAAAAACGAGCGCGGAAGGCGGTCCGAAAGTGGACATGTACCTGAGCAGCGGAAAAACCAGGATACTGTTTTCCATGGCCAGGAAGCGTTCCATGATTTCGTCCTTGCGCGGCGAAACTCCTATCTTGGCCAGCGCCTGCAAGGCTGAACAGATCACCATGTAATTATCACTCCGGAACAGAATGTCTTCTATGGAATCCGCGCTTTGTTCGTCTTTCAGGTTGCCGAGGTATTCAATGGCCGTGTAAACGATGTTGATGTCTTCGTCTTTCAGCCGCTGCCGAATAATGGCAATGGCCTCTCCGGAGGCTTCCTGGGAAATGGCGTCGATCACGAATTTACGTACATCGCGGTCCTGATCGGCCGCCAGGCCGGCAAAAAACTTGAGCAGGGGAATATCGTTCTTTTTGATTATCTCGACCGCTCCGTTTCTGACAAAGGGATCGGGCGATTTCAAGAGTCGGTCGATATCGACAAAATTACTCATAGGCAGAAGCCGGCTCAACAGTATCAGCATTCTTTCCTTTACCGCCCGGTCCTTTTCTCTTTCCATCAGCTGCACCAGCGGCACCACGAGTGCAGTGTCATCACTTTCAACCAGGTTCTCAAGCTGGGAAAGCTTGTTTTCCGAATCGGCGTCTTCGAAATTTTTCAATGATTGCGGCAGCTGCATTTATCACCTCGCACTTGCTTTTCCATTTACCGCCCGGATGATTTCCCCGGCGATTTCCCGACTTGAAGCGATCACCTGAACACAGGACCTTTTCATTGCCTCCTGTGGCATACCAAAAACGACGGCGCTTTCCCTGCTTTCCGCTATGGTCACTCCCCCCTTTTCGTTTATCCTGACCATGCCGGCGGCTCCGTCCCAACCCATGCCGGTCATCAGCACTCCAACCGTATCACCCTTGAATTGTTCGACCACCGCCTCCATGGTCACGTCCACCGAAGGCATGAACAGGTGTCGGGGCTCGGTTGCCAGGCGCAGCAGGATGTCCTGGTTCGATTTGCGCAGGAGTTTGCAGTGAAATCCGCCCCGGGCAACGTAGATTTTCCCTTTTTCCAGCGACATTCCGGCATCGGCCTCCAGGCAGGGCATCTTGGTTCGATTGTTTATCCGCTGGGCAAAGGCGCTGGTGAAAGTGGGGGGCATGTGCTGTACCAGGATGACCGCGGCCGGCAATTCAGCCGGCAGCAGGGGCAAAACATCGAATATGGTCCGCGGTCCGCCGGTGCTGATACCTATGACCACCGCTTTGAATGGCAGTCCGCTGGCAACGGGGTCAGGCCGCGGCACAGTCCGGTAAGTCGGAACCGGAATCTGGGCCGCCGTCATACCCGCCGACCTGGGCAGTGCTTCTTTCTTTCTGGGCCTGCTCTGGGCGGCGCTCTTGATTTTCTGGAGTATTTCCTCAGCCAGGCGGGAAATGTTTTCCGCACCTTCAGGTTTGCTTATGAAATCAAAAGCCCCGTTTTCCAGAGCTTCCAGGGTGGTATGAGCACCTTTCACCGTAAGGGTGGAAAACATGATCACCGGGGCCAGGTCTTCGGCGCTGATTATCTTCAGGGCACTCAGGCCATCCATGCGGGGCATTTCCACGTCGAGCAGAATCACTCCCGGCTGCAGGCGCCGGGCCGCAGCCACGGCCTCTTCCCCGTTTCTGGCCACTCCGGCCACGTAGACCTGGGGATCTTTTTCAATGATCCTTTTCAGGGTGACCCGGATCAGGGCCGAATCATCGCAGAGCAAGACGGGGATTTTCTCAGTGTTCAAACTTCAGCCCCCGCTTTGTCATTCGGCGATTTTCAGGCGTCTGCGGCCGGGAACAACAACCTTGGTCTTTTTTTCGGGCTGATCTTCAGCAGTCTTTTTTTCCGGGATTGGCGGTTTTTTAAGGTCTTCCGGCCGGGCTGATTCCT
The DNA here is from genome assembly GCA_964457225.1 of uncultured Clostridia bacterium. Lineage (GTDB taxonomy): Bacteria > Acidobacteriota > Aminicenantia > UBA2199 > UBA2199 > CAYWEM01. The sequence continues at coordinate 23,756 of CAYWEM010000001.1, forward strand.
TGATGCGGCGCAATCCTGATATCTGGCGTTTACTTAAAACTTCATCCACATCCAGCAGCAGGATAATTCTTTCCCCTCCGGAAAGCTTGGCTATTCCCTTTAAATAGCTGGTATCGACTTCCGCCTTGACCAGTGCCGGAGCCGTTTCAATCCGCTCGGCGGAGATGGCCACCACTTCTTCCACGTCATCAACCAGCAACCCAATTATCAGGTCGGCAGAAGACACGACCAGCATTTTACTGTTTTTCAACAATTCCTGGATCGGTGTTTTTATCAGTTCGGCAATCCTGCTGAGAAAAGAGCTTAGTTTTTCCTGCCAATCAGCGTATTCTTCAGACACAGCCCGGTCGGGCAAGCTGTCCTGCAAGTCCAGGAACAAACTGTTCAGTTCAGCCACATGCAATTGGATACTTTCCAACACCGGCTGGAATCCGGCGAACAAGCCTGTAATTGTCTTGATGCTGTCAGCCGCTTTTTTGCCCGGCCGGCCGCCCTCTGCTTCAAGGCATTCGGCGCAGGCTTGCCGTAAATTGCCCAAAAAACCCCTGAACTCCGCGACAGCGTCAGGCAGGGCGAATCTCTGCCTGATGTCAATGACCGGAACTATGGAGCCGCGCATGTTGGCCACCCCCCTGACGTAATCGGGAGCCTTCGGTACCGGGGTGATCTCGTTGATGCGGAATATTTCCTGGATGCGGTCGATGGAAACTCCGAATTCTTCGCCGAAAATCGAAAAAACAACGTATTGTTGAACGAATTCCCTGGCGCTTTCTGTTTCTCCCCTTTTATCGCTTTCTTCTTGGTGAATCCTGGAGATAGTTTCCAGGTCGGTTCTTTCAATAAGCGAATTTTCGTCCAGCATCAGGATAAGGCGGTCTCCGTCATCAAGCTTGGCCACCCCGGTTATTTCCTTCCCGTACGAGTTCATGATGGCCGGAGTCTTATCGATAAACCTGCGGTCAACCCGCAGAACTTCATTTACCCGGTCAACCAGCAGGCCGAATGAGGTGCCGTCGCTTTCGACGATCAGGATTTTCCTGTCCAGTTTAAATACCTTCAGCAACCTGCTTTCCATTTCCTGCAGCAGTTCCTGGAAAGCCTCCTGTTTTTTGGCAAGTTCATCGGCGAATCTGCGCCCGGCTTTTTCCTGGTCCGAGTTGATCAGCGCAATCACCCGGTCCAGTTCATGATTCAAGGCGGCCGTGGCCGGCGCCAGCCATTCTTCGATCTTTTCCACCATCAAATCCCGACGCCTGGAAGCCAGGACAACGGCCAGCCCGGCTTTGCCGCCCGCCATCGACATGGCTTTGGCATCACGGGCGGAAAACTTTTTCTGTATAGAAGTCCACCATTCCCGGTGGTGTTTCAGCAACAGGCCCGAGAGTTCCGCTATTTCTTCTTCGTATTGCCTTATCTTGACTATCCGCCGCATGTCTATGACCGGAAGAATCGATTTTCTCACCGATTGGATGCCCAAAACAAAATCGGGGACATTGGGTACCACGGTTATTTCGCTCAGTTTGAGGATTTCCTTGACCCCGGCGATGGCAAAGGCGAATTCCTCTTCTCCCAGGTAAAACGATACCAGCTGTTCTTCCTCAACCCTTTCCCTCCTGGCTGCTTCGGTTTCGGCGCCCCGGCCGCTTTCCATGACCAGGCTTTCCCCCTTGCGCATTTCCATGCTCAAAACTTCGGCCAGGTTGAGCATCATTATCAATTGCTGATCCTGGTCGGTTTTGATCACCCCGGACAGGAAAAAGCGATCTATGCCTCTGACCATGGCCGGAGGCTCATTGATATCCCGGCGGGAAAAAGTCTTCACTTCCCTGACTTCGTCGACGGTCAAACCGAACATCTCGTTGTTCAGCTGCAGAACGAGCACCCGGGTTTTCTCGGAATCGGGCCGGGCATCTTTCTTGAGTCTTTTATTGGCATCGATCACCGGCAGAATGTTTCCCCGGATATTGGCGATTCCGCGTAAATAAAACGGGCTTTTGGGAATGGGAGCCAGGTCAGGCAGGCGCAGAATTTCCTTGACCGCGCTTATTTCCGCCGCGAACTCTTCATTGCCGATCAGGAAAGTCACCACCTGCACGGACTGATCGCCGTCCTGCCTGATGGCTGTTTTCTTTTCCTTTAAATTCTTTTCCGCCATGAATTCACTCCTTTTCTCCGGCCATCCTTATTTCTTCAAGGTTTTCCCGGGCTGTGGCATCGGCCGGGTCGATTTCCAGAACAGACCTGAATTCAGCTTCGGCTTCTTCAAATAATCCCAGTTCGAACAGAATCACGCCGGCGTTGTTCCTGGCTTTTAAATTCTTCGGATCCAGATAATTCACCACCAGCATTTTTTTCAGGGCCGGGAGTAATTCTCCCTGCTTGAGCAACCTGACTCCGTCGTTGAACAGAGTCGTTGAATCCTCCGTTCCGAATTGTTTTTCAGCCCGGGCGGTTTTTTTCATCCGGTCCGCTTTTTTCGGTTTGTTTTCCGCTCTATCTTCCTTTCTTTCGGTCAGCAGCAGCAATTCCTTCATGCCCATGCCCAAAGGTTTTCTCTTGGTCATTTTCACATCTCCAGAACCTTTTTCGCCAACTGGTTGAAAGCCAAAGCCGCTTTTGACTTGGCGGCATGCTCAAATACGGTCCGGCGAAAACTCGGGGCTTCAGCCAGCCTGATATCGTATGGAATACCCGGCAAAACCAGCTCTATGCCGAAGGTTGATTTGATTTCATCGATTACGCCCAGGTGAATCCTGGTGCGCGGGTTGTAAAGAGTAGGAATTATTCCGCTCAACTGCAGTGCATGGCCCCATTCAGCAGCAGTATCTATGATCAGGCGGACCAGCTGAGCCAGCCCCTGCATGGGCAGGAAATGAGTCTGCAGCGGAATGAACACTTCTTCGGCGGCAACCAGGCCGCAGATGACGACTTTCTCCAGGGACGGCGGCATGTCGATAATGCAGAAGTCATAATCTGAAGCCACCTCCTGCAGACAATCCCGGAAAAAGGACAAATCGGCCCGGCGAGTGTCGGCCAGCTGTTCTATACCTCCGGGGGAAGGGAACAGCATCAGTTTTTTTTGCCTTGTTGGCAGAATCAGCGAACTGATCCGCTGTTTTCCCAGGAAAAGTTCTTCGAGGCCTTTTTTTTCACAGCCCGGCTCTGGGTCGAGAATGAAGGTGGCATGGGCCTGAGTGTCCAGATCGACCAGCAGTACCCTTTTCCCTTTCTGAGCCAGGCGAAAGGCAAGGTTAACGGCCACGGTAGTTTTTCCGCTGCCGCCCTTGCGGTTGGTCAAGGCTATTGTTCTCATTTTTTTCCTGTCAACGGGACCACGAAATCATTTTAATTATAAAGATAAGCTCTTTTTTTTACAATGACTACAATTAATAAAAGCCGAATATCAAGCCGTGGGAAAGGCAGCTCACAGCAATTGCAGGCTTGGTTTTCCGACTTGCTGAAAACCGGATTATTCCAGGATGGAGAAATCATGCTTTAATCGGGCTTGAAAAGCATTGATTTCATTGAAAATCACTTTAATGGTGCTGATTTCAATTTCGGACATATCATCCAGGTCAACGAAAGAAGTCATCGTTTCCCGCTGTTTTACCGTTCTAATCTGGCTGGAGAGCTGCAGCAGGGTCAAGTAATCAAATGCCTGTTCAATTCCTCGCCTCAGCCTGCCTGGTACAACCCCGGCTTCCTTCAGCAACTGCAGGCGCCTGAGCGAGTTGCTTTCCGGAACGCCGTTGACCATTGAGTAAAGCCTGACCAGGTTGACGATGATGCGCAGGGGATTCTTCAGGTTCAAACGATTCCCATGGGCTTCATCCTCCTCGGTCTGAATTTTCCCGAACAGCCCCAGTGGAGTTCTGTACTGCAGGCATTCTCTGGACAGGAGACTGCACAACATGGGGTGAATCCTCAAAAGACTGGTTGCATGGTTCTTCAGTTCCTCGACCAGGTTCAGGTCACCGCATACTGCTCTTAAATCAAAAAAAGTAACCGTGTCCATTATATTCTTGGTTTCGGGCTCAGTTATCCATTTGGTGAAGTATTCTTTCCACTTTGACAGGGGTTGGTTCCAACGCGGATTTCCGGCCATGAGACCACCCGGGCAGAGCGGGAAACCGAGCTCAGCCAGCAGGAGGTTCAATCTTTCGCCAAAGCGTTGAAAGTAGTCCCGGCAGAACTGCGACCGGTCCGGGACCGGGTCGGAGTAAACCAGGGCGTTGTCCTGGTCACTCAGTAAAGTCGGCTCTTTTCTGGCCAAACTGCCCAGGACAACCAGGGCGTAGGGCGCTGGCGGCGGTCCCAGTTCCATTTCAAGCAGGCTGACCACCGACAATACGGCCTGATCGGAAATCCGGGTGATTATTCCGGTTGAGGCTGAGCTCAAACAACGATTCCGGACCAGAGGTTCGATCAGGTCGGGCAACTGTAAAACCATGGAGCGTAATTCGGCCAGTTCCAGCACAGGTTCGGCCCCTGGTAAAATCGTTGTCCCGGTTTGAATTATTAATTCGGCCAGCTTACGGCTGGTAACGGTACCCCGCGGTCTGCCCCGGTGGTCGACGACCAGCAGTTGTTCTGCTTTCTTGCGGCCCATTTCCTGCCAGGCCTGGATCAGGGCCAGGTCTTCCGGGCCGCTGGCCTGAGGAGCGATCATCACCGAAGAAACCTTCTGCTCCGGGTCCGCTCCGGCCAGGAATACGCTTCGAATGATCTCATCCCGGGTCAGCATGCCGCTTGCTTCGAGCTGGTCATCGATCACCAACAGGTGGTCAACGGCATGGGCCTGCATCAATTTGGCGGCCTGCCTGAGATCGGCCCGGCCGGGACAATGAACGATGTCCTGCATCACCTGGCCGAGCGGCCGGGATAAATTCAGCAGCAGGCTTTGCGCCTTCTCCAGCAATTCCTCCCGGGCCCGGCGCAACTCTACGTCTTCACTGATTTCTTCGAGAAATCCCTCACTGTAGAGCACAACCCCCTGATCATCGCGGACGATACGGGCGGAAACCCTGATAGTGCGAAGTTCATTGCCCCGGGACTTGATCAGCAGCGGGTAACGGACTATGCTGCCTTGCTCATCGAGTTTGCGCAGTAAAGTGAGCCAGGCCCGTGGCTTGGCCAGCAGTTCGGCAATCCGCAGGTTCAACAGTTCGCTCTCGCTCTCAAAGCCAAGGCCGGCCAGCGCCGACCTGGATATCCTGATAATCCGGCCGTTTTTCCCCGGAGAAGCTTGAAAATAACCCAAGTCAAACATTTCGGCCAGATCGGCCAGGGTGTTTTTCTCCTGCAGACAGCCCAGTTCCTTGAGAATTACTATGTATCCATTTTTTTCCGACAGGGTGATCCTGGAGACAGACATGATGATACTGCAGGAGGGTTTTCCCGGAGGTTGAATCCTGGTCTCAAGGCGAAGAAAGGTCTCATCCCCGGAAAAAAAGTCTTTAACCCTTTCGATGTCGTCCCGGCACTCGGGGGAAACGATTTGCCACAAATCGACTGCCTGGGAGTAAAAATCAAAGCCGGGCAGTATTTCGAGAAACTTACGGTTGGCGAAAATGGTTGTTCCCTCGAGAATCATCCAGGTGCCCTCGCTGGAAGCTTCCACCAGGGCCTTGTACCTTTCCCGTGAATCAAGCAGCTCCAGTTCGGTCCGTTTCCGGCTTATTTCAGTTTTCAGATTCTGCCTGACTATGAAAGCCAGCAGTAAGGCCACTGCAAAAGAAATCAGCAGCAGCACCATCAGCAGTTTCTTCTTAATCGAGGATATTTCTTCGTGAACATCCTGGATGTAAATGCCGGTGCCGATAATCCAGCCCCAGGGTTCAAACTGGCGGACAAAAGAGATTTTGGACACTATGCGGCTGTCATCGTCCATCCACTGCCACTTGTAGTCAACGTAACCGGAACCGGACTCTTTCACGACCTGAACCATTTCCAGAAACATCTTTTTACCGCTGGGATCGGTGAATTCCCTCAGGTCGGTCCCATTCAGATCCGGCCGGTAGGGATGTACTATCATCCGCGGCAAAGCATCGGTTATCCAGAAATAATCCTTGTTGGCTATCCCATAGCGGATGTTGCTGATTTGTTCAATCGCAGCGGCCCGGGCCTGTTCCGCTCCCATCAGTCCGGACAACGCCTCCCGGTGATAGGTCTCGGCGATACTGAGAGCGCTGTTCAACAATTCCCGCAGCATTTCCTTTTTTTGATTGAGCATGTTCTGCTCGAAATACGGGATGATGAACCTGAAAATAAGCAGGATGAATATCCCGATAGTAAGAAGAGTAGGCAACACCGTGGTCAGTAAGAACCTCTTACGGTTTATTTTCATGTCCCCGCCTTAAAACCCCGCCGCCAGCCCAGCAATGATTTTTTCGGGGCCAGTGGCACGGCTTCTACGTATCTCTTCAGAGTATCGAGTATCAAGAATCCGTTTCGGTTCGAATTCCTGACCACGCTGGGAATGACACAATGAAAAGGCTCTTTGGGGAAACCCGCGGCCGCGTAAACCGGGCTGGACAGGTTGTTGGCCGTAACCAGCTGCATGCCGGGCGGGTGAACATGACCTGACAAACCCAGACGGCATCCGCTTTCCTGCAAACAAGCCAGATGGGAACGATAATCCCAGGAATCACTCGGCCTCCAGGTCAATGAACCACTCCAGTCTGGATGGATCGAGTGACTGAGCATGATTTTGCATCCTGTTTCCGGCTCAATAAGCGTATGCTGGGGCAGGGATTCCAGGTAATCGCGGTTGCGGCCGTCAAGCAGAGGAGACAATTCACGGTGCTCGTAAAGCCAGACTTGGTCTCCGGCCAGACGTTTTCTTTCCTGGAAATCAAGCAGATACCAGTCCTCCGGGTATTTAAACACACCATTGACCGTGGGTATCTTGCGGAGGGCGTAAAGATCGTGATTGCCGGCCAGAGCCCATTTACAGTTCGCCCGGATCATGTCCAGGCAGGCGTTGGCGTCCCGGTCAGCTATGTGCCGGTAGAGAAACACATCGTATCCCACTATATCGCCAAGGCAGGCGATCTGGTCTACTCCCAAGCGTTCCATTTGCTGCAGGATCACAGCAAGGCTTTCGGCATCCTCATGAACATCGCTGAAGGCCCCGATCCTCATTGCCGGCCCTCCCCAGGCATGATCGGCATGGCTGATCGCCGGTTTAACTGCACCAACCCGGGATTATTCGGGGGGCGGGTGCAGCCGGGCTGTTCAAGCGACTGGATCCTCAACCCGCCTGTTGCGGGTTAAAAGGGACACGATCACCAGGGTGACGAAACCGATGGGAATTGAGATGATACCGGGGTTATACAGCGGGAACCAGGCCGATGAGGGCGGCAGGCCGTAAACCTCGAACATGGTCGGCGAAACCAGGATCAAGAGCAGGGCTGAAAGCATGCCCGCGACGATGCCCCAGGCGATGCCCTGGGCCGTGGTTCTTTTCCAGAAAAGCAGCATCAGGATTGCCGGCAGATTGGCTGAAGCCGCGATGGCAAAAGCCAGTCCCACCAGGAAACTCACGTTTTGTTTTTCGAAAAGAATACCCAGTATTATGGCTATGATGCCAACCCCGACAGCCGCCATCCGGCCGGCGAAAACCTTGCTTTTTTCGGTCATCTTTATTTTCAGGTATTTGTCAAGCAGGTCGTGGGCCACCGCACCCGAGGAAGCGACGATCAGGCCGCTGACCGTGCCCAGAATGGTGGCGAAGGCTATGGCCGAGATGACCGAAAACAAGGCTATGCCGAAGGTCTTGGCCAGCAAGGGAGCCGACATGTTGGAACTGCCCAGGTCAAGACAGCCGTTGATCATGGCCCCGGTTCCAATGTACAGGGTCAATATGTAAAAGAAACCGATACCGGCAATGGCCACTATGGTAGATTTACGAGCCGCCCGCTGACTCGGCACGGTATAATAGCGGATCAGCACGTGGGGCAGAGCCGAGGTTCCCAGGAACAGGGCCAGCATCAGGGAAAAGAAGTCAATTCGCGGCAGAATGCTGTCGGCCTGGTCCAGCTTGTAGTACAATCCCGGTTTCATGAGATCTGAACCGGCGGTCGGATTCTGGTGAAAAAGAGTCACACTTTCATCGGCATAGTTGAAACTGGTTTTTGTATAACGCACAATCTCAGAGGCCTCAAGCACCCTGATGTATTCAAAGGGACCCAGTGGACCGGTTTCCTGGACTTCTTCACCTTCAACCACTATTTTGCTGGCATGACCGACCTGGTAGAATCTCCCCTGCTCCTTGGGAGCTCCGTTGTACAGAGTCAGCCCGTCCGGGGTGACGACTACGGAAAGGGTCTCTTCCAGCCGGGGATCATTCCCGCTTTGGTCAAGCTTCCACCATGACACCATTCCTTCCTGTTCCAGCTTCACGAAAACCAGGTCCTGTTGACTGTGCTGACCAAGTATTTGATAATCACCTTCGGCAACACTGACGATCCGGTCGCCTTCAAGGTTCAGTTCCAGAATCGCCGGCCGGCGGAAGTCATCATTTGGAGTGGTTTTAATGCCCTTGTTGAGAATCATGAAGGTCAGGGACAGGGAAAAAATGATAAGTAATCCGCCCTTGATGAACTGGACGTAAGTGGTGGAAGTCATGCCGGCCGTGGCCACGATGAGGATGACTATCGACCCGACCATGGTCACTCCGATCCAATGAGGCAGCCCGAGCAGCGGCATGACTATGGCTCCGGCGCCGACCATCTGGGGAATCAGGTAAAAAAGCGAGACCACCAGTGTACTTATGGCCGCGGTCAGCTTGATGGCCGGAGAATCAAAGCGGGCGTCCAGAGCATCGGCGAAAGTGTATTTGCCCAGGCGCTTCAGCGGTTCGGCCACCAGGAACAGAGCCACCACCCAGCCGGCCAGGTAACCAATTGAATAGATGAAGCCGTCGTAGCCGAAAAAGGCTATCATGCCGCAAATACCAAGGAAAGAGGCGGCTGAAAGGTAATCCCCGGCAAAGGCTACGCCGTTGACCGCCCAGTTGATCTGGCCGCCGGCGGCGAAATAACCCGCGGCGGACTTGGTCTTGCGGGCAAAAAAGAAGGAAAGCCCAAGCACCAGCAGCACAAAAAAAATAAAAATTGTTATGGCTAAACTCGATACTGAATAAATCATGGCTTACTCCGACTTGTTTAGCTTGTTTTCCAGGCGGGTGCAGAGGAAATTGTAGATCAGGCCCATTATTACGGCCAGTACTATCAGCCCCATTCCATATACGAAAGCCAGGTTGAGCCCTGACAGGGCCTCAACTCCCATGAGCCTGGGGAAAAAAGTACCGATCATGACGAAACCGAAGTAAACCAACGCATAAAAGACGAACATCCAGATGCCGAGCCTGGATTTTTCCCGGGCCGACTTGTCAACCCCAAGTTCAACAGCAGGTTCATGCAGCATAACAGCCTCCTTTTCACTGTAAGCAAAACCAGACAAGCTCTTTTATATCATAAAACACGCCACTCTGATACATAAAAATGACAATAAAACATCTCTGGTTTCTCCGATTTGAGTTTGCGGAGGGCTGGCTGAATTCGGCCGGGCCCCGGCCGGAAGTTTTGGCTGGCGGATTATTCCTTACTTAAAGGTAATCCGAAGAGTTTTTTGCCAAGTCAGGGACTTTGCCGGCGGGTTATGTTTATAAAAAGATCCGCCGTTTCCCAGGCAGGTCGCCGGGGAAACGGCCAACCTTTCAATTCAGTCGGGTTGTTTAATGCTCGTTTGAGATCTCGCGCACACAATCACCGTCAACGCGGCTGCGCTCCCAGTAGCCGGTGTGCAGAAGCTCATGAGCCTTGTGGGAACCGGGCCCCCCGAGAAAATCACGGTAGATGGCCTGGACCTCGGGATTGTCATGGGAACAGCGCAGGGTGCAACTCTGGTCTTCGCTGTATAGGCTCAGACCACGCCGGGCCCGCATGGCCAGGTTACTCAGGTAAGGCTGACCGCCGCCGCCAACGCAACCGCCCGGGCAGGCCATGATCTCTATAAAACCATATTCACTCTTGCCATCCCTGGCGATCTGTTCCTTGACCTTGTCGAGCAGTTTCCGGGCGTTGCCCAGACCGTGGGCAACCGCAACCTTGACTACAAGCCCTTCGATGTTGAGCGTGGCTTCCTTGATGCCTTCCATGCCCCGGACAGCCTTGACGTCAAGGTCGGGGATGTTTTTGCCGGTAACCAGGAAATAGGCTGAGCGCACTGCAGCTTCCATGACTCCGCCGGTGGCTCCGAATATGGTGGCCGCGCCGGTATAAGCCCCCATCAGCTTGTCTGATTTTTCATCAGGCAGGTTGCGGAAATCGATCTTTTTTTCCCTGATCATGCGGGCCAGTTCCCTTGTGGTCAGGACGTAATCGACATCCTGATAGCCTGAAGCCCTCATTTCCGGGCGCCTGGCCTCGAACTTTTTGGCCGTGCAGGGCATGATCGAAACAGACACGATCCGGGCCGGATCCAGCCCCATTTTTTCCGCAAAATAGGTTTTAACCAGGGCCCCGAACATCTGCTGGGGCGATTTGCAGGATGAAACATGATCAGCCAGGTCGGCGAAATAAGTTTCCATGAACTTGATCCAGCCCGGAGAACAGGAGGTGATCAGGGGAAGCGGCTGATTGTTCTTGATCCGGTTAACCAGCTCGGTGCCTTCTTCCATGATGGTCAAGTCAGCGCTGAAGTTGGTATCCAGCACGTAATCAAACCCAAGCTGTTTCAAGGCCGAGTACATTTTGCCCACGGTCAGGGAACCCACTTCCATGCCGAATTCCTCAGCCAGGGTGACCCTGATCGACGGAGCTTCCTGAACTATGACGATCTTGTCAGGATCGAGCAGGGCATCCCAGACCTGGTCGGTCTCGGTCTTTTCCCGAAGAGCTCCGACCGGGCAGAAAACCGTGCATTGACCACAGTTGACGCAGGAGCTGTTGGCCATGCCGTCCTTGAAAAAGGTGTTGACGTTGACATCGAAACCGCGATCCATCATCTGGATGGCGTACACGGTCTGGATATCGTTGCAGACAGTTATACAGCGTCCGCAGTGGATGCACTTGCTGGAATCGCGGACAATTGAAACACTTGATTCATCAACCGCTTCAGGCTCGAGAATACAATCCAGGTTACTGCTTTCCACCCCCATTTCGTTGACCATGTTCTGCAATTCACAGCGGCCGTTGGCCACGCAGGAGGGACAGTCCACGTTGTGATTGGACAGAATCAATTCCAGCAGTTGCTTGCGCATGGCCCGCAATTCCTTGGAATTGCTGGTGACCTGCATGCCGTTTTCTGCCGGGGTGCAGCAGGCTCTTTTCGGCGTGGGCGCCCCCTCAACCTTTACGCAGCATATACCGCAGGCGGCCGTGGCACAGAGATTCTCATGGTAGCAGAGAGTGGGGATATAGATGCTCAGTTTTTTAGCCGCATCCAGGATAGTGGCCCCGGCATCCACGGTAACTTCACGATTGTCGATTTTCAAGGATACTTGATTACTCATGATAGACTGCCTCCGTTTTGATTTATCATAGCAAGGAATTCTTCCTGGAAGTATTCCAGGGCGCTTTTTACCGGCATGATCGGCGATTGTCCAAGTGGACATAGTGACGAAAGCCTCATCAATTCGACCATTTCCAGCATGGTCTTGAGGTCTTCCGCCTTAGCCTTGCCGTGCTGGATGCTTTCGGCGATGTTCAGCAAGTGCTTGGTACCGATCCTGCAGGGAGTACACTGGCCGCAGGATTCATGGGCGAAGAACTCAAGGATTGAAAGCAGCATTTCCACTATTGATGCGCTCTCGTTCATCACCAGGATGGCGCCTGAACCCAGAGCCGCGCGGTTTTCCTTGAGGCTCTCGAAATCCATGGGCACGTCGAGCAGGCTGTCGGGAATGAAAACTCCGGCGGCCCCGCCTACCAGGGCGGCCTTGAATCTGGCTCCATCCTTGATGCCGCCGCCGTAGGAAAAAATGATCTCCCGCAGGGAGGTACCCATTTCAACTTCGATCAGGCCGGGATTTCTGACATGGCCAAGTATGGTGAAAACCTTGGTCCCGGTTGAGCGTTTCGGGCCGATGGCTGCGAAGGCGGCGCCGCCGTTTTCCAGGATGTAAGGAATATTGGCCAGGGTTTCCACGTTGTTGACCAGGGTGGGTTTTTGCCACAGGCCCTGGCTGACCGGATAAGGCGGTTTAACCCGGGGGTTGCCGCGCTTGCCTTCAAGGGATTCAATCAGCGAGGTCTCTTCGCCGCAGACATAGGCCCCGGCACCCTTCCTGATTTCCAGGTTGAAGGAAATTCCGCTTTCCAGAATGTCATCGCCCAGCAGGTTGTAGGCCTTGGCCTGATCAATCGCCTTCTGCAGGCGTTCAATCGAAAGCTGGTATTCGCCCCGGATATAAACATAGCCCTGGCCCGCCCCAACCGCGTACCCGGCGATGATCATGGCTTCAATGAGCTTGTGGGGATCGCCTTCCAGGATGAGCCGGTCCTTGAAAGTTCCGGGTTCTCCTTCATCGGCATTGCAGATGACGTATTTTTCAGAACCTTCGGCCTTGGCGGTGAAATCCCACTTCATGCCGGTCGGAAAGCCGGCCCCGCCGCGGCCTCGCAAGCCCGATTCCTTGACCGCGGCAATGACATCCTGGGGAGTCATTTTGTTTTCCAGCATTTTTTCCAGGCCGCGATAGCCGCCCATGGCCAGCACTTCGTCGATGTTCTCCGGATCGATTTTCCAGGTTTTGTCCAGCACGATTCTCTTCTGGTCCCTGGTCAGCCCCACAGTGGTGACTTCGCTGAAAGCAGCGGCGGCGTCAGCCATGGCGTGTTCCAGTTTTTTGGCCACCCGTCCCTTGACCAGGTGTTCCTGTACCAGGTGAGCGATGTCACCTTCCTTGACGTTGAAGTAGTAGACTTTTTCCGGGTAGACCACCAGTACCACGCCCCGATTGATTACGCCCACAGTTCCGGTTTCAAGAACTTTGACTTCTTCATCCAGGTTCTGACGGGCCAGTTCTTCAACCAGCACTTTCTTCACTTGCTGGGCACCGGCCTGGATGGTGTCCTGGTCGATGGGGATCAAGATATGACTACGGTATATGCTCATGATTCTCTCCTCTTTTCTGCAATGATTTCTGATATTCTTTCTTTGGTCAGGTTTCCGTAAACGTCCTGGTTGATCATCATGGCCGGCGCCACGCCGCAGACACCGAGGCATGAACTCATTTCCAGGGAGAACATGCCATCCGGGGTGGTTTCATTGAAATCAATGCCGAGAGCCTGTTTCAATTCCCTGGCAATGGTCGAGGCACCGAGGAGCTGACAGGGGGGGGACTGGCAGAATCGAATGACGTAGCGACCGCGGGGCTTAAGGCTGAACATGGTGTAAAACGAAGTCACCCCGTAAACAAAACTGTAAGTCAGGCCGAGATAAGCCGCGCTGGCCCTGAGATCTTCTTCCGTCAGGTAGTTCCGCGGATTGTTGTCCTGCAGATCGTGCAGGATGAACAGCAGATTGTCAGGATTGGCCTGGTAGCGATTCAGTACTTCCTGCCGCTGCTTGATCAGGTCCTGGTCGGACACTTTGTCCTGGCATTCTTTTTCTCGGAAATTCGAGTTTTTTTGTGTTTTTTCCATTGATTATTCCTTATTAATGGCGTTGAATTTACAGCTGTCATAACATTTGCCGCACTTGATGCACAGTTCCTGGTCAATGAAGTGGACAATCTTTTTTGCCCCGCTGATAGCCTCTACCGGACAGACCCGGGCACAAACCGTGCATCCGGTGCAGGCTTCAGGAATTATCGTGAAAGTGAGCAGGGCCTGGCAGCTCCGGGCCGGGCACTTACGGTCCCTGATATGGCTCAAGTACTCATCCCGGAAATACCTCAAGGTGGTCAGAATCGGGTTGGGGGCCGCCTGGCCCAGGCCGCAGAGTGAGGTGGCCCGAATGGTGTTGGCAAGCTCCTCGAGAACTTCAATGTCCCCTTCCCGTCCTTTCCCGTCGATAATCCGGTCAAGTATGCCCCGCATCTGCCTCAAGCCGACCCGGCAGGGCAGACATTTTCCGCACGATTCCTCGCAGGAAAAGTCAAGAAAAAACTTGGCTATGTTGACCATGCAGTTGTCTTCATCAAGCACGATCAGTCCACCCGAGCCCATTATCGATCCTAGTTTTTCCAGGGATTCGTAATCGATCAGGGCATCGAGATGGGCCGCCGGAATACAACCTCCCGCCGGTCCGCCGGTTTGCACTGCTTTAAAAGCCTTGCCGCCGGGGATGCCGCCGCCGATGTCAAATATCAACTCACGCAGGGGCGTGCCCATAACAGTCTCAATCAAACCGCTGTTGACGACGTTGCCGGAAAGGGCAAAAACCTTGGTTCCGGGGCTCTTCTCGGTGCCGATGCCGGCGAACCATTCGGGGCCGTTGAGCACTATGTGGCGGATATTGGCCAGGGTCTCCACGTTGTTTATTATAGTGGGTTTACCCCAGAGACCGGATTGAGCCGGGTAAGGCGGCTTGGGTCTTGGATTCCCCCTTTCACCCTCCAGGGAGGAGATCATGGCTGTCTCTTCACCGCAGACGAATGCACCCGCACCCATGCGCAACTGGAGATCGAAGGAGAAGGAAGAGCCGAACAGGTTGTCGCCCAGCAAACCCAGGTCACGGGCCTGCCTGATGGCGATTTCCAGGCGTTCTATGGCCAGGGGATATTCGGCCCGGACATAGACAAAGCCCTTTTCAGCGCCTATGGCGTAAGCGGCTATGGCCATGCCTTCGATAACGCTGTGGGGATCGCCTTCAAGTATGGCCCGGTCCATGAATGCCCCGGGGTCGCCTTCGTCGGCATTGCAGATCAGGTATTTGTCCGCACTGCTTTCAGACCGGGCGTAACGCCACTTCTTTCCGGTGGGGAACCCGGCCCCGCCGCGGCCCCGTAAACCCGAACGGGTGATAATGTCGATCAACTCGTCCGGAGTGTTGTTTTCCAGGACCATCCCCAGCGCCTCGTAACCCCGCTGGGCGATGTACTCTTCGATGTTCTCCGGATCGATGAGACCGCAATTGGCCAGCACGATCTTGGTCTGTTTCTCGAAAAAAGGTACCTGGCGCTTCTCTTCGACGATCTTCCGGGCTTCAGGCGTCTGCCAGAGAAAATCCTGAACCGGTCTTCCCTTGAGAAAGTGTTCTTCAACGATGCGCCGGGCGCAATCAGGCTTCAGGTTGATGTAAAATGAACCATCCGGGTAGACGACCATGACCGGTCCAAGCTCACACGGCCCCATGCAACCTGTTTCCACGACACTGATTTCAGCGCTGAGCCCGTTTTTCTCGATTTCCTGCAGCAGGCTGCTCTTGAACTCCCGACTGCGGGAAGAAATACAGGCCCCTCCACCGCAGATCAGAACATCGAGCCTCTTTTTCATCAGAGCCTCACTGTTCTTTGACTTCTAAAATGTGTTCGGAAAGGAGCTTGCCGTTGACGATGTGCTCCACTACGATCCGGCGGGCCAAATCGGCATTGACGTTACCGTAAACAATCGCCGGCTTGCCTTCTTCGCTTACCGATACTACCGGTTCGTGTGAACTCAGCCCTCTTTCTCCGGACTGGGTAACCATGACGTCCTGCAGGTTGCGCTTGGCTACTTCATCAAGCAGGGCCTTGAGGGTTTCCCTGGCCCCGGCCGCGATTCCGCTGGTCCCCATGTCCACCACCAGTTTAAAACGGGCCTTCCCTTCTCTCAGGAGCATATCCTGGGACATTTTTTCTCTCATCTTCCGCAAGTCTTCGAGCTTCATGTTTCCTCCTGACTTTTGTTATTGGTTATTCTCGGCGGATCTAATCCGGTTTATGACGGCCAGCGTCTTCTTAACGTCGAGACGGCCGTAGACTTCATCGTTTATCATCATGGCCGGAGCCAGTCCGCAAGCGCCGAAACAGCGGGCCGAAGAAAGAGTGAACAGCCCGTCTGCGGTGGTATCTCCATTGGCCACCTGAAGTGCTTCCTCCAGGGCGGCTACCAGGTCGGAAGCACCCTTGACGTGACAGGCCGTGCCCAGGCAGATATTGATCACGTATTTTCCCAGCGGCTTGGTGCGGAAAAAACTGTAAAAAGTGACCACACCGAAAACCTTGGACACGGGCAGAGACAATTGTTCGGCCACGAAGCACTGAACTTCGCGCGGCAGATAACCGAAAATACCCTGGGCGCGGTGCAGGACCTGGATCAGGGGCCCCGGGGTATGGCGAGCCTGGGCGATGAACTCCTTCAGTTCCCGGTACTGGGGATTATCCGGAAAATGAACACTGGTACCTGGCATTTTGCCTCCTGGACGGTTTTTTTCTTTGCCTTCTGCTTTTTCTATCATGGTCATTTCCTTTTATTCAGGCAAATCCTGGACTCTTCCTGCAAGCAGATCCGGATCATGATCAGGATTCGTGGAAAAGCCGGTAAAGCCGACCTGAAACGTTGAAAGAATCAAGATCAGTACGCAGAACAGATATCCCCTTGTCCGTGGCTGCGTTGAGTGCTTCAGGCGCAGGAACCGCTTTTCCGGTGAGCACGATGACCGGAATCTTTTTCAACTGGGCCACGGCGATCACGTTCATGTGGATCTGGATAGTTATCCAGGCCGTGCCTTCTCCGGCGTTGGCGATGACATCGGAAAGCATGTCCGAGGTATACCCCTTGGTGATCTCCTCGTCATTACTCTTGGCCAGGATTTGGGCTTCGATTTCGGCGGCAATTTTTTCTAATTTCATTTCTCTGTCCGCAAAGGGATGATAAGCATTAAAAACCAGTATAATATGGTTGCTTGCAAAAATCAAGCCTTTTTATTGTTTGCGTTAAAACGTTAATTGACAAGGCTGTCGGGAATCAAAAACGCAGCAGGAGTTCGAACCTAATCCAGGCATAGGGCCTGGCCCAGTCATGATAGAAATTCCCCGGGGCAAAGCTTTCCCAGAGAAAATGGCCGGACAGGCTGCGGTTGACCTCGTAGCTGAATTTGCCGATAAAAAGTTCCCCCCGGTGCCGGCCCCGCCCCGACAGGAATGGCCCGGTTGCGGTAAGCGCCGGGGCGCCCAGGCGGTGAAAGTGAAAATCAAGCCTGGCCTGGCTGCTCAACTGGAAAGTCAAGTGGCCGTAAACTGAGCTCATGTTGGTCCAGAAGGCCGGTTTGCCGCCATGTTCCTGAATCTGCAGGTAAATCAGCGATTCGCTCCACTTCGGCCAGCGGGCGAAAAACGGATCCCAGCCTTCGTACCTGTCCCCGGTGGCCATCCGGTCGCCGCTCAGGTAAAAAGCGCCCAGGCTCAGGCCGGACGGGCAAGGCAATTTCAAGCCCGTCTTCCAGCTCAGATAGGCGTAAGCTCCCCCGGCCGCCCTTCTCAATTCACGAGCCTCCGGCTCCAACCTCAAATAACCCGTCTGCAGCGCTCCTTCAGCCGTGATCGACAGTCTCTCGTTCAAAGGAGCATTGATCCGGGCGCCGAAAAGGCTGATTCCTGATTTTTCCGTCAGGCTGCCCAGGGGCAAGACCTCTTTACGCAGGGCATATGCCTGGAACGAAAAGGCTTTGGTCCCACCCCGGTAATAGATTCCATAACCTTTTTCGGGTTGTTCGACCATCTTCTGTCCCGGCAAGCGCCGGTTGACCAGGGGCAGGTATTTTTCCTGCTCGGGCTGATGGCAGTAAAAAGCGGTCAGTGTGCTTTTCCCCCCGGCGGCGTAATCCAGGCGCAGGGCATTGAAATACGCCGAACGGGAACCGTCCAGCGGTCCGCCGTCAAAAACCACGAATCCCTCATCGAACATCAGGTTCTGGCGGCCCGCGGTCAGGGTTAACGGTCCGGACAGCATCCGTTCCCAGCGCAAGTTGAATTCCTCCACGAAAAACTCGTCCAGGTGATAAGCCCGGTTCTTGGGCTGAAGATAATAACGGTTTTCATTGGTGGTTTTAAAGCTGAGTGTCAAGCCCGGAGCCGGACGCCAGTAAATTCCCAGGCTGCTTTTCAAGCGGATGAAAGAAGTACTGTCGGGATTTCGTCCGTCAAGGCTTATGGCGTTGTCCCAGCTCTCCTGGCGCAATCTTTCCAGGAAAGTCAGGCGCAGAACGGGCTCTGCTTCGGTTTGGGGACCGGAAAACAACAGTGTATTGTTTAACATTAACAGGATGAACAGCAAGCCCAACAGGTGTTTTCCTTGTAAACTCATTTTTCCTGACCCCGCCATCCAAATTGGTTTTCAGGAATCAATGCTTTTTACCTGCTTTTTCCCGCCGAACACCAGGCTGACCAGGGGGCAGGCGATCAGGGACACGGCCATGCCGATGGTTCCGGCTTCAGGCGGCGGTGAACCGTTGAAGTAAAGCAGCAGGCAGGTCAGCAGGCCCAGTGTAGATGAGGCCAGGGCGCCTTTTTTTTCCACTCTGTTACTCAGAATGCCCCAGAGAAAAGGCCCCAGGAAAACCGAGCCGATCGCCCCCCAGGAAATGGCCAGGATGGATACAATGGTGGCCGGCCTGAGCCAGGCCAGGATCACCGAAAGCACGACAAAAACAGTACTGGTAAAACGCATCAGCAGAGTCAGCAATCCGTCCGAAGCCCTGCGGTTTATGAACCCGGCGTAAATGTCCTTGACCGCCGTTGAACTCGACAAAAGCACCAGGGCGGCCAGGGTGGACATGGACGCCGACAGTATCAGCAACAGGAAAAGGATTGAGAGTGACGGCGGAATCACCTTGATGAAAAGCTCTGGCACCAGGGCGTCGAACACCGGTTTGCCTCCTGAAAAAGCCGCCGGGGCGTTTTCCGGGTTGAGAAAGACGCGGATGGAGGCCCCCATGAAATACGCCACCGCCGAGATCAGGGCGGCAAACAGGGTGGAAATGATCATGCCTGTCCTGATCGAGCGCCGGTCCCTGATGGCGTAGAATTTCTGCAACAACTGCGGCATGCCGAAGGGGGCCGCGCTGGTCAGGAAAACCAGGCAGAAAAGCGCCCACCAGCCCGGCGGGCCGACCACGGCAGCCAGTTCAGGTTCAATGGCCGCCAGCCTGGCGCTGATCCCGGAAAAACCATCGCCCTGCTTCAGAATAGAAAAAAGCAGGAAGGAAACACCGCTGATCATGATCAGGGAAAACACCACGTCGAGCAGCGCCATGGACCGATAGCCGCCCATGGCCAGGTAGAAAGCGGTGAACACGCCCATGAACACCAGGGCATGCCAGTACTCCAGGCTGAAATTGGAGCGGAAAAGATAAGCCAGGCCGATGAAAACCGCTGCCGAATAAGGAATGAAAAACAAGAAAACGGTGATCGATGAAAACAGCTTCAAGGCCGGACTCTGGTAACGCTTTTCCAGGAATTCGCCCATGGTCACGGCACCGGAATCAAGACTCATTTTTTTTATGCGCCAGCCCAGCAGCCACCATACTCCCAGAACACCGACCAGGGTGTTGCCGGCGGCTATCCACAACCCGGAAAGCCCGAATTCCCAGCCTATTTTACCGGCAAACCCGATGAAAAGCACGGCCGAAAAATAAGCCGCACCGTAGGTAAATGCTGTCATCCAGGGGCCGATCCGCCCCCCGCCCAGGAAAAAATCGTTGAAACTGCGGGTTGATCTGAAACCACGCAGGGCTACGTAAACTATGAGCGCCGTGTAGAGAGATATTATCAGGATACGAGCAATCATCGACCCTCCTCTCCGGCCTGCGGAGTCACTTGATTTTCTTTACAGTTCGCTCCCAGCGTGTCTTGGAAACGAAGTTCAGGATTGTCCGGAATATGTCTTTGATCTTGTGCAAAACCCCCGGAGTCATGTAGTCTTCGGTGGTTGATTCGTAGGACCAGTATATCCTCCAGGGTTTTCCTATCAGGTAGGAGTCTGGAACAGCGCCCCAAAAACGGGAATCATATGAATTGTCTCGGTTGTCACCGAGGCAGAAGTAGTGATGTTCCGGGATGCGGTAGGGCGGCATGTTGTCCCGCAGATTGTTGTGCACTTCGCTATCCTTGAATACCACGTAAGGTTCATCCAGTGCTTCACCGTTGATGTAAACGCGCTTGTCTTTTATTTCAATTGTTTCCCCGCCAAGGCCTATGACCCTCTTGACGTATTCCTTTTCCATTTCCGGCGGAGACTTGAAAGTCACGATCATGCCTCTTTCAATCTGGCGGGTCGGTAAAACCAGCCGGTCGATAGGATTTGCACGCCCGGCATAGGCGACCTTGTCCACCAGCAGGTGATCACCTATGAGCAGGGAGTCTTCCATTGAACCGGTTGGAATGACGAAGGATTGCAGCAGGAAAGTCATTATGAAAAAAACGAATATCAGAGTTTCGGTTATCAGTTCGAAGTATTCGCGAATTATGCTCCCTTCCCGCTTTTTCTTTTCTTTTTTTTCTTTTTTTCCAGTAAAAATGTTTTTCATGAGGGCTCATTTTAGCCGAAATCCTCTGCTCAGGCAAGCGTCTGGAAAAACCTTTCAGCCGATAAGCGCCTGGACCGCTCCCAGGTAGGTCTGTTTCTGCCCGGCCCAGCTGAGCCGACGGTATTCCTGCAAGCCCTTTTCCGACAAGGTTGCCCGCAATTCGGGGCTGCGGTAAAGCTCGGTTATGGCCCGGGCCATGCTTTGCGGGCAATCGCACTCATAGTAATGCATAACACCTTCTGGGAAGTAATGCAAAACCGCGCGCAGGCGGTTGGCCAGCACCGGCTTGGCGAACATCAGGAACTCGTACATCTTGGTGGTATGAACCAGGTTGGCATAAGCTGAGGATTTCTGGGCCACCACGCCGATATCCGCGGCGGCGATTTCGGCGGCCACTTCGACCTGGGGCATGAAACCCAGGATTTGCACGCAATCCTGCAAACCGAGTTCCACGATCATTTCCTTGACCCGGCCCAGGAAGGTCCCCCGGCCGCTGATCCGCAATCGCAAACCCGGAACAGCCTCGCGGGCCAGGGTCAGGGCCTGGAGCAGCAGGTCATGACCGTACCTTTCTTCAACGGTCCCGTGGTAAAGCAGGGTGAAAGATGCAGCCGGAGCTGTTGCCCGGCAGGCAGGCAGGATCTGCAGGTGACGCTCATCGGGGACGTTGAGCACCACTTCGATCTTGTCGGCCCGGCCGCCCCGTGACAGGTAGAGTTCTTTCATCTGTTCGGTCACGGTCAATATTCTGTGGGCGTATTTCAAGACCAGCCACTCGGCCAGTCTGAGCAGACAAGCCACGCTCCGGCCGTACAGCATGGCCCCCAGCTCCGGGCTTGGTTCCTTGAGGAAAGCAAGTACCCTGGCTCCGCAAAGCCTGGGTACCAGGGTGGTGAAAACCAGGAAATCGGGCATGGATGTGACCTGGATCAGGGCGTAACGATGCCGGAAATGAAGCCTGGTTACCCGCCAGGCGGCCCGGAAAAAAAAAGCGAAGTAGGACCAGGCCCGGGTCCAGAATCCTTCGGGATCCGAACTTTCGGGTACGGCGAAAAACCTGATCCCGGGGTGCTCACTCAGCGGGGTCAAAGCCTCGCTGGTGCAGATGACATCGACCAGGTAACCTGCTTCGGCCAGGGCCTCGGCCTCCCGACGCAGGTGCAGGTCGTAAACATAGTGGCGGATCAGGCAGATTCGGGACTTGAGAGATGATTTATCCATGCATTTTTTCTCTGGCTCTCAGGGGAATTATCTTTCTCAGATTTGACCGTATTTGTCAAGAAGTTTTTCGTTATTACTTGAATAAAATCGGTTTCATTATCTGTGCCATCCAACCGGGGCAAGCCGAGTTTTTCCAGGTACCTGCGCCACCTCCCGGAAGTTGCGCCGGAGATGTTTCTAAACTATAATGAACCTGGTTCCAGACAGCCCTGAATGAAGGAGTGGTCACCACATTGAGCAGACAGTCGACCGGCATGATTCGGCTGAATCCATGGTTTTTCGATGATCCGGCAATCACCCGGGTGAGCGTAATATAATGAGAACAGAAAAGGATTTCCTCGGTGAAGTTCTCCTGGAAGACGATTATCCTTTCGGGATTCACACCCGCAGAGCTGAGATGAATTTCAATTTTTCCCCGGAAAGGTTTCGCGGCGACCTGTTCGCCGCCATGATCCAGGTCAAAAAGGCCGCCGCCCTGGCCAACCGTGACAGCGGCCTGTTGCCCGCGGAAATCTGCGACGCCATCACCGCCGCCGCAGACCAGGTCTCAGTCGATGTCGAAACCTACCTGCCCCCCATCCATCCCCTGCAGGGCGGGGCAGGCACTTCGGTGAACATGGCCGCCAATGAACTGCTGGCCAACCTGGGCCTGCGATTCCTGGGGCATTCCTTCGGGGAATACCACCATCTATCCCCGCTCGACCAGGTCAACCTTTCCCAGTCAACCAATGACACCTATCCCACGGCGGTAAAAATCGCCGTGATCCGGCGCCTGGAAAAACTGCACCAAGCCGTGGAAACATTGCTGGCCGAACTGCAGGTCAAAGAAAGGTCGTTCGCCTCGATTCTGAAGATCGGCCGCACCGAGCTGCAGGATGCGATGCCCATCAGCGTCGGCCAGGAGTTCGGGGCCTGGGCCGAGGCCGTTTCCCGTTTCCGCTGGCGCCTGGAAAAAGCCCGGGAATGGATCAGGCAGATCAACCTGGGTGGAACCGCCGTGGGCACGGGCATCAACGCCGATCGCCAGTACGCATCTCTGGCCGTTCAGTATCTGCGCCAGTTGACCAAATTGCCCCTTTCATTGAGCCGCAACCTGATCGACGGCACCCAGAACGTCGACCAGCTGGTCGAAGTTTCCGGACTGGTAAAAACCGGGGCCGCTTCGGTCAAGAAAATCGCTTTCGATCTGCGCCTGTTGTCTTCCGGCCCCAGGTGCGGCCTGGGAGAACTGGTATTGCCTGCCCTGCAGGCCGGTTCATCGATCATGCCGGGCAAAGTCAACCCGGTTTCACTTGAAGCCATGGAGCAAGTCTGCATCGACACCATCGCGGCCGACCTGGCCGTGACCATGGCCGCAGCCGAAAGCAACCTGGAACTTCCACAGTTCATGCCCCTGCTGGCTCATCGCCTGCTGTCGGCCCTGGAAAACTTTGCCGGAGCCCTGCAGCTTTTCAGTAAAACCGTCGCCGGGATCCAGGTCAACCACAAGACCGTAGCCCGGCACCTTGAGCGGGCCTTCGCCCCGGCCACCCTGCTGGCCCCGTTGATCGGGTTTGACCGGGCCGCGGAACTGGTTAAAGAAGCAGCGGCCAGGGATTGCGGAGTGCTGGACTGCTTGCGTGAAAAGGGCTGGCTTGATGAAGACACCCTCAGCCGGGCCCTGACCCCGGAGGTTATGGCTGCCCCGGGATTGCCTCTGCTCAAGGGGAAAGATCATGGCTGAAGTCAGGACCATCCGCGGCGACCGCCTGCACCTGGCCGTTTTCGGCCGCATGAACGCCGGCAAATCGTCACTGATCAACGCTTTTTCCGGACAGCCCACGGCCATTGTTTCAGAAACGCCCGGCACCACCACCGACCCGGTCTACAAGTCCATGGAGCTTTTGCCCCTGGGCCCGGTAGTACTGATCGACACCGCAGGATTCGATGACCGCTCCGGTGAGCTGGGGGCGCAAAGGCGCGAAAAGACCATGAAGGTCCTGGCCAGAACCGACCTGGCCCTGCTGGTGGTGGATGCCCGGGCCAATGACTTGAGCCAGGAAAAAGAATGGCTGGCCCAACTCAAAGAGAAAGAAATTCCAGCCATCGTGGTGATCAACAAAACTGATACCGGGATCGGTCCGGTCACAGCCGCCTGGCTGCAGGAGATCCCGGCCGTCCAGGTGAGCGCCCTGGACGGCACCGGAATCGAAACTCTGAAAAAGAGAATAATGGAAATCGCTCCAGGTCAATGGGAACCGCCCTTTCTGCGGGATCTGGTCCAACCCGGAGAGGTGGTGGTCCTGGTTACCCCGATCGACCTGGGAGCTCCCAAGGGACGCCTGATCATGCCCCAGGTGAAAGCCCTGCGCGATGTGCTCGATGCGGACGCCCTGCCCCTGATGTGCAAAGAGCGGGAGTTGCCGGCCGGACTGGCCGCCCTGAAGCAGAAACCGGCGCTGGTGGTGACCGATTCCCAGGTTTTCCCCCAGGTCAATGCGGACCTGGACCAGGACATTCCGCTCACTTCCTTTTCCATTCTGTCGGCCCGGCAAAAGGGCGACCTGCCAAGACTGGTGAACGGAGCCCGGGCCATAGCCGGGCTCAAACCGGGTGACCGGGTCCTGATAGCGGAATCGTGCTCCCATCATCCCCTGGAAGACGATATCGGACGGGTGAAAATCCCCCGCTGGCTGGAGCATTACGTCGGCGGCGGACTGCGCATCGAAACCGCTCCGGGCACCGCTTTCCCCGCAGACCTGGAAGAATTCGGCCTGGTAGTTCATTGCGGCGGCTGTACCCTGAACCGGCGGGAAATGTTGGGCCGCATGGAACAGGCCGAGCGGCGCGGAGTACCGATAACAAATTACGGTGTACTGATAGCCTGGGTTAAAGACGTCTTTCCCAGGGCACTCTCACCCTTTCCCGAACTTTACGGACTGTATCAGAACCCGCAGGACAAGCAGGACCTCAAGCTGCGCCGTTTACTGGCCGGGCAAACCGAGATATAAACCAAAGGAGCTGAAAATGGAGACTGCGTTCATCGATCACGAAAAAATAGTTGCTTACCTGGAAAACTCCAAACCGCCCGAGCTTTCCGAGCTCAGAGCTATCCTGGATCATGCCCGGGAGCTGAAAGGCATCAGTTTTGCTGAAACGGAAAGACTGCTGATGGTAGAGGACAGTGACCACTTGAATGAAATCATGGAAACAGCCAATTACATCAAGGAGGAGATCTACGGCCGCCGCCTGGTTCTCTTTGCTCCGCTATACGTTTCCAATCTCTGCAACAACGAGTGCCTGTACTGTGCCTTCCGCTTCAGCAACCAGTTCATCCCGCGGCGTACTTTGACCCAGGAGGAAATCCGTCACGAAGTTGAAGCCCTGGTCAGGGAAGGACACAAGCGAGTTCTGTTGGTATCCGGAGAAGGCCTGGGCTCCGAGGCCCTGGATTATTCCCTTGAAACCATTGAAACCATCTATTCCGTCAAGGAAGGCCGGGGGGAAATCAGGCGCATCAACATCAACATCGCCCCGCTGACCGTCCCGGAATTCCGCCGCCTGCACCAGGCCCGAATCGGCACTTACCAGCTCTTCCAGGAGACCTATCATTACCCCACCTACAAGGCCATGCACCCCAGGGGACCGAAATCAAATTACCTTAATCACCTGACCGCCATGGACCGGGCCATGGAGGCCGGCATAGACGACGTCGGCGTCGGTATTCTCTTCGGACTCTACGATTATCGTTTTGAAGTGATGGCCCTGCTGCAACACATTCAACACCTGGAAAAAACCCAGGGAATCGGACCCCATACCATTTCCGTGCCCCGGCTTGAACCGGCCACCGGTTCGGATATCGCCACCCACCCCCCCTTCCCGGTCAATGACCAGGATTTCCGCAAGATCATCTCCATCCTGCGCCTCACCGTTCCTTATACCGGCATGATCCTCAGCACCAGGGAGACTGCCGAGACGAGGCGTGAAGCCTTGAAACTGGGCATATCCCAGATATCGGCCGGTTCAAAGACCAATCCCGGCGGCTACAGCTCAAGTGATTCCGCGGCCCAGTTCTCGCTGGGCGATCATCGCAATCTGGACGAGGTAATCCGCGATATCATTGAACAGGGCTACATACCTTCATTCTGTACCGGCTGTTACCGCATGGGCAGAACCGGCCAGGATTTCATGGATCTGGCCAAGCCGGGCCTGATCAAGCGCTTCTGCCTGCCGAATGCCCTGACTTCATTCAAGGAATACCTGGTCAACTACGCCCAAGATGAAACCCGGGAAAAAGGAACGGCCCTGATCGACAGGATGATTGCCGACATCCCGACGGAAAAAACCAGGGAGCAGACCCGCCTGTTACTGTCACGGATCGAATCTGGCGAAAAGGATCTCTATCTTTGAAAACAGACTGCCGGGATCGCCTGCAGAGAATACAGAGTAATCCGACACTCGAAGATCTGCGCTATTTCCTTGATTCAGAGAACCCGGCGGAGCTTGAACTGATGTACAGCTCCGCCGATGAACTGAGAAGAGAAAAAGTCGGAGATCAGGTTTTCCTGCGGGCCATCCTGGAAATCTCAAATTATTGCCGCCGGGCCTGCCGGTACTGCGGCATCAATTGCCGGGTCAGCGAGCTTGAACGTTACCGGATCGAAATCCAAGAGATAATCGATTTAAGCGCGAAAATTTTTGAAAAGGGTTACCGTACCCTGGTGATCCAGTCTGGAGAAGACCCTTATTACACAGCAGAACTGGTCGAGCAAATGATCCGGGGCATCCAGCAAGCCGCCCCGGGTATGGCTGTCACTCTGGCCCTGGGAGAACGCGATGAATCGACTTTTGCCCGCTGGCGGGCCGCCGGGGCGGACCGCTACCTTTTAAAGCATGAAACCAGTGATCCCCGGCTTTACGCCGAGCTGAATCCGGGCATGTACCTGGAAGAGCGACTCGCCTGCCTGCGAAATCTGAAAAAACTCGGGTTTCAAACCGGCAGCGGCGTGATGATCGGCCTGCCTGGGCAGACCACGGTCAGCCTGGCCCGGGACATCCAGCTTTTCAAGGAACTCGGGATGGACATGGTCGGCGCCGGGCCTTACGTCGAACTGCCCGGCTTTCCCGCGGACTGGAGTTCCGAACGGCGCGAGGATCTGACTTACCGCCTGCTGGCTCTCAACCGCCTGGCCCTGGGAGACGTCCATCTTCCGGCCACCACCGCGCTTTCCACCCTGGCCGAAGACCAGGCCCGCCTGCTGGCCCTGCAGCGCGGAGCTAATGTGATCATGCCGAACGAAACTCCGTTCCGGTATCGCAGCCTTTACTCGATTTACCCCAACAAAAAACGTACCGAGGCCGCCTCGGATACTTCCTTCCTGGAAGAACTGGGCAAATCCCTGGCCGGCATCGGGCGATCGGTATCCTTCGCCAGGGGCGATCACTTCTGAAACAGGACGGTCGAGTATGAGGATTCAGGATAAACTTCCCCGCCGGACAAGCGTATACAATATATTTTAGGAGAAAAACATGAAACTGACGCGCTCCTTATTTTGCCTGCTGTTTCTGCTGTTTACGGCCGGTATTCTTTCCGGAGGAACCACCCTGCTGAAGAACGCCAACGTTTTCAAACCGGACGGAAAATGGCAGGCGGGATCTTTCCTGCTGATCAGGGACGGCAAGATCAGCGCCGTCGGTCTGATGAAAGACCTGCCGACCGGCATTTTCGACCGGGAATACGACCTGGAAGGAAAAAAAGTTTACCCGGCTTTCATCGACCCCTGGCGCAGTGGTTTTTCTGGCCGCTCCGAGCGCGACCGGGATTCCCAACCCCCTGCCCGGGGCCCCGTCACCATCGATAAAAACGTACTGCCGCCCTTTGCCGAAAGAGGCATATTGCCGGGCCGGAAAGTAACTGAGAACCTGCACTTATCTGACCGGGAAAGTAAAAATGCAATCAGCAAGGGCTTCGCCGTACTGCACCTGGTGCCGGACCGCGGCATCATCGGGGGCCGCACGGCCATCATATCAACCGCCGGCGAGAACCTGAGCCGCGCCGTACTGAGCGACGACCTGTTCATGCACCTGGCCTTAAAACCAAACGGTAACACTTATCCCGGGACTTACTCAACCCTGGCCGCGGAGATCAAACAGATGAAAGCCGACCTTGAGCACCTGCGGGAAACCGCCAGGCGCAGGCACCTGCCCGGGATCGACCGGCCCGGTTTTCACCCGGAATTGAACGACATGGAAACGGTATTCAACGGCCGGAAAAAACTCTTCGTCATCCTGGAAAACGTGGTTGAACAGCGCCTGCTGGAAATCCTGGCCGCTGAACTTGGCCTGAAGCCCATCGTTCTGCTCAACAGTGATTTCTGGCGCCGCCCCCTACCTCGATCCTGGCAGCCGGTGCTAAAGCTTTCCTTTACTCCGCCGCCGGTTTCC
Organism: uncultured Clostridia bacterium; assembly: GCA_964457225.1. Taxonomy (GTDB): domain Bacteria; phylum Acidobacteriota; class Aminicenantia; order UBA2199; family UBA2199; genus CAYWEM01. The sequence continues at coordinate 51,857 of CAYWEM010000001.1, forward strand.
AGGGACGCCGTACTCGGTGAAAGCAACAAGAGCAAACAAGAAAAGGAAATTTACCCGGCCAGGCTGACTGAATTCATCGGGAAAACAGCCGAACCGGTGCTGGCTCCTCCGGCCGCCGGTGATTATGACGGTCTGTACAAGAACATCAGGCAGCTCCTGGCCGCCGGGGTCAGCGAGGCCAGAATAATCAACGGCCTGACTCTGTACCCGGCCCGCCTGCTGGGCATTTCCGACCTCTTCGGCAGCCTGGAACCGGGCCGGACCGCATCCCTGCTGATCAGCTCGGAGCCGCTTTTCAGTGAAAAGGGAAGGGTGGAACTGGCCTGGATCGAGGGCCGTTTCTTCGATTTCAGCTCGGAAAAGCGCTCCGGAGAAAAGCCGGCTCTGGATCTCAGCGGCCGCTGGCGGGTGACCATCCAAAGCCAGATGGGCTCGTTTGAAATGATCATGACCATCGAACAACGCGGCAACGACTTTACCGCTGTCATGTCCTCGCAAATGGGTGAAATAAAGGTCGATGACGGTTTTATATCGGGCCCGGATATTACTTTTTCCGCCAGCACCGAAATTGGCGGCCAGGCCTTGAACATGTCTTTTTCGGGAAAGGCTTCAGGACGCCGCATCGAAGGCAGTCTCAACCTGGGAGCCATGGGCCGGGCCAGCGTGACTGCCGTTCCCGATTCACATTGAAAGGAGTTCAGCCATGAAAAAGAGAATAATCATTCTGGCTATCAGTTTTGCCTTGGCCGCGGCTCTTCTGCCCGCCCGGAACCTCCTGCTGAAAAACGCAACTGTTTACACCTTCGACCGAGGTGTACTGCCTGGACACGACCTGCTGATCGAAAAAGGCCGCATCAGCCGAATCGGGGTCGGGCTGAACAATCCGGGTTCTTACCCTGAAATCGACCTGGCCGGTCATTCGATAATTCCCGGCATCATCGATTCTCACAATCACATCGGCCTTTTGGGCGGTATCAACGAATTCTCGGCCAACGTCAGCTCAGAGGCCGACATGGCCCTGCAGATCCAGCCTGATGACCCGAACATCTACTATTCTCTGAGCGGCGGGGTGACCATGGTGCACAACATGCACGGCAGCGCCAATCCGATCGGCGGCCGTAATGTCACCATCAAGCTGAAATGGGGGCGCGAGGCAGAGGAACTGCTCGAGAACAGGGCTCCGCCGACCCTGAAAATGGCCCTGGGCGAAAACCCCAAGTCAAGCAGCCCTCCCTACCCCTTCCCGGCTTCGCGCATGGGTGTCCTGGCCGTGATCCGCAATGCCTTCAACGAAGCCATAGCCTATGGTCATGCCTGGAACGAATACCGCCTGCAAAGAAAAAGAAATCCCGATTTACTGCCGCCGCGGCTTGATTATCGGCTTGAGCCCCTGCTTCTGGCCCTGGATGGAAAACTGCCGGTACGCTGTCACTCCTACCGGGCTGAAGAAAGTCTGGAACTGATAAGGCTTTCCGAGGAGTTCGGCTTTAAAATAGCCGCTTTCGAACATTTTCACCAGGCCTATCGCATCGCCGATGTGCTGGCGGAAAAAGGTATCGCCATATCGGTCTTCGCCGATTCCTGGAATTACAAGCTGGAAGCCGCCGAATACACACCCTACGGATTTCAGCTGCTGCACGAAAAAGGCGTTGAAATTTCACTCAACTCCGATACCAGTGAAATCATGCGCCGCTTGTACATGGAGGCCGGAAAAATGCGCCGCTACGCCGGCATGAACGATCTCGAGGCCCTGGCCACCATCACCCTGAACCCGGCCCGCCTGTTGGGAGTTGATTCTTTCACCGGCAGTATCAGTATCGGCAAGGAGGCCGACCTGGCTGTTTTCGACGGTCATCCGCTCAGCTCTCAAAGCAAGTGCGTTCTGACCATTATTGAAGGAGAAGTTTTCTTCGACCGGGAAGCCGACATCAAGGCCCGGTCAGAAAGGGAGAAAAACGGAGGGGAAAAGTGAAACACCTCTTGACCTTATTGCTGTTTTCGGCACTCTGCCTTTTGCCGCTGGCCGGCGATCAAGCACTGGCCATCAAGGCCGGAAAAGTTCACACCATCAGCGGACCCAGCCTGGATAATGCCGTGATCCTGGTAAAGGACGGTATTATCACCGGGATCGGCACCAACCTGGAAATCCCGGAAGAACACCTTGTCCTGGATTATTCCGATGCCCAGGTTTATCCAGGCTTGATCAACGCCATGACCAGCCTTGGTCTCAGCGGCACCGCTTCCCTGCGGGTACTGAACGACACCACCGAGAGCGGGGATTTCAATCCCGACCTGGAAGCCGCCGGTGCTTTTTACCCCTGGAGCAACCTGATCCCGATCAGTCGCAGTCACGGCATCCTGCTGGCTTTGAGTGCTCCGGCCGGCGGCCTGGTCTCAGGCAATGCAGTGCTGGCCAGATTGCACGGCTGGCAACCCCAAGACATGATTATACAGCGCCGGGCGGCCATGATCATCCGATTCCCCGCGGGCCCGGCCGGCATGATGGGGCGCAGAACCGCGGCTGATCCTGAAACCCGCGGTAAAAAACTGAATGAGCTTCTTGAATTCATGCATGAGGCCCGGACCTACCAGCGCAGAGTTAAGGCCGGCCAGCGAATCAAACCTGACAGCAGGCTGGCGTCCATGGCCGAAATATGGACCGCCCGATTACCGGTCATCGCCGTGGCCGACACCGAGGCCGACATCAGGACAGCCATAAAAATCGGCCGTGACTTCGAACTGAACCTGATCATCCAGGGAGCCTACGAAGCAGAATCCTGCCTGGAAGAAATAAAGAATTCCGGCTTCCCGGTCATTGTCTCCTCCATGTACTCCGGGAATCGTAATTGGGATGAGGGTTATGACAAAGTCTACCGCCTACCGGCAGCCCTGCACCGGGCCGGAATCCCCTTCGCCTTTTCCAGCAGCGCCGCCGCAAGTTCTTTTGATCTGCCTGTCCAGGCCGGCAGGGCTGTGGCTTTCGGACTGCCCCACCAGGAAGCTCTGAAAGCCCTGACCATGAACCCGGCCGGTTTTTTTTCCCTGAAGGAACACGGATCTGTGGCCGCGGGCCGGCGGGCCGACCTGGTCATAACAGACGGTGATATCCTGGAAAGCTCAACCCTGGTCAGGGCTGTTCTTATCGACGGAAAGCCGGTCAGAGACCTTGATTATTTCCAGAGCGAGAAAGCCCGGGCCGCGGGCCGGATTTCAGGAGAATACCGGGAATAACCCAATCGGGCGAATCCGTTCAACGGCCTGCAAGCAGGCTTTCAGCCAGCCAATGCCAAAGCCGCCGGTGCAGAAGCTCGCCGGCCTGGTCGGCGTTGATGAAAGCCCTCACCTGGAAAGGCTGTTTTTTGCCCTGATGATCGTAGGTAAAAAAACGTCTTTTTTGGAAAATCACCGCTGCCTCCGGGTGAAACTGAACTCCGACTACGTTCTTGAAACCCTGGTGAACCACGGCCTCGATTATCCTGCCGTCCAGGGAAGTTGCGGTGACCTTGAGACCAGAACCGAGTTTTTCCACGGCCTGGTGATGTGAACTCAAAACATAAGGCCTGGAATCAGGGCTCAAGCCGAGCCTGGTGCGGAAGAAGCCGTCCTGCTCCAGGTTGATTCGGTGAAGGGCCGGGGGCAGGTCCGCTTCCGGCAGCATGCGCCTGCGGTAAAGCGCGCTGTGAATCCGATCGTTTTCCTGGCTGAGTACATCTTCTACAGTCTGCAGGCCGTACACCTGCATGGGGATGTCCTGGACCAGGGTACCGCCCAGGGCGACATTCAGGGATTGCATGCCCAGGCAGATGGCCAGCACGGGCATTCCGGGCCTTGCGGCCAGCAGGGGGCGAAACTTGTCTTCGGCCCGGCCCAGCAGGTGATACAGCAGGGATATTTCATAGCGGGATCGTTCCGGGGTACTGGCTTCGGTCATCAAGTGGCTGGCTGCGCCGTATAAAGCCGGCGGGATATCGGCTCCGCCGGTGAAGACGAAACCGTTGACCCGGTTGAAAAGCTCTTTGAATTGGTCTGTCCAGGCGTTTTCCCGGAAGATTTCCTCTTCCGGCACCCGGCCGCGGATTACGAAGAATTCCACCCAGTCAAGTTCACGCTGTTTCACGAATTGCTCTGATTCATGGTAACCCGGTATCTCGTCCTCGTGAAATACACCGATCAGGCGCAGTTGTTGAAGCGGCAGCAAGTCACGCTCATAGAGTTCGACCAGGTTCCAGATCTGGGCCGGGCGCGGCTGGGTCAGGGCCAGGGTCACCTGGCGGTCATTTGCGGTCGGCTGGGCGGCCGGCAATAGGTTCAGGAACGGAATCAGCAGCAAAATCAACAGCAGTCCGGGCAGAACTTTTTTCATCACGCCTCCTGGTATGTACTCATTGTACCAGCAGGCCGTCATTTAAGGCAATCCCGGCAGTCAATATCTTGACAGGACGGCGGAGCGGAAAAAAATTCCCCTTCCGGGCGCATATGACCTGCCCGCTATGAAGGCCTTTTCAGGAAAGCATCCTCCACCTTGTTTTTAAGCCCGGAAATTGGCACTGAAATTGCTTTAATGGAATGGAGTTGAAAAATGCTGATTAATTATGCCACCATCAACCTGCTGGCCGGTGATCTTGACCTCCGTGTGCGGCGCAATGAAATGATCGCCTCCAACATCGCCAATGTCGATACACCCGGCTATAAGGCCGTAGATCTCGAATTTGACCGGATTCTCGACCAGGCCGGAGAGCGCCTGCGCCTGCTGACCACTGACCAGAGGCATATGGCCGGCGCACCGGGAGGGGGAAACCTGCCGGCCGCCAGGGAAAGCAGTGCACCGGGCCGGGCTGACGGCAACAACGTACAGGTGGAAGAAGAAATGTTGAAACTGACCGAAAACAGTATTAAATACAATATATCAATACAGCTTTTAACCCGAAGGCTGAACGGCCTCAAGAACGCAATTTCCGAGGCCAGGAGGTAATTGATGAGGCTGGATACGGTATTCGACGTCAGCGGCTCGGCTCTCAAGTCGCAAATGCTGCGCATGGAAGTGATCAGCGCCAATCTGGCCAACATCAATGCCACCAGCACTCCTGAAGGAGGCCCCTACCGGCGCAGGGATGTAGTTTTCCAAACCAGTGCAGCCGGCGGCCGCGACACTTTCTCCAACCTGCTTGAAAGTCAGAGCGACCACGTTCGCGGAGTTGAAGTCAATCAGATCATCAACGACCCGTCCCCCTTCAATCGCCGCTACGAACCTCATCACCCCCATGCCGGACCGGATGGCTATGTACTCTACCCCAATGTCAACGTGGTGGTGGAAATGGTCAACATGATGGGCGCCGCCAGAGCTTACGAAGCCAGCATGGCGGTCATTCTTTCCACTAAGAGCATGATCGCCAAGACCCTGGAAATCGGGAGGTAAGAAATGAGCGAAATAAAAATCGACGAAATCCGCCGGCAGCTGGCCGACATTTCGCAGAAAAACAAGCTCGAATCTCCTGCTGAAGAAGGCCAGGGAAGTTTTTCCCAGATATTGCGCAGTGCCGTCGCCGAGGTCAACGGCAACCAGCAGCAAGCCGATGCCGCCATCAGGGATTTCCTTTCCGGCCGTGAAACAAATCTTCATCAGACCCTGCTTTCCCTGGAAAAAGCCGATATTTCCTTTAAACTGATGATGCAGGTGCGCAACAAACTGCTTGACGTTTACAACGAAATAATGCGCACCTCGGTGTGAGGCCCTGAATGGCGCAAGAAAAACCAGGCCTGACCGACCAGCTGCGTAACCTTTACAATCGCCTGTCCGTTTCCCAGAAAGTGTTCATAGTCCTGGTCACGATTATAACCGTGGCCGCTGTTTTCATTTTCACCAGGCTGGCCCGGACGGTCGATTACGGAGTTCTGTTCAGCAATCTCAACCAGAGTGATTCCGGACTGATCATTGAAAAACTGAAAGAGGCCAAAATCACCTATTCACTGTCCGGTGACGGATCGACCATCCGGATTCCCAGGTCCCAGATAGCTGAAACCAGGATTGAACTGGCCTCATCCGGACTGCCCCAGGGAGGCGGAGTAGGATTTGAAATCTTCGACAAGACTTCCCTGGCGGCCACCGATTTCGTGCAGAACATAAATTACCTGCGCGCCCTGGAAGGAGAACTGGCCCGCAGTATAACCAAGCTGAGGGAAGTCGAATCGGCCAAAGTGCACATCAGCCTGCCGAAGAAATCGGTATTCATCGATGAGCAGGAAGCGGCCAAGGCTTCAGTAGTTTTAAACCTGCGCCCTGGAACCACACTGCAGAGTTCAGTGGTGCCGGCGATCATCCACCTGGTGGCGCAATCTGTTGAAGGATTGCAGACCGACAACATCGCCGTCATCGACGTCCAGGGCCGCCTGTTGTCGCGCCCCAGGAGCGAAGGAGCTGATGAATTCGAGGAGGCGGCATCGACCCGCTTCGCCTACCAGAGAAGATTCGAGGAGACACTCAAGAAAAAAGTCATCGACCTGCTGGAGCCGATCGTGGGTTTCGGCAAAGTTCGGGCCGACATCAAGGTAAGCCTCGATTTCAACAAGATCGAAACCAAGGAAGAAGTGGTCGACCCTGAGGCCACGGCCAAGAGATCCGAGCAGACCGAAACTTTTTCATCCACCGGAGCCGGCGCTTCGGGAGGAGTTCCCGGAGTCGCGGCCAACGTGGCCGGAGCCGAGAACCCGTTGGCCGGGATCGGAGCCCAGGGCGGAGCCCGCAGTAAATCCGAAAAAAGCACCGTCAACTACGAGGTGTCCCGCAAGGTAACCCATCATGTCGCCCCGGTTGGTGAAGTAAAAAGCATCTCCGTAGCCGTGGTGATCGACAACGCCGTTGAAACGATGATCAACGAAGGCAAACTGGAAAAATCAAGCCGGCCGCGCAGTGAAGCTGAACTGGACAAACTGCAGAAGATCGTGCAGGCCGCGGTCGGGTACAACCAGGATCGCGGCGACCGGGTTGAAATCGCCAACTTCGCTTTTGACACTTCCATGGAAACCGAGAGCAGTTTTTTCATAGACAGACAGAAAAGCGCCGACCTGATTCGCTCGGTCATCACTTACGCCGTGATCCTGGTCGGACTGGTGTTGTTATTCCTGCTGGTATTTAAACCTCTTTTCCGCCGAGCCGCCCTGATCATGAAAAGCAGCCCGGCATTTGAACCCGGTATCGACGTACCCCGGATCGACGTTGAAAAGCTCAGTGAATTGAAAAAGGCCCAGGAAGACAACGAAATTGAAAGGGAACTGCTGGAAAAATACCGGGTGCCGAAGGAAGCCAAAAAGATATCCATTCTGAAGGAAAGAGTCAGGGAATTCGCCAGGGAAAATCCTGACAACACGGCTTCCCTGATCAAGAGCTACCTGGCCGAGGACAGATAAAACCCGATGGTTGACAAGACTCATTCCAGCGGCAAGCAGAAGGCGGCCATCATGATGATGATGCTCGGTGAAGACCTGGCCACCGAGGTTTTCAAACGCCTGGACGACGAGGCAGTGCAGGAGATATCGCGGGAGATATCCCTGATGGGACACGTTTCAGCCGATACCACCGACCGGGTGGTTGAAGAGTTCTACAACATGTCCCTGGCCAATGAATACCTCACCGTCGGGGGCCTGGATTACGCCAAAAAAATCCTGATCAAGGCGCTGGGGCCAGAAGAAGCCCGGAAAATCATCGACCGCCTGATTAAAATACTGGAAAAATCAGCCGGTTTTTCATCCCTGGAAAAAGTGAATCCCCAGCAGTTGTCCAAGTTTATCCAGAATGAACATCCCCAGACCATCGCCCTGATACTGGCTCACCTGAGCGCCTCGCAGGCCGCCGAACTGATCAGTTCCCTGCCCGAGGAAATGCGATCGGAAATCCTGATCCGCATGGCCAACCTGGAGGAAATCTCCCCGGATATCGTCAAGAAAATATCCGGCGTGCTCGACCAGAAACTGGAAGCACTCGGCTCCTACAGCCTCGAAGAATACGGTGGCGTTAAAGCCGTAGCCGAGCTGTTCAACCGCATGGACCGGCGTGCATCCCGCAACGTCCTGGAACAGATTGAAAGCCGCAATCCTGAACTGGCCGCCTCAATCCGTGATCTCATGTTTGTCTTCGAGGACATCCTGTTGATCGATGACCAGGGGGTGATGGAAATCCTGAAGCGGGTTGACAAGAAAACCCTGGCCATAGGTCTCAAGGGAAGCACCGACGAACTCAAGACCAAGTTCTATAAAAACATGTCGCAGAGAGCCGTGGAAATGCTGAAGGAAGAAATGGAATACCTTGGTCCGATCAGGGTCAAGGACGTGGAAAAGGCTCAGCACGAGGTGGTTGAAATAGTGCGCACCCTGGAAGAGGAGGGCGTGATCGTAATCGGCGGCGCCGGAGGGGAAGAATATGTTATCTGAAATCGTTTCCTCGAAAAAGCTGGCCCCAAAGCTTTTGCTGGAATTCGAACCGCCGGCTCCAATAGCCCTGCAGGGTATGATCGAAGAAAGAAAAAGGCAGCTGGAAAGAGAGCGGATCATCAAGGGCGGTGCGGAAGATCCCCTGGAAACGGCCAAAAAGGAAGCCAACCGCATCCTGGCCGAAGCCCAGGATGCCCGCAAAGCAGCAGAAGTGGAAGTGGAAAAACTCAAGGCCGGAGCGGCTGAAGAGGTCAGAAGGGAAATCGAGTCGGAGTTCGCCACCCGTTTGCAGGCCGCCACCGCTGAGACACAGAAGCGTTTCAGTGATTCACTTTTTGAACTGGCCACTCTGAAGGATGAAATCTACGGACGGCTGGAAAAGCAGTTGCTGGAAATGACCCTGCTGGTCCTGAGAAAAATTCTGCCGGCCGAAGTCCGCACCGCTCCGGAGACAATTCTGATCATGCTGCGCCGTGGCTTCGCCAAGATAAAGAAATCTGAAAACACTGAAATCACGGTAAATCCCAGTGATTACGAAATACTGCTGCAGCATCAGCAGGAACTGCGGGAGATCACCGGGAACGCGGCCGGAGTCAAGTTCGTCAAGGACGAAGCCGTCGAACGCGGCGGCTGCCGCATAAAAACTGAAAGCGGAGAAATCGAAGCCGAGCCCGGCCGTCAGCTGGAAACGGTCTGGAACGAATTGCTGGAAGACAATGGCCTTTGATTTCGCCCGCTCTTTGCAGAAAATCCAGCACAGTGATCCATTGCGTATTTACGGCCGCATAGACAAAATCGTCGGCCTGGCCGTTGAATCGCAGGGGCCGCCCGCTTCCATGGGTGACATGCTGCTGCTGGAAGATCATCCGGCAAAGGTGCCTTTGCAGGTTGTCGGTTTTTCCGGGAATAAAACCATTTCCATGCCCCTGGGCGATCTCACCGGCATGTATCCTGGACAAAGGCTCTATTCCAGCGGCGCCCCGCCCGGCTTCAAAATAAGCGAGGGAATTCTCGGCCGGGTTATCAACGGCCTTGGTCAACCTCTGGATAGTTTTCCAGATTTTGCCCGGCGGGATTACCTGAACATCTACGCTTCTCCGCCCAACGCCATGCAGCGGGAACCGATCAACAGTGTGCTCAGCACCGGAATCAAGGCGATTGACAGCATGATCACCATCGGTCGGGGGCAGAGAATGGGGATTTTCTCCGGCAGTGGTGTCGGGAAAAGCACCCTGATGGGCATGATCGCCCGCAACACCGCCGCCGACATCAGCGTGATCGCCCTGGTCGGTGAACGAGGTCGCGAGTTGAAGGATTTTATCACCAACAGCCTGGGTCCGGAGGGCCTGGCCCGCTCCGTGCTGGTAGTCTCAACCTCGGAAGAGCCGCCTTTGCGTAAGATCATCAGTGCTTTTACAGCCACGGCCATCGCCGAGTACTACAGCCGGAGGGGCGCCAACGTCCTGCTGATGATGGATTCGGTGACCAGGCTGGCCATGGCCCAGCGCGAGGTCGGCCTTTCGGCCGGCGAACCACCTTCGACTAAAGGGTACACTCCTTCGGTCTTCAACATGATGCCCCGCCTGATGGAAAGAGCCGGCAATTTCATCGGCCAGGGCAGCATCACCGCCATCTATACCATCCTGGTTGAGGGAGACGATGTTACCGAACCGGTTTCCGACCATGCCCGGTCAATTCTCGATGGCCACGTGGTGCTTTCCCGTGACCTGGCCAACAGCGGCTTCTTTCCGGCCATCGACGTACTGGGCAGTATCTCGAGGTTGATGAACGAAGTAGTCAGCGCCGACCATAAAAAAATCGCCAGGGAAATCAGATCGGTCCTGGCTGTTTACCGTGAAGCCGAAGACCTGATAAACATCGGGGCTTACGTCAAGGGTTCCAATCCCAGAATCGATGACGCCCTGGCCAGAATTGACGGAATCCGCAGTTTTCTGCGCCAGGAAGTCGGCGAAAGATTCTCTTATGAACAAGCCCTGGCCCTGCTGGGAGGCATCTGATATGAAAAAATTCAACTTCAAGCTGGGCACCCTGCTGCGTTACCGGGAAATCCTGGAAGACAAGGCGGAAGCCGTCTACCGGGAAGCCCTGGCCCGGCGCAATCAGCAAGCGGCTTTTCTCGAGGAAAACCGCAGGCGTCGTAACGAAGCCGCCCTGGCCCTGAAAAAGACCCCCAGCGACCACCCCTTTCTCCCCCTTATCACTTTGACCGATTATTACCTGAACCAACTCAGCCGCCTGATCGAGGAGCAGGGACTCATCCTGCTTGAACTGGAAGAAATAGTTCAGGAAAAGTTATCCGAGTATCAGCTTCGTCACCGCGAAGCTGAAGCGATCCGCCGCCTGCGGGAAAAACAACTGCAGAAATACCTGCTGGAAATGGACAAGGAAGAGCAGAAAATGCAGGATGACCTGTTTATCGCCCGCTGGCCTGGAGTAATGGAATCATGAAAAAGCTGATGATTTTTTCCCTGGTATTATTGGCTGTAACCGCAGCCGCCTTTTACTTCGCCCGGATTTCCCCGGCCCGGGCCGAAAGCGACCAGCAGGTCTTTCAAAGACTGCTCTCGGAAATTGAAAAAGAAAAGGCCTTTCTCGAATCAAGGCGCGATGAACTCGACCTGCGCGAACAGAATTTGCAGGCCTACCAGAGAGAGCTGGAGATGAAGAGAAACGAACACCGGAGCCGTGAAACAGAACTGGCCAACCGGGAGGCTGAGTTGCAGAAAAGAATTGAGGAAAGGGTACTTGACCGCCAGATGATCGAAACATTTGAAAGCATCGACTCGGAACAGGCGGCGGTTTTAATGGCCTCTCTTTTCAAGCAGGACTCCCATCTGGCCATCCTGGTGATGAGGCGCCTGGCCGGGAAAAAATCAGGTAAGATTCTTGAAGCTATGATTGCCTTCGATCCCGAGGGGTCGACGGCCCTGGCCAGGGAAACCCTTGATTTTTATCGCAAGCTGGATTGAAAAAAGAAAAAGCCGGCGGTGATTTTTATCATCACCGCCGGCCTTGATTTTCAGATTAACCTGACTGCCCGGCAGATCAGTTGCTGAACTTGCGGAAAATCAGGCTGCCGTTGGTCCCGCCGAAACCGAACGAGTTGGAAAGAGCGTTTTCAATTTCACAGGATCTGCCCTGGTTGACCACGTAATCAAGATCACATTCTTCATCCCGGTTTTCATGATTGATGGTCGGCGGCAGGAAAGAATTGGTCAAGGCCAGGATGGTGAATGCGGCTTCAGCGCCACCGGCCGCGCCGAGCATATGCCCGGTCATCGACTTGGTTGAACTGACCGCCAGCTTGTAGGCTTGTTCACCGAAAAGTCTCTTGATGGCCTTGGTTTCCAACTTATCGTTCAAGGGCGTCGAAGTACCATGAGCGTTGATGTACTGAATGTCCTCAGGCTTCAAACCGGCATCGTTGAGTGCATTGCGCATAGACCTGAAACCGCCGTCACCCTCGGGATCAGGCGCGGTCATGTGAAACGCGTCCCCGGTAAAACCGTAACCGATTATTTCGGCGTAAACCTTTGCTCCCCGCCTGATTGCGTGTTCCAGGTCTTCAAGCACCAGTATCGCGGCTCCCTCGGCGATGACAAAACCATCGCGTTCACGGTCGAAAGGACGGGATGCCTTCTCAGGCTGGTCATTCCTGGTTGAAATGGCCCGCATGACGTTGAATCCGGCGACTCCCAGCGGAGTAATCGGGTATTCACTGCCTCCGGCCAGCATGATATCGGCCTCCCCTCTCTGGATAATCCTGAAAGAGTCTCCGATCGAATGGGTGCTGGAGGCACAAGCTGTGCAATTGGCCAGGTTGGGTCCCTTGAAGCCATTCCTGATCGAAACATGACCGGTGGCCATGTTGGCGATGGCGGCCGGCAGAAAGAACGGGGAAACTCTCTTTACTCCGCTTTCGAGCAGAATCACCTTGTTCTGTTCAATGGACTGAATACCGCCTATACCCGATCCGATGTAAACGCCGCAGCGTTCCCGGTCGAGTTTATCGTGAACCAGGCCGGCATCCCTGACCGCTTCATCGGCCGCCGCCAGGGCATAATGGATGTATGGATCCATGCGGCGGATTTCCTTGGCGTCGATGAAGTCCTGGGCGTTGAAATTTTTCACTTCTCCGGCTACTTTCGAAGAGTAATCGGCGGTGTCAAAACGGGTGATGAGACCGGTTCCGCTTCTGCCCGAACTTATTGACTGCCAGTTTTCATCCCGGTTGTTTCCGACCGGGGTGAGCAAGCCTATTCCGGTAACCACCACCCTTTTCAGCGTGATGGTCTTTTGACTGAGCTGCCCCATGCCCTTAAGCTTGCAGTTTTTCGGTTACGTAATTGAGGGCGGATCCGACGGTGGTCAGTTTTTCGGCTTCATCCTCGGGGATCTTCAGTTCGAATTCGTCTTCAAGGGCCATGATCAATTCAACCTGGTCCAGGGAATCAGCACCGAGATCTTCAACAAAAGTGGCTTCCAGGGTAATCTGGTCTTCACCGACGTTGAGTTTTTCACTGACAACCGACTTGATCTTGGACAGAATTTCTTCTTTGTTCATGGAACGATATCCTCCTGGTTTAAATTAAAAGCCCGCCGGAAACGTTCAGCACGGTTCCGGTTATATAGGAAGCCGCGGGTGAGACCAGAAAGGCCACAGCGGCTGCTACATCTTCAACGGTGCCGGCCCGGCGCAGTGGTATCTGAGCCAGGTAATCCTGGCGCGCCTTTTCCGGCAGTTTTTCGGTCATATCAGTCATGATGAATCCGGGCGCCACGGCATTGACCGTGATATTCCGACTGCCCAGCTCACGTGCCATGGTCTTGGTCAGGGCGATAACTCCGGCCTTGGAGGCGGCGTAATTCCCCTGGCCGGCGGTTCCCAGCAATCCGCTCACCGAAGCCATGTTGACGATGCGGCCGAAACGCTTCTTCATCATTTCACGGGCCGCGGCCTGGGAACAGATGAAAGTACCTTTCAGGTTGACCGCCACAACCAGGTCCCAGTCGCTTTCCTGCATGGTCAGTGAAAGACCGTCCCTGGTAATGCCGGCATTGTTGACCAGCACGTCAATTGAACCGAGTCCGGCAACGGTTGCCTTGATCATGTCAGAGACCTGCGCGGCATTGGTTACATCGGCGGTCAGGGCCAGGGCACGGCAGCCGTATTTTTCCCTGATCTCGGCCGCGGTTGCTTCCGCTTCCGAAGACAATACATCACAGATAACCAGGTTACAGCCCTCGGCGGCCAGTTTCATGGCCACCGCCCGGCCGATGCCCCGGGCAGCCCCGGTGATCAGGGCATTCATGTTGTTTTCACTCATATTTGACCCCCCGTAATGCGGTCATGCTCTTTTCGATTTCACCGGAGACTTTTCCCAGAATGTTCTGGGAGATGAAGTTTTGACTCATGCGAATGGCGTTCATGATGGCCTTGGCGTTGGAACGGCCGTGTCCGATGATCACAATCCCGTTGACCCCCATCAGCAGAGCCCCGCCGTACTCGGAGTAATCCATTTTGTTTTTTATTCTTTTCAGGGATTTTTTCAGGAAAAAAAAGCCGATTTTAGAAAAGATATTGGACATGATTTCCCGCTTGAGCATGGAAAGCATGACCTCGACGACGCCCTCGGCCACCTTGAGGGTGACGTTCCCGGTAAAGCCGTCGGTCACTATCAGATCAGCTTCACCCATGTAAACGTCACGGCCTTCGACGTTGCCGATGAAATTTAAATCTATGCGCTTAAGCAGGCCATGGGTGATTTTGGTAAGTTCATTTCCCTTGACTTCCTCTTCGCCGACGCTCATCAAAGCGACACGCGGATTCGGGATACCGGCCACGTTTTCCAGGAAAACTTTGCCCATGATCGCGTATTGGATGAGGTTCTTGGGCTTGGAGTCGACGTTTGCTCCGGCATCGAGCAGGTAGGAACTTCCTTTCAGTGTCGGAATCTTGATCATCAACGCCGGTCTTTCGACGTTGGGCAGAGGGCCGAGCACGGTTTTAGCCAGGGCCATGACCGCGCCGGTATTACCGGCAGAAACCATGGCTTCGGCCCGACCGTCCTTGACCAGGTCCAGGGCTTTCTTAATCGAGGTTTGTTCTCTTTTGCGCCAGTAGGATAGAAATTGCTCCTTCATGGAAATTTCTTCCAGGGCATCGATGATCTCGACCTTGTTCAAGCCTCGGTTCTGATTCTTCTTGAATTCTTTCAGAATGTCTTTTTCTCGGCCGACCAGGATGATCTTGCTTTCTTTATTCTTGAGAGCTTCAATCACACCTTCGACAACGACGCCGGGAGCGGCGTCACCGCCCATGGCATCAACGGCAACCCGGCACTCGCTCATGTATTACTTTTTATCCTCGCCCTCAACAACCTGGCGGCCGTCGTAATAACCGCAACCGGCGCAGACCCGGTGGGGCAACTTGGGTTCCTTGCATTTGGAACAAACTGACAATCCCTCCACTTCGAGGAAGTGATGCGATCTGCGCTTGTTTTTTCTCTGGTGGGAATGCCTTCTTTTAGGCTGGGCCATAATTCACCTCTTTATTCGCTCGAACAGAAAAGTCATTTCATTTCTGGTTTCTTCACAATCACAGGATTCCAGGTTCAGGTTGGCGCCGCAGCGGGAGCAGAGCCCGCGGCATTCACCGTGACACATCGGGTAAAGGGGAATGAAAAGGTTGACCTGTTCGGAAAGGATTTTTACGATATCGATCTGTTTCCCCTGGTAAAAGATGTATTCCAGGTCTTCCTGATGCAGGGCCAGGCGGCGGCCTTCGACTTTTTCCCCGGGAAAAAGAATGACATCGAATCTGGAATTAAGCTTCAGATCAAAGTATTCCAGGCAACGGATACAGGAAACGGAAACCATGGTCTTTATTCTTCCCTGAACTCTGATGTGCTTTTTTTCCCGGCGCAGGTTGAGTTCGTAGGAAAGTTCCTCGACGAAACGGCTGTCTCTCTCCAGCAGGAGGTTTTCATCTATATCTATGACATCGTTGAGCTGCAAGCCCTTTTCCGAAATTGAGTCAATATTGATCAGCATTAGTAAGTTTTCCTGTTTTTCTGAAACGTCAGGATAGCATATCAGCGCCTGCAAGTCAAATGATGCCGGTCCCGCTTTCAGCTTTATTAATCTTTTTCATGTTGTATAATTGCATTTTGCAGAGGAGAAAAACCATGAGCGATAAAGTCAGCTCTTACCTGGCTGAAATCAGGCGCGAGGCTTCTTTCATCGAGACTTCCATGCTGGAGGCCCTGCCGTTTTCAGACCAGGGAGCCGAGATGCAAATCGAAATAATCAACCCGGAATTCACTTCACTCTGTCCGCGCACCGGTCTGCCCGACCAGGGGACGATAACCATCCGCTACCGCCCCCGGGCGGCCATCGTCGAATTGAAATCCCTGAAATACTATTTCCTGCAGTTCCGCAACACCGGCATTTTTTACGAAAGCCTTTGCCCGATGATTCTCCGGCACCTGGCCGAACTCCTCAACCCCAGGGAAATGGAGATTGAAGCCCGTTTCACTCCCCGCGGCGGCATCAGCTCGGTGATCAGGGCTTCCATGAAAGCAGATCCTGAAGGAGAGTGATGACTACTCCCCTGGTTTCGGCCGTGGTGCTCAGTTTCAACCGCCGGGAAGAACTGGCCTACAGTCTGAGCCGTCTGGGGGAAATCACCGGAGTCAGTCTTGAGATAATCGTGGTGGATAACGCTTCCAGGGACGGATCAGCGGAGATGGTCGCCGCGGATTTTCCCAGTGTCCGCCTGCTGGCCCTGCCGGAAAACATCGGAGTGGCCGCCTACAACCTGGGGTTTGCCCGGGCCCGCGGACAATTCGTCCTGATCCTGGACGATGATTCTTTCCCGGCCCCGGATGCCCTGGAAAAAATGGTCGAACTTTTCAACACCGACCCGGGCATCGGCCTGGTGGCTTTCGACGTACGCAGTTTCGACCATTACGACCGCGAATCCGCCCGGGAAGAACAGCTTTCCCTGGAAACAGCCCCGCCTGCTTACCTGCTGGGGTTCAACGGGGCCGGGGCAGGGGTCAGGAAGGAAGTGCTGGAACAGGTCGGAGGCTATCCCGAGGAGTTTTTTCTCTACTGGAACGAGCAGGACCTGGCCATGCGTATCCTGGCCTCCGGCCGGCGCATAGCATATTCGGCGGCCATAGTGGCCTACCATCGCCATGCCCCGAAAAACCGGGATTCACGGCGCGGTCCATTCTTTTACACCAGAAACCTTTTCTGGATTTTCTGGAAGCACCTGCCCTGGCCGGAACTGATCCGGCGCAGCCTGCGTCTCGGTCTGCTCTGCTGTTACCATTCCCTGGCCCAGCTGACCACGGTTTACCTGCAGGCCCTGGTCGCCGCCCTGGTCAGGGCTCCGGGAGTTTTCCGCCGGCGCCGGCCGCTGAAACCGGAGTTGGCCCGCCGGCTCCGCATCCCAATGGGCCTTTCCTTTATCCTGTTCCGCTGAAAAACATGGATACTGTACTCATAATCCGCTCGGTCAGCCTGCAACAGCTGGACAACACCTGCAGGCAAGTACAAGCCGCTTTTCCGGGGAGCGCGATCGACCTGCTGACCCACGAACACGCCCTGGAACAATGCCTTAAGTACAGCGGCCTGCGCCGGGTGATCGCCTATGAGTACAGCAAGGATTTTTCACCACTGCGACCAGCCGGCAACCTGCGGGGAAAGCGCTACGACAAGGTCATCGTGCCCTTCAGCAATATCAGCGGGGCCGGTTTTCTCAAGGTCATGCTGTTCGCCCTGAGACTGCGGTCGAAAGGGATTTTCTCCTGCAACCTGCCGGGAACAGTCAAGCCCCTGCCCAGGGGAAGAATCCTGCTGCGACTGTTTTCCGGCCTGTCAGTCTGGCCCCCGGCCCTGGCCTTGTTCCTGTTGCTGGCCCTGCCTGCGATTCCCTGGCTGGTTTTTTCAGCCCTGTACGGCCGTTTGAAAAAACACAAATCGTGATTAATACCGGCAACTGAACCCAGCCGGTTTTCAGGCTCAGAAACCTGATTTTGTTTTCAGGTGGACATCACGCTGTGGATAAGGAATGGTGATGCCGGACTGCTTGAAGGCCCGCCAGACAGCCAGGTTTATTTCGGATTTAACCGCGCCGGTTCCCTTTTCCGGGTCTGCGATCCAGACCCGCAGCTGCAGCTCGATGCCGCTGTCGGCGAATTCCATCAGTCGGACCGCCGGTTTCGGTTCGGCCAGCACCCGGGGCGAAGCGTGGGCGCACTCCAGCAACAGGGCCATGGCCTGCTCGGGGTCGTCATCGTAACTGATCTGCACCTTGATGATCACCCGCACGTTGCGGTCGGCATAACTCCAGTTGATCACTTCCGAAGTGATCAGGTTCTCGTTGGGAATCAGGGTATCCACACCTTCCCGGTTGCGCACCACCACGTAGCGGGAATTCATTTCCTCCACCCAGCCGAACTTGTCTCCGACCGAAATCACGTCACCGGGCTTGATCGAACGATCCAGCACCAGGATAAAACCGGAGATGAAATTGGCCGTGATTTTCTGCAGTCCGAATCCCAGGCCGACTCCCAGGGCGCCGCCGAAAATGGCCAGGGAACTCAGATTTATGCCGACCGCGTTCAAGGTCAGCAGAAAAGCCAGAGTGATCAGGATGAACTTGCTGAACTTGCTGAAACCGATGCGCATGCTTGGAGAAAGACTTGGAATCCTTTGCAGTTTAAAACTGATCAGGCGGGAAAGCCAGACCGCCAGGGTAAAAGCAACGGCCACCAGCAAGCCGAGATTTATTACGGCAAGCAGTGAAATGCGCTGTTCACCCAGGTTCAGGGCCAGGCCGTCAAGAAAATCAAGCACCGGGGGCAGCCAGCCGAGCAGGTGCAGGGCCACCACCAGCCAGATCAGGGCGGCCAGGGCATTTTCTGATGATTTTAAAAGAGGACTGCCGTTGAATGCCTTGCGCAGCAGGTAGACACTGAAACGGATCAGGGCCAGGGCCAGCATAACAGAACGACCGAGATCCAGCAATTGCGCCGGCAGTCCATACCACTTGAACAAAGCTGCGGCCGGAACCAGCACCACCAGGGCGGCCAGGGGCCAGAGCAGTTTTTGCAAACTGCGGATGGCGATATGGCGCAATCCTTGTTGGTCCTGATCGGTTTTTGCGGCCAGGATTTTCTGGATACGATAGTTGAGCAAAGAAGCGAACAGCGCGGCCCCGGTCAGCACCAATAATTGCCACCAGGAATCCGGCTGCAGCAGGAAATCCGGCAATTCCTTCAACCAGTTCAGAAAGTCAGTCAGCATTTCCTCTCCTTGACTTCAAAACGGCCGAAGCCTGCAGGAAGTCTTCCCTGGTGGTCAGTTTGATATTGGCCGGATCGCCTGGCACGGCCAGTACCCGGTCCAGGCCGTAACGCAATACCAGGCCGCAGTCGTCGGAAGCGGCATGGAAATTCTCCGAGGCGGCCAGCTGGTGGGCCCGGCGGATCAGTTCCAGGTCGAAGGCCTGGGGAGTCTGCACCCGGCGCAGACTGGACCTGTCAGGCAGTCCGAGCAGAAAGCCCTCCGGGTTGACTTCGATCACGGTATCGCTTGACTCGATGGCCGCGGTCACGGCCGGGGCCCGGTCCAGGCCGGCCAGGCAGTTTTGTACCACCCGGGCCGTGACCAGGGGCCGGGCGGCGTCGTGGATCAACACCCGGCCCCTGCTGTCAGGAATCGCCTGCAAGCCCAGGTAAGAACTCTGTTGGCGGGTGGCCCCGCCCGGCACCACAGCTTGGACTTTGTCCCGGGAGCACCGGGCAAGCAGTTCTTTCAGCCTGCCCAGGAATTGCGGGTGCACCACTATCACCAGGGCCTCGACTTCCGGCAAAGCCTGGAAGAGATCAAGGCTGTGTTCGATAATCAGCCGGTCCCCTAGCTCCAGGAACTGCTTGGGCAATTCGGCGCCAAGACGCTCACCCTTTCCCGAAGCCAGCAAAACAGCCCAGGTCATTTGCGGCCCATCATTTAATCAGCCTGAGCAGGTCCTCCCTGCTCAAACCGCATTGTTTCAGTATGCCCAGCAATGTCCCGCGAGCCAGGCTTTCATGCATTGGGATTACAGTTTTAAACTGTCCTTTTTCGATGCTGACATGGCTGCCCTTCTGTCTGATCGTGTAAAACCCCTGAGATTGAAGCAATTTAAGGAGTTCCCTGCCGGAAAGAATCAGCAGTTTAGACATTAACCGCGACTTCCAGGGGATAGAAAACCGTTTCTCCTTTATTTTCCGGCAGGTCTTCAGACCCGAAGCTTTCTATATAGAGCTCTACTGCTTCCTTAAGGTTCGCCTGGGCTTCCTCGATGGTCTGTCCCTGGCTGACCACTCCAAGTTCAACGCAATAAGCGACAAACCAGTTTTCTTCCCTGGTAATAACCCCGGTGAATCTATGCTCCATATCTCATCCTCCATTTTTCAGTCCTGTTTTGATTATAACCAAAGCCGGTCAATTACTCAAATCAGATTTCACCCCAGACTTCACCTGGAAGCGATGACCAGCATTTCGAAGTCATCGGTGCGCAGGGCGTCGGCGCGGGAAAAGGCGCCCAGCCTGGCTCCGAAAATGTCGATGACCGTGAACCCGAGCGATTTGAGCAGCCAGGTGATTTCACTGGGAACGTAATACCTTTCGTGGCAGTCCAAGGATTTTTTGTGGCCCAGGTCGTCGACCATCTCTGTGATGTTGTGATCCCGGAAGGTCATCAGGTCGAAGCGGTTCTGGCGGTAAATGGCGTTACCGGGCTCGGAACTTTCATTGCAGAACTTCTCCACCGAGTGAAACAGGGGAAAGAGGCCGTTCAGGGTGGTGAAAATGAACTTGCCGGCAGGTTTCAGGGCCCGGCTGACGCCCTGCAGGATTTCGTAGTTCATTTCATCGGTTTCCATGAGCGGGAAAGCGCCTTCGCAGAGCATCAGGGCCACATCGAATTCCGAGTCAAAGCTCAGCTTACGGGCATCGCACCGCCGGAAATCGATTTCCAGTTTTTTTGCCGCCGCTTTTTCCCGGGCTTTGGCCAGCATGGATTCGGAGAGATCGATACCCGTAACCCGGTAGCCCCTAAAAGCAAGTTCCACGGCATGCCGGCCGGTGCCACAGCCGACATCGAGGATTTTCAGCGACTTATTAAAAGCTAGTTCTTTCTCGATGAAGTCGCATTCACCCTGGGTGCCGCCGGTGAAACTCTCATGTTCGTACTTTTCGGCATAGTTCTCAAAAAAGGTTTCGTACCATTGTTTGCTCATTTGACAACCTTATTTCTTTTTAAAAAAAGACAATCACGTAGCCCATATTATTTTCGACGGTCCTGTTTGTCAAGTTGTTTGCACTCTTGCGCCTGTTTTCCCTATTCCGGTACAATGGCAACCAGGAGTTTTGCCATGAGCGCATTCACCTTTTACAATCCAGTCAAGCTTCTTTTCGGTAGAGGCCGGATCAACCAGATCTCCCTCGAATGCCCGGCAGACGCCATCGAGCGTATCATGCTGGTCACTGATCCTGATTCAGGCAGGCTGAGCGGAGCCCTGGACGCAGTCCGCGCTGAACTGGCCGACCGGGAACTCTTTCTCTTCGATGAAGTCATGGAAAATCCCAGTTACGACATCGTCGACCAGGGTGCCGCCCAGGCCAGTGACAACGACATTGAGCTGGTCATCGGCATCGGCGGCGGTTCGGCCATGGACGCCGCCAAGGGCATCGCCCTGGCCAGCCGGCAGTCGCGTCCGATCCGTGACTACGTTGAAGGCCGGGAACTGGACGACCTCCCCCTGCCAATCATCTGCATCCCCACTACTGCCGGAACAGGCAGCGAAGTCACCCCCTTTGCCGTGTTCACCGACCAGAACAAGCACATCAAGACAGGCTATGAAAGCAATCTCATTTACCCGATCCTGTCCATCGTGGACCCGGTGTTCTGTGACAGCATGCCGCGGGTCCTGGCACTGCATACCGGGCTCGATGTTCTGACCCATGCCGTGGAGGCCTATCTCTCGACCGTCTGCAACCCGATGGCTGATGCCCTGGCTCTGTCAGCTTTGCATGCAGTAGTTCGCCACCTTGACAAGGCATTGAACGGTGAACAGGATGCCCGGGATACCATGGCCCGGGCCTCCAGCCAGGCCGGCCTGGCCATCAGTCAGAAGAGTACCATCCTGCTGCACATCATGGCCTACCCCTTGACCCACCACCACAAATTGCCCCATGGATTGGCCAACGGCCTGCTGCTGCCGGCCGTAATGGAATTCCTGAAGGCAAAGGGAAACTGCCCGGAAAAACTGCAGTGCATCGAAGATGCCTTTCAGTCACGGGGGGGGATGCGTAAATACCTGGAAGAGTTGGGGCTGGTTCTCTCGCTGAACAGTCACGGCATCAGCGCCAGGGAGTTTTCCCTCTGGGCTGAACAGACCCTGCGCAAAGGCGACATAGCCATCACTCCGGCCGAGCTTGACCTGGAAAGCATCATAAGCATATACCGCAGCGCGCTGTAAGAACAAGTATTTCGGGGACGGTGACTGAAAACTTGCCATGTCCCCTTTTCCAAAGGGAGGCCGCGGGGGCTATATGCTTATCCCGGTCAGGGAATCAGCCGGTCATTCCGATATTTTAAACGACAGAGGTCAGTATTTCTTTGCCGAAATCCAGGCATTCCGGCCTTTTGAGATTGTCGTAATCTTCAAAAGAAGCCATCCTGGCTGCTGTTTCCGGATCCATCAGCGACTTGGTGATGCGGCCGAGAAACACCCTGGCCGGCAAACCCTGGATTCCACAGAGAGCGGCCAGGTGATCTTCGATAAAGAGCTTGGTTTGTTCCGGGCCGACCGGTTTACCCATGTTGCCGCAGACCGCAAAGTAAGCCCTGATTTTACCTTTGATGTTCTCCTGGTTGGCCCCGATGAAATCCTGCAGTTCGACGGACATCTTGTTGGCGCGGATGGCGCCGCCTATGACCAGGTGGTCGAAACCATGCAAATCAGGCTTTTCCCGGACATCGAAGACATCAGCGATGCCGCCCATGCCTTCGGAAATCCAGACTCCGGCGTCGCGCGCCGTGCCGCACCAGGTGCCGTAAATGACGGCCCATTTTTTGTCGCTCGGCCTGGGATAGTATTTAAGAGCCCAGGATTTGTCTGCAAGCATCAACGCTCCGGCGCCGAAGATTCCAGTTTTCAGGAAATTTCTTCTGTACATTGAGTTCGCTCCTTTTTCATGCCTTCTCAGGGTTAAATACGCGGATCAAGAATCTTGGTTTTGCCGCCCTTTCGTTTCCCGTTGCCGGGGCGACACACCCATCAAGTATAATTACAACCGCTTTTCAATAATAAGTTTTTTTCTTTCAGGTTTTTGCTGATTAACATCTTAGCGCTCACGCACCTGCAGGACCTGGCCCTCGAGCACACCGGCTTCCGGGCTGAGGCAGTAAGCGATCGTTTCGACTACGGCCTGGGGCTGCATGATGCTGGTCGGATCTTCGTTGGGAGCCAGGCGCCGGCGCAGGTTGGTGGCCGTGCGGCCCGGGCAGATGCAGAAAACCAGGATGTTGTAGACCCGCAGTTCCTCGGCCATGGTTTGGGAAAAGTTGATCACCCCGGCCTTGGCCGCCGCATATCCGCTCCAGCCCGGCCGGGCCGACAAGCCCGCGGTCGAGGCGATGTTGATGATGCGACCGCCTTCTTTTTTCATGTACTTGACCGCCTCCCGAGTACAGAGAAAGGTGCCGGTCAGGTTGGTGTCGATCATCAGCCGCCATTGTTCCAGGCTCATGTCCAGCAGGCCGGCCGGCTCCACGTAGCCGGCGTTGTTGATCAGCACGTCGATGCGGCCGAAGCGGGTCATGGTCCGCCTCATCAGCCTGCGCACTTCATCCTCCCGGCGCACGTCGGTCGGGCAGACCAGGCTTTCACCCGGCAGTTCCGCGGCTACCCCCGCCAGCCTGTCGGCATTACGCGCGGCCAGCACCATTTTGCCGCCCCGGGCGGAAAACAGGCGCACCATGGTCTCACCTATCCCCTGGCTGGCCCCGGTGACCAGGATCACCTTGCCGTCGATCATTGGCAGGTCCCCCGGACCATTTTCTCGGCGATTATCATGTCCAGCGGAGTGGTGATCTTGATGTTGTTCTCAGTGCCGGGAATGAAGCGCACCCGATGACCGGCCCGGAAAACCAGTACTCCGTCCTCGTTGGCCGAAAAGCCGTCGGCCCGGGCCTGGTCGTGGGCCGCCAGCAGTATCGTCCGGTCAAACACCTGGGGCAATTGTACGTTGTGCAGGGTTTTTCGCTCCAGGATGCCGTCCATGTATTCAGTGCCGCTGGAAACGGTGAAGGGAATGGGGATGGTGGGTATGACCGCCGCTTCCCCGGGGCAGGCCATCAGGTCAAGCAGAAGCTCCCTGGTTATGAAAGGCCGGGCCGCCTCGTGGATCAGCACCCGCTCGGACTCGACCTTTTGCAGGCCGTTGTAAACCGACTGTTGCCTGGTTGCTCCGCCGGGCACCAGTTCCACCCGGGCGATGTTGTAGCGCTCGAGGTAATCCCGGTAAAGGGCTTCATAGTCGGGATGGTACATGAGCAGGATGCGTTCTATTTCCGGCAGGCCCTCCATGATTTCCAGGGCGTAGATGAACACCGGCTTGCCCAGCAGAGTCAGGAACTGCTTGGGTTGCTTCTCCTTCATGCGCGCTCCCAGTCCGGCCGAAAGATAAATGCAGTCCATGGTCATTCCTCCCCTGTCAGTTCTTCTGGTTTCTCCCGCTGACGGTCCGCCAGATCCTTTCGGCGGCCCGGCCGTCCCGATGGTTGAAAGTGCGTCGGCAAAGCCCGGCCCTTTCTTCCCGGTAATCGTCGCACCCGGCCAGAATTCCGGCCAGGGCCTCGGTCAGTTCCTGCTGGTTGCGGCATTTCGGCCCGGGTGTCAGTTCATCGTAGGAAAAGTAGAAATCCCGCTCATTGCGCAGGTAATCTTCAAGGTCATAGGTGAAAAAGACGATCGGCCGGTCGAGCAGCAGGTAATCCATGTAAACCGAAGAGTAATCTGAAATCATCAAATCGGTATGGGGCAGGGCCGGGTAAATATCGCGGCTGTTGTCGTAGATCAGGATATTGGCCGCCGCCGAGATTTGCTCCCTGGTCTCCCGGTCGCGCAGCATACCCCAGGAATGAAACTTGAACACCAGCAGCAGCGAGTTTTGGCGGCAGAAAAGATCCAGGCCGGGAATGTCCACCACCCGGCCGGTGATGGGATCCTGGCCGCTGTCACGGAAAGTCGGCAGGTAAACGGCCACCCGGCCGCCGGTACTGCGGAAGGCCTTGATTTTTTCCAGTGCTTCCAGGTCGACCCCGAGCATTTCATGCCCCTGGAAATCGCGGAAGAAAACATCGTTCCTGGGATAACCGGCGGGAATGGTTTTCTTTTTGTTGATCCCGGTCGGGTAACCGCGTTCGATGAAGGCATCCCCGGTGGAGACCAGCAGATCGTATCGCACCAGCTTGCCTTTCAACCTGAAATAGGCGCGCATGAGAAAATGATCCAGCATGCGCTGTACCCGGGGGTTGTCCAGGCCGATTGTTTTCAGCCCCACCCCATGCCAGAGCTGGACCTTGTAGGCGCTGAAAAGCAGGTGATAGCGGAAACGGTTGACCCAGACATCGCTGTCGCTGACGATCACCCCGGCGCGCAGCAGCAGCCAGGCTGTGCGCAGGCCCGGGAAAAACAGCACCGGCATTTTCCCGGCTCGCAGGTTGTTGAACACTTCCCTGCTTTCAGTCAGGAAGTGGAATTCCAGGCCGGGTTCAGCCTGCAGAAAGAGGTGCAGGTAAAGGTACTTGACGTTGTCGGTGAACTCGCCCCGGTCCCGGCCCCACAGTATGACCAGGTTTTTACGCCTGGGCACGACCAGGGCCAGGGGTACGATGAACAGCCAGCCCAGCAGGGGCAGCAGCAGGCCGTGCCGGAAAAAGCCCCAGGGGTCGCGCACCAGTCCTTTCAGCATGTTTTCTTTATTCCGGCGAGCAAAGACCTCGCCTGCTGGTGATCAGGAGCCGATTCCAGGCAGAGCCGGAAATACTCCCGGGCCGGGCCGTAACGGCCCTGGGCGTTGTTACAGAAACCCAGGTGATAAAACAGGCTGGCCATTTCCTTTTGATTCAAGTCTTCCCGGCCGGCCAGCAGAGCTTGGTAAACGTCAAGGGCCTTTTCATAAACGCCCCTTCTTTCCCAGAAAACAGCCTGGTTTATGCGGAACTTGGCCATCTTGCTGGGCGGCCAGGCGGTTTGACCGATCAATGAACCGGCCAGTTCAAGATATCTCTCGGCCCGGCCCCGAAAATCAGCATATGCCAGGGAAAAGAGAATGGAAATCAGGTCCTCGTTTTCCTTGAAAAGAAAATTGTTTTCCAGGAAGTAAGCCAGGAAGGGCCAGTCCGCCCGCCTGATTCCCGGTCCCAGTGACTGCCTCAGCATCTTCAATATCTTGTGCAGCAGGGCTTGCTGGTAGACGGCCCGGCAAGGGTCCGGCTTGAATTCCGCCTGGGCCATGGCCCGCAGAATCAGGTAAATATCACGGTACTTGGGCTGGTAGAATTCAGACAGTTTCCAATCCCGGCCGTCAAGGAGACATAAAAAGATTCTCAGCAAATCCTTTTTCAGGCTGTTTTCCCCGCTCTGCATGAAGTATTCGGCGTATTCCGGGCAGAACTTCTGTTCCTGTTCAAGCTGGTTGATGAACAAATAGTAATGCAGGTCGTACTTGATTCCAGAATCCCGGCCCTTGAAACGTGAGATCAGGAATTCGAGCAGGTCGCGGCCGCCGTAACTCTTGATGAATTTTTCCTGCCGATCCGCTGAGCTCAGGCCCATTTCTTCCACGATTACGAACAGGTTGAAAAAATCGTTCTGGAACAGCTTCAACATGGTGCGCACAAAGGTTTCAGAAAAACCGTCCTCCCGATAATAACTGCGCTGCCAGCGGCGGAAATGCCGGCTCCATTTGCGGTTCAGAATCAGTTTACTCTTGAAATAATTGGCATCAGTAATGCCCGAAACGGTTTCGTAATGGTAGATGACCACCTCAGGCTGGTAAATCACTTTGAGTCCCCTTTCCCTGATCCGCAGGCAGAGATCGGTGTCCTCGTAAGTCGAATGAAAATCAAGGGAAAAAGCGCCAAGTTCATTGAACAAGTCTTTTTTGATAGCCAGAAAGGCACCAGTCACCACTTCCACTTCACGCATTTTGTTGACCTGGGGTATGAAGGCCGGAGCGAATTTGTATATGTGCTCCGAACCGTTGGTTTCCGGGTTTATGGCTCCGCCGGCGAACTGGATCAGGTGAGTGTCGGGATAGATCAGCTTGCCGCCGACCACGGCAATGCTTTTATCTAGGGCAAAGGTTTTCAGTACCGTGTAAAGCCAGCCTGGAGAAACTATCTCAGTATCCACATTCAAAAAGACCAGGAGTCCGCCGCGGGCCAGGGCGGCGCCCCGGTTGACCGTCCTGACAAAACCCAGGTTTTTGCGGTTGCGGTAAAATCTTACCCGGCTGAATTTCTTTTTAATTTCAGCGGATACCGGCTGTTTCGAGCCGTCATCGACCAGAATGATTTCGTAGTCATGGTAATAGGTATAGGCCTTGATCGATTCCAGGCATCTCGGCAGGTACTCTTCGGCATCAAAGTACGGGATGACGATCGATATTTTCATTGCTTCTGAATCCGTTTTTTTCCGCTTCCTGATTTAATCTGGCTGTTTGTTCCTTTTCTGCCAGGCAGAGCAGGTTTCTCTTTTGGAAACCCAGACCCAACAATTGTTTTCTTATTGATTTGTAATATATTGAAGCGATAATCACTTTGGCCTCGGCGATAAAAACTGGTTTTTTCACCCTTTTACCGAAAAAAGTTCTCGTTTTCGGCCGGTTATCAAAAAAACAGACGATCTGGAAGCGTTCCCGATGCAACATCAATAAGACCCATAGAGCAAGTGATCCGGTACCGAAAATAATCAGAGGCTGTTCTTTGCGTTGTATGCCCCAATTACGCTTGGTTGAGGGAAGTAAACCAGGTCTTTGCCCTGAAGAAACAGCGGGTTTTTCCTGAAAATAAGAGGAAATCTGCTTTTGAATACTCTCAGGCGAATAGGCTTTCTCAGCGAATTGCCGGCCCCGTTCGCCAAGTTTTAAAGCCAGTCCCCGGTCCCGGTACAAACGACGCATCAGCTCAACCGCCTGTTCCAGGTTCGGCTCGGCCCACAACCAGCCTTGCCGGTATGGTCCAAATCTCCTGCGAACCTCAGTCTTGCTGAAAGTCAATGGCAGGGAGTTATCTTCATTCATAAAATCAGTATTCCCGCCGTAATTGGTTGCCACCACTGGTAGTCCAAGAAACATGGCTTCCAGCATACCTATGCCAAAACCCTCTGAACGGTGCAGTGAAACGTAGGCATCAGTTGCAGCCAGCAAGTTCATGTACTCGTTTTTAGAGAAGTTACGGTATTCAAAAATCACCCGGCCCTGCAGGCCTTGAGCAAGAACCATCTTGTGTAACTCTTTGATGTTGTCCAGCCCGGACTTGGCGTGGGCGATCTTGAAAACCAGTTTTGTATCTTTTTGCCGGAGAAAGGCGGCGGAAAAAGCGCTTAAAAGACCAAGTGGGTTTTTTCTCTCATAAGAACTGTACAGGTCAAAATTGAAAAAAATCACGAAATCATCATCGTTTAACTGGTAGTCCTGCCTAACTTCCCGTCTGGTCCTGGTTATGTTCCAGTTCCGGTAGTAGGGAAAGACCAGCTGTCTTACTTGGGCACTTCCGGAAAGACTTTTTGCTACAGCTGTTTTCACAAACGAGGAAAAAACCAGCACATCATCGATAAAATTAAATGCTTGCGGAAAATCAAAATAGTCATCGAATTCCCACCAGAATACTCCCGTATTAAAAGTCCCCTTGATGGCCCCGGCATTGATTTTATTAAAATATGGAATGGAATCCGCATTGCAAAAAAACAAGTTGTGCCTGAAACTCGGTCTGAGCTTTCTTTTTTTCAACAACGGAATTTGCTCTTCCGGGCTGATCAGCTGGTGAAAGTTGGAATGCAGGAAATACAGCGAATGCGGAAAGTGCATGTCCACCAGGTGGCGGATGAAAAACCTGCCGACTTCAGCTATACCAATCATGTTCAGGAAATAGCCGATTACGTTCAAACCTTCAGTACCGATAGGGCAATGCTTTTTAGGCATGAGTCTCGTCAGGAAGTTTCCTTCTTGTCCCATCACTTGAAAACTGTATCATCATGCTTCCTCATCCTCGGAAATGGCCGACAATAAGTCATTTTCAACATAACCAAGTTCCAGCAACTGCCGGCTGATTTGTTCCGAATACATTGAGGCGATTATCACCCTGGCCCCGGGCATGAATCTCGGCTTGCGCACCGGCAGGCCCAGGAATTCCCTGTTCCTGGGCCGATTGTCAAAAAAGCAGTTGATTTTGTTTTTTTCTTTTCCCAGCATGCGCATGATCCAGGCGGACATTGCTCCAGTGCCGAATATCACCAGTTTCTTGTCCGGACCGGCAAATTTTTCCTTTAAGTCCTGAACAAACCCGGCCAAGTGCAACAGCATTTCCTCTCTCTGCCGGGCGGAATTCGCGGCCTTTTCCAACTGCTTTTCTTGGTGCCGTAAAAGAGACTCCTGTTCAAGGATTCTCTGCTCCTTTTCAGCAAGGTGGTTCCGACATGTGCTTATTTCCTGCTCCCAGGCCAGGGTCATCGACCTGGCATCCTGAAGCTCAAGCTTTCCCCGTATTGAAAAAGAAATACATGACCTCACTTTTTGTCTGACCAGGAAAATCGGATCAGCAGTCCTGAAGAGATAAAAGCCATCAAGCTGAGGAACCCCGTTGCTCTCCAGGCGGTTCAAAGCCAATTCCCTGAAGCGGCCCGACCTGGTTTTAATCTTGATGCCGTCAATCCTGACCCGGCCCCAATAACCTTCCCAGGGGTCGAAACGCCAGAACCTGACCGTTCCCCTTGGCGGTATGGAAAAACAGACTGAAAATGAACCGTCATCCCTGACGGCTATCTGTTCGTTGACCTTGTCCTGCTCACTGAACCCTCCGCCGAGATCAAAAAAAAGACCGGCCTCGAGGTTCAGAGGCAGGCGGGAACTATTCTCGATCACGCTCAGCAGTAAGCGGTCGATATCCCGTAAATACAGGCCGTCTTCGCTGGTCCAGGGCTGGTCGGCCAGAGCCTCAACCATTGATTCTTTCTTTTTCTTGGCAGCCGGCGGAATAGAATCCTTTTTCAGCACCTGGCGCTCGAACAGAATATCACGGTAAAACTCAACCATGGCCCTGATTTCATCCTCAAGGCTTGGAATCAGGGTTTTTCCGGCCCCGGCCCGGATTTTTTTCAGCAGGCCCGGTTCAGTAAGCAACCTGTTCATGGCAGCCGTTAGTGCCTCGCTGTCGCCGACGGGAAACTTCAGTCCGTTGACTTCGTTCTGAACGATGAAAGAACCAAAAAAATCAGCCGCAATGACCGGCAGGCCCAGGGCAAGGGCTTCGCGCAGAACCCGGTTATAAGTGTCGAAATAAGACGGCACTATGACCAGGTCCGAACCGGCCGCCAGCCCGGGGAAATCCTCCGGGGCGTAGGGCCCGTGGTACTGTATCCGGCCGGGAAACTCCGCCGTCAATTGGTTTATCCGGTTCAGGAATTCCGGAACGACCATGATCCCGTACAAATCAAGCCTGAACCCCTTGCTTGAAGCTGTTTTTGCAAAAGCTTTCAGGATAAGATCTATTCCCTTGCTGAACAGCATGGTGCCGAAATACGCGAAACGCAACTCAGATCGATTTTTTCCGGATTTTTTCAATCCGGCCGTTTCGGGTTTTTCGAAACCCCTGGGAATAATCCTGGTTTTGTCAGGGCTGATGGGCACATATGAAGTGAAGTGATCTCGGAACTTGGGGCTGGTGAAAATCACTCCGGCAATCTTTTCGGCGTAAAGCCTCCTGGTGTTTTCAGCCCGGTCAGCCAGCAGCTTTTCCATCCGGGTCAATTCCAGCTCCGGCATGTTATTCCGGCTGAGGCCCCGCACCCGGGCCATAAAGCATTCAGCGCACTTGGCCGCGGTTTCCGGCCCGGAACAAAGATAACCGTCCAGCCCCTCGGATATCACCGGGTAATCCTGGTGGCAGATCTCTTCGTCATTGCAGACACAGCGCACCACCGGCACTCCCAGGTCGTGAAACAGGGCCAGGGCTTCAACCGGCAGGTAGACGTAATCGTTGACCTGAATGATGTCCGGCCGAAAATCTTTACAGATTCTTTCCAGGGAGTAAAGCTGGAGTAATAGCGCCGGGCGGTTGATCTGCCGAAGGAAGGCCCGATGTTTATCAAACCTGGGGACTGTGTAAAGGGTAATACCATTCAGGTTTTCCTTCTTGAAACCGACTCTGACTTCGCAGGCCGAGGGGACCAGCACCGCGGTTTCAATCCCTAGCTTCTGCAGTCCCCGGGCATGGTTCCAGGTGCTGATCGGGGTGCCCGAATTCTCAAAAGGAGGAATGGCATGGTTTACCAGCAGGACCCGTTCCACTCTCTGCTTGACCAGGTCATCACGATCAGAGTGGAGGCGCGCCTCCGCATGTACCTGGTCCCACTGGGGATATTTTTTGCGCAGGCGTTCATGGGAAATCCTTTGCCTTTCAAGCTTGGTCTGGAGGTGTTGCTCATCTTTCACGTAATCATGGTATATAACAGGCTTAGGAGAGTATATCTGCCTTCGCTTGTCCGGATCAAATTCCAGCAGGCGCAGGTAAAGTTCAGCGCCGCCGCCGCCGAAATTGATCTCATCATCCCAGCCACCGACCTGGAAAAAGGCTTCGGCCAGGTAGGAGGTGTTGCCTTCCACGTGGGCGAAGGTTGGATAATCATTCGGTCCCATGTAGTAATGGGCTTGCTTTTGGTTGAGCGGATTGTCCGTCTTGGGCACATACAAACCTCGACAGGCGATGAGGTCGTACTTCTTGAATAGCCCGAGATGGGCCGCCAGCAGGTTTTCCGCCGGGATGCCGTCGTCTTCCAGGAAAAGCAGGATGGGCGCCTCGGCGAAAACCGCGCCCAGGTTGCGGGCCAGGTAGGCGCCGGTATTGCCGTTCAACCTGATATAAGTATCGATGTAAGGTTCAAGCTCCCTGAACTCACCTTCCGGAGCACCGTTGTCGAC
The DNA here is from genome assembly GCA_964457225.1 of uncultured Clostridia bacterium. Classification (GTDB taxonomy): domain Bacteria; phylum Acidobacteriota; class Aminicenantia; order UBA2199; family UBA2199; genus CAYWEM01. The sequence continues at coordinate 83,567 of CAYWEM010000001.1, forward strand.
AAAGATCAGTTCGATATTCATCCCACGCTGTTTTTCCAGGATCCGGAAGCTTTCCAGGTTGTCCCGATGCAGGCGCCAGGAGATGACGATGACTGAAAGCAGAGGAGATTCAGTTTTCCTGAGATAATTAACCCGATCCAGGTATTCCAGGTAGCGGGTTTCCTTTTTTCGCCAGTTGCGGCGCATCAAGGCTTTTCTCAATTCAGCCCCGGCATAACTACTGTTCTTGCTCATTGTTTTTCGCCAAAACAGTTAAACCTGATTTCTTCATGAAAATCAATCAGCCGTCTTTTTTGAGAAGAGGTCGAAGGGAAAAGCCTCTTTCAGTTTTTCCGGATCCATTATCGGAGCAGGTTCCCCCCCCATTTCCAGGGCTTCGGCCAGGCTGGAAGCGGCCATGAAACCTGGTCTGCCGGTCCCCTCGTAATAATCCCGGTATTTGAAAACGTTCTCGGTATGACCGGGAGCCAGGAGCAAGCGGGCCGGCACGCCGTAAGCTTCAGCGGCTATGATTCCATGCAGGGCGCTGGCCACGACCAGGTCACAGCCGAGTATCGTTCCGATCACCTCCTGCACCGGAAGCAGTGGAGACAGTAGGTTCTCAACACCTGCAAACAGATCCAGGTCGTTGTAATTAGGCATGATGACATGGTTTCTGCGGGTTTTGATTTTAAAGCTGTCCACTGGAATTAAATCGGCTAAAAGCAATCCCGGATCACCGAATACTTCAGGCCCCCTGACACCTCGTTTTTCCAGGAATTCCGCGCTCAGAGGCCCGCGGACACTGCGCACGTCCAGACTTGAAAAACTATGCCTTTCAGCCGCGATTTTCCCGTTGACGCCGCTACCCCAAACCGTGTCCCCGTCGCCGGCAAAATGAAGAATCGAGCCGACAGCCAGCAGTCTATTGCCGGCCTGCCAGGGCGGCAAAATGCCTTTTGAACGCAGCATGGCGGCCACAATAATTGGAGAAAGCTCATCGCCGAAATTACCTGGAGCTCCGGGCCGGCGGAAGTAGAACAAATTGTCTATTATTTCGGACACGTTTTATTGCTTCTTTTCCAGTAACAATCTCAAGAACTCTTTTTCGATTATCATCGCGTTTTTTGCCCAACTCAATGACTCAGCCTGCTTCAAGGCACAAAGAGCCATTTCCTTTCTTTTTTCCGGGGCCAGCACTGCGGCCCGGCGCAGGCCCTCGGCCAGGGCCTCCGGGCTCTGTTCCCTGATCAGGAAGCCCGTTTTCCCTTCTTCAATCAGCTCCACGGCATCGCCGACAGCCGGAGCAATTACCGGCACCCCCATGGTCAGGGCCAGCATCATCGAGCCTGAGGTCAGGTTGCCCTCCGAGGCGAAAACGGCGAAATCCGCGGCCGCGAAGAGTTTCTGCACTTCAGCATCAGGAACGCGGCCGGGCAGGAACCTAACCTGGTCCTGGTTGCCTGAACCAGGCAAATTCAATTCCACTCCAGGATAAACCTGGCCAGCTATCAGGAGTTGCCAGGGGCCCCTATTGGCTCGGCACAATGAATGGGCCTGCAGGATCAGATCAAGTCGCTTATGCTTCCGTATATCGCCGAAAACCAGGAAGACCCGATCTGTTTCCGCATACCCCAGCTCGGCCCTGGCGGCGCTTCTCGTTAATGAACCAGGATAGACTCCGGCGTAGTTCCCGTGGGGAGTGACCAATACTTTTTCGGCCAGAGCCGGCCAACGGGCGCAGATTTTCTCCCGGCCATATTGCGAGTGAACGAAAGCCAGGTCACAAGACCGGGCCAATCTCTGCCTCAGAAAGTTCTCCACCCCGGGGTAAAGGCCTTCGTGATTTCGATAGTTGTGAATCGTCCAGGCCAATTTGCCGCCCAGAGACTGCAAGCCGAGCAAATCGTACAAAAACGATTTGGCCCGGGCCAGGGCCCTTTCCTCACTGTCCTCGTTCTTAAACAGAGCATCTTCCCAGTGCAGGTGGAACAACAGCCTCTCGCTCCGGTTTTCAAGTATATCCAGGGCTTCTTCAATTTTCCCAGCCGATATTTTCCAGTTGCCGGGAAAAGCCCGGTACAATAGCCGTTGATAGGGATTACTGTAATGAGGATAGTAAATTAACTGCAAGATTTCACTCTTTCAGGATTCAGGAAAATTGTAATCCCGCCTGACCTGCTGATCTCGAAAATCCTTGAATTCATTGCCATACACCACTCCACCCCGGCCGTCGCGGTAAACCCCGCCCTGAGCGGCGAAACTGTTGACGTAATTACATTCCAGTTCCTTGTAACCGTATTCAATGATATTGGCCACGCCATCAACCGTTCCGACCCTGGTTCCGGGATATGCTTCCGGTAGTAATAATGGATGGAAATTTCCCTGGAATACATTCCCGAAGAATGGTTTGTTATTTGGATCGGGTGAAAAGCAATTTGGATCATAACCTATGTTCCCCTCATAATCCATGATAAAGAAATGTACTCCGGTATAAGTCAGTTTTCCTTGACAGGAAACATTTGACAGTAAATACCTGATCATTCCATCGTCCATGTACCGGGCAATAAAAATTCTTTCATCATCAGTGTATTCTCCCGGGAAAACCCTGCCCTCATGCTTCCCCTGCAATCTCCTGACGAAAACCAAGAAGCCGGCACGCCGGAAGAATGCCACATCTTCTTCGAAATGGCTGAAATAAGGAGGGTAAGCCACGTAGACAACCGGAACCTCAAGGTTTTTACTGCGGAAAAAGAATAAATACTTCAGATGATCTTCCCTGGAAATCATTGCAGGATGAAACGAGCTGACCATACACAATCTTTGTTCGGCGGCCAATTTGGAACCAGCAGCTTCCCCGGCGGCTTTAGTGGCAATATTGCTGATCAGGCGGATTCTCCAATTCGGCTCTGATTCGCACATGGCCACTATCTCCGGGAAAAGCCGTCCCAGGGTGGGCTCTCCATGTCCCAGGTACAACACCAGTTTCTGGTTACCAAAACAAGCCTTTAGATTGTCATGCCATTGCTTGATGGTGCCGAAGGTTTTATCGGAATGGCTGTGCAATCCAATGTAATAGCAATAAGGGCATCTGAAGTTGCATTTTGCTTCACGGCCGTTGTACTGCCATTGAACTACAGTATATTGCCGGGTAATCATCCAGAAAAGTGAGCGGCAGATTATCTCGTAGCCTTCGGCGTTTGGATGTAACTCGTCCCTCAGCCCATCCTGAGGTTTTTTCAATTCTCTTTGCCACAGGGCGTTTATATCGGCAATTTTAATCTTCTTTTGCCTGGAAATATCTCTGACTACATTGCTGTAGTGGTCAACTTCCCGGTTATAGGATGACCGGGTAAAATCATAGCTTGGCGAAACGGTATTGAGAATAACCCTACTGCCTCTTTTTTCGAAAGAATCAACCATGATTATCAGATTGTTCTTGTATTCGATTTCATCGACCCCCTTGCGCCAGTCATTCATACCGAAAGCAATAACTGCTATTTCAGGCTTTTCTGCCAGCAAGGGATCGATTCTTTTTAGCCCGTCTCTGCTAGTATCGCCTCGAACTCCGGCATTGATTACTTCGAGTTTGACTTCCGGATACTCCCGGCGAAGTTTTTCCTCCATCAGGGGGGAGAATTCCTGGGTTATCGAATCGCCGAAAAAAACCAACTTGCAAGGGTTTTCCATGTTATTCGCCCTTAACTGCCCGCTTAACTCTTGATTCGCGATGCTTTTTAACTTCCCTGGTGTATTCCAGCAGCAGGTTGAATTCATTGCCCCTGTTTTCCAGGCATGACAAAAAAGCGTATTCATCAAGGCAGCCACAAACATTTTTCTGACATACAACGGCATCTTTTTCCAGGACGGGTAATTCATGGTCAAACAGGTTGCCCCGTATTTCCGGCAGGCAACCGACTTTCAGGTTGCCCATAGGGTCCATTTTATAGGCAACTGTGGGGAAATAGCATTTCCCCCCCCTGATATTTCCTTTACCGGTCTTGATTTTAACGTCGATGTCCGGAATGAGTTCAGGATACATGAGATGACCGGCTTCGGTCTGGCAGACCATTTCATTTTCCGAGAGCACGTTGGCATTGACAAAAACACCGATTTCCTGGAATTTTTCTTCTACGGAGGGGAACAGGTCAAGCTGACCCGGGGCCAGCACAAAATTCACCATGCCAACGTTGACTCCGTTCTGTATTTTTTCTTTTACACTGGTGAAGAACCTGTCAAAAGTGATCTGGGTTGGATGAAATGAAATGTTGACCGTTATTTTTTTCCAATCGATGTCGCTGATTTTTTTTGCGCTCCAGAAACCATTGGTGTCAACCCTGATGCATTTGACCTGCTCCATCCGGGACAAGCCGGCAAGAAAAACAAGAAAATTATTGAAGTCAGCAAAAGGTTCGCCACCGGTTATTTTCAGCACCAGCATGCTTGGGCTGAAACGGCTCATGGCTTGGAGCCATTCCCGGGGACTGTGATTGGCAAAGGCATGTTGATGCTCTTGTCCCTTGAAGCGGCTTTTATCCTGACTGCGGTGGTAAACGGCATCAAAGCAGTATTCACACCGGTAATTGCATAGCTTGGTCATTTTCCAGCTCAGATAATAATTTCGCCCGCTTCCGGGACGCCAACTGCTTCTGCCGGGATCCATGATTCAGTTACTCCGCATAATTCACTCGTTTATCAAGTTCTTATTTTTAAAAGCTTTCCAATTCCTTTTTCATGCCTTTCAGAGCTGACCAAATAAAGGAATGTGCCGTCATGAAACCCTTTGTAAGGATTCTGGACCAACAGTTTTCTTCTGTAGATGATTTTATCTGTACTGAACTTGGTCAAAGTAGCTGAAGAACGATCTATAACAAAAAGCTGACCCGAATTCTTGATAATGTCCGAAACAAACTGGAAAGAAGTTTCTGATATCGGAGGTTTTATCACTTTTTCCCAAGCCCCGGTTTTTGGATTAAGAGCAAACATTTTTCCACTTCTGAGAAGAAAATACAGGCAGTCGTCCATTTCCTTCAAAAAAACCATTTCATCTGGATCTTCGTCAAGACAGGGTATTCTATGCTTGAATTCGAATTTTGGAGAAAAAACCCCCAGATAATGTGTTTTTTTATTGAACAACAATAGATTGCCCTGCCAAGAAAAGATTCTCGATATTTCGTGGCCGAACTGATCAAGGTCAACGGAAAACAACTGCAGACTTTTTCCTTCCGGGGAAAACTTCTGGATCCTCTTGTTGCCCCTTTCAAGCACAAATAAAGTTCCCCCTAGCATAACTAAGGCGATGGGTTCATTTAAACAGCCTTGTTTTTCACCTTTACCTCCAAAAGATCTCACAAATTCAAGGTTCCGGTTGTAAACCAGAATTTCATGACTGTAGAGTGCCGGCAAGTAAATCATTTCATCCGGTCCCGACACCATGTCCAGGCAATACTTCAACCGTTTGTCCTCGATTTCCTTGACGATTTCAAAGGTATAGTCTCGTTTGAGCCGGCGGGTCCTTTCCAGCAGGCCTGTTTTTTGCTCAGGGCTGATGTTGATCACGTTTTGTATTTCGTTGTTTTTTCTCTTTCCTTCAATTCCAGGATTGATTCCGGGCAGGCTGCCGCCGTTCAAAAAAGATTGAGTGACAAAAAAAAATCATCTTTTTAATAAAGCAATTATGATGCCATCGATATAGATTTGCAAGCCCGCAACCTTGCGTTCTTTCGGCATTCCTGTTGCAGGACCTGCCGTTATTTTGACACCCGTTAATCCAATAAGACTTGACGGTATAACCGCCAGAAGTGATTATCTTGTTGACCTGGCATCCTGGTTGATCAGGAATTCATACTTTCCAGAAAGGCTACAATTTCATCGAGCAGGGCCATTACCTGCTTGTGCCCCGGGTTAAAACGCAGTATCTCTTCGAGCAGGTCGAGTGTTGCATTGACTTCACCCTCTTTCCACAAAACCCGGGCCCGGTTCAGAAAATGTCTTTCAGCCAGGGGCTGGAAACGCGATTCCAGGTAAACAGCAGGCGGTTGGGTTAAATTGCCGGCCCCAAGTTCCAAATACAGCGCTAATTCCCGCCTGATCTGTTCATCGCGAATTTTTTCCAGCCCGGCCGAAAGTTCCGCCATTTCGGCCGCGGTTAATTCTATTTCATTCAGCAATTCAAGCATTTCCGGGCAATACGCTGTCTCCCTGTCTTCGGCCAGCAGATAACGCTGGTAAGCCTGCCAGGATCCAAGCGTTTTTCCCAGGGTGGAAAAGACCCGGGCGCGCAAAAGCTCTGCCCCCGCATGCCGGCCTTCAATCCTGTCTGCCAGTAGAACCAAGTCAGTACTTTTCGCCCCTCTGGCCAGAAGCAATTCCAGCTTGAAAGCCGCAGCCCGGGGATTTTCGGGAAAGGCTTCGAGTTCCTGATCCACCCAGGCTTCAGCTTCTTTCAGAAGTTTTTTCCCCCAGAAAGCATGGGCCACCTGCAGGCATAGATCGATGCGCATCCCTGGATGTCCATGAATATCAGCCAATACTTCCGTCGACCAGTTTTGCCCTGTTTCAGTGTTCTTTACCAGTACCGGCAGGTAATCCAGGCGTCGGGGATAACCTTCCCTTTCCCTTTGCAGGTAAAGCAGGCCTTGTTCCCTGTCTCCCAGGGCGAAATAAGCCCGGGCCCTCAGCAGGTTCAGGCCCGGCTGATCACCGCTGAGCCGGCCGGCCAGCTTGCTTATTTCCGGCCGATCACCATCACCCGCCAGCATGATCTCCAGCTTGAGCATTTCCGCCTGCCGGTTCTCGGGAAATGCGCTCAGCTCTCCGTCCACCAGGGCTTCCGCCTCTTTCAGCCTGCCCCGGGCCAGCCAGGCTCGGGCCAGGTTCAGGCGGAGATCTATGGCCAAGCCGGGGCGATTGATTATCTCGGCGCTCAGTTCGGCGAACTGTCGGTCATCCAGATCTTCCAGGGCGGCCAGGTGCTGAAGCACGTCAAGCCGGTTGGGAAAGAGTTCCCATTCCCGTTTCAGGTGCCAGGCGGCCTTTTCCTTATCCCCAAGTGCCGATAAAACCTGGAAAAACTTGAAATTGACCCCCTCGGTTTCCTGGTCCTTGATTTTTTCAAGCATCTTCAGGGCGTTTTCGTTCTCCCCTTTTTCCAGCAAGAGATCTATGTAATGCAGAAAAACGCTCACTCTTTTCGGATAAAGTGCGACTTCCTTGTTCAGGAACTCCCGGCATTGTTCCCAATCACCCCGTCGCTGGTGAATCAGGGCCACCTGGTAATAAAAACCGCCCAGCACCTGGTTCAGATGCCGCCCCCCGAGCAGATTAACAGATTGGGCCGCGTCTTCAGCAAAAAGCGCTTCCAGCTCTTCTCTCAGCAACCAGTAAAAAGCCAGGGCCCGGGCCATTTCCCCCGACTGAAAGCGGCCCAGCAATTTTTCAATCTCCAGTTCGGAGAGCGAGATTTCCTGCAGCAGGGTTTCGCGGCGGTCAGCCAGAAAACGGCCCAGAGCGTTTCCCGGTTCTGAAGCCGGTGGCAGGGCATCTCTTCCAGATCTGATTTCCTGGTACAGCCCGCGCAGTGCATTGATCTTTTCCACCAGACGCAGGGCCTGCTCGTGTTTTTGCAGGGACATTTCTTCCGGTTCCTCGGCCAGCGGCAGGTTTTGGTAGAAGGCATACAGGCCGGCGGCCAGATCCATTATTTCACTCCGCAGGCAGGTAACCGCCTCTTTCATGCCAATAAAAGCACTCTCCAGGACTCCGTACAGTTTTTCCTCTCCAGGCCGATCGACAAACATGCCCAGTTCCGGCAAGGGCCAGGAAGAATCCCCAAGCAGGCCCCGGGCTTCCGCCTCCCGGCCCCGGTCAAGCAGGAAACGAGCCAGCATATAGGGCTTGTTCTGTTCTTTCAAGGCCTGTTCGCTATCGATCCCGGGCAGGGTAAAGGCAGCCATTCCCCCTTCACCGTTAACCGCCCAGACCGTTTTTTCAGCCGAACCGGCAGTCTGCAGATCTAATCCACCCGGGTTTTCCAGACTGCTGAGATAACCGTACCTGCGGTTCAGCACCATGACCCGGTTGCAGTAATCGGCCAGGTAAACGTTTTCCCGGTCGGCCAGTAAAAGCCGGGCCGGGTGCTCCGGCAAATCGAAGGAGACTGCATGCTCCAGGCCGGAATACAGCCTCAACACTCTCCTGTTTCCCGAATCGGCCAGCCAGCATTCCCGGCCGTCAACCAGCAGGTCTTCCGGGAATTCCATGCCCAGGCGATCCTCATCGAGCTTGAGATAGCCGTGCCTGGAACCCAGCACTCTCGTTTCACGCCAGTCCCGGTCCCAGATGCGAAGTTGGCAATAGCTTTTATCCAGTAAAAGAAACTGCTCACCGAACCGGGCCATGGCGATTATAAGGGCGGCCGACGGCAAATCTCTGCTCAGGCGCAGTGTTAAGGACTCTCCCGGCTTCCCGAAAGAATAGACCAGGAGTTTGCGGCTCAGGCCGTCGCAAACCGCCAGCTCATCGCCCAGTATCAGCAGGGCGTCAATACGCCTCATTTCCGGCAGGCGGAATCTTTCGGTGACATTTCCCTGAAGATTCACCACGGCCAGTTCCGGACGGTGAAAATCAGCCAGCAGAATTCTATCCCGGCCGGGGAAAACCCGGTCAACCAGGAAATCCGGCAATTCCGGAACCATGGTTTGCCTGCTAATCAGCCGCATCTGCCTGTCCTGCCGTTCATGGGCTGATAGTAGACCGGGCAAGCTGTTCAAGTCAAGCTGTTTGCCGGGAAATACTGACTGCAATCATTACTCAACAGACAGGTGCAAACCAAGCATTAGACAAGCTCTAATCTGGATTATTCAGAGTTTTTCCGGCATATCCAGAATGGCCCCGAAGCGGAACCTTGGAGATCGGGCCTGCCCTCTCTCTTAACTTAAATGCTGATGCTTTTCAAAATGGCCCAATAAGTTTTTTCATGCTGCGAAAAGGTCTCTTTGGGCGCCCGCAGAATGAAGAAGTTGAGTATAGGTATGTCGAACATCGGATTCTTTTCCTGGAGAAACAAGCCGACGTATTGGTGTTTACCTTTTTCCCAGCCGCAGGTGGCGCCGCTCATAGCACCGATTTTAATCATTTTTAAGTCCTGAGGATCGGCCCCCCCGATACTCGTCTTGATCCCTTCGATCAGATCGGAGCTGTTCAACATGGTTGGAGGTCTGGAACCCTGAGTAAAATAGTGATCCGGCATGGATTTACTGTCGGCTTCGGTAGCCGGGCAACAGACATCGAACTGCTGGTGTCTTTTCCAGTCCCCAGGCATGACCAGAGTGAATTGATCCATTTTCACTTTCTGACCGCCCTTGATGGAAATGCTGAGCGCCTTTGCCTGGTCCTTTTCAACATTTTCAGTCTATTCGGCCCCGGCTTGATCCGTGACCTGAATCACTTTGGCATCATCCGTCCCACTTTTATCCGAACAGGCCGGCAGTACAAGCAGGCATACCGCGACTAACGTCAAAACTGAAAACGCGAGTCTTTTTTTCATGGCGATTCTCATTTTTTTTTGAGTTAAGCCCTATTCTAAATTTTCGTAATTTACTTTTCGGTAAAAATCGTAAAGAGCAATAATGAAAGCACGGTCAGGCTCAGTCAGCGGCTGTAGGTCTTCTTGGTTTTTTTTCGACTGCAAGTAAAACGGTATTTCATGTACCGGCAATTCTAATCCGTCAAATTCCGCCTGGCTGACTTTTGCCGATTTCCCAAGCAGGATCAGGCCATGAAACCGTCCGGCCGGCAAATCAGGCAGTACTTCCGGAATATCGCTTGTCACCAGGTAATTCTTCCTGCTTGCAAATATTTCAGCAGGCAAGTCAGAAACAATTTGCGGTTCACCAGGGACGAAGAAAACCAGGTTTTTATCAAATACCGGATCCCTGGCAAGAACATGCCTGAATTCAGAAGATCCCGGCCTGCTTTCATCAACCGCACTCAGGTCGAAAACGGCGATGTTCATGCCGGCTTGATAGGTTTTGCGGGCGAACGAATTCAGCAACTCTACAGCCCTGCCGCCCCCGCGAGCGGTTCCCAGTAGATTCAGGCCGACAGCTGAAAACAGGCCTGGATCGATTTCTGAAAGATTCAAAGCGCATCCGCAGAAAAGAGCTTCGCTGGAAGTGTTTTCCCGCCAATGCAACCTGCCCCATTCATGCAATCCCCGCCGACTGGTTTCCAGGTCACGTAACCTGGGATAAGCTTGCTGAAGGTCGAATCGCAGATCCCAGACAGATCGCAGAGTGCGGTTTACCAGGCCGTCCCCGTAAAGATCTTTGGTCATGCAGGCCAGCCATTTTTCTCTCACGGCCCGGTCCGGCTGAAAGGGAGAACTGTTTGTTTCCTGCAACATAAATCTGTAACTCCGCCGTCTTAGGTCGTTGTTGAACTTGATCGTGGTGCCCGGCAGATAATCGAAATAATAAGGCATATCGACAAACAAATCCCGCTTTTTGGCCAAAACCTGATCCCGGTATTCAGCAAAGAGTTCATCCAACCCAGGGAAGTCCTTCAGGGAAAATCTATTCTGGTGTTTGGATATGGGATCCAGATCGAACAGATTCAGTCCGCTGAAATGGAAAAAAACCAGCTTATGCTGGTTGGCATACCAACAGCCATTTCGCTTAAGCAACCTTCGCTCGTGCAGGTTCCAATAAGCCGCATTATAGCCCGGATTGGCGGAAATATGGGCCCGGCCGAAAAACAGGGGTACGAATTCCATCCATTTCTGATCATTATGCCAACCCCGGGTATGGTCAAGAAAAGCGTTATCAAAGAGTTTTTCCTGCCACCACCGGATCATTTCCATTGATTTTTGATTGTTCCTCAGGGCAATAAAGCCGAGGTTGTAGATTCCGGCGCATAAAATGTTCAGCTCCCCGGGGTAGCGATCATCTCCATAAGGACGCAACATGTGAGGTGTCAGGATGAAATCGTATTCATCGAGTAAGTCCGTAAATTCGGCCATAGAGTTCTTGAAAAAAATGTCGGAATCAAAATAAACGATCTTGCTGTAACCCTGAGCGGCCAGGTATTCAAACATGAAAGGCTTTATGGCCGTATTCATGTCGAGAATGTTGTATTTGAGCAGCATCTCATCCAGTTCCGGAATTTGTACCTGGTTCAGGACCTCCTTAAAAAAAACGACATCTATTCCATCCTGGTAAAGCTTTGAGAATGCCTCGATTTCACCGGCATGCATCAGCATGTCCATGATTACTATTACGAAACGGTAATCAGGGTTGTGATTTAAAAAGGAATCCCGCAGAGTCAGGGCATAATGGGTGTAATTCTTGGCCGTTATGGTAAAAGCGACGTTCTGCCGTTTTTGTTTCATGATTTTTTTTAAGATAATAGAAAAAAATTGTCAACAATCAAGCCGGCAAGCAAATTGCTTTTTTTTTCCGGTTGAGATTGACATTATGCTGTTTTTTGCCATAGCATTGAAAAATGAAAAACGATCATGCGGGTAGACCCTTCGGAATACCCAAGTATTCATTCAAATTGAGGAGAATAAGCTTTGAAAAAAATCATTGAACTTAACCCGGATCGGTACGACATATCTATTTCCACGCTGTATCGTGACTTTTCGCCCCGTTATTCCCGGGAAGAAACAGTTAAGCTGGTTGAGCCCCAATTGAAATCCTGGTATCACAGTATGTACTTGGGCCATGGTCTGATGATCGAAGGCATGAGAAACCCCCTGCAGATGCTTGCAGAAATGCAGTTGCCTGAACATCTGCGAAACAAATCAGTTCTGGATATCGGTTGTGCTGAAGGTTTCTTCAGTTTTGAAGCCGAGGCCCGGGGCGCCCAAAGGGTTCAGCCGATAGATCTGCCGGGCGGTCAATGGAATCACGGCAACACGATTAGATTCAATACCGCCGGCCAAATCTACGCTTCCGGTTTAAAAATGAAAGAGATTGATTTTCTGGATTTGAACGAAGATTTTGGTGTCTTTGATATAGTCTTTTTCTTCGGCGTGCTTTACCATCTGCGCGACCCTTTCCTGGCTCTGAGAAAAATACGCCGATGGACCGGGGAAATGCTCTTCCTGGAAACTCATGTCGCCTGCAGGCAATTACCCGAGATACCTGCCTTCGGTCAAGAAGATCCGCCTTACATGGTTTTTTATGAAAAGGGTGAATTGGCCGGAGATGCTTCAAATTGGTGGAGCCCGAATCTCAACTGCCTTACTGCCATGCTCCGGGCGGCCGGATTCAAACCGGAAATCGTTTCATGGCAAAAAAACGATTGGCAGGGCCGGGCCATAGTTAAAGCCAAACCAGCTTGAAATCTGTTTATTTCAGGCTGATTGCAGAAAAAACGGGCCTTCACTCTTTCTTGAATATGAACCGGCCGCCGCCCTGTTTTAAAACGAAGGAACCGGCCTTGGGATCGAACTCCATCACGAGCCCTGTCGGGTCAAAGGAAAATCGGTCTTTCCCGGTGGCCTCGAGCGGAATGGCCGACTGCCCGGTGGCCTGGGCCACCAGTGTCGCTCCATCCCTGCTCAGCGTGATCTTCAGCGGCAACTGTTCCGAGGCGTAAACTCCAAGGTATTGCTCCAGGTCTTCGGGCTTGAGCTCGTAACACTCAAAGCTGGGCAGTTCATAGGGCAAATCGAAAGCCGCACTGAGTACGGCGAGGGAAATGTCGTTGTTGTTGTAGTTGCTGCCGTTGGAAACCTGGGCATAGGATATTCCGCCTTCCTCGAAATGACAAAAAACCGAGGCGAAACCGTCAATCCCGCCTGTATGCCCGTAACCGATCTTCCCCTGAAGGGGGAGCTGAAAAAGCCCGGCGCCGTACCTGTCTTTGACGGTTTTCATGAACTGCAGACTGTCCGGTTTGAGCAGTTTCCCGCCGAACAGCGCATCACTGAACCGGACCAGGTCCCGGGGGTTTGAGACTATACCGCCGGCGCCCATCGGGATAGACATGTCCGTTTCCGGTTCAACCAGCCATTCACCACTGAAGCGGTACGATCTGGACTCATTCCGAGCCGGGTCTATCCTGCCGCCCAGGTAGGTGTTTTTCAGTCCAAGCGGCTTGGCAATCATTTCCAACAGGATCTCCGAGTAGCTCTTTTTGAAACTCCTCTCCAGGATGTAGCTCAGCAGTACGTAGTTTGAATTGCTGTATTGGGCCTTGCTGCCCGGCTCAAAATCACTGCCGGCGGCGGCGATGATCTCCACCATTTCCTGCTCGGTTTTGGGCCGGGTGTTCCAGCTCAGGTACCCGGCATCATCGGTGAAGTTGTGTATGCCGCTGCGGTGAGTCAGCAGGTGAGCCAGGGTGATGTTTTCCGCCCGTGGCACTGTGGGAAAGAACTCCCGGATAGTCTGGTCCAGGGCCAGTTTACCGGCTTCAACCGCTTTGAGGACCAAAACGGCGGTGAAGGTCTTTGAAATGGAGCCGATCCGGTACTTGGAATGTTCATCGGCTTTAAGACCCTGCTCCACATCGGTCGATCCGACCGTTCTGAGGTAGATGAACTCTCCGTCACGGGCCAGGGCCACACTGCCCATGAACTTGTTGGCGGTCTCCAGGGCATCGAAATACAGGTCCAATTTGGCCTGGTCGAAATCCCGACCCGGTCCGGGCAAAAACAGTGCTCCGATGAGCACAGCCAGGATAATGCTCTTTTTCATGGTACTGCTCCTCGCTTGAATCAAGTTTCAATCACATGCAGTATACGGACCAAGCCGGTCCCCGGTTTTGCTGAACCGCCTGCCGCCTCACAGGAAGCGGGCCTTGATTTTTCACCGGAAATCACGTATTGTTTCGTATCAACATACCTCCCCCGTTATAGGGGCATTCACTTACGACATGAAGGAGAAGAAAGTATACGCCGTACTGCGCGGGATAAACCCGGGCATCTACCACGACTGGCCGAGCGCCCGCGAGCAGGTTTTCGGATTTCCGGGAGCCGTTTACTGTGGTTTTGCAAGTGAAAAAGAAGCCGTGCAATGGCTCTCGACCGGGAAAACAGGCATCCAGAAAAAGAATTCCGAAACAAAAAAAAACAGGCCCCCGGTCATTGCCCCGGCTGAACCTGTTACGGGCGAAACGGTTGTTTACAGCGATGGTGCGGCCCTGGGCAATCCAGGCCCGGGAGGTTTCGGGGCGGTCATCCTCTGCCAGGGCAAACAAACCGAGCTAAGCGGCGCTTTCAGCCGCACCACCAACAACCGCATGGAAATGCTGGCCGTGATCAAGGCCCTGGAACATTTGCCTAACCCCCTGCTGCCGGTCAGAATCTACAGTGATTCAAGTTACCTGGTCAACGGTATAAACCGGGGCTGGGCAGTAAACTGGCGCCGGAACGGCTGGCTGAAACCTGACAAAACAGAGGCCCGCAACCGGGATCTCTGGAGCCGCCTGCTTGACCTGCTGGCCCCCCTGCAGGTGAGTTTTTACTGGCTGCGCGGCCATGCCGGCAACCAATGGAACGAATACTGCGACCGGCTGGCCGTGAATGCGGCCCGAAACGGCCCCTGGGAAAAAGATCATGGTTTCAGCTGAACTTTTTTTCCTGAAAAACAGCAAAAGAGTTTTTCCGGAATCCTGCAAGAAAGATGCTTTTTAATTGTTTAAGAAAAATGAAATTTAATTCAGTTACATTTCTGTCTTCTTTTACGTCCCTATTTTTTTCCTTTGCAAGGAAACACCGATGAAGAAAAAATCTTTCACCAAAAAACAAATCCTGCTGGCCGCATTGATCGTGCCGGTGATTTTATTGAGCTGGTTTATTTACAATAAAGCCCGCCCCGAATCCGGACCCGGTGGCCCGGGCGGCAATGTGGCCGTGGCCGTTGAGACGGCCCCGATCACCACCAGTTCCATCAGCGACCTGGGCCATTTCACCGGCACTCTGACCGCCAATTCCCACGTCACGGTGGCACCCAAGATTTCCGGCCGCCTGAACAGGCTGCTGGTCAACATCGGCGACCCGGTACGCAGCGGCCAGCTGGTGGCCGTGCTGGAAGATGAAGAATACCGCCAGCAAGTCATCCAGGCCGAGGCCGACCTCAACGTGGCCGCGGCCAACCTGGAGGAAGCCCGCAGTGCCCTGGCCATGGCCGAACGCAACCTGGAACGCACCCGCGCCCTGCATCAGACCGGGATCCAGTCCGATGCCCAGCTCGACCAGGTAACAGCCCAGCACCAGGCCCAGTCAGCCAGGTACAACGTGGCCCTGGCCCAGCTGGCCAATCGTGAAGCCGCCCTGGAAAGCGCCAGGGTACGTCTTTCCTATACCAGGATCAGTGCATCCTGGGAGCGCGACAACCAGGTCCGCTACGTGGGCGAACGATTCACCGACGAAGGTGCGCTGTTGAGTACCAATACGCCCATACTGTCTATCGTTGAACTGCAGCCGATTACCGCGGTGATTCACGTGACCGACCGCGATTACTTTCGACTGCAGGCCGGCCAACCTGCCCTGGTTACCAGCACCGCCTTTCCCGGTAAATCCTTCCCGGGCAAAATAGTACGCATCGCCCCCCTGCTCCAGGAAACCTCGCGCCAGGCCCGGGTGGAAATCGAAGTGCTGAACCGGGAAAAACAACTCAAACCGGGTATGTTCATCAGTACCCGGATTGAATTCGCCAGCCGTGACCAGGTCACCGTAGTCCCGTTCAATTCCCTGGCCAACCGCGAAGGTCAGCAGGGGGTATTCCTGGTCGACCGGGCCAACCGCAGGGCCCGCTTTACTCCGGTCCGGATCGGCATCATCGAGGGTGATCGGGTGGAAATCCTTGAACCGGCTGATATTTCCGGCGAGGTGGTCACCCTGGGCCACTACCTGCTGGAAATGGAAGGCGGAATAATCCTCTCCGCATCGCCCGCCAAGCCGGCTGATTCGGAGAATGCTGAAAACAACGGCACCGAGGGAGGAAAACCGTGAACATATCTGATTTTTCCATCAGGCGCCCGGTCTTCACGGTCATGCTCACCCTGGCCATCATAGCCGTCGGCCTGGTTTCTGTCAGCCGCCTGCCGATCGACCTGATGCCGGACATCACGTTCCCCACTCTGAACATAATGACCTCCTACGAAAACACCGGGCCCGAAGAGATAGAACAGATCATCACCAGGCCGATAGAGGAAGCAATGAGCGCCGTGCCCGGTGTTGAAGAGGTATTCTCGGTTTCCTCGGAGGGTAACAGCAACGTCAGGGTGATGTTTTCCTGGGGCGTTGATCTCAACGCCGCGGCCGACGATGTCCGTGAACGGCTCGACCGGGTTATATCCCGACTCCCGGACGACGTCAGCCGCCCCACCCTGCGCAAATTTGACCCGGCCATGTGGCCGATCATGGTTATCGGCGCCATGAGCAACCTGGACCCGATCCAGACCCGCCAGATAATCGATGAACAGATCGCCTACCGGATTGAGCGAGTTCCGGGAGTGGCTTCAATGGACGTCTGGGGCGGACATGAAAGAGAAATCCAGGTCAACCTGCACGCCGACAAGATAAAGGCCCTGGGACTGCCGCTCGATCTGATCATCAGTCGTATCCGTGAAGGCAACGTCGACCTGCCGGCCGGGGTTATCGAAAGAGGCAACTACGAAATACTGATCAGGATTCCCGGCGTGTTCAACAACCTCGAAGAAATACGCGACACGGTGGTGGCCACCCGCGAAGCCGTACCCATCAGGTTGCGTGAAATCGCCGAAATCAACGACACTTTCAGGCGCATAACCCGCATCGTCAGGATCAACGGTGTTCCCGGAACGCGTATTGCCATTTACAAGCAATCCGGCACCAACACGGTCAACGTCGCCGAAGGAGTTTTAAAGGAGATAGCCAGGATCCAGGAGGACATTCCCCAGATCCAGCTGATCCCGGTGCGCGACAGTTCCGAATACATCAAGAACGCCATTACCAACGTCAGTTCCACCGCGGTTTACGGAGGGATACTGGCCGTTTTCGTACTGCTTTTCTTTCTCAACAGCCTGCGCAGCACCCTGGTCATAGCCACGGCTATCCCGGTTTCGATAATCGCCACCTTTTCACTCATCTATTTCGGCGGCTTCACGCTGAACATTCTGACCCTGGGCGGACTGGCCCTGGGCATCGGCATGCTGGTCGACAACTCGATCGTCGTCCTGGAAAACATCTTCCGCCTGCAGGAGAACGGTGAAGCCCCGGTCAAGGCGGCTTCGCTGGGCACCAGCGAGGTCTCTTCAGCCATCGTGGCCAGCACCCTGACCACCCTGGCCGTTTTCATGCCCATGGTCTTCGTACGCGGCATGGCCGGCATCATGTTCAAACAATTGGCCTACGTGGTCAGTTTCGCCCTGATATGCTCACTGGTTGTAGCCCTGACCCTGATCCCGATGCTCTCCAGCCGCTTCCTGAAAAGCAGCGACGTCTCCCATGAAAATCTGCAGGGCCCGATCGCCCGGATGGTTAAACTCATCCGCGTTTTTTTCACCCGGCTGGAAAACTCCTATAAAAAAATGCTGCATTTTTCCCTCAACCACCGTATCAAGGTACTGCTGTCCGTGGCCCTGCTGCTCGGCGGCAGTATCGCCCTGGTCAGGCTGGTCGGCAACGAGTTCATGCCGGCCACCGACGAGGGGGAAGTGCGCCTGACCATTGAAATGGAAGTAGGCACGCGCCTCGGCGTGATTGACGAGCGCTTCAGAACCATCTCCGAAATAGTACGTCGGGAAGTGCCGGAACTGGCCAGCATTGAAGAAAGTATCGGGGGCGGCGGCTGGCGCATGGGTTCCCAGACCGGCAACATAACCATCAAACTGCCGCCCAAAAACCAGCGGACCCGCTCCAGCGAAGAGGTGGCGGCCGTCCTGCGCCGCAATCTCCGGGACATTCCCGGCGCGGTGATCAGGGCCCGGGCCAGCGGCGGCCAGTTTTTCATGCGCGGCGGCGGAGGCCAGGAAAGAGTTCAGGTGGAAATCCGGGGCTTCAACCTGGAAACCAGTGAAGCGCTTTCCCAGCAGGTAAAAAGAATTGTCGAGAACGTACCCGGAGTGTCCGACGTGCGTCTCAGCCGCGACCTTGGTAAACCGGAAGAAATGCTGGTCATCGACCGCAAAGCGGCGGCCGACATGAAGCTGTCCGTTTCCCAGATCGGACGCACCGTGCAGACGGTGCTGACCGGCACCCAGGCCAGCACCTACCGCGAAGGCGGAGACGAATTCCGCATCCTGGTCAAGGTCAAGGACGCTGAATACATGTCGATGGAAGACATTCTCAACCTGACCCTGACCAACAGCGACGGTGTCCCGGTCAGCCTGCGCAACGTGGTGGAAGTCAGGCCGCGCAGCGGCCCCCAGCGCATAGAAAGGAGAGACCGGGAAAGAGTGCTGACCATTTCAGCTGAAATAGAGGATCGGGACCTGGGATCCATCCTGGCCGATGTCCGGGCCGGCATCAGGACCATTCCAATCCCCCGTGATTTCAGTATCACCTTTACCGGTGATTTCGAAGAACAGCAGAAGGCTTTCCGCGAACTGCTGGTCAGCATACTGTTGGCGCTCATGCTGGTTTACATGATCATGGCCATGCTGTACGAATCACTGCGTGATCCGTTGATCGTCATGTTTTCGGTACCCCTGGCGGCCATCGGCGTAATCTGGATGCTGCTTTTGACCGGCACCACCTTCAACATCCAATCCTACATAGGCTGTATCATGCTGGGCGGCATAGTGGTCAACAACGCCATCCTGCTGGTGGACCACATCAACCTGCTGCGCCTGCGCGACAAGCTGGACATGCGGGAAGCAATAGAGGAAGCCTGCCGGCGCCGTCTGCGGCCGATCCTGATGACCGCCCTGACCACCATCATGGCCATGCTGCCCCTGGCCATGGGTCTGCGTGAAGGCAGTGAGGCCCAGGCTCCGATGGCCCGGGCCGTGGTCGGAGGATTGCTGAGCTCAACCCTGATAACCCTGATAGTCATCCCGCTGGTCTATTCCTTCCTGGCTTCCCGTAAAAGCCGCGAATACTGAGCTCAGCCCCAAACGACCGGCCTCATCAGCCCGGCAACGGCGTATTGCCGCCGATCCCTTTTTCCAGCCCTGATGAGTCGGTTGACATTTTTACCCCCGGAGGCGTATAGATAAATCATGAAACATGGATAAAAAGGAACTGCTGCTGATATCCGGACTTTTGCGCGACAAGAAGCTGAGGATCACCCGCAAATCGATCGCTGAAAAAACCGACTGCCTGGCCAGGGCCGGTGAGTTTTTCCCAGACGTTCAGCAGAAAGCATTGTTGATTCAACTGCTGCACAGCTATGAAACGACCAAAAAGAAAGTTGTGATCGTCATGGATGAAAACAGCTTGCCCGACAATCCCGCCGCGGCCAGGATAAACCTCGGGGTCCTGGCCGAAGACTGGGTGGGCATGTCCAATTCGATACTCGGCATCGTTCACCAGAACGCCCAGAACGTGCATTACGCCAAGGCCCTGACCATGGATTACCTGGAAACGGAAATAGGAGCCGTCATCCTCTCCTTCGTGATCAGCGACCCGGTCCGCCTGCACACCTTCCGCAACGAACGCCGGAAGATAATGGAAAAGATCCGGACGGCCTCTCAGGGCAGTACCACCAAGACCATGCTCCTGGAAGATGAAACCATCAAGTTTGAAATCTACGACCGCACGGTCAGGCTGATCCGCAGAACCTACAAGGAGAACGACCTGGACGAGATAATCGGCGAAAAGGGTGAAGCACTCAAGTTCTTTTCCTCGCGCTCCCGGGAATACCTGCAGGAAAGAAGAATCCGTGACCTGGCCACCATGATCGTCACCAATCATCGCTTCCAGAAAATGATCAGGGAAGGCCGCTCCAAAAAAAAGATCAGGATCGACAATTTCACCACCAAGGACGAAAAGCTGACCGGGATTACATTCGCCTGCGCCAACAATCGTTTTTCCGTGGACAATTTCCTGAAAATACTCGATTTTATCGTTCCGGGCTATGTCATCAAGCATCACAAGAGTTTCGTTTCCCAGGACGACATCCTGGTTTACCGGATAGAAATCGTTGACCGTAACCACGAATGGCTGGATCCGAAAATAATCCGCTCGATCGCCATGGCCCTCGACAAGACCATTGACACGGCCTTTGACGCCAGTTTCACCCAGATCAAGAACATCGGGGGTTTTGAACACTTCGCCCGCGCCATAATCCCCTTTCTGATAAACGAAACCCGGAATACCCGCACCACCCAGGTTTTTTTCAGTGTCAGCAAAAAAACCCAATTCAACCTGGATCTCAAGATCATAGTGGTCACCCAACTCAAGGGCAAGGCCAGGACCGCCGCCCTGATCCGCAGGCTGGAAGACATTCCCGGAATAGATATCACCGCGATAGTTCCGCCCAGGGTTTACTCCAACAACGTTGAAATCAACGTATTCAACCTGAACGTACTCCTGTCCGAGTTTGCTTCGATCAACGCCATTTTCACCACCCTGCGTTCAGTCCTCAAGAGGTTTTTTGGAGAAATCAGGGATTTTGACGCCGGCATCAGAGAAGCCGACCTGCGGGTACTCCACGAGCTGTTGGAAGAATTCAAGGACAAAAACCCGGTGCTGATCCGCAAGATTTTCTACAAGCTCGACGAAATCTACCGCATCGAAACACCTTTGCAGGTCCTGCGCGAAATCATGGAACTGAGCCATGAAACGGTTACCCAAGCCGGTCAGGTCACCCAGCGACGTATCTTTTTCCGAAGTAAAAACGTGCCCCATCCGGCGGGAAAGGGATTTCTCAAAACCTTGCTGGTGGTTTCCTACCCAAGGGAAAACAACCTGCTGAAAAGAATAGCGGGCCACCTGGAAGGTATTGAAACCTATTTCAGCAAAATAGAATGGGACCAGAGAATACTGCTGATCCTGACCTTGAAAAAAAGCGGCCGGGCCCTGGAGCAGGGTGAAATCAACGCCATCACCTCCATGTTCAACGCCTGACGGCAGGCGGGACGCCATTTTCTTGACGGGGGTAAAGTTTTTTTTTGACAGGCCGATAAATTGATTGGCATATTAAGATGAAAATAAACGAGATTGCTCTGCAGCAGGTGTTGCGAACTTACGGTTCATCCCTGCGACTGCCCGGCTGGCGTGAAAAATCAGGCCAGAACGCCGCAGGCAGAGAAAATCGCGAAGTGGAAGTACTGAAAAACATGGAAACCCACGATATAAATTACGACGTCAAGGCCCGCATTCAAAGGGAAGCAGACGGCTCCAGCAGAATCATCGACTTCCTCGATTGATTGGCATCCAAATTGCTTGCAGTGATTGGAGCTGAAAACGATGAAAAAAGCTTTACTGCTCAGTGATGATCAGAATTTAGTTCCGGAATTGCGGGCGGCCCTGGGCCAGGCGCGGCTGGAAACGCGGCCGGCCGGTGATTACCGTAAAATCCCCGCCGGACTGGACTTGCTTGTCTTTGACGCCGACCAGGCCCCCCGTACGCGTATACTATCCCTGGCCCGCTCCATGGCCGGCCGGCAGATTCCGCTGGTCTGCATCGCCGGGGACATCAGCGGCCCGGAAACTGCAGAGCTTCTGAACGGAGGAGTGGCCGCCGTTCTGTTCCGCGGGCAACCCGTAACGGCCTGGACCCGGGAAATAGGCCGCCTGCGCGGTCTGCGGCGGCGGGCCCGCCTGATCCGGGCCTCCCTGGAAAATGACAACAAAACCCGCTTCCTGCTGGACAGTTTCACCAGGATGACGGCGGACAAGCCGATCCAGGAAAACCTGAAGAGGATCGTCCAATCAATCCAGCAGACCTTTCCCCGCTTTGCGGTTTTTCTCTTCCTGGTCTCCAGGGGTAAAATCAGCGCCCGCCTGCAATCCGGTCCAGATTCCACCGGCCTGGCCGAGGCTGAATGGTCCCTGGCCGAGCCTCCGGCCTGGCTGAAAACGATGACCAGGAACCGGAAAATCACCAGGATCACGATGGCCGGCGAGGGGAAATCTTTTCCCCTGAACAGCCATCTTTGCCCCTTGTTCATGAAGGAGCAGTTCGCCGGTTTTCTGGCCCTGGCAGCCGAGCCTGGAGACGGATCCTCCCCCCTCTCCCGCCACGACCGGCTTCTGCTGGTCGGCTTCGCCGAATTCGCCGCCCTGACCCTGGAAAACGGCAAATTGCTGAACGATGTACTGCGCACCCGGGAAAAACTGATCAGGCAGGAAAAAAAGAACCTGCTGGCCCAGATGGTGGTAAGTCTTAACCACGAGATCAACAATCCGCTCAGCATCATTTCAATGGAAACCCAATTACTTGAGCGCGACCTGAACGGCAGCCGGGACCGGCTTTCTTCCCGGCTCAACAACATAAACAACAGTGTCCAGCGTATCCAGAGATTGTTGGAAAAAATAACTTCACTGCAGGTTGAGAACTACGAAACCATAGCTTACACCTCGCGCAAGGCCATGCTCAAGCTTCATGAAAACTGAGCCGCGAGTATTCCTGTTTCTTTTTTTTCTCTTTTTCAGCCTGGTTTCAGGATCCGTGCCCAGGCAGGAAATCACCGCCCTGTTCGACTCGGGGGAATACGAAAAACTGGTGGAAAGGGCCCTGCGTCTGCAGGCCGGGCCGGCGGCCGCGCTTTCACCCGGAGACCGCGCCTTTCTCAATCATCACCTTGGCCTGGCCTACCAGGCCCTGGGCAAACGGGAAATGGCCTGGCAATATTTCAAGGCCAATGCCGATTCATTTGCGGAATTACAGGAGAGCCTGCCGTCCCTGCTGGCCCTGGCCGAACTCCATCTCCAGGAACCCCTGATCCGGGAAGCTTACCTGGAAAGAATAGTCGGCGGATTCCCCGGCACTCCGGAAGCCGGGCGGGCGGCGGCTGAACTGGTCGCCTACCACCTCAGGCAGGGCAACCTGAGCAAGGCCCTGGAAATCATCCAGGCTCCGGCCAGGCAATGGCCCCATTCCGAGATGACCCCGCAGCTCCACATGCTGGCGGCCATGGCCTATGCTGAAAGCCGTGATTTCATTGAAGCCCACGATTTCCTGCGCCTGGCCGAAAGAGCCATGCCGGAAAGCATCCGGAAAAACGCCCAATACCTGTTTTACGCCGGGAAAATCAAGTACAACAACCAGGACTTCAAGACTGCGGCAGAATACCTTCAGGTTCTGCAGAACGTTTTTCCGGTGCATGAAAACTTTTTCGAAGCCGCCCTGATCCTGGCCGACTCACTGGAACGGGAAAACAAGACCAAGCTGGCCGCGGCCTTTCTGATCCAGGCCCTGGACCGGAATCCGCCCCAGTCATTTCTCTATCCGAACATGCTGCGGCTCGGCCGCATGATCGATCGTTTCAACCAGGCCGATTACCAGGAATTCGCCGCCCGTTACCCACTTTTCGCAGACACCAGACGCCTGTTTGAAATAGTGGCCAGGAATTCCCCGGTTTACGAGCAGAGGCGCGAAGCGACAATCCTGCTGACCCTGAACCTGAAAAGGAACAATTTCATCAAGGAAGCCATCAAGGTGTACCGTGATTTCATGAAAAACCGGCCTGACCCCATGCTGGAAAAGTATTTCCGGGAAACGGTCGACTTGTTTCTCAACACCCTGGCGGCTGAAGGAGAATGGGCGCAAATACTGCGCTTCTGGCTGGAAACCAAGGAAACCAAGAGCATTTTTTCCTCGGCCAATCTCAATGCCCTGGGCGACGCCCTGGTCAAAACCAACATGTGGAAAAACGCCCTGGAAGTATTCAACTTCATGCTGCGTTACAATCTTTACGCGGAGCACTGGGATAACGCCCGCAGGCAAAAAGCCCGCATCAGCTTCAACCTGGGGCTTTTCGAGGACTGCCTGGCCGACCTGGAAAAAACCGGTCCCCTGTCGGATTACGAACAGAGCGAATTCCAATACTACCGGGTGGTCTGCCTGCAAAGAACCGGACGGCCGGAAGAAGCCGAAAAGACAATCATGGGCCTGGACCTGTCCGAACCCGGCAATCCCTTCCAGGCTCGACTGCTGATCATGAAAGCGGAAAAACTGATGAGCCGCGGGGAGCGTGACCGGGCCCTTGAGACGGCGCAAATCCTGCTGGCGGAAAAGAATCTCGAGGACGCCGTTCTGGCCAGGGCGCTTTCCCTGGCGGCGGAAGTTCATTTCCTGCGCCGGGAATGGCCGGAAAGCATAAAGATACTGGATGAACTGGAAAAAAGAGAGCTCAACCTGGACTGGGTGCTGTATCGGCGGGCATCGGTTCAGCAACGCTCCGGGCTGAGTTCTGAGGCCAGGGCAACCGCGGCCCGGCTGGCCGAGCTCTTTCCTGATTCCTTCTGGCTGAAGCAGTGGCGGTCCGATGAGCGCTGAAAACGAACTCTCTCTGGTAAAGAAAGCCTTCGAAGAGTTCATCCTGACATCCAAGAATCTTGAACAGGCCTATGATACGCTCAAAGACGAAGCAAACCGGCTGGCCGTTTACCTGGCCAACGTCATTGAAAACGTCGGTTCGGCCCTGCTGGTTTTCAATGACTCCGGCCGGCTGGTAATGTGGAACCGCCTGGCTGAAAACATCATGCCGGTTTTGCAGGGGCAGAAAGCGCCCTTGAAACTGGCCGACCTGCCTGCCCCCCTGCCCTTTGACCTGGATGAAATACTGACCCAGGAGCGTCGCTTTCACGAATACAGCCAGGGGAGCAACGGTAATCAGCGCTGGTTCGAGCTGGTCCGTTCCGATTTCAAGGACAGCCGCGGCCGCCAGCTCGGCACCATCGTCACCATCACCGACAAGACCGACCTGAAGACCCTGCAGATCAAGAGCCAGAGAGAAGACCGCCTGCGCATCATGGGTGAATTCGCCGCGGAAGTGGCCCACGAGATCCGCAACCCTCTGGCTTCAATCGAACTGATGCTGCAGATGCTGGCCGACGACCTGGGAGAAGATCTTTCCGCCGTGAATTTGATCGGCCGCATCAGGTCGGCCACCGGCACCATCAATCACATCGTCAGCAACATCCTGCTCTACACCAAGCACATCCAGCCGGAAAAAACCAGGGTTGACCTGGGAAAATGCCTGCACCAGGCGGAAAACACCGCCATCAACCTGATCATCAGGAAGTCGGTAGAAATAGAGTACCGGCTGGCTGAAAAAAACGTAAGCGCTGATTTTGAACTGCTGGCCCAATGCCTGGCCAACCTGATCCTAAACGCGGCCCAGGCCGTTGCCGACCGGGAAGGCAGGATCGTGGTCAGTTCCTCTCCGGCTCCTGACGGTCGGATAAAAGTCTCGGTGGCCGACAACGGTCCCGGGATTCCCGAGGAAATCAGGGACAAGGTTTTCCTGCCCTTCTTCACCACCAGGAATTCAGGAACCGGGTTGGGCCTGGCCATGGTCAAGCGGGTGATCGAGGCCCACGACGGCGCCATAGAATTGAACTCAATTCCGGGCGGCACTGTTTTTTCCCTGTTTTTTCCCTTAGAATAAGGACATGCATTTACCCGACATACTGGTAGTCGACGACGATGAAAACCTCAATTACGCCATCGGCGAAACCCTGAAACGCAAGGACTACCTGGTCGATCAGGCCTATTCCCTGAGTGAAGCCCGGGAAAAGATTAACCAAAGGGCTTATCCGATGGTGATAACCGATGTCCGCATGCCCGGGGGCAGCGGTATCAGCCTGGTGTCCGAGATCAAGAAGCGTTACCCGGCCAGCGCGGTGATAGTCATCACCGCCTACGGCAAGGTCGAGGATGCCGTGACCGCCCTGAAGCACGGGGCTGAAGACTACATCCTGAAACCTTTCCCGGCTGAAAACATCCTGGGCCTGGTTGAAAAGTTCTTCCCGGCTCATTTTCTACCGGCCGCCGGCCCGGATTTCCTGACCGCCGACCCGGCCATGAACGCCTTGCTGGAAAAAGCGCGCCGGGTGGCGCCGAGCAACGCCGCCGTTCTGATCAGCGGTGAAAGCGGCGCCGGCAAGGAAGTGCTGGCCCGCTACATTCACAACGGCAGCCGGCGGCGGGAAAACGCCTTCCTGGCCATGAACTGCGCGGCCATCCCGGAAAACCTGCTGGAGAGTGAATTGTTCGGTTACGAAAAGGGCGCCTTTACCGGGGCCGACAAGTTCAAACCGGGCAAGTTCGAACTGGCCGACGGCGGCACCCTGGTGCTGGACGAAATCGGAGACATGCCCCTGCACCTGCAGGCCAAGATACTCCGGGTCATCCAGGAAAAAGAGATCGACCGCCTGGGCGGGCGCAAGCCGCAGCCGGTCGATGTCCGGCTGGTTTCCCTGACCAACCAGGACATTCCGGCCAGGATCATGGAAAAATCGTTTCGCGAGGACCTGTATTTCAGGCTGAACGTGGTTGAATTACTGATCCCGCCCCTGCGGGAAAGACCGGCCGACATCAGTCTGCTGGCCGGTCGATTCTGCCAACTCTATGGATTGGAAACGAAAAGGCCCGGGCTGAAGCTGGCCCCCGACGCCGAGCGAAAACTCCAGGATCATTCCTGGCCGGGCAATGTCCGCGAATTGCAGAATACGATCCAGAGAGCGGTTATATTCAGCAACGGCGACAGTATCGGCGCCGCTGACATTGAGTTCCGGGCCGCCTCCCCCGGCGCCGTTAAAACCGGGCTGATGACCGTGGCTGAAATGGAAAAAGACCTCATCCTGCAAACCCTGGAAAAGGTGAACAACCGCACCCGGGCCGCCGAGGTACTGGGCATATCGCCGCGCACCCTGCGCAACAAGCTCAGGGAATACAACCTGTCCGAAGAATAGCCGCTCCCCCGCCGCTAAAATCCACCACCTAATTTCTGCAATTGTTCTGAAGAGCAATATAAGGGTTGAGTTTTACCTGAGTGAAAGGGTGAATCAACGCTCACCACTACGGTGCAGACCGACGTTAAGCCAGGCTGTACTAACATGACCAACTCGCTTCGCTCAGACAGTGGTCATGTTACCCTGAAGGGCACGTCCAGCCTGGCTTTGTCGGTTCCCTGCACCTTCGTTTGACGTTCGCTTTTGCTTCACCCTTTCCCTTGCCCCATATTTTTTGGTGGGGAATCATGGGCCGGACGTTCATTTGACTAGCCCGGGCAAAAGGAATAAAATCAAGCCATGAATGCAAGTATCAAAGGAACAACCGTTCTCTGCGTCCGCCGCAACGGCAGGGTGGCCATGGGCTCCGACGGCCAGGTGACATTGCAGAACACGATCATCAAGCACCGGGCGCGCAAGATCAGGCGTCTATACCAGAACCGGGTCCTGGCCGGATTCGCCGGCTCAACTTCAGACGCGTTTTCCCTGTTCCAGCGTTTCGAATCAAAGCTGGAAGAGTACAGCGGCAACATCTCCCGCGCCGCCATCGAGCTGTCCAAGGAATGGCGCACCGACAAGATCCTGCGCCGTCTTGAAGCCATGCTGATCGTGGCCAACGAGGAAAAATCCTACCTCCTGTCCGGCTCGGGTGACGTGATAGAACCGGACGACGATGTCCTGGCCATCGGCTCGGGAGGTCCCATGGCCATGGCCGCGGCCCTGGCCCTGCTGAAGCACAGCGACCTGGACCCGGCCGAAATCACGGCCAAGTCGCTGGAAATCGCGGCCGGAATCTGCATTTACACCAACGATTCATTCTGCATCGAGGAACTCTGAATGGAAAACATCGCCCCGTCCCCTGACAACCTGACCCCCAGGGAAATCGTCGCCGAACTCGACAAGTACATCATCGGCCAGAATGCGGCCAAGAAAGCCGTGGCCGTGGCCCTGCGCAACCGTTTCCGCCGCCAGCGCCTGCCCAGGGAAATCGCCGATGACATAATCCCCAAGAACATCCTGATGATCGGTCCGACCGGGGTTGGCAAAACTGAAATCGCCCGGCGCCTGGCCCGGCTGACCAGGTCTCCTTTCATCAAGGTTGAAGCTTCCAAGTTCACCGAAGTCGGCTATGTCGGCCGTGACGTTGAATCGATAATCCGGGACCTGGTGCGGATTGCCATTGACCAGACCAAGATGGACAAAATGGCGGAAAACGTCGAAAAAGCCAGGAGAAACGTGGAAGAAAGACTCTTGAACGTGCTCCTGCCGCCGGCCAAGAGAAACATCAGCGAAAGCACGCCGTCCGAAACAGAGCCGACCCAGGAATCAGCTCTCGATACCAGGGAAAAAATGCGCAAAATGCTGCGTGAGGGCAAGCTGGATGAACGCCAGGTGGAAATCGAAGTCCGGGCCAACCAGTTCGCCCCGCTGGAAATCTTCTCTTCCTCCGGAGTCGAGGAAATAGGCATCACCATCGGCGAGATGATGCCCAATATCTTCGGCGGCATGAAAACCCGCAAGCGCCGCATGAGCGTGGCCGAGGCGGCCGAATACCTGTTCAACGAGGAGCAGAACAAACTGCTCGACATGGATGATATCGCCAAGACGGCCATCCAGCAGACCGAGCAGATGGGCATAGTCTTTCTCGATGAAATAGACAAGATAGCCGGCCGGGAAACGACCAGCCAGGGACCGATGGTTTCCCGGGAGGGAGTCCAGCGCGACCTGCTGCCCATAATCGAGGGCACCACGGTCAACACCAAGCACGGCATGGTCAAAACAGATCATATCCTCTTCATCGGCGCCGGCGCCTTTCACGTCAGCAAGCCGGCGGACCTGATCCCCGAACTCCAGGGACGCTTCCCGATCAGGGTCGAGCTCGATTCCCTGAGCAAGCAGGATTTCATGCGCATCCTGGTTGAGCCGAAAAACGCCCTGACCAAGCAATACAGTCACCTGCTGGGCACTGAAGGTCTGGAAGTCAATTTCAGCGAAGACGCCATCGAGGAAATCGCCCTGCTGGCCGAAAAAATCAACACCGGCAACGAAAACATCGGAGCCCGCCGACTGCACACCATCATGGAAAAAGCGCTGGAAGAGATATCCTTCGACGCATCCAACGTCGATCACGGCCGGGTGAACATAGACCGTGAATACATTCGCTCCCGGGTTGAAAGCATCGCCGGAGACAGTGATTTGAGTAAATACATACTTTAGTTGAGAGGCATCATGACAGCAAACAGATGCTGGACCTCGTTTTTCGTCATCCTGGTTCTTTTCAGCCCGGCCTGCGGCAAAAAAGGCCCCCTGGTACTGGAAAAGCCGGTTCTGCCCCCGGCCGTGGAAAAAGTAGAATTGCATCAGCTCGGCGAACAGCTGGTTGTTTCCTGGCGTTTTCCCCTCACCCTGAGCGATGGAAGCAGCACCTGGCTCAAGCAAAACCTGCAGCGGCTTGACCTGTTTTACAGCGAGCACGACCTGCCGGCGCAGAAATTGGCCCGCAGAGCCAATCTGCTGGGCCGCTTTTCGCCGCAGCAGCTTGAAGCCCGTCAGGACGGATCCTACCAGGCCGTTTTTCCCCTGAAGGGAAAAAAACTTTCCGGACAGCGCCATGCCGTGGTCATCCAGTACCGGTACGACCGGTTCAACTCTCCACCAAGCAACGTCGTTTACATGATCAGCCAGGCTCCGCCGGAGGCGGTCACCGGGCTCAAAGTTGAAGCCGGACGGCGCAGCCTGATCCTTTCCTGGGAAAAACCGGAAAAAGACACCTCCGGGCGGCCGCTGGAAGTCCTCAGCGGATTCAAGGTCTACCGCAGGTATTCAGCCGGACCCGGGCGGGAAGAAAGGGATTTCCTGCCCCAGGTTGAAAAGCCACTGCTGGCAGATTCCTTTATCGACAAGAACGTCCGGAATCCGGGCGAATACCAGTATTTCGTCACCGCCCTGAGAGGATCACAGGTCGAAAGCTCACCTTCCCAGGTTATCAGCTTCACCCTGGAAAGCGGTTTCCCCCCGGATCCGCCGGCCAACCTGGTCATATTCCAGGCCTCGGACCACCTGTTCCTCAACTGGCGGGCCCTGCCCGAAAGCAGTTTTTCCCATTACCGGGTCTACCGCCGCCGCTCGGCGGCTGATCAATTCGAGTTGCTGGCGGACCAGGTGAGGGAGAATCTCTACCGTGACCGCAGTGTCAGGCCGGGCCAGAGTTTTGAATACGCCCTGAGTGCGGTTGACGAAAACGGCAATGAAAGCGAATTGAGTTCCGCGGTCAGAGAGACCTTCCGCTCCGACTGATGTCCCCCTCAGCGCGCGTCGCCCTGGTCCGCTGTCCCGATTACCAGCCTGAAAAAGTCGAAGCGGCCATGGTCCGCGGGCTTGACCTGCTCGGCGGGGCAGCTCATTTTTTTCGAAGAAACGATAAACTGCTGTTGAAACCAAACCTGCTTTCCGCCGCGCCCCCGGAAAAAGCCGTAACCACCCACCCGGCCGTGTTCGCCGCGCTGGGACGCCTGGCCCTGGATCAAGGCTGTCGCTTGAGTTACGGGGATTCACCGGCCCGCTACAGTCAAAGCGCGGCCGCGGAGAAGAGCGGCATCGCAGCCGAGGCCAGGCGCCTGCAGATTCCGGCCGCCGACTTCAGCCGCCCGGTAACCCTGGCCAATCCCGGGGGCCTGCTGCTCAAACAGCTGACCCTGGCTGCGGCGGTCCTGGAAAACGACTCGCTGATAAACATCTGCAAACTGAAAACCCATGCCTTCACCCGCATCACCGGCGCGGTGAAAAACCTGCTCGGCTGCGTCCCCGGCCTGCTCAAGGCCGACTGGCACGTGCGCATGCCCCGCATCGAGCATTTCGGAGCCGGGCTGGTTGACCTGGCGGTCCGCCTCAAGCCCAGACTCCACGTCATGGACGGCATCCTGGCCATGGAAGGCAACGGCCCTTCCGGGGGCAGTCCCAGGCAAATGGGCGTCCTGCTGTTGTCTACGGACCCCCTGGCTTTGGACAGTGTTTTCTGCCGCCTGATCGGTTTGAACCCGGAGTTCGTGCCGACCATGAAACCGGGGCTGGCCGCCGGCCTGGGCACTTACCTGCCGGAGGAAATCGAAGTGCTGGGCGATCCCCCGGATGAACTGCGGGCCGACGATTTCCTGGTGGTGCGCCGACCGGCGGAGAGGGCCATTCAAAGTCATTTTATGCCTTCCTTCCTGCAGGCCCTGCTTTCACCCCGCCCCCTGATCGATCAAAACGCCTGCACGCGTTGCGGCGTCTGCGTTTCGGCCTGCCCGGTTGAACCCAGGGCCCTTTTCCGCGACCTGCCGGACCAGTTGCCGCAATTCTCCTCAAGACACTGCATACGCTGTTACTGTTGCCAGGAGAATTGTCCGGAAGGAGCGATTTCAGTCTACCGGCCCCTGCTGGCCCGGCTGATTCACCGCTAGGAAAAAGATTCCAGGGCTTGGGCGGCAATGCTGGCCCCGATGCTCAGGGAAGCGGTTGCCGCCGGTGACGGAGCGTTCAGAACGTGAACCTGCCGCTCGGCCTGCCTGATGCGGAAATCATCGACCAGGAAACCGTCTTTCTCCAGGGCCTGGGCCCGCACGCCGGCTCCGCCCGCTTCCAGGTCGGCCGAGCCCACCTCGGGCAGCATTCTCTGCAAAGCCTTGACAAAAGCCCTTTTGCTGAATGAACGGCGGAATTCGCCCAGCCCGGTATACCAGAATTTCAGCGCCATGCGCCAGAAACCCGGGTAAACGGTGAAATCCCAGGTATCCCGCGGGGAAAAGGACAGCTTCGAGTAACCCTCGCGCTTGAAGGCCAGCACGGCGTTCGGCCCGGCTTCCACCCCGCCCCTGATCATGCGGGTGAAATGCACGCCCAAAAAGGGAAAACGGGGATCAGGCACCGGGTAAACCAGGTGCTTGACCAGGTGTTCGCTTGAGCGGCGGAAATTGTAGTATTCACCTCTGAAGGGAATGATGCGCAATCCCGGGTCGACTCCGCAGAGCCGGGCGACACGGTCGGACTGCAGTCCGGCGCAATTGACCAGGTTGGCTGACCTGATTTCTCCGGCCGTGGTGGTCAGGATGAAATCGCGGCCTTCACGCTCGACTTTCAGCAGTCGTGATTTCAGGAATATTTCCCCGCCCAGGGACTGTACTTCGCGGGCATAGGCTTCGCTGACCAGGGCGAAATCGATGATCCCGGTCTGGGGTACCAGCAGGGCTTCCAGGCAGCGAACCCGGGGCTCGCGTTCAGCCAGGGCCTCGGGACCGAGACGCTGCAGTCCCTGGAGGCCGTTGGCCCGGCCGCGTTCTTCCAGGGCCCGCAGGCGCGGAATTTCTTCCGGGCTGACCGCCAACACGACCTTGCCGCAGATATCAAAGGGAATTTCTCTTTCCCGGCAGAATTCAATCAGCTGCAACCTGCCCTGGACACAGTTTTCAGCCTTCAGCGAACCCGGCTTGTAGTAGAGCCCGGAATGAATCACCCCGCTGTTGCGCCCGGTCTGGTGTGAAGCCAGGCGGTCTTCAGCCTCAATCACGGCGATGGAGCGACGACCGGCCCGGGCCAGGGCCAGGGCGGTGGCCAGTCCGACTATGCCGCCCCCGATAACCACGATGTCCTTTTTTTTTCCTGAATTCACCGGGATCTCCTGGAAACCGGCACTGGAATCCGCCGGTTAAAGGGCATCCTAACACAGCCCCGGGCCGCCGGTCAACTCAACTGGATTTTAGCATGGTCAGCATCATCTTGAAGGGGCCCAGGGCGCGCAAGGCATGGGGCAGGCCGGGGGGCATCAGCAGGGAGTCCCCGGCGGCGAGTTGGAGTTTATCCTCGCCCAGGCTGACCTCAGCCCTGCCCTCCAACATGAAGACCAGGGCCTGGAAAGGCGCGGTATGAGTGCTCACTTCCTGGCCGTCTGCGAAAGCGAACAGGGTCACCGTGCCGCCCTGGTCCTTGGCGATGATCCTGCTGACGATAGTTCCTTCCTGGTAAGCGATCAGTTCAACCGGTTTCAGTATTTCCGCCATTTTGTTCTCCTTTATTTTTCCTTTCCGGAAATTTCGATGACTATGCGACGCAGGGGCAGGTTCACCCCGGCCCGCTCCAGCGCTTCCCGGGCGATCCGCAGGGTACCGCTGCAGCATGGTACTTCCATCTGGATCACGGTCAGGCTTGCGATTTCCTGGGTACGGAAGATCTCGGCCAGCTTGGTGATGTAATCCTCGACATCATGATCGAGTTTCGGGCACAGTATCAGCGGGACCCGGCCCAGCAGGTAGCGCTGGTGAAAATCGGGGCAGGCGACCGGCACGCAGTCGGCGGCCAGCAACAGGTGGGCGCCGCGCAGGAAAGGAGCCTGGGGATTCAGCAGGCGCAGCTGCAGCGGCCAGGTGTTCAGGGCCGAAGCACCGGCGGCCGGCCCCGTCCCCTTTTCATTGAGCAGGCGGCCGGCCGATCCGGGGCAGGAACCAGCCGGCTTGCACCCGCTTCCGGACAACGGAGCCCGGCTTCTATATTCCGGTTGCAGGCCGTTTTCAGCCAGCCAGGCCCGGGCTGTTTCCAGGTCGGCCGTTTGCCCGTGTTCCTCCAGGTGCCGGAGATGATCGGCCACGGCCTGGGCGCCCTGCCCGGCTATATTGGCGATCACCAGCCTTTCGTCATAGGCTTCAGCATCCCTTTCAACCACCTTGAGCGCCCCGGTCGGGCACTCGCCCACGCAGGCTCCGAGCCCGTCGCAGAGTATATCACCGACCAGCCTGGCCTTGCCGTCGACAATGCGCAGGGCCCCCTCGGGACAGCCGGGAATGCAGAGCCCGCAGCCGTCGCAGAGATCTTCGTTGATTTCAATAATCGCTCTTTTCACTGTTTTCCTCCTGTTTGATCGTTTTTTAAGGTTATCAGTTCCTTAATTGAAAGCCATAGTTCCCGGCCGGACTCTTCCAGGTCAAAGGATCGGCCGTGCAGTCGCCACTGGCCGACCAGCAGGCGCAGGGCCCCCATGATCACCATGAACAGGTGGCCGGGCGGCACCCGGGGGGTGATACTGCCCGCGGCCTGGCCCGCGGCCAGTATTTCCTCCAACTGGCGGCGATGGCCGGAAATGATCCGCCTGACCCGTTGGGCCAGTTCGGCATCGGCCTTGAACAGTTCCTCGGAAAACATCACCTCGGTTACCAGGCGGTCGGAAGCGAACAGGCGGCAGCGATCGAGAAAGAAAGCCGCCACCCGCTCCGGGGCGTTTTGCCCGCCGACTCCGATACGATCCAGGAACTCGCCTGAACTTTGCTCAAAGCGCTCGGCCAGGGCGCTGAAAATCCGGCCCTTGCTGGGGAAATGGCGGTAAAAGGCGGCCTCGCTGAAACCGAGCCGTTCACTGAGATGCCTGATGGTCAGGGCCTCGATGCCGTTACTGCTGATGAGATCCAGGGCGGCGCCGATGATCTCTACCTGCCTGGCGCTCAGTTCCTTTTTTACCCGCTCTGCCATGTTCGGCCTCCACGTTAGTTAACGTTTACTTACATTGCAATTATAGCGGCGATCAGCCGATTTGTCAACCAGGCTGTTTGAAAAAAACAGTCGGATTTGTTAATTCTGTTTCATGCACTCAAGCGGAAAAGGGGCAAACACAGCCGGGGGCCGATCTTGAATCCGCTCGACTGGCTGGTTCTGGGCGTGACTATCGGCCTGGTCATCCTGATGGGCTACCGCATCGGCAAGCGCCAGGCCAGTGAAATCGATTATTTCCTGGGCGGCCGGCGCATCCGCGGCTGGCAGATCGGGTTGTCCCTGCTGGCCAACCAGGTCAGCGCCATCAGCCTGGTCGGGGCTCCGGCCTTCATCGCCCTGCGCAGCGGCGGCGGCCTGCGCTGGCTGCAGTACGAAATGGCCGTGCCCCTGGCCATGGCCGCCATCATCCTGCTTCTGCTTCCCCTTTACCTGCGCTCCCGTTCCATCACCATTTACCATTACCTGGAGGAACGTTTCGGCCCGCGACTGCGCCTGCTGGTCAGCCTGGTCTTCCTGGCCGGACGCTCCCTGGGTTCCGGGGTGGCCCTGCTGGCCACCTCCTATGTCACGGCGGTCTGTCTTGACGTTTCACTGGACAGCGCCCTGCTGGCCATCGCCCTGGTCACATTGATCTACACCACCATGGGCGGCATCAGCGCCGACATTTTCACCGATATAGTCCAGCTGTTCATTCTCTGGTTCTCGGCCCTGGTCTGCGTGGCCATCCTGCTCATCCTGCTCGGCGGTCCGCCCGCGGCCGGGGAAGCAGTTGATCCGGCCCGACAGGCCGTGCTGGTCTTCGGAACCGCTTCCGATTTCTCCTTCTGGCCGATGCTGCTGGGCGGTTTCTTCCTCTATCTCTCCTACTACGGCTGTGACCAGAGCCAGGCCCAGCGCCTGCTGAGTACCGCCGACCGTTCCCAGGCCCGGCGGGCACTCCTGATC
Source organism: uncultured Clostridia bacterium (assembly GCA_964457225.1). Lineage (GTDB taxonomy): Bacteria > Acidobacteriota > Aminicenantia > UBA2199 > UBA2199 > CAYWEM01. Next base: position 118,845 of record CAYWEM010000001.1, read on the forward strand.
AACGGTTTGCTGCGCTTTCCCCTGGTGGCCAGTTACTGCCTGATCGGCTACCTGCTGATTCCTTTCCTGGCCGCCCGTCCCGATTTCGCGGCCCTGGTCTCCGATCTGCCGCCGGACTACCTGATGCCCCATTTCTTTCGTTCTTTCGTGCCGACCGGCCTGCTGGGCCTGGTGGTGGCCGGCATCTTCGCCGCATCCCTCTCCAGCCTGGATTCCGCTCTCAATTCCCTGTCAGCCTCCAGTTGGAACGACATTCTGCTCAAACTCAAGCCGGCCTGGAGCAGTTTGCCCGATCGCCGCAAGGTCTTGATCTCGAGGACCATGACCGTCTGCTGGGGCGGCCTGGCCCTGGGCTTTGCCTTTTACTTGTCCGGCTCCGGCACCACGGTGATCGAAACAGTCAACAAAATAGGATCCGCATTTTACGGCCCGGTGGCCGCGGTTTTCGCCGCCGGGGCCCTGCTGCCGCGCAGCAGGGAGCGGGACGCCCTGCTGGGCCTGGCGGCCGGATTCACCGGCAATCTCTACCTATGGTTGTTCCAGGCGGAAAGCGTCTCCTGGCTGTGGTGGAACCTGTCCGGCTTCGGCCTGACTTTTCTGCTGGCCTTCCTGCCGGGACTGCTGAGGACCGGAAAGAAAGCTCCGCTCCTGCAACGTCCGCAACCGGCCGGCGGCGACCTCCGGGCGGTTTCAGTCCTGCTGGGCTGGTTCCTGTTCATCCTGCTGTTTCTGACCGGCCTGCATTTCCTGCTGGGCGCTTGATCACGATCGAACCGCAACCCTGCCGTTTCCTTTACAGCCGGGGAGGATTGTGGTAAAAAGTGATATAATACAGGCTTTCAGAGAGGCAATCCATGTCCGTCAAACGCAAGATCCTGGTAACCGCCGCCCTGCCCTACGCCAACGGTGACATCCACCTCGGCCACCTGGTGGAATACCTGCAGACCGATTTCTGGGTGCGCTTCCAGAAAATGCGCGGCCACGAATGCCTCTACATCTGCGCCGACGACACCCACGGCACCCCGGTCATGGTCAGCGCCCGGGCCCGCGGAATCAGTCCCGAAGAGCTCATCGCCGAAAAGAATCTCGACCACCGGCGCGATTTCGCCGCTTTTGAAATCGAGTTCGACAACTATTACAGCACTCACAGCCCGGAAAACCAGGCCCTGGCCGAGGAATTCTTCGCCGCCATGCAGCGCGACGGCCACATCGCAGTCAGGCCGGTCAAGCAGTTTTTCTGCTCCCGGGACCGGATGTTCCTGCCCGACCGCTTCGTAACCGGGACCTGCCCCCGCTGCCGGGCCGAGGGCCAGTACGGAGATTCCTGCGACAAGTGCGGGGCTGCCTATTCCCCGGCCGAGCTGGAGAGCCCGGCCTGTTCGATCTGCGGCACTGTCCCGGTGGAGCGCGAGAGTGATCATCTCTTTTTCCGCCTGGAAAACTTCCGCGCCTTCCTGCAGGAATGGGTCAGCCTGCACACCCCGCGCGAGGTGGCCAACAAGCTCGGAGAGTGGTTCGGCGAGGAACTGCGCGACTGGGATATCTCCCGCGACGCCCCCTATTTCGGCATCCCGATTCCCGGCTATCCGGACAAGTTTTTCTACGTCTGGCTGGATGCCCCGCTGGGCTATATCTCGTCCACCATGGACTGGGCCCGGCGCAGTCAGCGCGATTTCCGCGAATTCTGGCATTCCGGGGAAGCCGAGCTCTACCATTTCATCGGCAAGGACATCGTCTACTTTCACACCCTGTTCTGGCCGGCCATGCTGAAAGCGGCCGGGTATAAGACCCCTGACCAGGTTTTCGTGCACGGTTTTCTGACCATCAACGGCGAGAAGATGAGCAAGTCCAAGGGCACCTTCATCAAGGCCGCCACCTATCTTGAACAGCTCGACCCGCTTTACCTCCGTTACTATTACGCCTGCAAGCTCGGCGCCAACCTCGACGACATCGACCTCAACCTGCAGGACTTCGTCAACAAGGTAAATGCCGAGCTGATCGGCAAGATCTCCAACCTGGCCTCGCGCAGTCTGCAGATGGTCGACCGCGCCGGCGGCGTGCTGGGCCGCCTGACCCCGGCCGGCCGGGAACTGCTGGCGGCCTCGGGGGAAAAAGCCGGCCAGGTGGCCGAGCTCTACGAGAAACGGGAATTCTCCAAGGCCCTGGTCGAGATCCGCGGCCTGGCCGAGGCGGCCAACCGCTATTTCGACGAACAGAAGCCCTGGGAAAAGATCAAGGCCGACCCGGAACAGGGCCTGGCCGTGCTGACCGACGTCATCAACCTCTTCCGCCGGCTGGTGATCATGCTCAAGCCCATTCTGCCCTCCTGGGCCGGCCTGGTGGAAGAAATACTGCGCGAAAAGCCCTACACCTGGGATTCACTCGGAGAAGAGCTTGAATCCGTCCCGGTCGGTCCCTTCAGGATGCTGGCCGCCAGGATAGAAAAGGAGAAAGTCAACATGATAATCGAGCAAAGCCAGGAAAAACCGGCCGAACAACAACCGGCCGTGGAACACGAAGCCCTCTGCCCGACCGTCTCCTTCGCTGATTTCCAGAAAATCGACCTGCGGGTAGCCCGGGTGCTGGAAGCGGAGATCATCCCCGAGGCCGACAAACTGCTTCGCCTGAAAGTGGACATCGGCCTGGAGACCCGCTCGATCATCGCCGGCATCAGGCAGGCCTACAAAGCGGAAGACCTGGTCGGCAAACTCATCGTAGTGGCGGCCAACCTGGAGCCGCGGAAGATGAAGTTCGGCCTCTCCGAAGGCATGCTGCTGGCCGCCGGCCCCGGCGGAGCCGAGGTCTTCGTGCTGAGCCCGGACAGCGGCGCCCGGCCCGGCCAGCGCATCCATTAACAGCCATCGGTGCCGTATCTTGCATTATCACATTTTCAACCGACCATAGCGGCGGATTTACTGTCCCAGGGGCCATCGGTGCCGTATCTTGCATTATCACATTTTCAAGCGACCATAGCGGCGGATTTACTGTCCCAAGGGTAAACGAGGGTTGCCGCGGGGCCCGGTCCTTCAGAAAATACATATCTTCAAGCACCCTCCCCCGCCCAACCCCCTGGCTTTTCTTTTTTTTCTGGTTTTTGTAATAATCATAACCAGCAGAGTCAAAAAAAGGAGGTTATGATGAACCTGAAAAAAGCCCTTGGTATTGTCCCCCTGCTGTTGCTGAACCTCCTGGTGCTGAACCTCATCATCGGCTCCTCCATGTTGATCGCCGCAAAACTGTCCTGGGGCCTGGCGATCGTCAACTCCGTCTTCATCAGCCTGCTGGTCCTCTTTTTAGGCTTCTGGTACCGGCAGTTAAGCCTGGGCTGGACAGTACTCGTCGCCATCACCGGAACCATAATCAGCGGCATGTACATTGCCGATTTCTACGATGTAAAAGACGGGGTTATCGTTGACAGCATCAGGATCGAAGAGGCCCTGAATTATCCCGAGGCCGACGGCTTTGTATTCACCAACGGCCGGGTGGAAACATCCCTGGCCGTAACCCACTACGTAGAACACCTGGACCACAACAACAACCTGAAGACTTCCAGCTACTATGCGGCGCCGATAGTTTCTGAAGATTGGACCGTCGATAAGCCGGTCGGCCTCTTTGCCGTCGCCGCTGCGGATGCCCAGAAAAAAAACTGGTCAAAACCGTACCGGGCGGCCATCAAGGCTTCGGTTTCCTTCAGGGAGGAACTGGAAGAGGCCGCCAGGAAATGCCTCAGCGAAAACAACCTGAAAGCTGCTGAAGGCTACCGCCTGGTCCGCTGGGTTGAGGATCCGCAGCAGGCCATAGCCGCAATCTATGCTGATTTCAGCAACACCTGGCTGCTCTGGAATTACGTAACGGGCGCCGGCATCTTTTTAATCTGGCTTATCGGCCTGGTTAGAGGCCGGAAAAAAGCCGTCCCGGAACAAACTGACAGTAACACGGTTGCGGAAGCCCCTGAAAGAAACTCTGTCAACCTGCTCATCCGGGTCCTTTTCAGTTTTTACCTGTTTTACATCCTGATGTTTTCTGTTTTTCTGTCCGGCATCGATTTTTCTGACATTTTCCTGACTCTGCTGATAATCGTGGCCGTGGTTTTTTACATCATATCCCAGGCGGCCTTCCACAATGCACATGTTTATGCCCGGAGAAGCATGACTGAATTAGCCCTGGTCTTCATCTATCCCTACCTGGCCTATACGGTGATTTTCTTTTCCCTGGACCCGGCCGAAGCTCATTTCTGGATTTTTACCGGGTTCTTTTATTTTCTGATGATAAGCGGGGGGTTTGTCTTCGGCATTTTCCTGACCCACTGGCATTTAAGGCAGTCCATCACTTACCGGGATGCCCTGGAACCGGAGGAAAGCGGGGCCTTGAAAAACAGCCGAAAGAAACCCCTGGTCTCGCTGTCCCTGATGCTGGTCATGTTGTTTATCGCCTTCAGCATCGCTTTCCTGTACCTGTACAATTACGTGAACCAGGTAAAAAGCCACAACATCCCGCTGTTCTACCTGTTTTTGTCCGCTTCAATCGCCTATCTGGCCATTTTCATCAAGAATGACTCGTTGCAAAGAAAACGGGCCAGGCATTTCAAGTCTTGAATCAGCAATTTTACCGCCGGCCAGGGCCCAGATTCCCGTTTCCGGCATTAAGACCGGTGGCCAACCGGTTCAGCTCTGCCGGATAAGGTTTTTTTCAAGTCTCGGCCATCACCCTGGTTCCATACCTGTTTTTATGCCAGGGGAAGGGTGAAGCAAAAGCGAACGCTCCCCCTTCGGGGACAAGAAACGAAGGTGCAGGGAACCGACAAAGATGGGCTGGACGTGCCCATCAGGGTAACATGACCACTGTCTGAGCGAAGCGAGTTGGTCAAGGGGCCATCGGTGCCGTATCTTGCATTATCACATTTTCAAGCGACCATAGCGGCGGATTTACTGTCCCAAGGGTAAACGAGGGTTGCCGCGGGGCCCGGTCCTTCAGAAAATACATATCTTCAAACTCTGTCCCCTCCCACACACTAAAAATCAGGCGGGGAATCAGGGCTCACTCCCAGTAACTGCTCGAAGCTGAGGTCCATCAGGGGGTAATCTTCCCAGCCGTGGAAATCGAAATGCCACCACTCGGTGGGATAATGGGAAAAGCCGTGCCGGGCCATGATATCGAACAGCAATTGCCGGTTCCGGATGACTTCTTCCGGCAAATCGGCGTATTCCGGGTGAGCCCGTTCAGTGAATTCGTCGTAATCGGTGGGCATGGGAATTTCCAGGCCGCTGTCCAGGTTTACCAGGGTGACATCCACAGCACAGCCGCGGTTATGCCGGGAACCGTAGCGCGGATCGGCCACGAAATCGGGGTCCGGGTAAACTTCGTAGAACCTTACCGTGGCCGCGTAGGGGCGATAGGCATCGTAAATCTTCAGGCCCAGGTTCAGCTCAGCCAGCTCGGTCTGTACTCTCTGCAGGGCCGCGGCCACCGGCCGCCGGGCGAAGGCCTTCGGCGATGTATAGATTATTTCCCCGGTGAAATTGTCGGGCCCGGCATAGCGGATATCGAGCACGATTCCGGGAATGACGGCCTCCAGGTCGACCAGTTCCAGATCGGGGTTTGCGGCCGCCTGGGCCCGGTACAGGGAGAGATCGCTGAGCACCTGGAGCCCGGGGCGGCCGGAGTAGGCCGGCAGCAGCAGGATCAGGGCGGCAGTAACCAGGTAAAGACAGGCTTTCTTCTTCATGTTCGTTCCTTGCTTGCTGTTCTTTTACAGCCTACCATTTTGCCGGCAATCATTCCAGGCAGGCCGATTTTTCGGCGCTGATCTTGTTTTTTTCCAGGATCTCGGCATGGGCATCGACTGCGGCTTCGGCATCGAGGTAAATGCTCTCACCGCTGTCCAGCTCAACCAGGTGCCAGTGCCCGGTCACAGCGGCGAAAGCCGGGGCCAGGTCAGCCATTGATCTGATTTCCCGGCCGTTGACCCGGGTGACGATTTCATGTTCCAGATCCTGGTAACCCTGGTTGATCGAGTGAGGCAGGATTCCGGCCAGCACCACCAGTTCGGAGCGCTCCGGTTCCGGATTGCCGTAGTAGTACTGGTAATTCATTTTCGGGAACAGCCATTCATCTCTCCAGGCCCTGATGTAGTCCAGGGTCAGGTTCATGAACACCAGGCCGCAGTAAACCAGGTAGGCCGGCCTGGTGTCGAAGCGCCGCGGCGGCACCAGGAATTCCTCCGCCTGCAGTTTGATCCGGCCCCGCTCTTCCCGGCCGGCCCTCCGGAAAGTCAGCTCAACTTCCTCGCCCACCTGGCGCCGGCTGAGCAGAAAGCTGAAATCCACCCCTTCCGAAGAATTTAAAGGCACACTGCCGTCCATGCCGATTGTCACCCCGTCAAGGCTGAGCAGGATATCCCCCCGCTCCAGCACTCCGTAGGCCGTACTGCCGTATTCAACCCGGTTGACCAGTACTCCGTGATCGAGATAGCCCAGGCCGAGAGCGGCTCTCATGGCCGGGTTGCTGGTATCCTGGTAATCCAGGTTCAGAGTCGGCACTCCATCGTAGCGCCCGTCGGCGATGTCAGCCAGGAACCTGTTGATGAGCGGCACCGAGACGGCAACAAATTCTTCTTTCTTATCGCTATTTCTTCCATAAATAACAGCCGAAAGCCGCCCGTCCACGATCAGCGCGCCGCCCGAACTGCCCGGCCCGACTTCCTGGTCATATTTATTGCAACTCAGGCCCAGCAGTGACAGACGCGAATCATTGAAAGTCATCATTTCGTGTTGGTTGATACTGCTTTTACCCGCGAAAACCCTGGTGCGACCGCCGGGAAAGCTGTAAGTCAGTCCCCGGTCGCCGGCGCGTGCGGCCTCACCTATCTCCAGCGGCCGGATGCCGGCGAAGAAAGCGGGGTCCTCAACCTTCAGCAGGGCCAGGTCACTGTCATGGGCCACGAATTCCACTTGAGCCGGGAACCACTTGGCATCACTCGCTCTCAGCACCCGGACTTCTTTCTGATCGGCCACCACGTGGGCGCAGGTCAGGATGCGCGGGCCGGCGATCACACAGCCCGATCCACCACCGCTTCTCTTTGCTTTCATTTTCCAGGGCCGGCGATAGTCGGGACTCTGCTTGACTACTTCCACCCGCACCACCGCGTGCCGGTATTGCATGTCCCAGTGTATCTGCCGGGGCAGGAGCATGGGCAGCAGCAGGAGCAGCAGCACCCAGGCCGCTTTTTTCAACTTCTCTTTCATTCCTCACACCTCGTTTTTCCGCCTTCGCAGGAAGCCCGGCTTCTGCATGGTTTCGTCCACCATGCACCGCCTGCTTTACCAATTTCGCATAAAACCCTAAGCAAGGGTTAAATAGGCTTTCAGGAAGGCAATCATGCTTTTTTTCGTCATGATTTGAACATGCAGAAACAATACTATACAAATCTATTACTGTCTATTTTCGCGAATTGAACAATTGATTTCTTTGCCGGGAGAGAAAAAACACCCGAACTTTGGCTTACATGTCCTTGACCCGGCGCTCGAAGAGTTGCCGGTAGAGGGAAACGGCCAGGGCGCCGAACAGGACGATCAGGTACAGGAATCTATGGCTGAGCGGATCGACCGGCCATGCCCCCGACCAGGCCCCGAATTCAACCAGGAACACGGCGAAAATCGTGGCCGTGCTGATGTAAAATACCCTGAGCCTGAGGCAATTCGTATCTATCAGCACGGTGGCGGCGCTCCAGGAGACGGCGGCGCTGGCTGAAAGCAGGGCGTTCAAGAGGTTGCTTTTCAGCCCGTTGGCCCTGAAAACCAGCAAATAGAGGGCCAGGCAAACCAGGCCGAGCAAAACCGGTAAAAAGGCTGTTTTTCTCATCTGAACCAGAGCAATCATATTCTTTCCTTCCGGGCAAGTCAATATGCACCACGGCACCTCTGATTCCCCGTTTAAATCTTTGAAAAAGGGAAAGGGTGAAGCAAAAGCGAACGTCAAACGAAGGTGCAGGGAACCGACAAAGCCAGGCTGGACGTGCCCTTCAGGGTAACATGACCACTGTCTGAGCGAAGCGAGTTGGTCATGTTAGTACAGCCTGGCTTTACGTCGGTCTGCACCGTAGTGGTGAGCGTTGATTCACCCTTTCCTTCAGGTAATACACACACCCAATAATGCTCTTAATAACAATTACAGAAATCAGCTAGGGAATCCTGACGGCGGCGGGCCGTCTTGACAAGGTAGTTATTTCTATAATATAGAATTAAAGTAATCGTTTAAGTCACCTTAACCGAAATCCATCCGGAGGTGTGTCATGTCGGGAAACAGCAAGGATCGCCGCCAGTTTCTGAAGACCTCGGCCCTGGGCCTGGCCGGGGCCGGAATGCTCGGCCGGATCAGGCTCGAAGCCTCCGCTCCGGCCGCCACCGAAGCTCAGCCCCGCATCAGGCGCTACAACCTGCTGGGGCGCACCGGCTTTGAAGTCTCCGACATCGGCATCGGCAGTTCCCGGGTGTTTTCAGCGGCCGTTTTCCAGGCCATGCTGGAAGCCGGAGTCAATTACATCGACACCGGTGAAAGCTACGGCCGCGGCGGCTCGGAACGCAGTATCGGCGAAGCCCTGCAGGGCTTCGAGCGGAAAAAAGTCTTCATCACCAGCAAACTGCACCTGCGGGCCGGGGAAAGCGAACAGCAGGTGCTTGACCGCTTCCAGGCCTGCCTGGAACGCCTGCAGACCGACTACCTCGACTGCCTGATGATCCACAACCCGGCCACCACGGCCGACCTCTCCCATCCCGGTTTTCACGCCGCCTGCGACCGGCTGAAAAAGGAGAAAAAGCTTCGCTTCCTCGGGGTCTCCAATCACGGACCGCGCCAGGCCGGTAGTGGTGAACCGATGGACGAGGTACTTACCGCGGCCGCCCGGGACGGGCGTTTCGACGTGCTGCTGCTGATCTACAACTTCATCCAGCACGAACCCGGAGAACGGATCATGGCCGCCTGCGCCGAGCACAACCTCGGGGTGACCATCATGAAATCGGATCCCCTGGGCCGCTATTTCGAGACCCGGGAAAGGGTGGCCGCGCTCAAGGCCGAGGGCGGCGAAGTCGAACCAAGGCTGCTGCAGTCCCTGGAACAGCTCGAAGCAACCGCCGCCCAGGCCGGAGATTTCCTCAAAAAGCACGGTCTCAGTTCGGCCCGGGAAATCAAGGAAGCGGCCATCAAGTTCATCCTGGGTGACCCGCGGGTGCACACGGTCAACCTGGCGGTCGGAAATTTCGAGGAAGCCGAACAGTTCGTGAAACTATCCGGCGGTTCGCTTACTCCCCGGGACCAGGCCGGCCTGGCCGCCTTCCGCAACGACTGCGCCGGGCTCTACTGCCGCCACGCCTGCGGCCTCTGCGAGCGGGCCTGCCCGCAAAGGGTCGCGGTCAACACCGTCATGCGCTACAGCCATTACTTTGAATACAGCGGCTCGGAAAAGATCGCCATGGCCAAGTACGCGTCCATGGTCGAGCCCAATGCAGGCAATTGCGCTTCCTGCAGCGGCATCTGCCAGCAGAACTGCCCCTACGGGGTGCCCATCCACGGCCTGCTGAGCCTGGCCCACCGCCGCCTGAGCTTGTCCTGACCCTTCCGTCACCTAAGCCAGGCCGAAACAACCATTAACGGTTGTTGACAGTTATTTTGGAATAATCGATAATGCACTCAGGAAAAAACGATGCCGGCGGTAAAAACATCAATCGATCAGGAAGCTCGATTGATTATAAAAAATGTTCTGGAAAGCCAAGGCTTCGTCAACTCAAGAATAGTTCTTTTCGGATCAAGGGCCGACGGCACCGCCCGGATTGAAAGCGATTGGGATTACCTGGTGCTCATTTCCAAACCGATTACCGTCTCTCAGAAACGCCTCCTTATCCGGCAGATCAAGCGAAAACTGGCCAGGAATTATATCCCCAATGACATCATCCTGCAAACCCGCGAAGAATTTGAACAGAAAAAGAACACTCCTGGAACAATCAGCCGCAATCTCACATTGGATGGATTTGTCTTGTGAACGATTGGGCACATAAATGGATCAAGAAAGCTCGGAATGACCTTAAAACCGGATTAGATCAACTGGCCACCCTTGATCCCGCCACTGACACCATCTGTTTTCACATGCAGCAATGTGTTGAAAAGTACCTGAAAGCTTTCCTGGTGGAAAGAAAGCAGGATTTTCGAAAAACTCATGATATCGCCGAATTAATTGAGCTTTGCAAGCTGAAAGATCCCTCTTTTGAGGAATTATACGATCTGAATGTCGACTCCCTGACTCAATACGGCATTGATGTCCGTTATCCCGATGATTTTTATATGCCGACTATTGAAGAAACAAGAAAAGCAGTTGAAATAACCGAGAAAGCAATTTCTTTCATCTCAACACGTATCGACCAGGACTGATCCTTCCAGTTTTAATTCCCGGCTGAAAAAAAGAAAAAGTTTGCTTCGAGCCCCAGCCAAATCTTTTAATCAGGCGCCTTCGCCCCAGCAGATCATGATGAACTCGGCGTATTCCCCGGGGCCGGCCCAGAATTCATGGCTCATGCCGGCCGGCACGACCAGGGCCATGCCCTCGTGCAACACTCTCGACTCGCCGTTCAGGCGGGCCTGGCAGGAGCCGCGTATCACTATGAACAGGCTGGCAAAGGGATTTACCTGGTCGGCCGGCTCGGCATTGATATGCATGCCCGCTTCAAGCTGGTACCAGGCTGAACGCAGGCCCCGGTCGTAATGAATGACCGTGGCATTGCCCCCATGCACCAGCCGGCTGGTGCCCTCACCGAAGCGCACGCTCACCGGGTGTTCGCGATTCCAGAAATGAAAGGCCAGCGGCAACAAGCGGCCCAGGACCTCGGCCGAGGGTTTCACCCCGGGCGGCAGTATGGGATCCATGGCCGCCGGATCCTGCCAGTTGGCCCGGCCCATGGCGGTCATGTGGTTGATCTCTCCGCGGTCCAGGCGGCGCAGGGTTTCGATGTCGGTGCGAAAGCCGCCGTCATGTTTTTCAGGCAGGCCTTCGGCCAGCACGGCCCCGCCCCCAGGCGAGAGGAGCAGGTTGAAATCACCGCCCCCGGTCCCGCTGATCCGGAAAATCAGTACCGTTCTCTGCGGCAGTTCAAAGCGGCCGGCTCCGGCTTCCCAGGCGGCCCGGTAACGTTCCAGGATGGTCCGGGCATCGTCGGCCCGGTTATCCGGCCCGGTCAGCGGCGGCGGGCTGGTGCGTTGCGGGTCTTCCGCGGGTGAGGCAACTGGGGCGCTTACCAGCAGACTGAGACAAAACAATATCAGGCAGGTTTTTTTCATTTTTCCTCCAGAGGCACCTTATAAACGCAGGGCCCTCGCCCCGGGTTCCCCGGAAAGAATGAAAAATTCCCGGCCGGCTTATTTGTATATCAACTTCAGCGGGTCGATCAGCTGACCGTTATACTCGACCTGGTAGCGAAGTGTGCTGTAAGCCACCGGCGGCGGCTCCTGGATCCGGCCCAGCGCCTGCCAGCGCCGCAGCTCTTCGCCCGGCTTGACCAGGGCTTCTCCCTGCCAGCTGTAGCGCGTCAGGTATCCGGAGCGGTGATCGATGACCAACAGCCAGCCGCGGTCGCCGACTTTTTCCAGGGAAAGCACCAGGCCGTCGGCCGGGGCCTTGATTTCCCTGCCGACCGAAGTTTCGATGTCAATCCCCGGGTTGGGGCCGACACTGCCGTCAGCCAGCCTGACCTGGTCGCCGAAACCATTTTCAACATACCCGTTCACGGGCCAGATGGCCGGTATGCCCGCCGGATCTTTTTCTTTTTCAGCATCCTGCCCGGAAAGGACCAGGCCGAACAGGGCGACCACCAGAATAAAGGTTGTTCTTTTCATTGTCCCTCATCGGCAAATGTCGGCCGCGCCGCTTTGCTTTCTGATTTCAATTGATGATAAATCAATGAAAAATACAAGTCAACAAGTTCATGTTATTTTTTCAATCATCCGTGAAGTTGTTGACCGTCAATGCCTATAATAAAAGACAGTATGTTTTTTCTATCCAGTTTATATCGTTTTACTCCGCTTGACATAGTGAATATCGTTTTGTATAAAAACCAGTATCAAGGAGGGATAATGCGTTTATTGTCGATTCGAATAAAACCAGCTTCAATCCTGATAACCATCACGGCCTGCCTGCTTTTTTCCAGTTCTTTCGCCCCGGCGCAGGAAAAGCCGCTCCTGCTCCAGCCGGACCTGCACATAGACCTGGAGAACCTGCATCCGGAAATGATCCTTTCCACAGTCAGTTACTTTGACTTCGCCCCGGACGGTTCTCTGTACATCCTTGATTCCAAGGCGAAAATGCTGTTCAAGCTCGACCGTGATTTCAAATTTTCAAACAGCGTGGGCCGACCCGGCCAGGGACCGGGTGAATTAAACTCGGTTACTTCCTTCTGCATCAATACAAACGGCGAGATCTGCGTCCTTAATTCACCGGCACTGCAGGTTTTCTCCCCCGAGGGCAAAGCACTGCGCCAGCACCAACTCGAACCAAGGTCAATGCCGAATAACATTTATTCAAGGCCGGGCGGCGGCCTTGTCTTTTCCCTGGCCAGCATGAGACCAAAGGACAAGGGAATGGAGTTTTACCAGGAAGTGATTTCTGCCGACCAGGATTTCAAGGAGTTGAAAACGCTCTACAGACAATCCTCCGAAGACGGTCAGCACCGGGGGCATTACACCTTCGTAGCCCAGCCGGAAGGCGGTTTTTTCGTGCGCCATATTTCAACCGAAGTTTATGAAATCGAGCACTATAACGCAGAGGGCAAATTACTGGGATTGATCAAGCGGCCCTTCAAAGCGGTGAAGAAAAGCCCGGCCCGGGTAGCCAGGGAAAAGGAAAACATGGACAAGCAAATGGCCCGATACGGCATCAAGCGGGAGTTCACGCCCGATCCTTACAAGAACTCGATATCCAGGCTGTTGACCGATGAAAGCGGCCGGCTCTGGGTCTTGACCATCGGAAGCGAGCCTGAAGACGAAAGGCTCCACCTGGACCTGTTCAACGCCGCCGGACTCTTCCGGGCCAGATTTGTACTGCCCGATGAATTCATCAGCCCGGTACTCAAGTTGCGCCGCAACGCCGTCTGGGTGCTGGACGCTCATTCCGATGAAGGCGCTTTCCTGGCCCGCTACCCCCTGCCGGACAAGCTTCAATAAAGCGAGCGCTAAAAGGCCCGGCCCTTGGGCTTCACTCCCCGACCGCGAAAGCGTAAACCGTGGTGCTGGTGAAGACCCGGCCCGGCCGCAGTACGGTCGAGGGGAACTCCGGCTGGTTGGGGCTGTCCGGAAAATGCTGGGTCTCCAGACAGAGGCCGTGGCGCCGGCCGTAAACCGCGCCGTTCTTGCCCCTGATACTGCCGTCCAGGAAATTGCCGGCATAGAACTGCAGGCCCGGTTCAGTGGTCGAAACTGTCAGCGATCGGCCGGAGGCCGGGTCGTAGAGTACGGCCACCTTGCGTAGTACACCCGGAGGGCCGTTCAGGACGAAGTTATGGTCGTAGCCCGGACCGTGCTTGATCTGGGGATGATCGTCATCGATGCCCGACCCGATGGGCCTCAGCCGGCGGAAGTCAAAGGGCGTGCCGGCCACCGGCATGAATTCCCCCGTGGGGATAAGGGTTTCGTCAACCGGCGTGATGCTGTCCGCGTCTATCTTGAGCAGGTGATCCAGCACGGTCCCGGCCCCGGCGTCGGCCAGGTTGAAATAACTGTGCTGGGTCAGGTTGCAGATCGTTGGCTGGTCGCTGAGCGCCCGGTATTCGATGCGCAGTTCGTTCAGGTCGTTCCAGGTGTAGATCACTGTCAGTTCGAGCTTGCCCGGGTAGCCTTCCTCGCCGTCCGGGCTGAGGTAAGTCAGCTCCAGGCCGACGTAATCCCGCTCGCGGATTTCCCGGGCCGTGAAAAGCCGCTTGTCAAAGCCCTGCAGGCCGCCGTGCAGGTGGTTGGGGCCGTTGTTCCTGGCCAGTTCGTACTCGCGGCCGTCAAGACTGAAGCGGCCCCCGGCGATGCGGTTGGCGTAACGGCCGACCACGCAGCCGAAATAGGGATGCTCGGCCAGGTAACCGTCCAGGCGGTCAAAGCCCAGCACTACGTCTCCCGGCCGGCCGGCGCGGTCCGGCACGACAATTGAACTGATTATGGCCCCGTAAGGGGTGATGCTGACGCTGTAGCCGTAGCGGTTGCTCAGGGTGTATAGCGGCACCGTTTCACCGGCGGGCGTTTTCCCGAATTCTTTGCGGCTGATGCTCATTTCCTTCTCCTGTGCATACTGGGCTGAAGTCAATACGCAAAGCATGACCATTAAAACCAGGCTGAAAGATTTCATGCAACCTCCCCGGTCCGGCCGACGCCGGGACCGGCCTTACAATTAGCACGGCGACCTCCCCCTGTCAACCGCGGGCCTGATCATATCTGATCATTGGGCCAGGGAAAGGGTGAAGTAAAAGCGAACGGAAACGAAGGTGCAGGGAACCGACAAAGCCGGGCTGGACGTGCCCTTCAGGGTAACATGACCACTGTCTGAGCGCAGCGAGTTGGTCATGTTAGTACAGCCTGGCTTTACGTCGGTCTGCACCGTTGTGGTGAGCGTTGATTCACCCTTTCACACTCAGGAAAGACAATAATCTTAGCAGTGTATTTCAAACAATTCCGGCAATCAGGTAGTGTGTTTGGGGGGTCACCGGCACTGGACAGCGGGATCTTCCCTGTTATATCATTGCACCTGCCGATGAAAACCGAAATCAAGCGATTCCCGCGGAGAATAACCATGAAAAAAACGAGCTCCTGCCTGGCCCTGCTCTTAACCTGCCTGGCCCCCCTGGCCGCGGCCAAGACTTTCAGCTCGCCCGACGGCCGCCTGGCCGTCCAGGCGCACCGCAACACCGGGCAGGGGCTGACCGTGTTTTTCGACGGCAAGGAGGCTCTGGAAATAGGCGGAATGGACCTGGTTTTCCAGGGCGGGCGGGCCGAGCCCGGCGGCCGGCCGCTGGCCCTGCGGAGCAACCGCCTGCGCCGCGAAACCATCCGGCCCGAAATCCCCCTGCGTCGTTCGCTGATCGAGAGCCGCTTCCGCGAGCTGGTATTCAGCGCCGGACCCGGACTTGAATTACAGCTGCGCCTTTACGACCGGGCCCTGGCCTACCGCTTCAGGCTGACCGGCCCCGGCTCCCGCGGGGTTGAGGCCGAGCTGGTCGAATTCCGGCCGGCCGGCGATCCGACCCTTTACTTTCCCGAGGAAAAAAGCCTGCAGTCGCATTACGAGGGCCATTACCGGGTACTGCCCCTCAGCGGACTGGAAGAAGGGCGGCTGGCCCACCTGCCCCTGCTGGCCAGGACCGATTCCGGGCTCAACCTGCTCTTCAGCGAAGCCGATGTCCACGATTACCCCTGCCTGTTCCTGCGCCGCTCGGCCGCCGGCCTGGCCGGCCTGTTTCCGCGCATCGTCAGCAGGACAGCGCCCCGGGAGCGCGGCCCGGACCGCAATGAAAGCATAGTGGAGGAAGAAGAACTCATCGCCCGGGTCAGCGGCCCCCGCCCCCTGCCCTGGCGCCTGGTCATGGTCAGCGACGACGACCGTGACCTGCTGGGGCCCGAGCTGGTTTACGAGCTTTCCAGGCCGGCCGCGCCCGGCACGGACTGGTCCTGGGTGCGGCCCGGCAAAGTGGCCTGGGACTGGTGGAACGCCAACAACCTGTTCGGCGTGCCTTTCCGGTCCGGGCTGAACACCGAAACTTACCGGGCCTACATCGATTTCGCGGCCGACTTCGGCCTGGAATACGTCATCCTGGACGAGGGCTGGTCAAAATCAACCCTCGAGGTGCTTGATTTCAACCCGGACATCGATGTGCCCAAACTGCTCGCTTACGCGAAAAACCGCGGGGTGGGCATCATTCTCTGGCTGCTCTGGAAACCCCTGGACAACGACCTGGAAAACATCCTGGATCAATACGCCGCCTGGGGAGCCAAGGGGATCAAGGTGGACTTCATGCAGCGGGCCGACCAGTACATGGTCAATTTTTACGAGCGGGTGGCCCGGGCCGCGGCGGCCAGGCGACTGCTGGTAAATTTCCACGGTTCCTTCAAGCCGACCGGCCTGCACCGGGCTTATCCCAACGTGCTCAGTTACGAGGGCGTTCGCGGCCTGGAGCATGCCAAGTGGTCCGACCTGGTCACTCCCGGTCACAACCTGCTGCTGCCCTTCATCCGCATGAGCGCCGGGCCGATGGATTACACCCCGGGAGCCATGGAAAACGCCGGACCGGGTGAATTCAAGGCCCGTTTCAACCGGCCGATGAGCCAGGGCACCAGGGCCCAGCAGCTGGCCCTGTACGTGGCTTACGAAAGCCTGCTCCAGATGCTCTGCGATTCGCCTTCCCGCTACCGCCTGGAGGAAGAATGCGCCCGGTTCATGGCCCGCATCCCGGTCAGCTGGGATGAAACCCTGGTCCTGGAAGCCCGGGTCGGAGAATACCTGGTGCTGGCCCGCCGCCGGGGCGACAGCTGGTACCTGGCGGCCCTGACCGACTGGACGGCCCGGGAGTTTGAAGTCGAGCTCTCCTTCCTGCCGGCCGGCCGCTTCAGGCTGGAAAACCTGGCCGACGGGATCAACGCCGACCGCCACGCCCATGATCATCGCTTCGAAGAAAGCCGGGTTGAAAAAAGCACCCGCCTGGCCCTGAAACTTGCTCCCGGGGGCGGCTGGCTGGGCATCATCAGCCCGGCCGCCGAAGCGGAATCGGATCTGAAATGAAACCAGGCCAGAAACAAGCCGACCTGATCTACGACATCGGCCTGCACCGGGGCGAAGACAGCGATTACTATCTGCGCAAGGGTTTCAGGGTGGTCGGTTTCGAAGCCGATCCGGAACTGGCGGCCCATTGCCGGGCCAGGTTCGCCGGGGAAATCGCCGCCGGGCGGCTGACCATCATCGAAGGCGCCATCGTTGAGACAATGCCGGGAGAAAGCCCCGGCCGGCCGGTCAGGTTTTTTCGCAACAAAAACATCGCGGTCTGGGGCAGTGCCCAGGAGGTCTTCGCCCGGAGCAAGGAAAAGCTGGGCACTGAGCTTGAAGTCATCGAAGTGCAGGCGGTTGATTTCGCCGCCTGCCTGCAAGAGCAGGGCATCCCCCACTACCTGAAAAGTGACATCGAAGGGCTGGACCGGGTCTGCCTGAAGGCCCTGCTGGATTTCGAGGAGCGTCCCGATTACCTCTCGCTGGAATCCGAAAAAACTAGTTTCCCGGCCCTGCTCGAGGAATTCGAGTTACTGACCCGCCTGGGTTACCAGGACTTCAAGCTGGTCCAGCAGGCAGGCATTTCCCGCCAGCGGGAGCCCAATCCCGGCCGTGAAGGTCCCTGGCTGGATTATCGCTTCCAGGAAGGTTCCAGCGGCCTGTTCGGAGCCGACCTGCCCGGAGACTGGCTGGACCGCGACCGGGCCGTCGAGCAATACCGGAAGATATTCCAGTTGTATCGCCTCTTCGGCGAACACAGCCTGATCAGCAGGTATTTCCCCGGCAAGGTACTTCGCAAGGCCCTCTCCCTGCTCCTGGGCCGCCCCCTGCCCGGCTGGTACGACACCCACGCCCGCCACATCTCGGCCCGGTAATACTCACAGCCTGCGGCTCCTTTTCAGTTTGCGGTCGGCCAGGAAGAAGCTCAACTCATAGGAGACTAGAATCCGGAGATAAAATAGAATAAACCCTCCAGGTCAGCGGTCAATTCGGGGTTTTCGGCCAGCAGGTATTTGATATAACCGGCGCCGCCGGCGTAAAAAGCGGTTCGATTATAGGGCGCTTTCCGGCCCACCAGGTTTTTGCCGATATCCAGATAATTTCTGATTTCATTCTCGAGGTACAGGGCAAAGCCTTCCTTCCATTCCTGCCAAACCATGTACTGGTAGTCAAAGGGATCCAGTATTTCCTTCAAACGCTCCCTGGCCTGCAATACGGCCTCCCGGTTCAGTTCATCCAGGGCCTGGATCCAGGCGGTGTAACTTTGTTCAAACCGCTCACAGTCGTAGGGAAAGGGGTAGTTGATTTCCCACATGTAATCCCGCTTTTCCATGGCTCTTACAGCCAGGGGCAATTTGTCTTTCAGTCCCGGTTCAACGGTATTCCACTGGTGACAGTGGATGAACTCGTGAAACATGGTCACATAACCTGCCGTGGAATCGAACACATCACCGCTGACCACGCAGGCGGGCTTGTTGTCGTAGAAATCGAGGGGAAACGCGGCCCTGACTCCGACGGGCACGGGCATTTTCGTGGGCGCCTTCATTATAAACTGGTATTTTTCGCCGCTTTCATCCAGGTCAAACAGGTAGAAGTGATCGTTTTCAACCAGGGCGACCGGATGCAGTTCGTTCAGGATGGGATGGAGATGCCGGATGCGCTTTCGGTATTCGAACAACAACTGCAGTTTTTCAGTATACCTGGCCCTGATTGCGGCCACATCTCCGGATTCAGCTTGATCAAGCGCTGCGGCCGACAAAGAACCAGGTGCGATCCCCTGAAAGAACCAGGGGCATACTAAAAAAATCATGAACAACACTTTATGGGTTTTTTTCATATTGGCCATGGGCTGATGATAAGACTGCCAAGAGAGGCTGTCAAGCGGGTTTGCGGAATACAGCCCGCCGGGACCTGCTAAAATGAGTATTTAACTCCGGCGCGCAGGCCCCAGGTTTGCAGTCCGGCCCGGGTCGCCCTGACTGGAATGGTGATGACCTGTTCGCCTCTTTTCAGCAGGCCGTCTCCGGCCGAGCTGACCATCCCGCCGAAATTGCCGTACAGAAATTCAAGGTCGAGGGCCATTCTCCCGGACAGGGCGAAGGAATTCCCCAGGGACACAGTGTAACAGAAAGAGGTTTTTCGGCCCGGGGGCAGGGCAAAAGTATGGGGTCGGCTGAGTTCCGGAAAAGACATTTCAAGCCTTTCGAGCCTGTTTCTCGACCAGCCGGCTCCCAGGCCAAGGTAGGGATCAAACCAGGCCGGTTTGGCGGTTTTAAAGAGCTTCAGAACGTGGCAGACGACATTCAGGACAAGGGCGCTGGTACTTATTTCGGCCTCAACCGGCTGGTTTTCTCCGGCGTCCGGGTAATTCACCTGCCCCCTATACCTGAGCGCCGGGCGATTAAGCAGTCCGATTTCCAGGGCCAGGGCCCCGCTGAAGCGGTATGCGGCAAAAAGGTCGAGCGGAACGCCGTTGCCGGCTTTGCCCTCGGCCCGGTACCCGTCACCGTACACCGGTGTATAGTCCAGGTTGCCGGAATCATGGTCCCGCCAGGTTGCCGGGGCGGCAAATTCGTAACCCGAACTGAGCTTCAGGTAAAAACCGGCGCCCGGCTGAGCCGGCAGCATCGCAGTCAGCAGTACCAGGCAGGCGGCCCGGATCAGGTTTCCCGGTTTCGGTTTTAATGGCGTCATGCGCTCATTATAAGCGGAAAGGGCCCGAATCTCAACGACGAATCGCCGGCGCACGCAGTAATACCGGCCTGGAGCATCCCGGCGGCAATCATGCGGCCGCACCAGGTTGTCGGGGGTATTGACCGGGCGGGCCGATCAACATATCATTGTCCTGCATGAACCTGAAAAAACCTTTAAAGAACGATGAGCGGCCCCGCTGGGCTCAGCGCTGAATCAGCGTGGAAAACGCCGCCAAACTGCGCGCCGTCAAACTGATCCACACCCTGGTCTGGGCGGTCTTCGCCGGTTCGATCACGGCCATCCCCCTGCTGGCCTTCCAAGGCAACCTGCGCTTCGCCTGGGGACTGGTCGCCTTCGTCATGCTCGAGGTCATAGTGCTGGCTGTCAACCGCATGCGCTGCCCGCTGACCGATGTCGCCGGCCGCTACACCACCGAGCGCCGGGACAACTTCGACATCTACCTGCCGCTCTGGCTGGCCCGCCGCAACAAGGTGATCTTCGGCGGCCTGTACCTGGCCGGTATCGCATGTACCGCCTGGTTGTCGCTGCTGCCGGCCGCCTGATAACAGGCAAATTTGCAACAGGAGTAAAGAATGACCCAGCGACCGATTGCACTCGTCACCGGAGCCAGCCGTTCCATCGGCATCGGCGCGGCCATCGCCCGCAGGCTGGCTGAGACCGGCTGGGATCTGGCCCTGACCAGCTGGCGGGCCTACGACGCCTCCATGCCCTGGACCGATGACCGCAGCGACCCGGAGCGCCTGCCGGCCGAAATCAGGAGCCTGGGCGGCCGCTGTCTGTCCCTGGAAACCGACCTGGCCGGTACTGATTCGCCGGCCGCCGTCTTTGAAACGGTTGAAAAATCACTCGGACCGGTCAGGGCCCTGGTCATCAACCATTGTCATTGCCTGGAGAGCGACATCCTCTCGACCTCGGTTGAAAGCTTCGATATGCATTTCGCCGTCAATGCCCGGGCCGGCTGGCTGTTGATCAGGGAATTCGCCGCCCGCTTCAGATCGGAGCCGGGCACGGGCCGCATCGTGGCGATAACCAGCGACCATACAGCCGGCAACCTGCCCTACGGAGCCAGCAAGGGGGCCTTGGACCGCATCGTACTGGCCGCGGCCCATGAATTCAGATCACGCGGCATAACGGCCAACGTGATCAATCCAGGGGCCACTGATACCGGCTGGATGAGCCCGGAACTGCAGGCCGAAGTGAAAAGAATCACCCTGCTGGACCGGATCGGCCTGCCCCGGGACTGCGCCAACCTGGTCGCCTTTCTCTGCTCGGAACAGGGCGGCTGGATCAACGCCCAACTGCTCTACAGCAACGGCGGCCTGGAATGGTCATAGGGGGACTTGTTACAGATTGGCGGAAACCGGTGGAAGATGATTTGACATCGGCCGGGCCGCTCCCCTATACTGATCGGAGGAATGCGCCGCGCAGGCCGGCTCCGTAAAAAATCAAGCAAGGAGAACCAAGAGCATGCCGAAGCTGTTTAAAACCGACATCGCCCCGGAAGCCGATCTGAAGGTATTCGTTTGCGATATTCGTTTCGATGCCGACCTGGTCGTTTTCGAAACCAGCGACGCCTGGGCGGCGACTGAAGCCCCCATCTGGTACTACACCGGGATCCGCGGCGAAGCGGACAAGATCGTTTACTTCACTGATCAGAAGTTTGAGGCCGACCTGCTGATCTATAAAACCGATGTCCAATCGGACGCCGGCTGGCTGAACAACGCCAAGTCCCACCTGCTGTAGCCTGCCGGGAAAAACCTTGCCTTGAACTTGACTTCAGTTGATTCTCACCAGGATCAGCCTATTCCATCTCTTGCCCGCGGATGGGTATTCCCCGACACTCCGCTGTAATTCAGTTTACGCCAGGGTCTCCAGAAAAATCGAGCTCTTTCAGGAAATCATTCAGGGCAATCATGCTCACTCCATCCCTGGATTTGGGGCGGTGCAGGTTTAATACCGCCTGCAGGGCCCTGGCTTCAGGAAGCATGCCGTGAAAATGGAAAATGCTCTTGGCAAATGAATCGTCACTTTCCTTGACTTCGACCAGTAAAGCGGGTTTGTGGTCAATAACCGCCAGGAAATCAACCTCGCGCTGTTGCTTATCCCTGAGGTAATGCAGTGCCACCCGGCTGCCGGTGGTGTCCTCGAGGTAATGCAGTTCCTTGAGCAGTTCCAGGGCTACCAGGTTCTCCAGGCGGGCGCCTTTTTCACCCTGCACCGCACCGCAATCAAAAAAAAAGTACTTGGTTTCCTTCAGGATACTGCGGGCGATATGCCGGGAATAAGGTCTGACCGGGAAAATGACATACAGGTTTTCCAGGATCTGCAGCCAGTGTTTGACCGTGTGAATGGAAACCTGCAGATCGTTGGCCAGCGAGGAAAACGATACGGATTTTCCGACCCGGCCTTTAAGCATTTCGATCAGCAATTCGATTGATTTCACGTCCCTGACCCGCTCCAGGTCAAGCAGGTCCTGCCTGAGGATAGTGTCCAGGTGAGTTCTGCGCCAGCGCTTTGCATAATTCTCGCTTCCCTTCAAAAAAGGCTCGGGAAAACCGCCGATGGTAACAAGCTTTTCCAGGATTTCAGTCTCCGGGCCGCAGTCCCGGGCCAGGCATTCCTTCAAGGAAAGCGGATGCAGGCGGTACGAAAAAAAACGACCGGCCAGTGAATCACCGCCCCGCCTGGCGATGTCGAGCCGAGCCGAACCGGTGACCAGGATGGCCGGTTTTACACCCTCGGTATCGTAAACTCCCTTGATCCATGATTTCCATTTTTTCATCTTGTGCAATTCGTCGAAAACAACCAGTTCCACATCTCGTCGCCATTCCTGCCGGTTTATTAAAACCCGGTCCGGAGCGGAATCATAATTGAGATAAGCGCAGGAACTGCACAACTGCCTGGCCAGGGTTGTTTTGCCGACCTGGCGCGGCCCGGAGAGCAGTACCATCTTTTCGGGCAAATCTTTCAAAATGTCATTTTTCAGGTATCTTTCCATGTGACTATTATGAAGTAATATTCATAATTGTCAAGACTATTATGAAGTTTGCTTCACTTTGGTCAACACGAGATGCAACTCAAGTCTTGCCGGGTCGCACCCGGCCCTGGCCGGCCGGGTCCGGGTTTTCCCGGTCAAAGCCCCATCAGCCGGGGTTGTTGCGGATGTATTCCCGCAGGTGTTTTAATTCCCGGTCATTTCGGATGACGTGTTCGTAATAATTGCGTTGCCATAATTTCGCACCGGGGGTTTGATTCAATTCATTGATGCGTTTGGTGACGGCGGATTTAAATGATCGAACAATCGTTGGTACGGAACCGGAGACCGGTCGGCCGAATCGTTCCAACGTAGGGGCACGGCGCGCCGTGCCCCTACCATCGTTGACAATCAAAATACCATGAAAATGGTTGGGCATGACCACCCATTCGTCCAATTCAATTTCATTCCGCATTACGCCGGATTTTCTCCATTCGTCGGCGACAATTATTCCGTCATCATTCAATACCATTTCCCCGCCAATGACATCACCGAATATGGATTCCCGGTTCCGGGTGCAAATGGTCAGGAAATACGCGCCAACCCGCGAATAATCATATCCCTTCAGGCGGATGGAACGTCGCCTGTGTATTTCCGGGTCGAATTTCTTTGCCATATTTCAGAGCCCGGCGTGTTGTCAATTCTTTGCCGCGCTCGGTCGTTAACATCTTTCATCCGATTGTTCCGGGCAATATCATATTGCGTTGTCTGCCTGCGCTCATTTGCCGGTGCGATTCATCAATCCCCCCCGGCGGCCTTTCCCGGCCTAATCCACGCGGTAGTAATACCAGCGACTTTCCGGGAAATCCGGGGTACGGGGATCAATGTAGATGATACTTGCCGACCGGCCTGGTCCGGTTGTATTGTCGGTGAGCTGGATGCGCAGAGATGTCCATTGGACCGCCACCCTGCCGCCCAAATAGCGACTTCTGTAAAGAAATTGCCCCTTGTAACTCCTGTCCGATTCCCGGGTCACCTCGATGATCTTTTCGTTGTTCCGGTAGCCTTCATCGATTCTGTGCCTTTGCGGATCCGAGATGTAGCCGACTATTTTCCCGCCTTCCTGGACGAAGTTGATATAGGCGTCATCGCCGTTGGACTTCCACCTGCCGGGCAGGGCGATGACCTGCCGGTTCCGCTCTTCCGTATCCGTCCGGGGCAGGGTGCCCCTGGTCGCCGGTGAATCGAAACCGGGTTCGAGGTTCAGGCTGGACAGGCGCACGATGTTTTCCAGATCCACTATCATCCTGGTTATATCGGCCGGGTTTTGCAAACCCGGAATGTTCAGGTTCCGCACCTGGGTTTCAGTCAGGAAGGAACAACCCAGGGTGCCGCGGATCCTGGTTCCCGCGGCCAGGGCCTGGTTCATCCCGCTTTTGGCCGATTCCAGGCCGAAACTATTGCCCAGCTGGGCGGCGGCCAGCGCCTGTCCGCTGTGAAAACCGAGATCTGCGATGTAGGTGTCGCAGGTGGTGATATAGCGCAGGCCCTAGTCCGACCTGAAGATGACCGACATGGCCAGCTTCAGGTCCGAGTGGCATTGCTCCAGGTAGGAAGCACGGCCCCGGTTGTTCAGCCGCTCGGTGGCCCGGGCGAAGCGTTGGAGTTTTTCGACGATCCTCCTGATCTGGCCCGAGTCGAAGGGCGGGTCGAAATACTGCCCGGCAAGCTGGTCGAGCATGGTGACGGCCGTGTTGATGTAGCCGTTTAGCGTGGCAGAGTTTTCCGGGGTGAAGCCCTGGGTTTCGATTATCAGGGCGGCCACCCCGAGGTTGCCGGACGCGTTAAACACCAGGCGCTGGAGCTCGTTGGCCTCGAGCGGCCGGACTCCGGCCCAAGGCAGGAAACAGAGCAGGGTGAAAAACGCGGTCCTGAAAAATACCCCTTCAGTTTTAAACCAATCTTTTTTCCCCATGGGGCGATTCTAAGAACGCGGGTTTAAAAAGTCAAGCTGATTGCAGGAACAACGAGCCGGCCGGCCGGCATTCCCTGTCTTGACTACATATTCTCGAGCAAACTGCTTAAAAACTGCGGGAAGAACTGAGCAAAGCTCCGGCCCGATGCTTCATAGCCGCGGAGCGCTTCAAGCATGGCCGGGCACAAAACAAAGCCCCGTTTTTCATGATAACCGAGTCGCACCCGGGTTTGTGCCCGGTCAACCTCGGTTTTTTCTTTCAGGGTCACCCAGTGATCCAGGGTCCGCACCAGGCACTCGTCAAAGAACATCACCTTATCCGGATAGTGTTGGCGGGCCGCGGCAACTTCCGCTTTTTCCCATACCAGGTCAACGATTTTCACGATTTGCTCCGCATAGGCCTCGGCCCGGGTCTGGGGCGCCACCATGTCATGAATGAACTCATGGGGTGAATAACTGATGCGGTCCCAGGGCGTGTAAACGTCATATTTCACTCCGCACCAGATCGGGCCCATGGCCGAACCGCGGGGACCGATCAGGTTGGGGATGACCCGGATTTGCTCCACTTTGCGGCTGAAGTCGGCCTCGGCTATCTGCAGGTAGGCCAAGGCACTGCGAATGGCCGAAAAAACGCTCTGCTCGTACTGACTGACCGCATCCCGGTACCAGGGTTGAACCCGGCGCCACAGGGCCGGAATATCAGCCTTTTTGTAAAACCAGTTCAAATCGGGCAGGATCACGGCCACCCGTTCTATTTGCCCCAGTTTCTTTACCGGGTCTTGATCATGGCGCAGATACCATGCGGTCATTTCTGCGCGGCGCCAGCGGATAGCCGGGGGTTCGCTGCAATTCACAGCCAGCATGGTGAGATCGTATTCGAACATTTGGTTCTGCAACTGATTACAGAGCTTCCTGATCCGTTTTTTCTCGCCTTTTGACAGGGTGTTGTCCAGTTCCTGCCAGACGAATTGCTTCAGGGGAATCATGCGTTCGCTATCCACTTGCTCAAACAAGCCGATGGTGATGTAGGCAAAAGCGGTGAAAAGTGTTTGCGGATTATCGATACTGATCTTCTCTTCCAGACAGCCGGAGGGCCCGGCCTGCCCGGCGCTCAACGCAAACCCGGCCAGCAACACCATGATGATCGTCCACGTTTTCATTTATTTTCCTCCAGTTCAGCTCCACAGTGCCGACACTTTTTCAGGCAAGTGCAGTCCGGCCCGGGTACCCGGTGCTCTTCACGCAACCCGTCCGGGTTTTTTCGGGTCCAGGTCTGAGCCAAGTCTTTTTTCTCGTTCATCGGGGAACGCCATCTAAACGCTTGCGGCCGGGCTCAAGTTCCCTAGTATGGGGGGGTCAAGTCTTGAAAAATCACATTTCCCGGAGAAAATGCAATAATGAAAGACCCGGCCCCCGGTTCCGTTCTGTCCCAGACAAGGCCGGATGCGCCGAGGTTTGACGACAGCGACAACCAGGCTCAATCCAAGATCCGCATCGACATGCAGATCCGCTCCAAGAACTGAAATTTCGAATTTTCAGGCACCGGCCCGCCGCCTTGCATAAAATGTCTATTTTGAGGAGCGGCATTCCTCATAATAATGCTATTTCGTGGAATTTGGCTTGAGAAGGACCAATCCCGGCTGGTCATGTTTCTCCGCCCCACCGAAGTGGTCATGTTACCCAAGGGGCACGTCAAGCCTGGCTTTGTCGGTTCCCTACACCTTCGTTTCTTGTCCCCCGCAGGGGGGAGCGTTCGCTTTTGCTTCACCCTTTCCCTTGCCTAATATTAGTTGGGGAGTTATGGGCTCCCCCCCGGCTTGACAAATGTGATTTTAGATGTATATGTATAATGTATACATTTTACCGGGAGGTTTTTCATGGTACGCACCCAGGTTTACCTTTCAGATCGTCAGCGGGCCAAGCTGGCCATGATCGCCAAAAAAACGGGAAAAAAACAGAGTGAAATCATTCGCGAAGCAATAGACAGCCTGATCGATAAAAACGTTCACGCTGAGCAGAAAGCGGCCCTGAAAGCGGCCGCCGGGATCTGGAAAGACCGCCCTGACCTGCCTGATTACCGGGAAAACAGATCCGAGTGGGACAGGTGAGCGGCATGGCGAACTCAGTGCTGGTTGACACCGATGTCCTGATCGAATTTTTACGCGGCCGGCCCCGGGCGCTTGCTTTCATGGAGGAGTTTTTCCCGCGGATCATCCTTTCGCCGATCGTCATCGCTGAATTGTACGCCGGAGTCAAGGGTGAAAACGAATCGGCCGTTTTGGACAATTTCATTTCCTTGTTCCAGACAGCACCACTGGACGCCGAGATCGCCAGGGCCGGGGGCTTGTACAAGCGGGATTACGGCAAATCGCACGGAGTCGGCCTGGCCGATGCCCTTTTAGCCGCCAGCGCCGAAAAAGCGAATGCGGAATTAAAAACCCTGAACGTCAAGCATTACCCGATGATCAAGGGCCTCCAGCCGGCCTACTAATAGCTGAGGTCCTGTCTTTCTAAATGTCCCTTCCCTGATTGTTAGATGCCCGGTCCGGCAGAAAATGGCCGATTAAATGCTCGTTCCGCTCCCCTATCATCAAATGATATACAGGCTGGTTTACAAATAGTCTTCAGAGCCGGGATTGGCGGCGGTGCTTTTTTACCGCCAGGCTCATAAAAAAGGAGGCTATGATGATTTGTCCGTTTTGCCAGGAAGAAATCAAGGATGGGGCCATCAAGTGCAAGCATTGCGGCAGTATGCTGACTGAGCCGAGTCCGACTGCCCCGGCGCCGGTCAGAGATCCAGGTGAAATGATCGGCTACCTGATGCTGATCGTGCCGGCCATCTCAATTCTGCTGATCTGGTTGTGGGTCGGACAGATGAACCTGCTCCAGAGTCCGGCTTCCACTCTGTCGTTACTTGGAATCGCCACCCTGTTCGGCACCGCTGTCCTGGCCGCTTTTGAGGCCAACCAGCTCGGCTTCGGCCGGCCGGACCCCAAAACCGGCAAAAGGTCTGAGACAGGCCCGCTGGGTTACTTCCTGGGCATGCTCGCCCTGTGGATCCTGGTTTACCCGATTTACCTGTATCAGCGAAGCAAAAAGGGCAAGAAAAACCTGGTGGTCGGCGGCATTCTGCTGGCCGTCATATTTGCCCTTTCCTGGTATTTCATGTACTCGACCATCGCCGAAAGGATCGCGGAAATCCAGAGCATCTTTTAGACCTAACTCCACCCGGGGATATATGTATTGTCAAAATGGGAAGCCCCGTTCCCCATATTGTTCCCTATTTTTTACATTTAACACTTGCATTGAGCATGCTATACTTGAAATCTTATGGATCGTGAAACAATCGATTATTATCAGGAAAACGCCCCTGAACTTGCCGCACGCTATGACGAACTCTCTCCGACTGCCTTACAGGGACTGCTGGCAGATTTTCTTCCTAAAAGCGGCCGGGTACTCGAAATAGGTTGCGGCTCAGGCCGAGAAGCCCTTTTCATGGCTGAAAGAGGCATCCAGGTTACAGCCATCGACCCAGTGCCCAAAATGGTGGCAATCACAGCTGCCAAACTTAAAAACTATCCCGGTTCCCGAGTCATACATGCCGGTCTGCCACTGGCTGATGATCACCCTCTTTTAGCGGAAAGATTTGATGTAATTCTGATCAGCGCTGTACTTATGCACGTCCCAGAATCCGATTTGTTCGGTTTTGCCTGGCAAGTCAGCCGACTGGCCGGTGAAAACGGTCTGCTGATTATATCTAACTCGACCGGTCGCCATGGTTTGAATGAGAAAAGCCGAGACAGGCATGGTCGCTTATTCCGCGAAAGACCGGCAGCGGAAATTGCCCTGATTTTCGAGCGCCTGGGTTTCAGCATGTTGCTCCTTGACAGTTCAGCCGACAGCATGGAGCGGCCCGACCTGGTCTGGGATACAATGGTTTTTCGACATCAGCGCTTGGGTGCCCGACCGCTTGACCAGATCGAATCAATAGTGAATCGAGACCGTAAGACAGCCACCTACAAACTGGCATTATTGCGAGCTCTCTGCTCCATAGCCCAAACTGCCGGCCGTCATGTCAACTGGCACCTAGACGGGACTGTAAGCCTGCCTTTGGAATTGGTAAGTGAAAAATGGCTCTACTATTACTGGCCGCTGGTTGAAGTCAGGGAAGGGCTTTTCCCTCAGCTTCGAGGCGGTGAGGAACGCAAGCCTATGGCTTTTCGAAAGGAACTAAGCGCCCTGATAAATCATTTCGACAATCAGGGTGGTCTCTCCGCGTTTCATGCCGCCAGGCTTTCAGGTCGACTCAATGACGTTGAACAGAAGCTGTTAAGGACTGCACTCAATAAAATCGGGCGCACTATTGTTCTTGGCCCGGTAACCTATACCGGCGGTTCTCTAGCTGAAGCTGATCCTTTTTTTACTTTCCGGCCTGCTGGCTTTAAAAAATTCCATGATGGTGAGATATACATGCCGGCTGAGGTTTGGCGTGAAATGTGCCTTCTCGGCCACTGGCTGGGTGAAGCGATAATTCTGCGCTGGGCTGAGTTGGTTCACGATTTCTCCGGCCGCAATTTAGCTGTCAGTGCCATACTGGATCGCTTGCTTAAACAGCCGGAAAGTGAACGCGATGTAAGCGAAGCAAGATCCCTTCTGGCTGAGTGGCCAGGCCGAATCTGCGTCTGGAGCGGTCAACAATTGACAGGTCGTTTTGATGTTGATCATCTTATCCCCTTTTCTCTGTGGCGCAACAACGATCTCTGGAATCTGTTGCCCAGTTCTCCGCAAATCAATGCTGCCAAGCGTGACCGCCTTGTTTCCCGGGATTTGTTACAGGCCAGCCGGGAACGCCTTTTGAATTGCTGGCGCTACTTTTTCAAACGAAATCCCCGGCGCTTTACTGTTGGTTTGAGTCGAACCCTTATGGCCCAGCCAATACTGAAAGATGGCTGGGAACACCCCGCTTTCACCGCCCTGCTTGAGGCAGTAGAAACACTGGCAGTCCAGCGTGACCTGCCGCGTTGGCCCTGAAAGAGGCTATTGCGGTCAGTTCTTGACTTTATCGAACGGTCAATTGGGATCGCGCTTTTCGATCTGGAATTGCACCATCAAACAAGGGGCCAGGTCTCCAGAATCCAGAAATCAGATTTGCAATCTGTTGTGTGAAAAGACACACCCATACGCAGGGACGGTTCCGCGAACCGCCCGGGTATTTGCCCCGGCCGAAAGGTCAAATTGGCAAGCAACGTCCCACCCCCGCCCGTATTGAATGAGCCGCTCCCCGCCCTATCATCAAATGATATACAGGCTGTCTTAGAGTGATGTTGGATCTATGAGACCGGGTTGACAATCAATCTCCCCGGCCTTATCATCCGGGCATGGGAAGAAAGGCTCTTCAAGCCGTTTGGAACTGAGCAAACCTGGTTGGGATACTGAGCCGGTTTCATTTCATCCCAGTCAGATGTATTTTTGATGAAAAAGCATGAGGTTACGTTGCAAACTAAGGCAAACCCTTTTGTCAGAACAACACAAACTCGGGCAAAGAATACAAAGGAGGCAGAATGAGTGAAACTCTATTTACAAAAGTAGACTATGACCTTGGTTCATTAGTAAAATACATAAGTATTGGTGAAATAGGCTTACCGGACATCCAAAGACCTTTTGTCTGGAAAAACGCAAAAGTTCGCGATTTATTTGATTCCATGTATAAGGGCTATCCAGTTGGCTACCTTCTGTTTTGGCAAAACGGTTTAGTTGACGCCAATCGCACTATCGGCAGCGAAAACAAGCAAAAAACTGCTCGGCTGGTGATCGTTGACGGACAGCAACGACTCACTTCTTTGTACGCTGTCATTAATGACATTCCTGTCTTGCGCGAAAACTTTGAAAGCGAACGAATCCAGATTGCATTTAATCCGCTCGAAGAGAGATTTGAGGTAGCTGACGCAGCCATTTGTCGAGATAAATCTTTTATCCCCAATATATCAATTCTATGGAGCGATGGTGCTCGAGTTACCCAAATTATAAAAAACTATACAGAAGGTTTGAAAGGCACTCGAGAAGTATCAAATAAAGAAGAAGAATTAATTGAAATTTCGATTGAAAAACTAAAAGGGTTGACCGGATTTCCATTTACAGCCCTCGAATTAGCCTCAGACATAGATGAAGAAGCGGTCTCTGATGTTTTTGTTAGGATCAACAGCAAGGGAACGCCCCTGAACCAGGCAGATTTTATTCTAACCCTGATGTCGGTATTCTGGGATGAAGGCCGCGCCGATTTGGAACAATTCTGTCGCAAATCACGCAAACCATCAAAAGGTGATGCATCTCCTTTTAATCATTTCATTGAGCCATCTCCGGATCAATTACTGAGAGTTGCCGTGGGTGTGGCTTTCAAAAGGGCCAGGCTGAAGTACGTTTATTCTATATTGCGCGGCAAGGATTTGGAAACAGAAAAATTCAGCGATGAGCGGCGTGAAAAGCAATTTGAAATACTCAAACATGCTCAACAGAGAACATTAAACCTGCAATACTGGCATGATTTCATGAACTGCATCCGACAAGCAGGTTTCCGAAGCAGTAAGATGATCAGTTCACAGAACAACCTGCTTTTTTCTTATATGCTGTACCTGATCGGCAGAACTGAATACAAAGTCGCGGAGTTCGACTTGCGGCGGCTTATTGCCCGCTGGTTTTTTATGTCAGCAGTTACCGGGCGCTTCACTGGTTCACCGGAATCAGCCATGGAATTCGATCTCGCCCGGTTACGCGATGTTAATACGGCTGATGGTTTTCTGAAAACACTAAACCAGATTTGTGATATCACGCTCACAAATGATTTTTGGGCCGTATCCCTGCCCAATGATCTGGCGACCTCTTCTTCGCGTAGCCCGTCTTTATTTGCTTACAACGCGGCCCTGGTGCTTCTGGATGCAAAAGCGCTATTTTCAAAAATCAAGGTGGCTGACCTGCTCGATCCGTCTGCCCAGGCTAATCGGCCCTCTTTGGAGCGCCATCATCTCTTCCCTAAAGGTTTTTTGGCCAAGCATGGCATAACTGAAATACGTGAAACCAACCAAATTGCCAATTATGCTCTGGTGGAATGGGGAGATAACGTAAAAATTTCCGATCAAGCTCCCGTGGATTACCTGCCTGATCTTAGGGCCAGGTTTAATCAGGCAGAAATTGAACAGATGTATCGGTGGCATGCTTTGCCGGCAAACTGGGAACAACTTGATTATCGTGAATTCCTTGAAAAACGTCGAGAAATGATGGCGCAGGTTATTGCTGAAGGATATGCTACTCTAGTCGATGGAGTTGAGCAAGAATCAGCAATGGGTGAGCTTGATCTTCTAAAAGTATTGCTAATCGGTGAATCTGAGGGGGTGGAGTTCAAGTCAACCCTGAGAACCAATCTGCACACCGGTAACAAAGATCCGCGCATGGAGTATGCAATTCTAAGGACCATCGCTGGATTCTTGAATACCAGCGGCGGGGTTTTGGTAATTGGTGTTGCAGATGACAGCAGTCCAGTCGGCATCCAAGCGGATGATTTCGCCAGTGAAGACAAGATGTACTTGCATTTGGTGAACATCGTTAAATCCCGTATGGGCATCCAGGCAATAACCAATATTCACACTCATTTTGATGATCATGATGATTGCCGGGTGATGATTGTCAATTGTCACAAGTCTCCCACGCCTGTATTTCTCAAGGACGGTGATACAGAAAGGTTTTTTATTAGAACGGGGCCTTCTTCAACAGAACTGAGTCCAAGCCAGACCCAGGAATACATTAAACAGAGATTTAGGAGTTAAAACCAAATCGGCAAGATAATGCCGCGTTTTTCTACAGTTCATAAGGGAGAAAGAACTGATCCTGCTCCATATCTATTGTGACAAGTTCAATCTCATTGAGATTGCTCAAAACAGAGCGAAATTTCTCTTTCAAAGAAACTGCGGCGGGATCCTGGAAATAGACTTTTTTCAGATTTTTCATACTGCCAATAATTTTCCTGTCAACCGAGCGATTGAAAAAAGGAAAAGAGTAGCCAACTATCACCAGAACCGATGTGTCTTCTACCGCATGTGCTGCTTTTTTGATTATACTATCATCACTGTCGTCGTTTTCCTCTTCCCAGGCAAAAGAAAGTGCCGGTTTTAAACCATTTTCATTTATAATGAAAGCATAACTGCTGATTACTTTCACCAAAAGGGTTTTTCCCCATTTTTCGTTCAAAGTGCAACCGTATCCTGGATCATCATGTTCTCTATTAAATGCAGCGGTTCCGTTCAATTTGAAGATTTGAAAACGGGCTGGATTATCACTATATTCAAAAACGCCTTTCCCGGCGATCCCCAGTGCTTCTTGACAAGCACTTATACTGTCAGTATCCAGGTACTGAGAATATGCCTTATCAAGCTGATAATCGTAATTCCAGGTCAACACTCTTATTCTTTCAGGAAATCGATTATAACTTGAAAGCAAGGAGGCAAAGAAAGCATCGTAACGCTTATCAACATCCATGACAGCCTGTTCCAGAACAAAGAAAACCGACATGGCAACTTTCAGTTTTTTATAGTCTTCTCTGTTTCTTCCAAGACTCCTCATTAAATAGAGTTTCTTGGCAAAGGTATCGACACTGGCATGTTTTCTGCTTTCAATAGTCATCCATTGCAATGCATCTGTTATCGTTTCCAAGTCTGAAACGACCTGCTTGTCAATTTGAGCATTTTCTTCCTCTTTGAATGAATTGAGCCTGACGATAAGCTTTTCAACCCGATCCGGAAACTCTTTTACCGTCGGCAAAGCATTCGCACTCGCTCCAGCCCCAAAAAGAAAAGTGATCACATTCCCATTTTCGACATCACTGTTTTCATTCATTGCAACTCCTGCATCAATTACTATTCCAATTGATCATTCATAAACAATCAGTAAAATCCAGGATCTCTGAAGAAATTACCTGTGCTCTCCAAATCCCAAACGATCCTGATTTTCAATAAATTTGAGTTTTCCGGGATCAGGCTATAAGGAATATACGGCTCTCCAATTTGCCAAGACTTCTGATCTCCAAACGGAGCGTAGTGCCCGGTCCTTGAACACTCTTCCACGAGTCCGATTATGGAAATAATTTCCTCTTCAAGGTTGCCTGGAAAATCATCAGAAGTGAATTCCTTCGGTTCACCAGCAAATTTTTCCAGGGAAACAAATATGCGGCCCGGCCAAGGCTGCGGCACTCGTTTTTTTGGAATATACAAATGGAATTCAGCGTTGTCTTCTTCAACCCAGGCTGACCAACGCAATTTCCCAACGGTTTCTTTGGTTACTCCGAGCGATATCGTTTCCTGCATCGTTTTCTCCTTTTAATAAGGTTAACCGGATCATTCATCAGCCATGGCAAGCAAATCCTCAACCTTTTTCACGACATAGTATTTCGCAGGAGATTCTTTCACTTCAAGCGCTTCAAAATGAGCTTTACCGCATTTTGTTTTAGCGTATTCTTTTTCGTAAAGTTCATCTTTGAAATCACTGCTCTTGGTTTCAACCACCAGGAACAATCGCTCAATCCCATCCTTTTCCACCAGTACTGCCCAGTCGGGATTGTAGCCGCCCAGCGGAGTCGGCACCGTGAACCAGCCGGGAAGCTTGGCATAAACTTTTACAGCCATGTTTTTCTCCAATTGATCGGCAAAGGCGGCCTCTGTGTTGGAATCATAGACTATTTGTTCATATATTGATTTCCTGGCATCGAGCAAGTTCTTGAGGTATCCCGTGAGTTCCTCCTGCTCGAACAATTCCTGGGCATAGTAATGATCATCTCCGAGTCGCTGATACTTGATGCCGTCCACTATGGCCAGTCGTTTGCAGCGATTGACGGCCTCGGCGGCCAGCTCGATGAACTTCTGAGGGTTGCGCTTAAAGTCATTGAGGCGTTCGCTATCCATTAAAATCCTACAAATACTACGGCGGGTGAGTTGCGTGCGATCCTGAAGCTCGGTGAGCAGATCCGGCATGTCAATATCTGCCTCATTCAGAACAACTGTTGCCGCGCCAATCAGCTCGACAGCTTCTATCCCCGCCTTGCCTATGGCGAGGCCTGCCTTGCGCCACTGAAGTCTTGTTTTCGGAATTGCCGGTGCATCCCTAAGCGCCTTGGCACAATCCATGATAAGACGCTCGTTGTCAAATTGCACCCGATATGTGGTCTTGTATTTGATACGATCCCATAGAGCCTTGAATTCGTCACTGTAGAGTACGGCCTGCCGAGGCCGTATATGGCGGCGCTCATCCGCGTTCTTGATTTCCAGCCTCCCGGCAAGCTTCTTGAGTATGCGGGTGATTTCGTCCAAATGTCCGGCAAATTCCCCGGGAACATTGAAGGTTCCTTCCTTGATTGCCTTTCTCAAAGCATCCTGAACCTTTCCATTTTGGTCAATGTGTCCCGAGTTTTTCAGATATTCCCATAAAACCCTGGACTGCTCGAACCCCAGCGGAACTGTATTGCCCTCTTGATCGGATATTGGGATGGCAGAGAAAACATGGTCCTCCACCATTCCAAACCGGATGCCTGTATCTTCTTCGATCTCCTTTTGCAGGTTTTCGGCGAAATCCTCGTAGCTCTCGGTGGCGATTACAGTCAGGGTGTTCACCTCGAATCCTCGAAGACGATGGCCATCCTGATTCACGCAAAGCCTTAGTCCGCGCCCGATGGTCTGGCGGCGCTCACGCTCGGTCCGGATATCCCGCAGAGTGCAAATCTGGAAGATATTGGGGTTATCCCAGCCTTCACGCAGGGCCGAATGGGAGAAGATGAACTTGAGCGGCGTTTCAAAGAGCAGAAGCTTCTCTTTGTCCCTCATGATCAATTTATAGGCCCGCTCAGCGTTTTCACGGTTTACATCGTTGTTCTCTGCTGTATCAGTCCAACCGCCTTTCTTGTCGATGGAAAAGTAACCGTTATGAACCTCATCAGCAGCCCTTGACAAGTCCACTTCCTTGAACAGCGTATTGTACTCGGGAAGTCTTGCCGCTCTGCGGTACTCTTCCTCGAAAATCATGGCATATTCGCCTTTAAACGCCTTCCCATCAGCATCATATTTCCGGTACTTGGCCACCTGGTCAATAAAAAAAAGCGTCATCACTTTTATGCCTTGAGGCCTCAGGCGCTTCTCCTTGTCAAGGTGCTCGCGGATGGTCCGCCTGATCATTTCCCGCTGCACAGCCAGGGCATCCACATCTCCCCAGGCTTGCCCCGGCCCCAGTATAATATCCTCACCGGGGACGCGAAGTTCCAGGTACTCGTTGCCCTTTTCCACCCGGATCGTGCCGATGCGGCAGTCTGAGTAAATGGCACGCCCGGTGGTTTGCTCCAAATTGTCACCGTCCTGGACGACGACTTCCCGCCGCTTGACGCCTGCGGACGTCTGCAGGTCAATTTCGATTTTCGCCGAGATCATATTGCGCTTGTTACTTACTGAAATCAGGCGCACATAGGGCTTATTGTGGGCATGCTCGACTGTGGCCGAGGCCACCTCGATCTGCTTTACCAGCTTTTTTTCATAGGCATCCACGGCGTCAAGACGGAAAACCATGTGATGTTTATCGGTGTGAGTGGCGGAATAACGCAGGGTACAAAGTGGGTTCATGGCGCTCAGAGCTTCCTTGCCCCGGCCGGCTAATCCCCCATCCACACTCTGCGGCTCGTCCACGATGATTATTGGGCGGGTGGCCCGGACCAGGTCGATTGGCTTTTCGCCCCCTGTCTTCTCGCTGTCCTTATAGAGGTTGTTCACCTCCTTCTTATTGATAGCCCCAACCGTCACCACCATAATCTGGATATTCGCACTGGTGGCGAAGTTGCGTACCTGTCCAAGCTTTGAGGAATCGTAGAGGAAGTATTCGAAGGGTACTCCCGCATAGAGTCCTTTAAAGTGGTCCTCGGTAATTTTGAGCGCCTTGTAGACTCCTTCCTTGATGGCGATTGAGGGCACCACGATGACGAACTTGGTGAACCCGAAGCGTTTGTTCAGCTCAAATATGGTGCGCAGGTAGACGTAAGTCTTGCCCGTGCCGGTTTCCATTTCCACGGTGAAGTCGCCCGATTCAAGTCTATTTGAAGGCGTCAGGCCATTGCGCAGTTGGATGTCTTTCAGGTTTTTTACGATCTCGTCATCAAGCAGGGTCAGCCGGTTGCCGATACCAAGGTCATCGAAATCAAACAAGCGTCTTTGCGGATCCAAGGGGTCACGGGTAACAGTAAATTCCGTTTGGCATATTTCCTGTCCCCTAAACAGTTCGCAGACCGCTTCGATTGCCTGAAGCTGAAAATCGAGGTTGGGTTCGAAATGGAGCTTCATGTACACACCCTTGCTATCAGACTAATGTTACTCCTGTGACGATTTCGATCATGATCCTCAGTAGCCGAAACCGACTCCAGGCGCGCTATATAATCAGGAGGAAGGCCGTGTTCCTTCGCACCTGCAACAACTAATTCGCGATACCATGAGTAAGGCCTAAGTACGGGATTAATTTTGGTGGCTTTATTGGCTATTGCTTTGACCAGCTCCAACCCAAATAAGACTTCAACCTCTATCTCTTCGTAGCCAGCACCCAGGCCTTCTGCCTTATCAAGGTTTTCTTTCTCACTTGAAGAAATCTCATAAAGAACACCGAAAACCGATATGTCGGGCTTCTTGCCCCCAATAATGTCGCATTTTCCAGACCCGTCCGAGCTCTTCTTGTGCCACCGCAGCTTATATCCGCGCAATTCTGCCATGCCAAGTACTTTTGCAGAGGGACAACGCCTCCGATCTCGAATCCGAGAAGTCAACATGTTGGAGCCGTAAGCAAAATAAATTAAACAAGCCTCTGGCATTACAGACTCCGCATATTGGCGATACCATTTTGATTGAGAATCGCGGCCATGTTCGTTTTGGCCACGTCATCGACGAAGGCGCTGTCGCGGAAGACACAGGTCGTGTCGCCTGCTGGAGCGAGGAACTTGTGCCATTCGACGATACCCTGGCCCAGCTCCTCCACCTCGGCGGCGGCGATTTTCTTTGAAAGACAGGTTATGAGAACACCTCCGCCGACCGCATGCACATCCTTGCCTGAGATGATCCTCTTTTCGATAGGTACGCAAAGGTCAAGGCCGAGCTTGAGTAAAAGTTCATAAAGGATGTCGGTTTCGCTGCGATCGGTCTTTAAATGCTCAAGGGACTCTTCCAGGTTTCGCGGAAGATCCTCGCGCTTAGGTTGCCACTCTTTGATGTTCGTGGAATCCAGTTTAAAGACTCGGAAGCCCTGGTCGCCAGCGAACATGGGGTTCTCTTCCTTGATCTTCGCTGCTGCACGGCGCAGGCGTTCTTTAGTTAGCTCAGCAATATTTCGAGGCTTCTTTATCTTGTCGCAGTAATCGGCGGCAACTTTCTGGTCCTTGTTTTCCGGGTCCAATGGCTCAGGAAGCTGGACGAGGATATAGCGCCGGTTTCCGCCGTCAGCTGTATTCTGCGTCATTACCGCGTGGCCAGTGGTGCCGGAACCTGCAAAGAAGTCCAGAACAATGTCGGCATTCTTCGTGTTTGATACGTTCAGGATTCCTTCGATCAGCTCAACCGGCTTGGGATTACTGAATAGGTTCTTTTCGCCAAAAAGGCGCTCCATAACGCTATTGGCGCCTTGATTATGGCCAAACTGGTCATGAGGCCACCAGTTGGTGGCGCATTGGCCCTCCTGTTCCCTCTCAGATCTGAAATACTTCTTTCGTGGCGCACCATCTCCATTGTTCGGGAAGATGATGCGATTATCAGCCAGAAGCTTTTTGAAGGTTGATTCCTCGCCCATCCACTCCTCTTCGTAAACACGGCCTGTTGGTGTGGTGATAGTATAGCGGCTGCCAGATTGATCCGTGCCTACCTTCCACGGTTTGGACGCCCACTCCCTTCTGGGATCGTTATCAGGATTGGAGAATTGGCCCGTCAGCGCGATCTTGCCAACACCTGAAGCCTTGTAAGCGATCTTATCCCTGGCGAAGACCAAGACATGCTCGGCCACAAGTGCAAGCATCTTAGTTGGGTCGTTCGGCTGGTTATGCCTTCTCCGCCAATGGATATGCCCCTCAAAGTTTTCTTCACCAAATATGCCGTTTAAAATCGCTCGCAAGGTTGCAACTTCACAGTCGTCGATGCTCACGAAGATCAGCCCATCCGAACGTAATAGGTTACGAGCCAATCTCAAGCGTGGGTACATCATATTAAGCCAGTTTGTATGGAAGCGGCCGTTTGTCTCAGTATTTGAGAACAACTTCCTGCCGTCGGAATCCACCTGCTCCGTCAGCATTTTGTAGTTCTCAATGTTGTCACGAAAATCGTCTGGATATACTCGATCTTTCCCATCGTTGTACGGAGGATCAATGTAGATGAGCTTCACCTTGCCCGCATAGCTTTTCTGAAGGAGCTTGAGAACTTCGAGGTTGTCGCCCTCAATCATGAGGTTTTGCGTTGTGTCCCAGTCCAAGCTCTCTTCGGGGCATGGGCGCAACGTACCGATCGAGGGCGTGAGGGCTAGTTGCCGCGCGCGGCGCTTGCCGTGCCAGTTGAGTCCGTATTTCTCCTCGGCGTCAGTAACGGTCTTGTCGCCTACCAGAGACTTGAGCACATCCACGTTGACTGCCGTGCCTTCCGGTCCCTCAGTGACCAGCTCGGGAAATAATTCCTTCAGAGCGGCGATATTCTCAGCTATCAGGTCGGGCGACTTAGTTTCTGGATCTTCTGCGGTTAATTTCTTCATTATAATCTCCTGTATTAGAGCTTAGCGCGCACCGACGCGTGTGCGGCCTCAATACGTTTAAGCTTCATATTGATTTCTACCTTGCGCGCCATCTGCTTTTCCCGGCCCGCTGCCGCTCGTAGGCGAGCCCTTTCCTTCTCGAGCCTTATGCACTCTCGGAACAATTTCTGCCTCGCTTCAGACTGTTCCTGATCTTCACTCAGCCTGAAAGTGCCGGTCAAGAGGGCGGCATTGAAAGCTATCACGGCGTTAATCCAGCCCTGGTAGAGGGAGAACATATTCAAGCGGGACTGCCGCTCCAACGCCAGCGCACTGATGAACTCATCCAGGTGCACAGTTTTGTTTCCGCTCTCCCATTCTGCGGCAAGCAGTTCGCCATCGATCACCGTCTTTTCCGCTTCATTATGCGCCCAGCGTTTGTTCGCGACAGATAGGTCTACGCATCCTCCACACTCAGCCAGCAATAATACGGGATATGGCACGGCACGGTGTACCAGTTCCACCAGGCGCTTTGCTTTGGCTCCAGCACGCAGGATTACCCTCAGTACTGCGATTTCCAGGTACTCCCGATCCGCGTCGCGGTACTCGGGAACACCAATGGTAGTGGGTTTGAGCACAGCGATCCAAAAAAACTCCTCGATGCCGTCGTTGATGTGTCTTTTATCTGCGGGAGTAGGAGCGCCGCTTTCGAGCAGCAGCTTTTTCGGGATACGCCGCTCTACCTTTGCTCCAAAGGGAAGGTCAAGAGCTTCAATAATTTCGTGGGCGCTCACTCAGAGTACTCCGGCAGGATAACCAGGTAGGCCAATACTTCGAAATCGTTGATCCCGGCGAATTCTCCTTTGAGGATATGCGTTCCGCCGGGAGTGAAAAGACTGGCGACGGCCTGTTCCTCGTTTTTGCCCACAATCGAGGCCACCGCCGCGGAAAGGAGCTCCTGCGCAATCTGCATGTTCTGGCCCTGTTTCGTATCCCGGTCGAAACGAGCGCAGGCATCGGCATCTGGCATATCCTTGCCTATACAAAGCCGCTTCAGGCAGTCAAGGATTTGCTTGGCCTGCGTATAAGGTAAAAGCACTGTGCCGTTCTCGCCAACATGAACGAGGTAATGCGGTGCCAGTGGATAGCCCGCCTCCACGGATCTTTTTGCAGCATCACCTTCCGCCCGGAGACAAAAAACAATGCCGGGGGGAATATCCACTTCGTGGGTGGAAGTGGCAGTGCATGTACCGAAGGGTAAGTTCTCCAGCATGCCGGGGTGTTTTTTTCGATACTCAGCCAGATCGATCCTGAAATCGGTGAGTGTTAAATCTGCTATGGAGACACCCGAGGAAAGATCTTCCAGATCGATCACGGCATCCTGCAATTTTAGGAGCTGCTTGCGGCGGTATTCCAGGTCATTCATCTGGTTGCCGGACTGCTGTTCAATCAGGTTTTCCTCACCGGTTGCCGAGATATCGAGCAGAACCATGCGGCCACTGACTCTCTGTTCCAGGTTGATGTACTCCTCCAACTCCATGTTGGGCCAGAAGTTAACCAGTTGGATGCGTTCGTTAGGAGAGCCGATTCGGTCGATGCGGCCGAATCTCTGAATGATACGCACCGGATTCCAATGGATGTCATAATTGATAAGCCAGTCACAATCCTGGAGGTTTTGCCCCTCGGAAATACAATCAGTTCCGATGAGCAGATCGATTTCACCTTCGCTTGAGTACTCCTCGGGCCTTTCCTTGGAAAGCGGCGAGAAGGCCGACAATATTGAGGCAAGGTCTTTACGCAGTCCCGGACAAGTGGTCTTATTATTGCCCGTTCCGGTGACCAGGGCGGAGTCGATTCCAAGATTCTTTTTGGCCCATGGTGCAAGCTGGTCGTAAAGGTAGTGAGCTGTATCCGCGAATGCGGTGAACAAGAGTACCTTCCTGTTGTCGCGGTTAATGGGATTTCTAACTTTGTTCTTTATCATCGCCTGAAGAGCCGCGAGTTTTGCGTCCCGCACGGCGTCCACCTGCCGGGCAGCGGCAAGCAGGTTGGCCAACCGGTTGCGATCTTCGACCAAATCCTGCTTCCAGCGGATGAGATCCACGTCCTTTAGAAACACCTTAACTTTGCGACCGACCAAGAGACTCTCGAAGGCAGGATCTTCGATGTCAATGTCCTCAATATCGAGTTCCTCCATCTCCTCGACATGGTTTTCAATTCGTTCCAGAGTCGCCTTCACGTCGCGGAGCTGCCGCTCGACTGTCAGAGCAAAGGACGGTACGGCACTTTCCATGCGTTTAAGCACATTGACACGCAAGAGATGGATCAAGCTCTCCTCCCGGTCTACCTGCCGAAAAAAACCCGTCCCCCCTTTGACCTCAGTGCTGTATTTCCTGTCATAGGCTTCCTGCCTGTGCGAAAGTACATAACGAAGGGGTGCATAGGCCGAAAGATTTAGCTTTCGGATTTCAAGGTTGATGGCTGCGATAGGCGGAAACTTGCCGGCCAAATCCACATCAGCCTTAATGTTTATCGGTTTCAAACGATCCGGGAAACGACCGGTCTCGGCAATCCCGTAGTATTTTTCAATGTGTTTGCGCGATCGTGCAATTGTGAGAAGGTCTAGTAGAGTGAAGTAGTCGAAACCAAGCATCTCGATCAGCCGCGAAGGTGTGCGCTCTTTATCAATGAGATCAAGCCAGCGGTTGAACTGCTTTTGGGCCAGGCGGGTGGTGCTGTCAATGCTGCTGATGCCCTGATCGATAAAGGCTGTATCATCTCCCTCTGTTGCAAAGGCAATCTGGTTGCGCAGGTCGGCCATGCGGTTGTTGACCGGCGTTGCCGACAACATGAGCACGCGGGTTTTTACACCTTCCTTGATGATTTTGCGCATGAGGCGGTCATAGCGCGTCTCGCCTCCCTGGCGCGGCGTCCGCTTGTTTCGGAAGTTGTGCGACTCATCGATCACTACAAGGTCATAGTTGCCCCAGTTGACGTGGGCAAGGTCGATGTCACCCGAGAGGCCTCCGTCGCGCGAAAGATCGGTGTGATTCAATACGTCGTAGTTAAACCGATCCCTGGCCAGAAAATTGCGCCGATCATTCGCCTTGTAGAGCGTCCAGTTGTCGCGCAGACGTTTGGGACAGAGGACCAGCACACGGTCGTTGCGTAGTTCATGGTATTTTATGATGGCCAGTGCTTCAAAGGTTTTTCCGAGGCCGACGCTGTCGGCAACAATGCAGCCGCCAAAACGATTGAGCTTGTCGATGGCTCCAACCACGCCATCTCGCTGAAATTTAAAAAGCTTCTTCCAGACGACTGTGTTGCGGATGCCGGTGGCGGTCTTTACTATGCGCTCTTCGTCCAGTTCGTCTCCCCGCTCTCGAAATATGTAGTGCAGGATCAGTGCGTAGATGATAAGCGGATTTCGGTTTCCAGCGAGTTCTTTCAGCCCGTCAATCACTTGCTGTCTGGCGGCGGGGTCCGCCACAAGCTCTGACCATTGTTTATCAAACCATTGACTGAGAATAGCGGCTTCTTCGGAAGTCTCGGATGCCTGGATCAGGCTCATCGGGTTACCCGGTGAAAGGCCGAGACCTTCCGTGCTTAACGACAGCGAACCGATGAGTGTCTGAATCGGATGGCCGCTCGAGTTTCTAATAACAAATGCGCCCTGTGGAATGGGAGTCAATGCAAAGCGGATTTCAACCTTGCTCTCAATCCACTGTTGGAGGAGCTTTGCCAGCCACCTTATCTGAAGCCGATTTCTGGCTGGTCGGTCGGCAGCTGTTCCCAGAATCGCGAGGTCGGAAGTTTCGGGCGGTAACAACAAGCGGCAGTCTGGCAAAGAACCCATCCCGCGTTTGATCTCTTCGAAAGCAAAGAGCGACAAGGATGGCGTAAGCATATCAAGCTGATAATCAAACCCGAGACTCGGCCTGATCAGGTCGATTACCCGGTCGGAACCAGTGTTGCGTACCAGTTTCACTTTATATTCATTCCTGATGTCTCTTTGTGACAATCATCGTTCTATTTGCTTTTTTGTTCTATAATACCAAACATTCTACCCCGCTGGTTACCGCAAATCAACACCCCGATCCAGCCCTAATTATGTTATCCCAGCCACTCTGTCATTTGATGATATAGAAAGATCAATCGTTTCTTTTTTTCAATTTCCCGGCAGATGCAACGATCAGGGCCGGCAATAGTGACCGGCTCGGCTGAAGTATCATATTTGTCAATTACCGTCCCTCGCTCAGTTTCAGTAACTTGTATCAGGCAATTACCTTAACTGATGAATCCAGGCCGGCGTATTCCTTGGCCGCGCTCATCAAGGCAGAAGTGTTGCCGAAAACGTAAATTCTTACCATCGCCCGGGTAATCCCAACGTACAAAAGGCAACGCATGCTTTTCTCGATCATGTTTTTTGGAGTCGAATCCATCCATTCAATATCTTCAAGCTCATTTATGCCGAAAAACATGACGATGGGGGCTTCATGCCCCTTGCAGGAATGCAGAGTGACACATCTGACATGATCCGGTTTTACCGCCGGCAGTTCTATTGGATTTACCCCGTCCTTGCCTCCGTATCCCTTGGCCATGATTCCTGCCGAGGTCAATTCTTTTGCTATCAGAGCCGGCTTTTTTGAGCATACAACCATGATACTGCCAGGCGAAACTCGTTCACTTTCCTGAAGCATGCTGATTTCCTTGACAAGTCGCTTTAACATATCTTCTTTTGGGCATTCAATGATAATTGGTGCTGTACCTATGCGCTCAGCATAGAGAATTGAGTATTGGCCGTTTTCAGTTTTTTCAGGGCTCTTAATCAAATCCTCTTTGATCAATTCAGGTACCCTCAT
Organism: uncultured Clostridia bacterium; assembly: GCA_964457225.1. Taxonomy (GTDB): domain Bacteria; phylum Acidobacteriota; class Aminicenantia; order UBA2199; family UBA2199; genus CAYWEM01. The sequence goes on from CAYWEM010000001.1 coordinate 162,911, forward strand.
AAACTTGAGCAGGCCGAGATCGCTCTTTGAATAGATGCTTTTTGGATCAAGGGCCATGTTGATGGCAAATTCAAGTATGGCCTGGGTGGAACGATAAGTTTCACGCAAGACAAATGAACGGCCGGCAAAAGAAAGTTTTTCGGCCAGTTCAAGATTACCCGTTTCTGAGGTCTTTTCAAGCTCAGTTTTAAATTCTTCAATGGTGGTGCGGCCGTAGATGTTCTGAGAATCATCGTAAAACAGTATGAAGTTTCTTTGTTTTTTGCCCTCGCGGTCTACCTGCTTGCACAAGGAAAAAGCCTTGACCATCTGAACCGGAGAGAAATCCTGTGCTTCGTCAACAAAGACCGAATCAAAAGGATCGTTTCTCTCTGAAACGCCATCTATGTGAATCACGCTGACTTGAGTTTTTACCTTTATAATGTTCAATAAATTCATTCGGCAGGCTTCTTCCAGCATATGTTCAAGTAGGTTTTTAATACCTTTGTTGAAATAGGTTATCAGGATTCTCGCTTTATTGTGCTTTATCAAGGTTCTGATTACCCAATGGGCCAGGATTATCGATTTCCCACTGCCTGCCACTCCTCTGACCATGTAATGCCCATCACCGATGTTTCTTTCGATGATTTTCTTTTGATCCCTTGAGACGATTACCGTTTTGACCGCCGCATCTATCTCCTCACCGAGCGTTGTCGGCAACCGGCTTGCCGAGAATGCAAGTCCAAGATTTTGATTATGGGGGACAGGCGGATTCTCAGGTAGTAGCATCTGCTGCCCCTTCTCGTTGTAAACCGGAACATTCAGACCGCTTGTCGCTAGTAACACAGCCAGACGAGCCAGTGAGGGTGAAAACAATTCGGCCTGTGAAGCTACGAGAATAAAATGCTTCTTAGCTCGGCTGATGGCCACGTTCAGCATCATGTCAATTTCATGGCTGGGCCAGGCCCCCGCGCCATTGACTGTATCAAGTATTACTACATCACGTTCAGCTCCTTGCTGACGGTGAATCGTACCAACGTTTATTCGCTTGAGTAATTCTTTTTTATGGAAAGGTAACTTCTTGCGCAACAGGCTGACTTGGGCACGGTAAGGCGTAAGGATGAGAACATCAGCTCCTTTTATGCCGGCTTCGACAGCCAGGCTCATGGCTATTTGGGCCGAGAAATTCCTTTGTTTTCCAACTCCCCGGGCAGCTTTTTCCGGGCAGACATCCTCAGGGTTAAAACAAACCAGGTCCAACAGAATGCAGGTTGCTCTTGACGGAGGATACTTAGGCGAAAACGGTTTTTCCATTTTCATAGCTCTGGCTTTCTCAGAATCACTCAATATACCATCATAAGTAAAATTACTGACTGCTCTGGAAATCTCAGGATGCATCCGGTGCTGCTGCGATAAAAAACAAACATATGGAAGTTTCAGGCTTTCTTTGACACTTTCAAGATGACTTAACCCCGACGACATGAGCCATTTTTTAATCGCCATTGAAGTGCCGGGCTGAGGGGTGAAAATTGGACCGATCTGTTTGGGATCACCAGCCAATAAAACAGATCGTCCAAGCGAAGTTACAGCAGCTGTTGTCATTCGTGAGACCATTCCGGCTTCATCGACTATCACTTTTTCAACCAATCGGGCATCTTCACCCAGCCCGACAAGTTTCAAGGCCCCATAGGTTGTCAGTACGATAACTTTTGCGTTGCCCTTGGTTACGGCAAATATCGTTTCATCCGGCAATGAGGCTTTCAGTTTCTGAATTTCTTTGTTGTACTGGATGGCCAAATGGTAGTTCTTAATTGATAGCGCTTCAGCTCGCATCTCTGTTAAAACTTCAATTTTGCGCTGTATTTCATCGAACAGGCGGGCATAAACCTCATCTCGCAAGCATTCGGGAAAAGTTTTACTGAGTCTATTCCCAGCACCACGGCCGCCTCGATACACAAGGCACCCAGTTGGAGCATTCAAATTGTTGATTTTGCTCAGCGTGTCACATATCCGGTAGGCCACTTCATCCGCGGCATTATTTGTCGGCGTCAGTATCAGGATTTTTTCATTCTCAACTTGCCCGGCAAATGCCGCGGCAGTGTCGGCAATGCTTTGTGTTTTTCCGGTTCCCGGGGGGCCCCAAAGAACTGACCAGGGAAGCTGCCATATTTCACTTATTCTTTTTTTTGATCCCTGGCCTTTGCCGTCAGTATCATCCAGTATCAAGGGATGTAAACATGATGGTTCAATTGAACCACAGGTTTTTTTTAAAACGTCGGCCAAGATTGCAGGATAGTTGGAAAGGCGGTTGTAGGCATTTTGCACAGCATCGGCAAAATCAAAAGGTTTATAGAGCAATTTTAATTCCTGAATTCCCTCCAAATTCAGTTTTGGGGCATCAGCATAAATCATGCCGGTATCAGGATCAAATTCCCGAATGTCTGAACTGGCTATGAATTCCAGGTTGTCACTGCTGTCAGGAGCACAAAATAGTATCATGCCTCCGGTAGCCCAAGTTTCGTCCGCAGATGGTTTGGGGATGAATGAAATAACCCCCTCGTTAAAAGATAAACTTGAGTATTCTTTGATTAAAACAGATTTATACTGTCTTTTGTTGTGCTTAAGGGCTACCTGAATCTCTTCGGAAATGCTTTTTTGAACTGAGTGAAAGCTGTTTAATTCTGACCGCATGATTTAATTCCTGTTTTATTGGGATCCCACAGGAAATATAGTTTCGCAAAAATTCCTTCTGATACCGGAGCTACCCAGCTCATATCCCACCTTTTTCTCTCTTCAACTTAACTTACCTCAGCTCAGTTATTTCTCCAAGCAAAGCTCTATCAAAACGATTATATGGCTTTTGTTTTTTTAGTCAAGCAACGATAACTGAAGAAAGTAACCATAGGAGGAAAGTCTTGCATTAAAGGAATTCACCGGCAGATGCAACGATCAGGCCGCGGCACTTTAGAGGCCAACATTTAAGGCACCTGAGAGACCAGGTCTCCAGAATCCAGAAATCAGATTTGTAATCTGTTGTGTGAAAAGACGCGCCCATACGTAGGGGCGGTTCCGCGAACCGCCCGGTTATCCCCGACCGAAATGTCAAATTGGCAAGTACTGTCCACCCCCGGACGGAACCCAAGCTTTTTCACTATAAAGCAAATTTATCAGCTGATTTATTTGCTTAATGGCAATTTCATCCTGTCAGATCAGGGGTTGCCTGTTTCCATTCATTTCAATGAAAATTAGGGGCACGGCGCGCCAAACGTAGGGGCAGGGCGCGACGTGCCCCTACCATCACGACAATAACGTGCATACGATCGGGCCTGGTTGTTTTTCTCGTTCACGGAATCAGGGCGGCCACGGGGGGCCGCCCCTACCATGGCGGGAAACCCCGATTTCCCTGATTGGTCAGAACGGCGGGGCGTCGTCTTCCTCGATCCGGCCGCCCCAGTCGGGCCGGTTGCCGCCGCCCTGGCGGTCTTCCTCCATGGGAAAGGCGATGATGTTCAAATTGGGAAACAGGGAAAGCCTGATGCTGAAACCGCCCTTGTCGCGCTCGAACATCACCCCCACTTTATCCCAGTAGGTCTTGCCGTCCTTGCCCTCGCGGGGCACCGAAAGATTGTATCTGGCCATGATGGTCCTCCTCGTTGTCCGGTTGGAAAATAAACCCGCAGTCATGGTAACAGAAAAAGCGGGCCAAGACAAAACCGGGGGCACGGCGGCCGAATTCTGAATCTGATTGTCAGGATTGCAGGAAAGGGTGAAGCAAAAGCGAACGACCCCCCTGAGGGGGACAAGAAACGTAGGTGCAGGAATCCGACAAAGCTTGGTTGGACGTGCCCCTGGGGAAACATGACCACTGTCTGAGCGAAGCGAGTTGGTCATGTTAGGACAAACAAGCTTAAGTCGGTCTGCACCGTAGTGGTGAGCGTTGATTCACCCTTTCCTCTACGCCCGGACCCAGCCCGGACTGATTGTCATGGATATTCCTGGAATCAAGGATTGCAGCCTAGCGGCGGCGCAGGATGATCCAGGCGCCCAGGGCCACGGCCGGGTAAAGCGGCCAGTGCCAGGCCGGCAGTATGTCACCGGCCAGCCGGGCGCAAAGCGGCGGGAAGAGCACCAGGGCGGCGTACTGGGCCGGGCCGACCAGCATCAACGGGGCCCGCTTGAGCGCCGACTGCAGGGCGACCAGGGCCAGCAGGGCGAAAAAGACGTAAAGGTAGAGATAGGGCGAAAACAGGTATTCGCCCAGGCGGTATTCATGGCCGGCCACCAGGATCTTGAGCAGCAGGGCCAGCAGTCCGGCGCCGGACCCGGCGCAGAGAGCGTAGAACAGGGCGGCCCGGCCGGGTATCAGCCGGGCGGCGATCAACAGCAGCAGGGGCGTTCCCAGGGCGAAAAGGTGGAAAAGCAGGCCCGGCTTCAGCCAGGGGGCTGCGGGAGCGGCCGGAGCGGACCAGCCGAGCAGGGCCAGGGCGGCCGTGATCAGCAGGGCCCCGGCCAGGTCACTGCGATACAGGGCTTCATCCAGCAGCAGGCGGGCCAGCAGGATCATCACCAGGATGCCGGCCCCGGCGAAGGCGGCGACCAGCTGGGGTGAGATCGTCCTGACCGCCAGGGCCACCAGGATCCCCGAGGCGTTCATGACCAGGAAGCCGGCAAGCCAGTAGAACAGGTTGCGGAAATAGGCGCGGTTTTTCGGCCCCGGCCAGCCGAGCCAGGCAATGCCCTTTTTCATCAGGACATTGCCGGCTCCCAGGCTGGCCTGGGCCAGGAAAGCCCAGACAAGTCCTAAAACAGTATCCATCAGGCCGCCGGCTCAGGCCGGTTCAGCGTTGCGGCGGCACCTCCGGGTCCTCGATCAGCGTCAGTTCGGTACTGCCGAGCTCGGTTTCACCCTGCATCAGCACCACCCGGTAAACACCGGCCTCGGCCAGTGGAGCCAGGCGGCGCCAGGGCATCGCCGGGTCGGCGCTGTCGTCGGCCTTCCTGCGGAAATTCCAGAACACCTTGTTCAGACCGGCCCGGCCTGGAGCCCTCAGTTCCTGGATCACCCCGCCGGCGCAGTCCTTGAGCAGTACGGTCACATCCTTTTTCTCTTCCTTCAGCCAGAAGTAGAGATTGATGCCGTTGGGCGGGTTCAGACTGCGGGCGAAGACCCCGTAAGACTGGCCGCGCCGCTCCAGCATGTTCCACTTGACCGCCCGCTGAGGCTGGAAGAGATGGGCTTCGGCGGCGAAGGTCTCCGGCTTGAATTCCTTGAAGGGCTGGATGTCGATGATGTAAAAACCGCGGCCGTAGGTGGCCAGCACCAGGTCGCGCTCGCGTTTCTGCACGGCCATGTCCATGACGATGACGTGGGGGGCCGATTCGGAAACGGCCAGCCAGTTTTTGCCGCCGTCGATGGTGACGAACACCCCGCGTTCCGTGCCCAGGTAAAGCACATCGGGATTGTCGGGGTCTTCCTCGACGTCCCAGACCGAGTTCATCATGCCCGCGCCCAGGTCCTGCCAGGTGCGGCCCAGGTCAGTTGTCTTGAAGAGCCAGGTCTTTTCCTCGTTGTGGGTGCGGTAGCCAGAGTAAGCCACGTAGCAGACCTTCTCATCGTGCTGGGAGGGCAAAACCCGCTGGACCCAGCGGTCCCAGGGCAGGCGGGCGCCGGCCGGGGCGTCGGGACGCAGGCGGCCGTCCGGCCGGTAAAAGGAGTGAGTGATGTTCTTCCAGGAGACGCCGTTGTCAGTCGAGAGCTGGAGATTGCCGTCATCGGTGCCGGCCCAGAGTATGCCGGGTTTCTTGGGTGATTCGGCGAAAGTGTAGATGGTGGCGTACTGCAGGTTGGTCTTCTTGGATTCGGCGATCCTTTTGGGGTCGGCCCGGGACAGGTCAGGCGAAATCCTCTGCCAGGAGCCCGGTTCGCCCCGGTTCAGGGAGCGGAACACGTGCTGGGAGCAGATGTAGACTATGCCCGGGTTGTGCGGCGAGAGCACGATCGGGGCGTCCCACTGGTAGCGCTGTTCGGCCAGGCCGGCGGCCCGCTCTTCCTCGCTGTTGCGGTAAGCAAGGTTGATCATTTCGCCGGTCAGCAGGTTCATGCGCCGGGAATTGCCGAACTGGCTTTCGAAGTAAATCCACTCCGGGTTCCACCAGTCGCGCACCACGGTGAAGCCGTCCCCGGTCGGCAGGTAGAGCCAGTCGGCCGGGTAGACCCCGTACTGGTTGCGGTTCTGGGAGGGTCCCATCCAACTGCCGTTGTCCTGGGTGCCGCCCATCACGTTGTAGGGCATGGCCTGGTCCACTCCGACCCGGTAGAACTGCTGGGCCGAGATGGTCTCCTTCTGGGACCAGTTCTTGCCGCCGTCCCAGGTCTCACTGAGCGCGCCGTCGTTGCCGCTCAGGATGTGGTCGGAATCATCCGGATCGATCCACATGCCGCGGATGTCGACGTGCTGCTGGTGCGCCCCGTACCAGGGCGTGGCCTTGAAGGTCACCCCCCCGTCCTCGGATTTCATCACCCGCACTTCCACGGCGTAGAGCACCTGGTCGTTGTTGGGATCGACGTAGATGCGGCCCGAGTAACCGGCCTCGATCTGGTTGACCACTTCACTGCCGCCGTAGAGGCGGTAATCGGTCATCTTTTTCCAGGTCTCGCCCAGGTCTTCGGAGCGGTAGATCACGCCGGCCTTGCGCACCGGTTCCATCTCGGCCAGGGCCGCGCCGTAGAGCACCTGCAGGATGTAGCGGTTGACGGTCTGGTAGCGGTGACTGAAGGCTTCGAGCTCCTTGAATTTCTCCACCCGGCCGCCGAGTTTTTCCAGTTCATCCTTGTCGTCCTTGAGCACCCGGCGGGCGGCGGCGGCGAAGGTATCGACCGTCAGCCCCAGTTTCCCAAGCAGGTCGGGGTCGGCGGCCAGTTGGTCGGCCTCGGTCCAGAGCTTTTCCGGACCGGCGATCTTGTCCTCGGAAAACTTCAGCGTCTTGGCGAATTCCGGGTTGAGGCCGCCCTCTTCAGCTCCTTTTTTCAGCAGGCCGAGGATGTAGCGGTTGGCCTGGCCGGTCTCGTCGTTTTTGCGGTCGGCCTCGATGCGGGCCAGGGTCTTTTCAAAGTTGCCGACCGTGTCCAGCATCTGCTTGTCGCCGGCGTAAACCCGGCGGGCCGCGGCGTTGAAGCGCGGGAAATCGACCTTGACCCGGGCGGCGAATTCCGGGTCAGTGATCAGCTTGTTGAATTCCTCGGTCAGTTGCCGTTCCGATTCCGCCTTGAGCGGCGTGAATTCGACCAGCCGGGCCAGGGCCGCCGGAATACGGTAATTCTTGAACCTGTTGAAATAGAAACCGTCCCGGAACAGGCCGCGGCGGAAGAGGTAGCGGTCCTTGAGCTCGTCCAGTCCCAGGTTGACTTCCTCGTCGAGCCGGGCGTAGACGATGTTGGGATTCTTCAGGTGGATGTCCAGGCCGTTCCAGCCCATGTCGATGTTCATGGGCAGGCCGTTGCTCAGTTTTTTCCAGGTCTTGCCGCCGTCGACACTCTTGTAGAGATGGTTGCCCGGCTGGCGGTCGATGAAGGTCCAGCTGCGCCGGTAAGTCTTGTAGGCCGCGGCGATGATCACCTCGGGATCCTGCGGGTTGATCACGAAATCCCCCACCCCGCGGTCGCCCAGGTTGAGCGCCTGGGTCCAGGTCTGCCCACCGTCGGTGGTCTTGTAGAGCCCGCGCTGGCAGTCCATCTCGTTGTCGTAGAGCTTGCCCTCGGCGGCCACGTAAACCGTGTTTTCATCCCGGGGATCAACGGCCACCTTGGCGATGAAATAACTCTTGTCCAGGCCGATGTGCTTCCAGGTCCGGCCGGCGTCGGTCGATTTCCACATGCCGTTGCCCCAGGCGCTGGAACGGGCGTGCATCGGTTCACCGGTGCCCAGGTACAGGATGTCGTGGTTGGTCGGGGCCACAGCCAGGAAACCGATGCTCAGGGTGCCGTACTTCTCGAAGATCGGTTTGAAGCTGATGCCGTGATCTTCGGTTTTCCAGACTCCGCCGGAAGCAGTGCAAACGTAGTAGATTTTACTCTGCCCGGGCGGCACGGCCACGCTGGTGATCCGGCCGGAAAAGGTCCAGGGACCGATGTGGCGCCAGGAGAATATGTCCAGGTCCCTGGAGCTCGGCTGGGCCGACAGTCCGGGGGTCAGGCCGGCCAGCAGGGCCGCCAGGGCCAGCAGGCAGAACAGCGGTCGAAATAAGCCGCTCATGGATGATTTCATGCAACACTCCTTATGATGATTTTGTTTTTTTTTTGCCTTCGGGTCTCATGGTGCCGCCGGATCAGGCGTAAGTTCATCTTTGATCGCCCTCCGTATCGGGCGGATTGAAAAAGCGGGCCAGCCACTTGTTCAGCAGCAGCAATACCGCCAGCACCACCAGCCATTGCAGGACCATGTTGCCGGTGCTGGCGGATTTAAAGGGATTCCACCATTGTTCCAGGTCGGAGGCGATCGACTGCCGGATCAGCCAGATGAAGATGATGCTGATGATCAGCGGGTTGACGTAAATCAGCAGGTTGTACCAGCGGCCGATACGCATACTGCCTTCCTGGTTGAGATGTTCCCTTCTCACCTTTTCAACCCCGAACTTCATGATGGCAATCGCCGTGAACATGCCGCTGATCAACAGGGCCACGCCCCAGACGTAATCCTGGTTGTTCAGGAAATCAAGGCTCCAGGCCGAGGGCACGCCGCAGACAAAGCCGGCCAGGCAGGTCCAGAGCACCGCCTTTTTGCGCCGCCAGCCGGCGCTGACCAGGTTGGCCACCCCGACTTCCACCTGGGAAATGAGCGAGGAGAGCGCGGCGAAAGCCAGGCAGAGAAAGAAGACCAGGGCCATCAGGTTGCCGCCGGGCATGACCGTGAAGAGATTGGACATGTGAATGAAGGTCAGGCCGACATTGCCCGAGGCCAGTGCTTCCTGGGCGTACTGCAGGGACGGAGACAGGGCGAAAATGGCCGGCAGGACGGCCAGGCCGGCGATCACCGCCACCAGCACGTCGGCCAGGGCCACGGTGAACATGCCGCCGCCTATACCGTCGGAGGGCCTGGTGTAAACGGCATAGGTCATCAGCAGGGCCCAGCCGGCCCCGGTGGACCAGGCGGCCTGGGTGAAGCCCTCCAGCCAGGTGCGGGGGTTGAACAGGTAGGCCGGGTCAATCGCGAAGAGGTACTTGACTCCCAGGCCGGCGCCCGGCAGGGTCAGGGCCCGGACGGCTCCGATCACCAGCAGCAGGGCCAGCAGAGGCAGGAGAATCCGGGAAAAGCGCTCGATACCCTTGACCACGCCCTGGTAGAGAATGAAAAAAGCGGCGGCCATGGCCAGCAGGTGGTAGAAGATGGTTTCCGGCGGGCTGGTGGAAAAAACCTGCCACAGGGCCTTGGTATCGGCCCCCGGGGCGAACTTGCCCTGCAGGGCCAGCACTATGTACTTGATGGTCCAGCCGGTGACCACCGAGTAGTAGAACATGATGGCGATACAGACGAAGCCCATCCAGGCCCCGATCCAGGAAAATCCGCGGCCCATGAAATCGCCCAGGGCTCCGACCGAGCCCTTGCGGGTGCGGCGGCCGATGACCATTTCCGACATCAGCAGGGGCACCGAGCAGACCAACACGGCGATCACCAGGACGATCAGGAAGGCGCCGCCGCCGTTGGCCGCGGCCATGCGCGGGAATCTCCAGATATTGCCGGTGCCCACAGCCATGGCGATGGCCGCCGCCAGGAAACCCAGCCTGGAGGAAAAAAAGCTCTGTTTTTCTTTCATTTGGGGTTTATCCTCATTCAATTTCAATTCGGGCAAGAAAGTGAAATCATCTGAAATAGGGCGGATGGAGCAGGCGGCCATGGTTTTTTCCCGGGAATGGGAGAAGCGGGTTGCCACCGGGTCAGGGGATCAATTTCAGGCATGCCCTAATTTTGCGGATTGGCGGAAAAAAAGTCAACGCATCAAGCGAAAAAAAATTGACTTTTTTTCCCGGCTTGACTAAACTCGCTTCATGATCTCATCAAGCCGCGCCGGATCCGGCGCCGATTAAACCAAGCATGGAGGACGATCATGAATCGTAAAAAACTCTTTTTTTCGACGTTTTTCCTGATACTTTCAGTATCCCTGCACCTGTCCGCCGGTGAAACAAAAGCAGAAACCCTGCTGATGTCCCAGCCGGCCCTGAGCGCCGAGCGCATCGCTTTCATCTACGCCGAGGATCTCTGGACGGCCGGCCTGGACGGCGCTAACCCGCGGCGCCTGACCGTCGATTCCGGCATCGAATCAAACCCGGTCTTTTCCCCGGACGGCGGGCTGATAGCCTTCAGCGCCCAGTACGAAGGCAACACCGATGTTTACGTCGTGCCGGCCGCGGGCGGAGTGCCCAGGCGGCTGACCTGGCATCCCGGCGCCGACCTGGTGCGCGGCTTCACCCCGGATGGGGGCCGGGTTCTGTTCGCCTCCCAGCGCGAATCCTTCACCGGCCGCTACTGGCAGTTGTACACCGTGCCGGTCGGGGGCGGTTTCCCGGAAAAGCTTATCATACCGAACGCCTGGCAGGCGGCCTACGCCCCGGACGCTTCGGCCCTGGCCTACACCCCGATCCCGGAAGCCTTCCGGCAATGGAAAAACTACCGCGGCGGCACCACCTCCAACATCATCGTCTTCCATTTCGGCGATCACCGGGTGCAGAGAATCCCCCAGCCCGAGGGCCGCTGTAACGACTTCAACCCCATGTGGACCGGAGAACGGATCTACTTCCTCAGTGACCGCCACGGCGAGATCAACCTGTTCGCCTTCCAGCCCGCAAACGGGGCCATCGAGCAGTTGACCGATTTCAGTGACTTCCCCATCCTGAACGCCGCCCTGGCCGGTGACCGGATCATCTTCGAACAGGCCGGGGCCCTGCACCTGTTCGACCTGGAAGCCGGGCTGAGCCGCAGACTGACTCTGAAGATCGCGGCCGACCTGCTGGAAGTCAGACCGCGCTTCGTCAGCGGCGCCCGCTACATCAGGAGCGCCGACATATCACCCTCCGGGGCCCGGGCGGTCTTCAACTTCCGCGGCGACATCATCACCGTGCCGGCCGAAAAGGGAGACCCGCGCAATATCACCGACAGCCCCGGAGTTCATGAAAAGTACCCGGCCTGGTCGCCTGACGGCAGGACCATCGCCTGTTTTTCCGATGAATCAGGCGAATACGAACTGCAGCTCCGGCCCCAGGACGGCCGCGGAGCGGTGAAAAGCTTCAAACTGCCCGGGACCGGTTTCTACGCTTACCCGAAATGGTCGCCGGACGGAAAAAAGCTGACCTTCGTCGACAACGGCCGCAACCTCTACCTGTTCGAAACGGCCAAGGGCACGATCAGGAAGATCGACTCCGACCGGCTCTACATTCCCGGAGCCTTCAGGCAGTTGTGCGGCGACTGGTCTCCCGATTCGGCCTGGATCGCCTACACCGTGGTCCTGCCGACTCATTTCCAGCAGATTTTTCTCTACAACCTGGCCGAGGGCAAGTCATACCCCCTGACCGACGGTCTGAGCGACGCCACTGAACCGGTCTTCGACCGCGAAGGCAATTACCTCTATTTCCTGGCCTCCACCGACGCCGGTCCGGTGGTCAACTGGTTCGACCAGTCGAGTCACGACATGCTGGCCACCAGGTCGATTTACCTGGTCACCCTGCAGCGGGAAAGCGTTTCCCCCCTGGCCCGGGAAAGCGATGAAGAAAAAGCTCCGGCCGTTGAGGATAAGAAAAAGGGAAACAGCGGCCCGCAGCCGGTCAAAATCGACCTGGCCGGGATCGAAAACCGCATCATCGACCTGCCGGTCAAGGCCGGCAATTACTACCTGCTCGGCAATGCCCAGGCCGGGGAAATACTCTACCTGGTCAATTCCTGGGACAACCCGCGCAAAAACACCATGCGCAAGTACGACCTGAACAAGCGCCAGGACAGCGAGGTGATGGAGCTGGACTACTACGTGCTTGCCGCTGACGGCAAGAACATGCTCTACCGCCGGGGCCCCGCCTGGGGGATCGGCAAGGCCGGTCAAAAGGCCGAACCCGGCAAGGGAATGCTCGATACGGCGAAAATCCAGGTGCGCATCGAGCCCCGGCTGGAATGGACCCAGATCTACAACGAGGCCTGGCGTGTCAACCGCGATTACTTCTACGCCGAGAACATGCACGGCGCGGACTGGCCGGCCATGCGGGAAAAGTACGCCCGCTTCCTGCCGCACCTGACCAGCCGCCGCGACCTGAACACCGTGATCCAGTGGCTCTGCAGTGAACTGGCCGTGGGCCACCACCGCGTCGGGGGCGGCGACCGACTGCAGCAGCCCGGCAACGTGCCCGGCGGCCTGCTGGGCGCGGATTACGAAATCGCCGATAACCGTTACCGTTTCCGCAAGATCTACGGCGGGCTGAACTGGAACCCGGAACTGCGCTCGCCCCTGACCGAGCCCGGCATCAACGCCAAGGCCGGTGAATACCTGATCGCGGTCAACGGCCGGGAGATCAGGGCCTCGGACAACATCTTCAGTTTTTTTGAAAACACGGCCGGCAAAATCGTCAACCTGAGCATCGGCCCCAGGCCGGACGGCAGCGGAGCCCGCACTGTACAGGTGGTCCCGGTGGAACACGAAGGAGCCCTGCGCAACCGGGACTGGGTGGAAGGCAACCTGCGCCGGGTGCACCAGGCCACCGCCGGCCGGGTGGCCTACGTTTACGTGCCCAACACCACCCGCCAGGGCCACGAGTACTTCAAGCGCTACTTCTTCCCCCAGGCCGACAAGGAAGCGATTATCGTGGACGAGCGCTTCAACGGCGGCGGCCTGATCGCCGATTACTACATCGACCTGCTGCTGCGGAGATACCAGTCCCACTGGCACATGCGTTACGGCATCGACCTGAAGACCCCGAGCGCTTCCATCCAGGGGCCCAAGGTGATGATCATAGATGAAACAGCCGGTTCCGGCGGCGACATGCTGCCCTGGATGTTCCGCAAGTTCGAGGTCGGCACCCTGGTCGGCAAGACCACCTGGGGCGGCCTGGTCGGCACCCTGGGCTTTCCCGAGCTCCTGGACGGCGGCATGGTCACCGCGCCCAACCTGGCCATCTGGACCGAAGACGGATTCATCGTGGAAAACGTCGGCGTTCCGCCCGATATCGAAGTAGAGCAATGCCCGGCCGAGGTGATCAAGGGCCGGGATCCGCAACTGGAAAAAGCCATCAAGCTGATCCTCGAGCAACTGGCGGAAAACCCGCCGGCGCTTCCGGCCCGGCCGCCCTACCCGGTCCGGGTAAGGAAATAGCTTTTTTTCGGGCCCGGGCGACCGGGCCCTGACCCAATCCGCCGGCCCGGGGAACCAGGGGCTGGAGTACAATACCAGACCGCGTTTTCACCGAACTCGAAACTTTTTTCGGCTCCCCCTCGTAATCAGAGTATCCAAACCTGGGAACGAGGTAAAAAATGAAAAAACACTTCAAGTCGTTCGGCCTGATTATGGCGCTGCTTGTTCTCTTCAACTGCGGTCCCGGCCCCAATCCCGGCAAAGCTCCGGATAAAAAGCCCGGTGAACAGGCCGAGGAAGCCCTGCCGGTGCAGGTGACCGAGCCTCAGCGCGCCGATATAAGCTCATACCTTGCTTTCAGCAGTAATATCGATTCCGAGCAGGTGGTGGACATCTATCCCCAGGCTTCCGGAATCATCACCGAGATTCTTTACGACGAAGGCCAGAGTGTCGGCGCCGGGGCCATCCTGGCCAAGCTGGACGACCGCGAAGCCCTGATCACCGAAAACAAGAGCCGGCTCAACTTCGAACAGCTCAGCCGTGAATTCCAGCGCCAGAAAGATCTCCACGAACGCAACCTGGTCAGCCAGGACGTTTACGACCGTTTCCGGCACAACCTGGAGGCGGCCCGCCTGGACTGGGAAAGCGCCAAGCTGGCCCTGTCCTACACCCGCATCAGCACCCCGATATCCGGCCTGGTCAGCACCCGCCACATCAAGGTCGGCAACAAGATAAACACTTCCCAGCTTGCTTTCCGGGTGGTCAATGACCGGGAAAAGATCAGCGTGATCAACATCCCCGAGCAGGAAAAGGCGCTGATCCAGGTCGGCCAGCAGGCCCTGGTGACCGCGGGCGAGCGCTCCTTCCAGGCCGCGGTCAAGAGGATCAGCCCGGCCATCGACCCGGCCAGCGGCACCTTCAAGGTGACCGTCGGACTGAAGGAAAACAGCCCGGAACTGGCCATCGGCCAGTTCGTCAACGTCCGCATCATCAGGCAGACCAACCAAAACGCCCTGCTGCTCAGCAAGGAAGCCGTCATCTACGAGGGCGGGCGCACCTTCATCTTCGTGGTCGGCGGGGAAGACCGGGTCAGCCGGCGGGAAATCCACACCGGCTTCGAAGACCCGACCCGTATTGAAATACTGGCCGGCCTGGAAGAGGATTCCCGGGTAGTCACGGCCGGCCGCAACACCCTGAAAGACGGAGACCTGATCAAGGTGGTCAGCGGGCTGGAATTCAAGTAAGCCTTCCGGGGGGGGAATGCCATGAAGGAAAAATCGTTTTTCACCTTTACCACCCAGCGGCCGGTGGCCATCATCATGCTGGCCCTGGGCGTGGCCGTTTTCGGCTTCTTCAGTTACCGCATGCTCAGCTGGAACCTGATGCCGGACATCTCCTACCCCACTTTCACCGTGCGCACCGAGTATCCCGGGGCCGCACCCGAGGAAGTGGAGAACATCGTTTCCCGGCCCCTGGAGGAACAGCTCAGCCTGATCAAGAACCTGCTGTCCATAACCTCGGTCTCCCGGCCCGAACAATCCGACATCGTGCTGGAATTCACCTGGGACGTCAACCTGGACCGCGCCGCGCAGGAAATCAGGGAAAAGCTCGACCAGGTCCAGCTGGTCCGCGAAGTCCAGCGGCCGATGATCCTGCGTTACGATCCGAACCTGGACCCCATCCTGCGCATCGGAGTGGAAAGTGAAATGCCCCTGGTCGACCTGCGGCGCATCATCGAGGAGGAAGTGGCCCGTGAACTGGAAGCCACTCCCGGGGTGGCCGCGGCCCGGGTCAAGGGCGGCCTGGAAAAGGAAATCCTGATCAAGGTCGATGAAAAGAAACTGATCGCCGGCCAGATCCGCTTCAACCAGATCATCGATCGCCTGGCCCAGGAAAACGTCAACCTGGCCGGCGGCAACATCAAGGAAGGCGATACCCAGTACCTGGTGCGCACCCTTAACGAGTTCCGCGACCCGGCCGAAATAGGCAAAATCATCGTGGTCAGCCGCGGCGGAGTGCCGGTCAGGCTGGAAGACCTGGCTGACATTGAGGTCAGCAGCAAGGAGCAGAAGGTCATCACCCGGGTCAACGGCCGGGAAAGTATAGATATAGATATATACAAGGAAGCGGACGCCAACATAGTGGATGTCTGCAAGCGGGTCAAGGAACGCCTGCTGGGCAGTGCCCCCGGCCGCGCCGATTCCGCCACTCCGGCCGCCGGACCTGGTCAAGGCCGGATGAGGCCCTCTCACCTGGCCGCCCGCCTGCCGGAAAACATCAGCTTTCACATCCTGGCCGATCAGTCGGTGTTTATCGAGAACGCCATCAACGAAGTCAGGAACAACGCCCTGATCGGCGGAGTGCTGGCGGTCATGGTTCTGTTTCTCTTCCTGCAGCATTTCGGCACCACCCTGATCGTCACCGTGGCCATTCCGCTTTCGATCATCGCCACTTTCGCCGCCCTGAAGCTCTTCAACGTCAGTCTGAACATCATGTCACTGGGCGGACTGGCTCTGGGCGTGGGCATGCTGGTCGACAATTCCATCGTGGTCATTGAAAGCATCTTCCGCTGCCGCGAAGAGGGCGATCCCCTGGTCAAGGCGGCCAGCCGCGGGGTCTCGGAAGTAGGCACCGCGGTCATAGCTTCCACCATGACCACGGTGGCCGTCTTTTTCCCGATCGTCTTCGTCGAGGGTATAGCCGGGCAGATATTCAAGGACCTGTCACTGGCGGTGGTCTTCTCCCTGCTGGCCTCGCTGCTGGTGGCGCTCTTCTTCATTCCCATGCTGGCCTCGCGCAGTTTCGGCGGCACGGCCCTGGAAGCCGAGCGCCGGCTGACCTTCTCCCTGCAGGAAAAAAAGAACCTGAAGTCTTATCTGCTGCTGCCGCTGGAAAGCGTCTACCTGGCCCTGGGCCTGGTCTTTTTCCTCCTGCTCTACGTTTTATGCGCTTTTTTCTCGGCCCTGCTGGTCTTTTTTCATCCCGTACTGTTTTTCCTGGCCGCGCCCTGGGAAAGGTTCCTGCATTTCCTGCAGAATCGTTTCGCAGCATCCCGCCTGGTCTGGGACGACTTCCTGCGACCCGGTGTTTTCAGCGATTTCCGGGCCTCGATCGCCGCTCCGCCGAGCAGGCTGAAAAAGATCCTCAAGTTTCCCGGCCTGGTTTTCCGTTTCCTGGTCAACAGCTTTTTTTCCCTTTTCGGCCGTTTCTTCATGACCATGCTGGCCGTCTTTGAAATCCTGGCCCGCGGCCTGGCCTTCATGCTGCTTACGCCGGTATTGCCGCTGGTCAACCTGGTCTCCAGGCTTTTCTCCCGGATGCTCAAATCCCTGTTCAAAGCTTACGAACGATTGCTGACCTCGGCCCTGCGCCGGGAAAAGGAAATCATCGCCGGCACGGTACTGGCTTTCGCCGTCTCCGTGTTCATCATCCTGCCGCGCATCGGCGGAGAACTGATTCCCGAAGTGCACCAGGGCACCATCTACCTCAACACGGTCATGCCGGTGGGCACCACGGTTGAGAAAAACGACGCTCAGCTGCAGGCCATCAGCGCCCGCATCAGTGAACTGGAAAAGGTGGCCGGGCTCAGTTATTTCGCCGGCACCACGGTCGACGAGGTCAATGCCGGGGAAATGGGCGAACACATCGGCCGGATAACCATCAACATCCGCAAGGGCGGTAATATGAAGAAGAGCGAGGAAGAAACCATCGCCGCCATCCGGGCCGTCATGGACCAACTGGCCGACGTTGAGTTCAACGTTTCCCGGCCGGTGCTCTTTTCGCTCAAGCCGCCGATCGAATTACTGCTCAAGGGGTACAACCTGGAGCAGCTGCGCCGCACCAGCGCCGAGATCTTCGGCGAACTGTCCGGCATGCCCGGGCTTAAGGACGTCCAGAACACGATCAAAACGGGTTTCCCGGAACTGCTGATCGAATTCGACCGCCGGCGCCTGGCTCATTACGAGCTCAATTCCTACGAAGTGGCCAGCCTGGTCAAGAACAAGGTCGAGGGCTACGTGGCCACCAAGTTCAAGGAAGAAGACCGCCGGGTGGACATCCGGGTTTACCTGCGCGACGATCAGCGCCGGAGCGCGGCCGACCTGCGTTCGCTGGTGATCAATCCAGGCGGGGCCATCCCGATCAACCTGGACAGCGTGGCCCGGGTATCAGTGGAAAGCGGACCCTCGGAAATCAGGCGCATCAACCAGGAACGCACCGCGGTCATCTCGGCCAACGTGGACCAGGTCAGCCTCAAGGAAGCGGTGGCCCGCATCGAGCAACTGCTGGCCGGCAAAAGACTGCCGGCCGATATCAGCTGGGAGCTCAGCGGCCAGAACCAGGAGATGAAAACCTCGATGAACAGCCTTTTCCTGGCCCTGATGCTGGCCGTGTTCCTGGTCTACATGGTCATGGCCATGCAGTTCGAGTCTTTCCTGCACCCTTTCCTGATCATCTTCACCATTCCCATGGCCCTGATCGGCGTCATCCTGACCCTGTACATCTTTGACATCCCGCTGGGCATCACGGTTTACATCGGGCTGATCACCCTGGTGGGCATAGTGGTCAACAACGCCATCGTGCTGATCAGTTACATCAACCTGCTGCGCCAGAAGGGCCTGGACAAGATCGAGGCCATAACCACCGCGGCCGGAGTCCGACTGCGGCCCATCCTGATGACCACCCTGACCACGGTGCTCGGCCTGCTGCCCATGGCCCTGGGTATAGGCGAAGGCGCGGAAATCCGCACCCCCATGGCCGTTGCGGTAATAGCCGGCCTGCTGTCCTCGACATTCCTGACCCTGGTGCTGATCCCTATCGTTTACCAGCGGTTCAGCAAATAAGGAGCGGCCATGACCGAAGTGAACCGGGGTAACAGCCTGCTGCCGAGCTTTTCGGTGAGAAAGCCGGTTTCCGTGGTCATGATCCTGTCGGCCATCCTGGTCATCGGCTACATCGCCTACACCAAGGTCAAGCTGGATCTCTTCCCCAGCGGCATGAACCCGCCCTTCATGGGTATCTGGGTGCCCCTGCCCGACGCCAATCCCAAGGAAGTGGAGGAACAGATCGTCAAGCCGGTTGAAGGACAGTTGAAAACGGTCAAGGGAGTCAAGCGCCTGACCAGCAATTCCGGGTCCAACGGCACCTGGTTCTGGCTGGAATTCAACCAGGAGACCAACATGGACCTGGCCTACAGCCAGGTTTCCGATCGCATGGAAAGAGCCCGGCCCCTGCTGCCGGATGAAATCGAGCATTACTTCATCCGCCGCTTCCGGGAAAACGACGAGCCGGTGATCTACATGGCGGTCACATTCGCCGACCAGGTCGACGACCGCTTCTTCCTGATGGAGAGGTTCATCAAGCATCCCCTGGAGAGGATCAAGGGCGTGGCCAACATCGAGGTCTTCGGCCTGCGCGAGAAGTACATCCAGGTCATCCTGGACCCGGACAAGGCCCGGCAATACCAGGTCAACCTCAGCCGGCTGATGCAGGATCTCTTCCGCGATAATTTCTCGCTTTCCGGGGGACATGTATTTTTCGGAGAGCGCAAATTCCTGGTCCGGGTTTCCTCCCGCTTTTCCAGCCTGCAGGAGGTGGCCGACATCATCATCAGGCCCGGGCTGAAACTGGGCGACATCGCCGCCGTGGTCTATGACTACGACGAGGAAGAAACCAGCGTCATGCGGGTCAACAACCAGCGGGCCGCCGGGCTGGTGGTTTACAAGGAAAGCGAGGCCAACACGGTCGAGGTCTGCGAGGCCATATCGGCCACCCTGGACAGGCAGTTCAGCGAGCAGGAGGAACTGGCCGGGAGCCGGCCCTTCGTCTTCTGGAACCAGGGTGAGATCATTTCCGAGTCGATCGGCAACATCCAGACCTCGGGCATGTGGGGCGGCATCTTCGCCTTCCTGGTGCTGTTCATGTTCCTGCGCCGCTTCCGCATCACCCTGATGCTGGCCCTGGCCATCCCGCTTTCGCTTCTGTTCACGGTCATCGCCATCTACTTCCTGGGCTGGACCCTGAACAGCTTCACCATGATGGGCCTGATGCTCTCCATCGGCCTGGTGGTCGACAACGCGATCGTCATCACCGAGAACATCTACCGGCTCAACAGCCTGGGGGAGAAAAGCGTGAACGCGGCCATCAGCGGCGCTTCCCAGGTCGGACTGGCCATCACCATGTCCACCCTGACCTCGATCGTGGTTTTCCTGCCCATGATGATCATGAGCGGCAATTCCTTCCTGTCCTTTTACCTGACCCGCATCGGCACCCCGGTGATCGTGGCCCTGCTGTCCAGCCTGTTCATCGCCCTGGTCTTCATCCCCCAGGCATCCCTGCGCACCATGAGCGGAGCGGTCTCGATCCGCCACGCCACCCACAGCCTGCTGACCCAGAATTACCAGAACTGGCTGGTCAAAGTACTGAAAAACCGCTTTAATTCACTGCTGATAATAATTCTGCTGATCATGTCGGTGATGATCCCGCTGAAAAACATCAAGATGACCGACATGGCCGAGGGCGGTCCCCGGGACGCCCGGATCATCGCCGAATTTCCGCCGGATTATTCCCTGGAAAAGGCCGACCAGGTACTGCAGGCCATCGGTGAGCGACTCTGGCAGAAAAAGGATTTTTACCATAT
This sequence comes from uncultured Clostridia bacterium, assembly GCA_964457225.1. Classification (GTDB taxonomy): domain Bacteria; phylum Acidobacteriota; class Aminicenantia; order UBA2199; family UBA2199; genus CAYWEM01. The sequence continues at coordinate 182,850 of CAYWEM010000001.1, forward strand.
CCAGTACCTGTCCTCCAGGGTCTCCCGCTTCCGGGGCAATATGGAAATCTACCTGGAGCCCGAACGCGACAGGCAATGGCACCAGGTGATCCTGCGGCGCATCACCAACCTGTTCAGCTCGACCCCCTACAAGCGCCTGAGCCGCTCGGAACTGAGCGAAGAACTGAAGAAAGACCTGCCGGTGGTGCCCGGAGTCCGGCTGAGGACCACCTGGCGCGATGAAAGCGGTGCCGGAGACGGCGCAGTCAGTTATTCCCTGCGCGGCTACGACACCGAAACCCTGCGCGATATCGCCCGCGAGCTGGAAAAGCAGATCCGCCTGGTTCCCGGGGTGATCAGCGTTGAGAATTCCCACGAAACCGGCAACGACGAAATTCACATCACCCTGGACCGGGAAAAATCTTTCCTCTGGCAGATGCCCCCTTCCTACGTCAGCCAGTACATCGCGCTCAACCTGCGCAAGCGTAAAATAAGCGATTACCATTCCCCGGAAAAGGAAATCCCCATTTACCTGCTTTCGCCCCAGCAGGAGCGCGACTCGGTCGGCAAACTGCGTAATCTCTACATCAGGAGCGAAAGCGGCGGCACCACGCTTTCCTCGCTGGCCGACCTGAGCTTTCACAAGAGCATCGGCAACATCAGGCGCGAGAACGGCAAGGCCCTGCTGGAATTGAAAATTTACATCGGCGGTGAGGACCTGGCCGGCATGCGCCGTCAGCTAAACGACCTGCTGGCCCGCTTCCAGTTCCCCACCGGCTACAGCCACGAACTCGGCCAGGCTTCCATGCGCTTCGATGACCAGAACGCCGACCTGCAGGCGGCCCTGCTCTTTTCCATAGTCTTCGTCTTCCTGATCATGGGCGTGCTGTTTGAATCCTTCATCCTGCCGCTGACCGTACTGGTGACCATCCCGGCCGCTTTTACCGGCTCCTACTGGCTGCTGATGCTGACCGGCACACCATTCGACATCATGGCCGGTATCGGGCTGGTGGTGCTGATCGGGGTGGTGGTCAATCACGCCATAGTTTACATCGACCTGATCAACCAGTACCGGGCCGGCGGCATGACCCGCGAGCAGGCCATCATCGTGGCCGGGGTGAACCGCCTGCGACCCATCCTGATGACCGCCCTGACCACCATCTGCGGCCTGATCCCGATGGCCGTCGGCAATGCCTCACTGGTCGGCATCCCCTATTCACCGATGGGCGTCACCATGATCGGCGGCCTGCTCAGTTCGACCTTCCTGACCCTGTTCGCCGTACCGGTTTTCTACACCTACTTCGACGAACTGCGCTCCTTCTGGGCCGAGTTCCGCCGCCGGTTCCGCACTTGATTACTTCAGTTGAAAAATGTACAGTTGTTGCTCGTCGTCATCATGGTTCATTGCCAGCAGCAGGCCGCTTTCCGAAACCGCCAGGAAACGGTACTGACCTTCCAGCAGGAAATCCTGCCGGGCTTTACCCTGCCGATCGAGCATCTGCATACGATATTCTCCACGCTTGGCTCCGCCGGGTAACACGTTGACGTACAGGTAAAAAACCAGGTAGCCGTCCCGCCGGGGGAATATGTCTGACACGATCAGGTAACGATCGCCCGGTTTTTCCTCGACTTTTCCCCGCCGCAGTGCTTCGGGAAAGGCGTAATTACGATCCACTTCCAGGGGAAATGATCTTTTTTCACGGCCGGTGGCGGCATCGAGCAGGTAGAGCAGCGGCGGGTTGTTTGCGTAAAAAAAAGTAAGCAGGATTTCATTGTCAGCCCGGTTGAAGCCGAAGCATATCTTTCTGCAAAAATGATCAGCAGCAACTATGTCTTTTTCACTCAGGTTTTTCTCCAATTTAAAACGAGCCCGGTCAAATAAAAAAGAGATACTTCCTTTCTCAAAATGAAGCAAACCGCCTCCCAGGCCGGAATCAAGCAGTTTTTCCTTTTCAGCCGGCAATTTAAACCCGGTGAATAAATAACTGTCCCTGTCCACAATGCGAAAGTTTTCTGTAGCATAGACGTTCGCCTCTACTCCCGGCAGGCGGATCACCCGGGTCGGCTTGAGTTCAGCATCGAAAACCGCCAGTTTTTTGTTTCGGAGATCATGCACATACACTTCGCCCTGGTGGAACTGTATCCCGATCGGCGAGAGAAAATCATGCGGACCCTGGCCAGAGCGGCCGTAGCTTCCGGCAAAACGGCCCTCGATGGTGTAGCGGTTTACCCGGTGTCTCTGCAGGTCGGTTATGTAAAAAAACTTTTCATCATCGGAGAAACAGGCGGCCCCGATCCGGAAAAAGAGGTATTCATCATCTACGGAGTTTCCGACGGTTGTAATTTGTTTCAGGGTGAATTGAGCATAAGCCGGAGTAATAAAAAGCATGCCAGCCAGCAACAGCAAGCCTATTCTGTGCATAGTACAAAAGTTATTGATAAATTATTTATATTGCTAAAAACACAAGACAGGTTTCACTATGGCTGGCATAAGCACTATGCCAGCAATCTGCATGAATCATTACAGGCACTCCAAAACAATCAGAAGACGCCATTTCATATGCAGCTGCAAGGCAAACACCATAATACATCCAGCCAACTGGACTTGTTGGCTCAAGTTCATGCGGCTGAAACGACAACAATCCTACTAAAAGCATTACAACAATCAAGCCTGAAGACATTTTCTTTTTCATTTTTCATCCTCCCGCAATTATTATTTTGATTAACTTATTCATAATAAAAAATTAAATAACACTTGTCAAACTTGAGTTGGGGACGGTTCTTGTTTTCTTGACTTCTTCGCAGTTTATTCGAAGATATCTTTCAGACCTGGTGATACAGCCTGCCTGCACGGTTCATCTCCAGTCTGGAGGAAACGATTCTTTTCCGTATAAAATCAAGAAAACAAGTACCGTCCCCCGATTACGTGAAGCGGATGAGCATGAAGGTGATGTCGTCCTCGAAGCGGTCATTGCCGTGAAAGTCTACCAGTGAACGATGAAGGCGGTTGCGGATCAGTTCGACGGGGTCGGCCCGGGAAGCGCTGAGGATATCGACACAGCGGTCCAGGCCAAGGACGTTGTGTTTTCCATCTTCGGTTTCAACCACCCCGTCGGTATAGATGAATAAAAGATCACCCGGCTCAACAGGAAAGCGACAGAGTTCGTAGTTCATGCCGGAGAACAAGCCCAGGGCCAAGGCATTGCTCTGAAGCAGAATGGAGCGACCTGCCCTGAGCAGGACGGCCGGGGGATGGCCGGCGTTGATATAGGTCAGCTCTCTGTGTTGGTGGTCGTAACTCCCACAGAAAGCGGTCAGGTATTGGCTGGGATCGGTGGTTTCGGCGATGAGATCGTTTATGCGGCTGAAACTTACATCGATATGAGGATCACGGCGGCTGCGGTAACTGTAAAGAGATCTGAAAACGGCCATTACGAGTGAAGCCGGTATGCCGTGCCCAGCGATATCGGCCACGGTGAACAAAAGCCGATGGTCGCTGAGAACGGTCATATCGTAAAAATCCCCGCCAACCCGCGATGAACTGAGGCTGAAAAAACAGCTTTCGGCGCCTGGGCTTTTCGGAGGGTGGGCAATGAGAAAAGATTGCTGGATGCTGCGGGCGATTTCCAGCTCTTTTTCCGTTTTCAGATGCCCGATGCGTTCCGCTTCAAGCGCCAGCTTGTCGGCCAGCAGGGCCGTAAAACCAGCCAGTCCCATAATCAGGGTCCGGGATTCGTCGCTGACGGCATGACGGCTGACGATTTCCAGTTGCCCCGTCAAGCCGCGTATCGATCTGAAGGGAAATGATTCCTTTGAGTGAGCGGCATCGACGGATTGCGGGGTGCTCAACAGATCGAATTGCTCTACTCCATCCGGGCGTTCAAAGACGAGACGGATGCTTTGGGCATCGGTCTGGGCAATGATCAGTTCTCTGAGAAGCTCGAAGATGTCTTCGAAACGGCCGGCCATAGTGATGCGGCGGGCCAGCCTCAGCAACAGGTCCTTGTCGCCGGATTCCCTTTTGAGGCGATTGAAGAAGAGTGCGTTCTGCAGGGGAATTGAAACGTAATGGGTCATTACGCTGAGGGTTTTAAGGTCGGAAGCGTCGAATTCACCCTTTGTCTTGTTGATCCCTTCCAGGATACCGATCAACCGCCCTTCATTTTCCACGGGAACGGCCAGCAGGGAGCGGGTATGAAATGATGTGTACTCGTCACTGCGGTTGGAAAACCGGGGGTCATTTCGACAGTCAGAAATGATCAGGGGCTGACGATGCTGAGCGACCCATCCGGCAACACCTTCACCGACTTTCAGCACGATCTGTTTGAGAACCGTGCTCCTCTCTCCGGTGGCGATTTCAAAATAGAGTTCTTCGCGTAAGGGGTTGTAGAGAAAAATTGATGCTTCCTCACAGAGTAGCAATTTCTTGATTTTTTCGGCCATGCGTTCGAGAAGGCGGGAGAGATCGAGCTCGGCGTAGAGGTTCAGCAATTCAATTTCGACCGGATCGAGTCGGATCATGGGGGACGGTACTTGTTTTCTTGATTTCTTCACAGTTTGTCAGACAATCGTTTTCGGGCCTGGTGATACAGCCTGCCCAAGCTGCTCACCTCCAGGTCGGAAAAAAGATCGAGCTTGGCAATTTCCCGATAAGTCAGCCCCGTCAGCTCCTTTAAAAACACGAGCAACTCAGCCCGCAGGCGCTTTCCCGCATAACCCGTCACCTCAATTTCATCGATTTTAATCCCCTTCATTCGCTCGAATTCCGCCAGCACTTTCTCAAGAGGGTCAAAGTACATATCTTTGCACCGCCTGCGTTCCCGGCTTTCTCTGCCTGAGCGTCTTTCAGCCAATTCCAGGGCATTCGGCAGGAATTCTTCATTGCCAATTACCAAGCCAAGTTCTGATTTAACAGTTAGCAGCCCGTCAATGTCCATTTCCTTCACAAAACGATTCAATTCCCGCTCTGAAGAAAATAGTTCTTCAACGTAGGCACAATCAACTGGACTGTCTTCACAATCCCTGAAGTACAACATCCCGCTGGACCATGGATATGTCGAAAAGTCATATGGCAAGCCGGCTCTCCCGGCATTGTTCAGCACATAAGCCAGGGCGATCTTGAGATAGGCGTCATCCTGTATCAGCATGGTCTTGAAGCGATCCTGGAACACGTATCCCCTGCCGCCATGAGTCTTTCGATACCGGGTCGCATATTGACCATTCAACTGCTTGAAAAAATCCGACATCCGCCCTGATGTGTTCTGCACGATCAATTGATAATGAGTGTCCATAACGATGTAGGCCAACACTCGTATTTTTATGAGTTTCTGAACCTTCCTCAGCAATTCAAGGAAAAATTCCTTGTCTGCCTTTGTCCCGAATATGGGACGCCCCCCGTACCCCCGGTTCATCGCATGATGAAACGCCCCTTCGTAAGTCCTTCTCGGCAAGCGCATATCTGCTTATACAGTAATAAAGTCAAGAAATCAAGTACCGTCCCCAAATGGGGGGGCAGTTTACTTTTTGCATTTCATTCTCTATAATCGGGAAGGAGGCCGCAAGTGGAACTATTAAAAACTCTGCAGAGCTGCAAAGCACAGGGTCTGGCTGTTCACCCGGAAATAAGCCACACCAACCTGTTCAAAAGGGTGGCCGGCAACTGCTATCTGGAATTCGTCATGACCGGAGAAAAGATTCTGTATTCGCCCTATTACACCCTGCTGCGCGGGGAAGAATCGCCCGAACTCAGCGAATTCATCAGCGGCAGCGAAGATTTTCTCGACCGGCTGAAAAGCTTCCTGACCGATTCACTCTATGCCTACACCGCGATCATCGAGGCCAATTCCTATTACCTGTCCAGCAACCAGGACATCTTCATCGCCCGCCTGCTCAATTACGCCGACAGCCGCCTGCTGGTCAAGTTCTATTCGCACAATGCCAATGAAATCGCCCAGGCCTACGACGACAAAATCTACATCGGCCGTGACTTCATAGACCTGCACCGCTTCGAGCGAGACGCCTTCGGCCTGCCCTGCTGTTTCCAGTCCCTGCTGGACCAGAACGACAAACTGCAGGAACGGGCCCAGAAGAAACTCCGCTATTACCAGGACTACAAGAAGACCTACCTGGACGAAATCGATTACCTTTCCCGCGAGGCCTGCGCTGAAATGGAAAAACGCCTGAAATTCTTCCCCGGGGGCGCGGGCAAGGTGCCCCGCACCAGGCTGCAGGACATTTCCGATCACCTGCTCTACCTGCAAAACATAGTCATTGAACTGCGGGATTTCACCGCCGAGTTCGAGTACCTGCTGCGCCAGCGCGAGGAAAACAGTTTCGTCAAGCAGTTGACCAAGTTCACGGTCGACATCAAGAACACCATCAAGTACTGCAACAAGCTCAATTATTTCATCACCGCCCGGCTCAACAGGTTCAACCTGGTCTGATGGTCAAGTCTTCGGCCTGGATCAGGGAACAGTGCGAGCAGGCCGGCCTGATCAGCCCCTTTTTGACCGAACCGGTCAGGAAGGGAGTCATCTCATTCGGACCAGGCCCCTACGGCTACGACCTGCGCCTCGACCAGGGATTCCGTCGCATCGCCCGGAGCCGGGAGTTGATCGATCCGCTGAATGCAGTTGAAGGTGCCTACCTGGAATTCAGGGGAGAATCCCTGATCCTGGAACCGGGTGACTGCGTCCTGGGCCGTAGCCTGGAATACCTGCGGATACCCAGGGGCGTCATCGGCCTGGCTTTCGGCAAATCGACCTATGCCCGGGCCGGCATCCTGGTCAACGTCACTCCGCTGGAACCCGAGTGGGAAGGTTTCCTGACCATTTCCATCGCCAACACCGCTCCCTGCCCGGTGCGCATCCACGCCGGCCAGGGCATACTCCAGCTGATTTTCATCGAGGGTGACGGATTGCCCCTTTTTTCCTACAAGGATCTGGGCGGCAAGTACAACGGGCAGCATGATATCACCATTCCCCGCATCGATTGATCTGCTGGGCGGCCTGGCCCGACAGGCCCTGCAGGCTGTGGATCCGGCCCGGCTGCTGCTGGAGAGGGTGAAACGCGACGGCCGCCGGCTGATCATCGATGAAACGGTCATCGAACTCGACAATTATCGGTCTTTACACCTGATTGCCGTGGGCAAGGGCGCGCCGGCCTTGACCGAGGGCCTGCTGGAAGTGCTGGGTCCGAATGAAATTGCAGGCGGACTGGTGGTTTCACTGACGGAACACCAATTCAGTGATCAGCGGGTTTCCTTCCTGTCCGCGGCCCATCCCGTACCTGACCGTTCAAGCCTGGCCGCCGGTGAAGCGGTTTACGACTATGCCCGCGCCCGGGTCGATAAAAGCGACCTGGTCTTCTTCCTGCTGACCGGGGGTGCTTCGGCCCTGCTGGTCAAGCCCTGGCCCGGAATCAGCCTGGCCGAAAAAATGGAAATGAATTCCCTGCTGTTGGCCTCGGGGGCCGACATCAACGCGGTCAACTGCGTGCGTAAGCACATATCGGCCATCAAGGGCGGCCGGCTGGCCGAACTGATCGCCCCCGCCCGGCTGATCTCGCTGGTGGTCTCGGACATCATCGATTCTCCCCTGGAAGCCATCGGCTCAGCCCCCCAATACGGCGACAGCACTACTTTCACCGAAGCACTGGCGATACTGGAGAAATTCGGCCTGCTTGAAAAAGCTCCGCCGTCCGTGCTGGAACACCTGCGCCGGGGAGCCGCCGGCCTGGAGCCGGAAACACCCCGTCCTGATTCAGAAGTATTCCGGGAGAACCGGCACTTTATAATCGGTGACGTTCTGGTCGCCCTGGACAAGCTGGAGCAGGCGGCCCGCTCGGCCGGCCGCGAAATCAGGATCCTGAGCGCCTGCGACCAGGGGGAAGCTTCGGAGGCTGCCCGTTTCTACGCCGGTATGCTCAAGGAAATCATCAGGCGGGGCCGGCCGTTCAAACCTCCGGTTCTGTTGGCCGCAGGCGGTGAATTGACCGTCACGGTCAGGGGCCGGGGCCGCGGCGGCCGCAACCAGGAATTCATACTGCAGCTGCTTCGGGAAATGGCCGGCATCAGTCAGCCTTTCCAGGCCCTGAGCCTGGGCACCGACGGCATAGACGGGCCGACCGACGCGGCCGGGGCCTGGATCGATGAAAAAAGCCTGGGCCGCAGTCGCCGGCTGGGCCTGGACCTCGATGCTCACCTGGCGGCCAACGATTCCTACTCGTTTTTCAAGGCCCTCGACCAGCTGCTGATCACCGGACCGACCCGCACCAACGTCATGGACCTGCGCCTGTTCCAGGTCAACGGCTGAAACCAGGCTGGAAAAAGACTCGAATCAGGCGTAAAATAAATTACATGAACCAAATGCCATGGAGGTATCCCGATGTCAAACAATAAGCTTCTTATCATCGTACTGCTGTTGAGCGCCCTCTTGCTGCCGGCGGCCGACAGCCATCCCTTCAATGTCCATGACCTGCTGGCCATGGACCGCATCTCGGATCTGAACCTGTCGCCTGACGGAAGCATACTGGCTTTCGTACTGCGTAAAACCGATCTCGAAGCCAATCGCGGCCGCACCGATATCTGGACCATGGACACCGCCTCAGGACGGCTGACCCGCCTGACCACCGACCCGGCCGCCGATTTTTCGCCGCGCTGGAGCCCCTGCGGCAAAAAGATCTTTTTCCTCTCAACCCGCAGTGGTTCCAGCCAGGTCTGGGAGACCTCCCCCGACTCTCCCGGGCAGGAAAAACAGGTCACCGAACTGCCTCTCGATGTCAATGCCCTGGTGGTTTCGCCAAAGGGGAAAGGACTGGCCCTGGCCCTGGAAGTATTTCCCGACGCGGCCGACCCGGCCGAGACCGCCGGCCGTCTGGAACAGATCGCCAAGAGCAAAAGCAGCGGCCGCATTTACGACCGTCTGTTCATCCGCCACTGGGACAGCTGGAAGGACGATCGGCGTTCCCACCTGCACTATTACAACCTTGAAAACAAGAGCCTGGTCAACCTGATGGCCGGTCTGGACAGCGACAGCCCGACCAAGCCCTTCGGCGGTGATGAAGAGGTATGCTTCACCCCGGACGGCCTGGGCCTGGTATTCACCGCCAAGAGTGTTTCGGGCAGCGAGGAAGCCTGGTCAACAAACTACGACCTTTTTTACGTTCCGCTGGACCTTTCAGCAGCTCCGAAAAACCTGACCGAGGCCAACCCGGCCTGGGACACCAGCCCGGTCTTCTCACCCGACGGCAAGACCCTGGCTTACCTGGCCATGAGCCGCCCCGGCTTTGAAGCCGATCGTTTCCGCATCGTACTGCGTGACTGGGTCAGCGGCCGGGAAAGATTCCCTGCCCCGGATTGGGATCGCTCGCCTGCCGGCATTTCCTGGAGCCACGATTCCCGCACCCTCTACGCCAATGCAGATCACCTCGGCAACAAGGCCCTGTTCGCCGTTTCAGCCGGGGACGGCCGGGTGAGCATCCTGGTGGACAAGGGTACGGTCAGCACTTTCCAGGTCGGCCGCAGGAACGTTTACTACGGACTGAGCACCCTGGTTTCACCTCTGGAAATTTACAGTATCGGCACCAACGGCAGGAACCGGCGTTCCCTGAGTTCGATAAATTCCGGTCAATTGGCGGCCGTGCGCCTTGGGGAGTACGAGCAGTTCACCTTCAAGGGCGCCGAAGACGCCACGGTTTACGCCTACCTGGTCAAACCGGTGGATTTCGACCCGGGTAAAAAATACCCGATCGCCTTCCTGATTCACGGCGGGCCCCAGGGTTCCTTCGGCGACAATTTTCATTACCGCTGGAACCCGCAGGTTTACGCCGGGGCCGGCTTTGCCGTGCTGATGATCGATTTTCACGGTTCTACCGGCTACGGCCAGGCTTTCACCGACGCCATCAGCGGCGACTGGGGCGGCAAGCCGCTGCGCGACCTGCAGAAAGGCCTGGCCGCCGCCCTGGAACGTTATCCTTTTCTCGACGGTGAGCGGGCCGCGGCCCTGGGCGCATCCTTCGGCGGCTACATGATCAACTGGATAGCCGGCAACTGGCCGGACAGCTTCAAGGCCCTGGTCAACCACGACGGCAACCTGGATGAGCGCATGGCCTATTTCGACACCGAGGAACTCTGGTTCCCGGAATGGGAACACGGCGGCACGCCCTGGGACAACCCGGAAGGTTACGAAAAATTCAACCCGGTCAACCTCGTAAGCAAATGGAAAACCCCGATGCTGGTCATTCACGGGGCCAAGGATTTCCGGGTGGTCGAGACCCAGGGCATGGCCACTTTCACCGCCCTGCAGCGCCGGGGGATTCCCAGCCGCTTCCTCTACTTTCCCGATGAGAATCACTGGGTGCTGAAGCCGCACAACAGCATCCTCTGGCACGAAACCGTACTGGAATGGATCAGCCGCTGGACCGGCCAGTCCGACTGAACTTTACAGAAACCAGAAGCAGGAAAACTCACCAGGCATCACCCGCAGGAGTGAGGCAAGCGGCCGGACCGGCACGTCAACCTCTCGGTTGAATCATTCCGCCGATTTGACTTGACATTTCGTTAACAAAGGACAATAATCCCCTCATCATAGTTTGGGAGGAGATCATGGAAAAAAAATGCAAAATCGCCCTGGTTGCGGTCTGCCTGCTGGCCGTTGGTTGGCTTTGCCTTTCCGGTCAGCAGTTTCAGAGGAAACCGGTGCTGGCCAAATCCAGTATAAGCGCCGAGTTGAAAGCAATCCCGGAATCATACAGCGGCGCCTGCCCGACTACGATCACTTTCCGGGGAAAAATCACAGTCACGGCGCCGATGACCGTGAAGTACAAGTTCATCCGCAGTGACGGGGCGATTGCGCCGGAGCAGACCCTGGTCTTCAGCGCGCCGGGCAGTAAAGCGGTCAGCACCAGCTGGACCCTCGGCAAGACCTTCAGCGGCTGGCAGGCCATCCAGATAATCTCTCCGGAAGCGCTGAAATCAAATCAGGCCAGTTTCAGCATCAACTGCACGCCAAAGCCGTTAATCAGCAGTCTCACCTACTTTCATTACGGAATGCCGACAGCTCATATTAACCTGAAGGGCACTGATTTCGGCGCAGTCCAGGGAAGCCGGACCATCCTCGTTGACGGCAACCCGGTCACGCTGCTTTCCTGGACTGACACCACCCTGTCATTTTCGCATGGCAATTTAATCCCCTGGGAACACACCTACAAGTACTGGATACAGGATGGCGGCGCCGTCATTTCAAACGTATTTGAAAAAAGGTATTTTTACAGAATAGCCCAATTCACGCCGACCGGCGGAGCTGCACCGGGCGCAGAGTTCACTGTCAACGTCTGGAACCTGCCGACGGCCCCCGGCGGCCTGGAAGTCAGGCTGGGCACACACATCTGCCCGGTGGTCTCCTGGAGCGGCGGTCCGGGGGGCACCATCAAGGTCAGGGTGCCGGCCGGCTTAAGCCCTGGAACCTATCCGCTGGCGCTCTGGAAAGGAGGAGTCAAGGTCTCCATACCGGAAACCATGAATTTCAACGTACTCTGAAACGGAAAGATTTTCAGGCCATGGTCCCTGCCCCGCCCGGCCGGAACCGGCCCGGCGGTTGACATGTGCGCCGGAGCGTGTAACATGGGAGTATGTCCGGCAGCTGCGCCAAAAGCCACAACGATACAATCAGCCTTGATCGGCTTGGGCCGGGCGGCCTGCTCAAGCCCTGTCCCTGTTCACCCGGAGCGGTGGCCTGCGGCTACTACAACCTGAACACCCTCTCCGGCTGTCCCTACGACTGTTCCTACTGCATCCTGCAGGCTTACCTGGCCGACAAGCAGCCGCAAAGCCTGCCGGGCCTGGAACGGCTGGACCAGGCCCTGGAAGCACTTGAATCACTGCCTTTTCCCCGCGTCGGCAACGGCGAACTGGCCGATTCCCTGGCCTTTGACCAGGCCCTGGCCCAGGTCCCCCTGCTTTTGGACGCCCTGCGCCGCCGGCCGCGGGTGGTTTTCGAATTCAAGACCAAGTCGGCCAACATCGCCCCCCTGCTGGCCGAGGATCCACCACCTAACGCGGTGGCCGCCTGGTCGCTCAACCCGCAGGCCATAGCCGGACTGGAGGAAAAAGGCGCCCCGGCATTGGCGGACAGGCTGGCGGCCATGTTGGCGGTGCAGCAGCGGGGCTATCGCATCGCCCTGCATTTCGACCCGCTGATCATCGTGCCCAACTGGCCGGAACTGTATCGCGGCCTGGTCAGGGAGATCGCCGCCGCCGGCATCAGGCCGGAAGCTGTCGCTTGGTGGAGCCTGGGCAGCCTGCGCTTTCCGGCCGCCCTGGTCGAGCACGTCTTTCGGCACCGTGATTCCATGCTCTTTTTCGGGGAACTGGTCAGGGGATTCGACGGCAAGTACCGCTACTTCAAGCCCCTGCGCCTGCAACTCTTCCGTGAACTGAAAAAAACGATCCAGGATGTCTTTTCCACCGAAATACCTCTTTACCTCTGCATGGAAGACGATGAAGCCTGGGCCGAGGTTTTTCCCGAATTGCCGGCCGACAGTACTGAAATCAACCGCCGCCTCTACCAGGGGATAATACCGTAATTTTCCCGAAATTTCTTTTATCACCAGGCCTCAAGTTCACTTCAATTCAACTCCTGCCCAAAGACCTCGAGGGGAATTGATAAAAATGTGCAATTCCAGTTGATAATGCTATAATACCGGCAGAGAAAACCATGGAAGAGAGTGCCCGCAAAGCCATCAACCGCCTGATCTGGGACTACCGGATAACTGCCGATGAATTCATGGACTTGATCGACGGCGAGATCAAACCGGGCGGTTTCGATCGCATCTGGGCCCTGCGCCGGGCCGTTGAGGGCATGAATTACTATGATTTGCTGGAAATCATCGGACTTGAACGTATCGCCCGCAATTGGGTATTACTCAGACCCGTCCTGAAAAACAAGACCCGTATCAGGGGAATTGAATATGTCTTACGAAAGCACAATCTACCCCCTGCAGGATAAAGTCCTGGCAGCTATCGAGAGAGCAGAAACCAGGTTTTACCTGACAGGCGGCACGGCATTGTCCCGCTGCTATTTCCAACACCGGTATTCCGACGATCTCGATTTCTTTACCAACGATGACAGCCGATTTGACGCTTATATGGCAGCGGTTTATTCCGTACTGAAAAAAGCCGAAATCACCCTGGAAATCATCATTGACGAACCAAGATTCAAAAGGATCATTGCCGATCAGTTATTGAAAATCGATTTTGTCAACGATGTCCCCTTTTACCTTGGAGAGCTGCAGCAGGTAGCCGGTTTTCCATTTTCGGCCGTTGATAATCCACTAAACATCCTGGCCAATAAAATTACGGCACTTCGGGATCGCAGTGAAATAAAGGATTTGGTGGATATCAGGGAGATCGCCCTGCGGATTCGCCCAGACTGGAAGTTTATTTTTTTGGCCGCCGAATCGAAAGCCGCCGGCATTTTCCCCCCAGAGATCGCCGAGAAGATGGAGAGTTTCTCCCCCTCGGGCCTGGATCGAATCAGCTGGATCAACGAGCCGGATCCCCGGCGGTTTTTCCTGGACATTCAAGACATCGTGAAAACCATCCTCTCCCTGCCGTAAATCCATAGTTTGGATTTCCGTTGCTCTTTCCCGTTTATTCCATAGACAACAAGCCGGAAAGTCGTCTGAAAATCCAATCTTAAAATGGCTGATCGAAACTCAGGCGAACCTTTCGAAACGGTCCTTCTTGGCCTTGCAGACCGGGCAGACCAGGGGAGCTTCCTCGCGGCCGCAGAGATAGCCGCAGACCCGGCAACGCCAGACCGGCAGGGGAAAAACGCTTTGTCCCGCAGGCCGGGGCTCCTGGGCTGGCGTCGCTGACCTGCCGCCGGCCGGACGCCGTTCTGGAATCGAGCCAAGTTTTTTGGCCCCGCTCAGCACCTCGTCAGAAACGTAAAGCCCGCAGTAACAGGCGCCGAATTCATCCAGATCCGGGTCACGGTAGTCACAGGGACAGATGATGTCCAGGTCTTCTTCCTTCCTTCCTGAAGCCAGCCGGCAGGGACAGGCCTGGTAACCGTAGCGCTTTTCATTGACCAGCAGGCCGGCCGCCAGTTCGCGGGTGAATTCGCGGTCGTGATTCAGGTGGTAACCGCCGGCTTCGGCCTCGGTATCAAGCCTGGCATGCAGTGCGCCGACTTCCTTTTCATCCACTTGTCCATCCATCATTCGGCCAGAGCCTCCCTGATAGCATCCTCCTTGAAACCGACGATACAGCGTCCGTTTATCACCAGGGTGGGAAAAGAACAGGCCGGGTTCCATTTTTCCAGTTCCACCCGGGCCGGTCCGCTTTCACGTTCTGACAGCAGGTCGAGATCGAGGTATTTGAAAGCCACTCCGAGTTCCAGCAGGAGTTTCTTGGTCCTGCGGCACCAGACGCAGGTGCTCAGTGCATACAGCATGATCTCCCCCGCATTCCGGCCGGGTTGTTCGATTATCCGGACCTTGAAAGAATCAGTCATCTATCACCTCCATGTCATGCCAGTTGGGGCCGCTTTTCACCGTTGCCTGCAAGGGAACTTTCAGCGGATACACCCCTGCCATTTTTTCCTTGACCAAACGGGCCAGCCGGGGGACTTCCCGGGGCGGGCATTCAAAAAGCAGTTCATCGTGAACCTGCAGCAGCATGCGGCTTTCCAGGCCCGTAAGGGCATCGGCCACGGCCAGCATGGCCATCTTTATCAGGTCGGCGGCACTGCCCTGGATTATCGTATTTACCGCCATGCGGCGGCCGTTTTCCCTTTCATTGCGGTTGGAGCTGGTGATTTCCGGTATCGGCCGGCGGCGGCCCGCCAGGGTGCGTACCTCGGGGTTTTCCTCGGTCCGCCTGGCTGTTTCCTCGATAAAGTTTTTCACCCCGGGATACCTTTCGAAATAGCGGTCGATGAAGTCCCTGGCGACGCCGATGCCGACCTGCAGTTCCCGGGCCAGGGCATAAGCTCCGCTGCCGTAGATGATGGAAAAATTTATTATCTTGGCCCGCTGGCGGGCGGCCTTGCGGTCGAACCCCGGACCGAATACCAGGTCTGCCGTGTGCCCGTGGATGTCCAAACCCCGGGCAAAAGCGTCTATCAAGCCTGGATCTTCGGCGAAATGGGCCATGACCCTCAGCTCGATCTGGGAATAATCGGCGGCCAGCAGCACCCGGTCCGGCGGCGCGACCAGGGCGCGGCGTACTGCGATGCCGGCCGTTTCTCCGACCGGGATGTTCTGCAGGTTGGGGTTCGAGGAAGACAGCCGGCCGGTGGCCGTGAGCGCCTGGTTGAAAGTGGTGTGAATCCGGTCCCGGTCATCCGCGCAGGCCAGCAGGCCTTCGACGTAGGTGGACAGCAGTTTGCGCCGGCCGCGCAGATCGATGATCATTTCCACCGCCGGGTGCTGAGCCCGGAATTCCTGCAGTACTTCGTTGTCCGTTGAAAACAAGCCGGTTTTCGGAGTTTTTTTCTGCAGGGCCAGGCCGAGTTTTTCATGGAGAAAGGCGGCCAATTGTTGCGGCGACTGCAGGTTGAACCGGTACCCGGCCGTGCCGTATATTTCTTCTTCAAGCCGCAGACAGCTTTCATCCAGTTCAACGGCCGCTTTCTCAAGGAAGGCGCGGTCTATCATGACGCCGCCGGCTTCCATGGCGGCCAGGATCGGCAACAGGGGCATTTCCAGCTCCCGGTAGATTTTTTCCAGCTCTTTTTCGACCAGCAGTCCGGACAATTTATCGGCCAGTTTCAGGGCCGCCTGTGAATCATCAATGCAATAGCGGGCCACGGCGGGCAAATCCACTTCAGCCAGTGAAACTGCTTCCCGGCCCCGGCCGACCAGTTCACGGTACTCCAATTGCCGGTAATCCAGGAATTCCCGGCTCAGGTCTTTCAGGGCATGCGAACGGCGGTTGGGAAAGAGCAGGGCGGCCATGATCATGGTATCGTCCCTGATTCCGGCCAGCCTGCAACCGGCCCCCGCCAGGTGCAGCAGGTCGAACTTGAGATTGTGACCGGATTTCTTCAAACTCGGATCAGCCAGCAGGCCGGCCGCAATCTCCTGGAAATCTTTCTCGCTGATGTTGACTCCGGACCCCTCGGGAAAGGCCAGGGGCAGGTAGAAACCACGGCCGGGAATTGAAAAGGAGATACCGACCAGCCGACTCCTGAAAGGTTCCAGGGCCGTGGTTTCAACATCAAGGGCGAATCCGCCGGCCTGTTGCAGGGCTGAGCGCATTTCCAGCAGGTCTTCCCTGGTCAGGATGGTCTTGTATTCAATCGGCAGTCGCGGCCTGTCTTCAGCTCCAGGCCGGGCGTTGTTTTCCCTGACCAGGCTGTTGAAAGCCAGCCTGCGGAAAAAAGGATTCAGCGCCGCCGGGTCTTCCGGAGGCAGTTCGGGAACCGGGTTGGCCCGTGGCAAGGCTGGGTCGGCCTGTAATTCCACCAGGCGGCGGGAGAGATCGAGCAGCTGCCTGCCGGCCAGGATTTTCTTCTGCACCTTGACTTCAAGCTTGTCGGGATCGGCCAGGATTGTCTCCAGGGAGCCGTGTTTTTCCACCAGTTTCAGAGCGGTCTTCCCGCCTATGCCTGGAACCCCGGGAATGTTGTCCGAAGCATCACCGCTCAGGGCCAGGTAATCCGCCACCTGTTCGGGATAGAGGCCGAAAAAAGATCGCAATTCCTCCCGGCCCATTTTCTGCCTGGTCTTGGGATGAAAGACAAAAACCCGTTCATCTATCAGTTGGAAGAGATCCTTGTCAGCGCTGAAAATGACTACTTCTCCGCCCAGGGCGGCCAGGTACCGGCTGTAGGCGGCGATCAGGTCGTCCGCTTCCATTCCGGGGACGCTCAAATGGGGAATGCCGCGTAATTCGAGATACTCCATGATCAGGGGCATCTGGGCCAGCAGCTCTTCGGGAGCCGCCAGTCTCCTGGCCTTGTATTCCGGGTAAACCTGGTGACGGAATCCCTTTTCCCTGGAATCAAAAAGTATCAGAACCTTGTGCGGGGATATTTCCCGGAGCAATGACTGCAACCTGTTTATCAGGCCGAACACCGCTCCGGTCGGCAGACCCTGCAGGGTGCGCATGTTGCGGTGAGCGTAATAGGAACTGAAGACGGTGTACATACCGTCGACCAGGAGTGTTCTTTCCGGCTTCACTGGCCCGGCTTGTTTTCCAGGTATTCCAGTATCAGGTCGTCGAGAGTGCGTTCTTCCAGGTTCTGAGTTTCGAGTGATATGAGATGGGCGAATCCGCCGCCGCGCAATTCCTTGATCACCTGATCGTGCTGGACCTGCATCATCTTTTTTATCAGTTTCACCAGGTCTTCCTTGTCCACCAGGTGGGCGTAGGACACCTTGCGTGAAACCAGGATCTCCCCGTGCAGATAGACCAGGGTTTCGATGACCGGATTGGCCTGGCCCTTGTCCTCGGTCTGAACGTGAAAGCTTTCGCCCCGGTACTTGATATCAGTGTTGAAGCCTACGATCATGGCGCTATGATAGTTAATTCACCGGTTACTGTCAAGAAAGCTCCCCGATGAAAGCGAGGGTTCTGGAGGCGATACCCCGGGCATCCAGGTCAAACTGGCTGAGCAGTTCTTCCCGGGAGGCCAGGCCGGCTCCTTCGGCGCTTACTCCGAGATTGAGCACCGGCGGCCGGATACCTGAACCGGCGCAGAAATCGTTGAAAATCGAGGCAAAACCTCCGCAAACAATGCTGTCTTCAACGGTTATCACCGGCAAGCCTGTCGCCAGCACCCGGTCGAACAATTCCCGGTCCAGCGGTTTCAGAAAGCGGACATCGACCACGTTCAGGTTCAATCCGTGCTCGGACTGCAGTTTTTCAGCCGCTTCCAGGGCCCGCCAGAGCATGGGGCCCACCGCCAACAGCCAGCCGTTGTCTCCCTGGCGGCTCAAAACACTGCGGCCCAGGGGTACAAAACGGAACCCGCCGTTGAAACGCCCCTGCCCAGGCTCTTTCGGATAACGGATGAAAACCGGCTTTTCCCATTGCAGGGCTGAATAGAGCATGTCGCGCAAATCACCTTCATCGGCCGGGGCGGCCATGACGATATCGGGCACCGGGCGCAGCAGGGCGATATCGAAAATCCCCTGGTGCGTGGGGCCGTCTCCTCCGACCAGCCCGGCCCGGTCGATGCCCACCACCAGGGGTATGTTCATCAGGGAGACATCGTGAATCACCTGGTCCAGGGAGCGTTGCAGGAAGGTCGAATAAACGCCTATAATCGGTTTCAGACCTCCGCGGGCCAGGCCGCAGGCGAAATCGAACATGTACTGCTCGGCAATACCGACATCGAAAAAATTGTCGGGAAATTCCTTCTGCACCAGGTCGAGCCCGGTGCCCTCGGGCATAGCCGCGGTAATGGCCACGATCCTGGGGTCAAGGGCTACCAGGTCGCGCACGGCCCGGCCGAAAACTTCTGAATACGAAGGATGCTTCTCTTTCTTGACGAATTTCCCGTCCCGGACGTTGAAGGGAGCCGAGGAATGAAAGGCGCTGGGATCATCAGCCGCATAGGAATAGCCCTCACCCTTCCGGGTCACCACGTGCAGCAGCAGGGGAAAGTCGTAGTTCTTGGCTTCTTCGAATTCCTTGATCATGGCACCCAGGTCATGCCCGTTGATCGGTCCGATGTATTTCACACCCAGCTCGTCAAACAGGGAACCGGGCACCATCATGGTGCGCATCAGGATTTCCACCTTGCGGGCGACTTCGAACATCGATTTGCCGATCCCCGGTATCGACTTCAGCAGTCCCTGGATCACTTCCTTGAGCCGGATGTAAGGCCGCCCGGCCACCAGGTAATTCAGGTGCTTGGAAATCCCGCCGACATTCGGCGATATGGACATCTTGTTGTCATTCAGCACGATGATCATTCTCTGCTTGACCTGGCCGATGTGATTGAGGGCTTCCAGGGCCACGCCCCCGGTCAGGGCGCCGTCGCCGATCACGGTCACCACGTGGTAATCTTCTTTCAGCCGGTCCCGGGCGATGCACAGCCCCGAGGCTATGCCGAGCGAAGTGGAGGCATGACCGACATTGCAGACATCGTGCTCGCTTTCCCTGATGTCAGGATATCCCATCAGGCCGCCCCGGGTGCGGATGCCGGCAATCCTGTCCCGCCGTCCGGTCAGAATCTTGTGGGTGTAGCACTGGTGGCCGATATCCCAGACCAGCTTGTCCCGGGGCGAATCGAATACCCGGTGCAGGGCTATACTCAGGTCCACCGCCCCGAGATTGGACGAAAGATGGCCGCCGTTGCGGGCCACCACTTCGATGATCACCTCCCGGATTTCCCGGGAAAGCAGGGCCATGTCCTCCAGGCTCAAGCCTTTCAGATCGGCCGGAGAGTTTATTTTTTCCAGCAATTTATTCACCTGTCCCGGTAAACCATTTTGGCCAGCAGGCTGAGCAGGGGTTCGTAATTAAGCTCCAGTTCCCGGCAAATCTGCATGGCCCGGTCGTAGTAATCCTGGAGCCTGGCCCGCACTTCCTCCGGACCGAAATAAATCACCGCGTTGGGCCGGTTTTCATCCCGGTCCTTGTTCAGTTTCTTGCCCACCTTGTGCTCGTCCCCGGAAAAATCGAGCAGGTCATCGGCCAGTTGAAAAGCCAGCCCTATCTGCTCGCCAAGTTCCGCAGTCAACTGCATTTTCTCCGGCGAAAAAGACAGCAATTCGGCTGCGGCCAGCAGGCTGGCCCTGATCAGGGCCGCTGTTTTCCGGGAATGAATCGGAGGCACTTCGGCGGCATTGCCGGAAAAATTAAGGTCGAGCACCTGGCCCCCGGCCATGCCGTCCTTGCCGATGGCCCGGCAGACCAGGGCGATAACGGCCAGCAGTTTTGCGGGCTCCAGCCCGGAATCGGCCATTCTTTCAAAGGCCCAGGTCAAAAGGGTATCCCCGGCCAGGATGGCCAGAGCTTCGTTGTATTTCCGGTGCAGGGTGGGCATGCCGCGCCGCAGGTCGTCGTTGTCCATGGCCGGCAGATCGTCGTGAATCAGCGAGTAAGTATGAATCATTTCCAGGGCGGCGGCCAGCGCCAGGTAGCGGTGGGGATCGCGGCCGTGGGCGGCCAGGAAATAAAGGAAGAGCCGCGGCCGCATGCGTTTGCCGGGCACCGAAAGAGCATAGTGCAGGGCTTCTTCGAGAACCCCGGCCCCGGGGTCGATACCCCGGCGCAGTTCGGCCTCAAAAAGATCCATGTCCAGCCCGGATTCAGTCATTGCCCCGGTCATCCTGCAATTCTTCTTCCTGGTAATCTCCGGCGGAGTTCTTCTGCAGCAGCTTGACCTTTTTCTCTATGCCGGCCAGTTCGCGGCGCAGGTCGGCGGTGAGTTTCATTCCCTCCTCGTAAAGGGCGAAACCATCCTGCAGGGGGATGCGCTGGTCCTCGAGCCGACTGACAATTTCCTCAAGCCTGGCCAGGGATTCCTCGAAAGTCTTCTTTTTTTCACTCATGATTTCCTCCATGGACAACCGCGCTGACTGAACCGCGGAAAAAGCGGATGCCGATTTCGGCTCCGTTCTGCAGTTGTCGGCTGTCGCTGATCACCTGCCCGTCGGCCGCGGTTGTCAACGAGTAACCCCTCTGCAGAACCGCCTGCGGGCTCAGCGCTTCCAGCCCGGCCTGCAACAGGTTCACTCTTTCCCCGGCCTGCTGGAGACCGGAGGTAAAAGCCTTGTGCAGGCGCAAAGCGGCATTCTGCAACTGGGCGGCCGCCAGCTGACTCCTGCGGCCCAGGTCCTGGGCGGCCAGTCTTTCAGCCAGCCCGGCCAGCTTCCTGCGGCGGTTATCCAGCAAATCGTTCAAGCGGCGCTGCATTTCCAGGTCGGCTCCGTCGAGCAGTTGCATCCGCTCCAGCACCCGGGCCGGGAACCTGGCCAGGCCGCTGTCCAGCAGGCATTGATGCAGTTTGGTCCTGCGCGCGGATATCAGTCTTTCCAGCTGGTGGACCAGTCCTCCGGCCAGGAAATTGATTTTCTGCATCAAATCTTCCTTCTGGCCGACCACCAGTTCTGCAGCGGCCGAGGGAGTGGCCGCCCTCAGATCTGCCACGAAGTCGGCAATAGTGAAGTCGATTTCATGGCCCACCGCCGAAATGACCGGGATGGAGCTGCGGTAAACGGCTTCGATCACCGGGGTTTCGTTGAAGGCCCAGAGATCTTCGTAACTACCGCCGCCTCGCCCGACGATCAGCACATCCACCCGGTCGGACAGCTCTGCGTTGAAGTAGTCTATGGCCGCGGCTATTTCCAGGGCCGCGCCCTGGCCCTGCACCTTGACCGGCAGAAATACGATCTCCATGCCCGGAAAACGGCGTTGCAGGATGTTGATCACGTCACGGCAGGCCGCCCCGGTCCGGGATGTAATCAGGCCGACACTGCGCGGCAGTAACGGCAGTTTTTTTTTCCTGTCCGGATCGAAGTAGCCGCGTTCCTGGTAGTGTTTTTTCAGCTTTTCCAGGGCGGCGAAGATGTCCCCAAGTCCCTGCAGCTTGATGTCGGATGCAATGATCTGCAGTTCACCCCGCTGGGTATAAAGGGATACCGAACCGCTGACTACGACCCGCTGGCCGTTTTCCACCAGGCTCAGGGAACTCCTGGCCAGGCTGGAACGGAACATGACCACTTTTACGGCGGCGCCCTCGTCCTTGAGGGTGAAATAGAGATGCCCGGAAGCGGCCCTGGTGGCCCCGGAGACTTCACCTTCCACGGCCAGCCGGGGGAACTCCTTCTCAACCATCGTTTTCAGCAGTGAATTCAGTTCCGAGACCTTTAAAACAGTCTCGAACAGATTTCCGCTACTGACAGTCTGACTCATGCAAACGCCGTTTTTCAATAGACAGGGCCTTGCCGCTTTGCACGTCAAGCTCGACCATGGTGAAATCAAGGATCAGCCCGCCCTTCTCCACCTCGAAGCGTTCCCTGGTGCCGTAAATGAAATTGGTGACTATCGGGTCCTTTTTCATGCCGATGATTGAATTGAGCGATCCGGTCATGCCCACGTCGCTCTGAAAAGCCGTGCCCTTGGGCAGAATACGGTCGTCCGCGGTCGGCACGTGGGTATGGGTGCCCAGCACCGCACTGACCCGGCCGTCCAGGAAAAAACCCATGGCCTGCTTTTCCGCGGTGGCCTCGGCATGAAAATCGACCAGGATCAAGCGGCCCGGCAAATCGGCCAACAGTTTTTCCACGGCGGTGAAAGGATTGTCCACCACCGGATCCATGAAAACCCGGCCCTGCAGGTTGATCACCGTGATCTCCACCTGGTCGGGGGTGCGCCAGGTGCGAAAACCCCGGCCTGGATTGTCCGGGTGAAAATTGAGCGGTCTGATGATCCGGTCTTCGTTTTTCAGCAGTTCCAGGGCCTCGCGTTTGTCCCAGATGTGGTTGCCGGTGGTAATCAGGTCGACTTCGGCCGCGAATATCTCGCCCGCCGACTTCTCGGTCAGTCCAAGGCCGCCGGCGGCGTTTTCCCCGTTGACCACAACCAGGTCGGGAATATACCATTGCCGCAGGCTGGGTACGGCCAGCTTGAGAAACTGCCGTCCGTAACGGCCGATGACGTCTCCGATGAAGATTATCCTGATCCGCTTACTTGGCATATTCAATGGCCCTGACTTCCCTGATCACCGTAACCTTGATCTGCCCGGGGTACTCCATTTCCTCCTGGACTTTCCTGGCGATGTCCTTGGACATCAGGTAAGTCCGGTTGTCATCCAGTTCATTGGCATTTACGATGACCCTGACTTCGCGGCCGGCCTGGAAAGCAAAAGCCTTGCTGACTCCTGAGA
Organism: uncultured Clostridia bacterium; assembly: GCA_964457225.1. GTDB lineage: Bacteria > Acidobacteriota > Aminicenantia > UBA2199 > UBA2199 > CAYWEM01. Next base: position 205,676 of record CAYWEM010000001.1, read on the forward strand.
AGGATTTGCTCAATTCCTCGAGTTTTTCCAGCCTCTTGATGTAGGTTTCCAGGATTTCGCGTCTGGCTCCGGGCCGGGCCGCGGAAATGGTATCCGCCACCTGGATCAGGATTCCTTCGATGGAGTTGAAATCACAATCCATGTGATGGGAGGCGATGGCATCCTGGACCGCTTTCGATTCTCCGTGACGCTTGACCAGCTCGACCGACAATTCGGTATGGGTGCCCTCGGTTTCGCGGTCGATGGCCTTGCCTATATCGTGGAGCAGGCCGGCTCTCTTGGCCACCCCGGATTTCAAGCCCAGTTCACGGGCCAGCATGGCCGCGATCAGGGCCACTTCCTTGGCATGCTGCAGAACGTTCTGACCGAAGGAAGAGCGGAATTTCAGCTTGCCCAGGTAGTAGTACAATTCCGGATTGATGTTCTCGATCCCCACTTCCAGGACCGCGGCCTCGCCTTCCTTTTTCAGGTAATTGTCGAAATTGGCCTTGATCTTTTCCACCACTTCCTCGATCCGGGCCGGATGGATGCGGCCGTCCGAGATCAGCGTCTGCATGGCCTGTTTGGCTATTTCCCGGCGGATCGGGTCAAACGAGGAAATCAGGATGGCCTCGGGGGTGTCGTCAACGATGAAGTCCACCCCGGTGGCGTTTTCCAGGGCCCTGATGTTGCGTCCCTCGCGGCCGATTATACGCCCCTTCATTTCGTCATTGGGCAGGTCGACCACCGTAACCGAAGAAGATACCACGTGCTCGGAGGCAATACGCTGGATGGAATTGGCGATGATGTCCCGGGAAAGTTCCACGCTCTTTTCCTGGATTTCCCGCTCAATGGCCTTGAGTCTCTGGGCCGCTTCCAGCCTGGCCTCCCCTTCCATCTGGTGGATAATGGTCTCCTTGGCTTCCTGAGCGGTCATACCGGAAATACTCTCCAGTTTCTGGCGCTGTTCGTCGTGCATCTGCTGAACCCGTTCACGGACCGCCCGGGCTTCCTCTTCCATCAACTGGACGTCCCGCTCTTTTTTCTTCAGCTCCTTTTCCTTGCCGTCCAGGCTCAGGTAACGGCTGTCAAGGTTTTCTTCCTTCTGCACCAGCCGCTTTTCCAGGTTGTTGAGCTTGTTGATGCGCTCAACGTGCTTGCGGTTGTATTCCCCCTTCCAGTTGGAGAACTCCTCCTTTAACTGCAGGGAAATGCGCTTCTGTTCGTTTTCCAGTTTTTCCCGCGAACTGCGATCAAGCTCGCCTTCTTTCTCTTTGAGCTTGAGGTATTCGGACCTGAAAACGACTCTTTTCAGCATGAAGGTCAACAACAGTCCGGCCAGCAGGCCGGCCAAACCGACTGCGATGTATACTAAAAACATTTTATCACTCCTTAACTCAAGGTCAGGAGGATGGATTCATGGTTATCTTTTCTTCACCTTCACCGGCGCCCAGCATTCCGTCTATGGTTTTCAACACGGCGCGCAGTTTGTCGTTCTCCCGTTTCAGGGAAAAAAACTCTTCGGCGATGTTGATGGAGGTCAACAAGCCGATCTTGTAAGAATCCAGGTCTCCCATCCTGTCCTTGATCTTTTGCAGTTTTCTTTCAACGTATTCCACGATTTCAACGAATTCCTCGGGATTGACTTCATCAGCCAGGTGAAAAGTCACCCGCTTGCCGAGAACTTCAAGCGTCATTTCCCGGGGCATTATTCCTCGATGGATTCCACCAGTTCAAGCAGGGCGTCGATCTTGTTCTTGATGACCTTCCTTTCCTGCTCCCGCTCAGAGTTGCTGCTGCTCAATCCGGCGATTTCCTCTTTCAGCTTGAGGTTTTCGGCTTTCAGCGCCTGGACGGTTTTCACCATTCGGCTCACTTTTTCTTCAAGTCTATCAAAGTCATTCATTTCGGTCTCTCCTTACCTGGGCAGGAGTCGGCACTCCCGCGTCAAGGCCTCGATCAGGCTTTTGTGGATTTGGTTGATTTCTTCACCGGTCATGGTCCTGTTTTCATCGGCCCGGTACACGAAACGCATGGCCAGGGCCGGCTGTCCGTCCTGCCGGTTCGTCGGCAGGTAATGGTCGATCAGCTCAAACGATTCGAGTTCAGCGGGCCGGTTGGAGCTGATGCTTTTCCTGATATCAGCGTAGGAAACTTCCACGGGCATGAAGAAGGAAAAATCACGCCGGCTGAATGGCTGGCGTTTCCAGGGCTGAAACGATTCAGGAAGCAGGGCGGCGCAAAGAACTTCCTGGTCCAGGCAGGCGGCGAACACGGGAATATCGACCGCGTAAGCGGACCTGATTTCCGGTCTTAATTCCCCCGCCGTGCCGGCCTCCCGCCCTTCAAGCGACAGAATCAGGCCGCTGCCGGGCAGGGCCCAAGGCAAGTCAGCCGAGCTGTAGTCGTAATTCAGGCGGAAACGCCTCAGCAGAGCCGACAGAAAAGATTTACCGCTGAAGTAATCCAGCGGCCTGGCCGGTATCAGCCAATTGTCGGCGATGGTTTTTCCGCCGGCCAGCAGGGCCAGCTGTTCCGTCTCGGTCACCTGTCCCTGCTGCTGAGAGAAGACCCGGCCCCGCTCGAACAACATCACCCGCTCGACTCCGTGACGCAGGTTGAGAGCGGCGTTCCGCAAGAGTCCGGCCAGCAGGGAATTACGCATGACACTCATTTCCCGGCCGAATGGATTACGCAGGCTGACCTGGGCTCGGCCGAAGTTTTCATTGTCTACCGGATCCTGGAAAACGTAATTGATGACCTCGAAAAACCCCTGGTCACTCAGAAACTGATCGAGCCGGTGCTTGAAATCACGCGGGCGCTGGCCGGAAAAAACCGGGGCATTCACCGCCGGCAGTGTCAGCGGAACCCGGTCGTAACCGTAAATCCGGATGACTTCCTCGGCCAGGTCATGCGGCCCTTCCACGTCATTGCGAAAAGAGGGTATTTCAACCCGCCAGCCCGGTCCAGTTTTCTCGAGCCTGAAACCCAGCCCGGCCAGGATGGACTCAATTTCAGCCGCCGGAATTTCCAGCCCGGCCAGGCGGCCGGGAAAAGCGGCGTCCAGATCGACATATCGGGGCTGAAGGGGTTCACTCAGGCAGTCAGCAAGTTGGCTGATGCGGAAACCTTCGGCCTGATCGGCCCGCAAAAGATGTACGAACAGGGCCAGTGCCTCCGGGGTCACTCCGGGATCGGCCCCCCTTTCAAAACGATAGGAGGCGTCAGTGACCAGGTTTAGCATGCGGCAGCTCTTTCTCGTTTCCAGGGCGGAAAAATGCGCGCTCTCGACCAAGACATTCCTGGTGTCGGCGGATACGGCGCTTTCCAGGCCGCCCATGATCCCGGCCAGGGCCACCGGCCCCCGGCCATCGGCGATGACGATCGGCTTGGCGGCATCCAGCCCGGGTCGGCTGCCGTCAAGCAGGGTAATGGCTTCAGCACTGCAGGCGCGGCGTACCGAAATGGTATCCCCCTCCAGGCGGTCCAGGTCGAAAACGTGCAGGGGCTGGTTGCAGAGCAGCATGACCAGGTTGGCGATGTCGACCAGGTTGTTGATGCTGTTCTGCCCGGTCAGATCCAGCAATCTCCTGACCGTCGGACCGGGTTCGCCCACCCTGACCCCGCGCAGCAGGCAGAAAGAATAGCGCCGGCAATCCGAGGGGTTTTCGATCAACACCCGGTAGGAATCCAGCGGGCCTTCAGCCTCCAGGGCCGGGGCGGCAACGGGGTTGAAAGCGGCGTTTTTCAGCTTGGCTTTGATTTCGCGGGCCAGGCCGTAATATGAAAGCCAGTCCGGCCGGTTGGGCGTGATTTCCACTTCCAGGCTGGTTTCACCTTCTATTGGAGCGGCTTCAATCCCTATTTCCGCCAACAGGTTCCTGATCTCGATCGATGACAGTTTCAAGGCGGTTAATTCGTTAAGCAGTTGCGGATTGATCTTCATCTGTTCATCCGAATTGGCGGTTGAAGCGCAGGTCGTTTTCGTAAAGCATGCGGATATCCACCAGACCGTACTTGATCATGGCGATCCGCTCCAGGCCCATGCCGAAAGCAAATCCATTGAAATGCGCGGCATCGATGCCGCAATGGCCGAGCACCGCCGGGTGCACCATGCCGCAACCCAGAATTTCCAGCCAGCCGCTGCCGCGGCAGACCCGGCAATCCGGTTTTTCACCGGCGCAGATCACGCAGCTGATGTCCACCTCGGCCGAGGGTTCGGTAAAAGGGAAGTAGGAAGGCCTGAAACGCACGGTTACGCCGGGTCCGAAAAAACCGGCGGTAAAAGCCTGCAGGGTCCCCTTCAGATCGGCGAAGCTTATGCCCCGATCGACCAGGAATCCTTCCACCTGGTGAAAAACCGGGGTGTGGGTGGCGTCGGGTTCATCCTTGCGGAAAACCTTGCCCGGGGAGATAACCTTGATCGGCGGGCGGTTTTTCAGCATGTGCCTGATCTGCACCGGCGAAGTATGGGTGCGCAGCAGCAGGTCGGACCCGCCCTCGATAAAGAAGGTGTCCTGCTCGTTGCGGGCCGGGTGGTGCTCGGGGATGTTCAGAGCGGTGAAATTGTGAAACTCGGTTTCAATTTCCGGGCCTTCTACGATGGAGTAGCCCAGGTTCAGGAAAACGTTTTCCACTTCCCAGCGGATAGAGGAAATCAGGTGCCGGCGACCCACCGGAATGGCCGCTTCCGGCAGCGAGTAATCCGTTTTCCGGCGCGGAGTATCGGCCAGGCCTGCTCCGAGTTCAGCCAGGCGGTTTTCCAGCAGGGATTTCAGGCGGTTGATTTCCTGGCCCCCGGCCGGTCTCTGCTCCGGTTCAAGCTCCCTGAGAACGGTCATCAGCCCGCTGACCAGGCCGTTTTTACGGCCCAGAAAAGCATCGCGCAATGCGGTCAGATCCCTGCCGTCGCGGACCCGGGCCGCTTCTCCTGAAAAGTCCTGCTCGGCTGCCGCTACTCTTTTTTTAAGTTCATCAATGGTCATACCAGAGGCTTGACGCGTTCCACCAGAGTGCGGAAGGCTTCGCCTTCAGTTGCCGCCAGATTGGCCAGCATCTTGCGGTTCAGCTTGATGTTGGCTTTTTTCAGACCGTAAATGAACCGCGAGTAGGAAAGATCAAACTCGCGGACCGCGGCATTGATGCGAATATTCCAAAGTACCCTGAAGTCGCGTTTGCGGTTGCGCCGATCCCGGTATGCATACTGCAATGACTTTTCAACGGCTTCCTTGGCGGTGCGGTAGTTTTTCCTCTTGGCTCCGAAAAAGCCCTTGGCCAGTTTCAGTATTTTTTTTCTTCTCAGAAGTTTTTTGTTGCCACGCGTAACCCTGGACATCGTTCCTCCTTAACCGTAAGGCAATAATTCCTTGATGCGTTTTACTTCTTCCTTGACCACCAGCACGGATGTTTTCAGGTTTCTCTTTCGCTTGGCGCTCTTCTTGGTCAGAATGTGCGAACCGAAAGCCTTGTTCCTCTTTATCCCGCCCTTGGCCGTAAAACTGAATCTCTTCTTGGCTCCTCTGTGAGTTTTAAGTTTTGGCACTTTTGCCTCCTTTTTTCGCTCCGATCAGCATGTTGCTGAAAAATTTTTCCCGCTTGGGAGCGGCCTCTATCTCGGCGAACTCCTGCAGGATGTTCTGAATTTTTTCCACCATCTGGTCAAGCATCTCCGGCTTGCGTTTCTGCCGGCCGCGCAGCCAGACAGTGACCTTCACCTTGTTTCCCTCGTCCAGGAACTCCTTGATCTTGCGCAGCTTCACCTCGATGTCATGATCACCTATTCCGGGGGTGAACTTGATTTCCTTGAGCTGAATCTTGCGCTGCTGCTTCTGGGCTTCGTGGCTCTTTTTCTGCAGGGCGTAGAGAAATTTGCCGTAATCGAGTATGCGGCAGACCGGCGGCTTGGCATCGGGAGAAATTTCCACCAGGTCAAGTCCCTTTTCTTCGGCTATGGCCCGGGCTTTGGAAACCGGTACTATGCCCAGCATTTCCTTGTTTTCATCGACCAGCCTGATTTCGGCGTGGTTGATTTCCTCGTTGATCCGGTGTGGTCTCTTTTTTTTGGCTGGCGGTGGTCTAAATCTCATAATCGAGCTTTTTCTCCTCCCTGTTGCGGTTGATGCTTCCAATTAATTCTGCCAGTTCAATACTGCCCCGGTCTCCCAGCTTGTGAATTCTCAGGGCAACATTCCCGGCTTCTTTTTCCCGGTCGCCGACCACCAGCAGATAAGGAATTTTGCGGGTCTCGGCGTTGCGGATCTTTTTACCGACCCCTTCGTTCCTGGTTTCTACTTCGGCCCTGATTCCGGCCCGGCTCAGGATGTCCTGAACCCGGCGGGCGTATTCCAGGTGGTGCTCGCTGACCGGCAGGACTATGGCCTGGACCGGGGCCAGCCAGAGCGGAAAAGCGCCCCCGTAATGCTCGACCAGAATGCCGAAAAACCTTTCCAGGGAACCGAGCAGGGCCCGATGCACCATGAAGGGATGGCTCTGGCCTCCTTCCGGGTCGGAGTAGCGCAGGTCGAAACGCCTGGGCAGGTTGAAATCCACCTGGATGGTGGTCAACTGCCACCAGCGCTGCAGGACGTCCTTTATCTTGATGTCGATCTTTGGACCGTAAAAAACTCCTTCACCGTGGTCGACCCGGTATTCAACCCCGCTCTGCCGCAGGGCCCGGGCCAGGGCCTCGGTAGCCTTGTCCCAGTCCTCGATTTCCCCGACGAATCGTTCCGGCCGGGTGGACAGGTTGACGTTCAGCTCGTTAAAACCGAAACTGGCCAGCAGCCTGGTTGAAAAAGCCAGCAGTTCAACCACTTCGTCTTCCAGCTGTTCCGGGGTGCAGAAAATGTGGGCATCGTCCTGGGTGAAGCCCCTGACCCGCAGCAGGCCGTGCAGAACTCCGCTTCTTTCGTAACGGTATACCGTGCCCAGCTCGGCCCAGCGCAGGGGCAGGTCGCGGTAACTGCGCGTTTTCGATTTATAGACTGCGATGTGAAAGGGGCAGTTCATCGGCTTCAGCTGAAAGGCCGAATGCTCGAATTCCATCGGTGGAAACATGTTTTCCCGGTAATAGTCCAGGTGACCGCTGGTGCGCCAGAGGTTCAGATCAGCCAGGTGCGGGGTGTAGAGCAATTCGTATCCGTTCTTGAGATGTTCGTCCTTCCAGAACTTTTCGATTTCATGGCGGATCATGGCGCCCCTGGGGTGCCAGAGCACCAGGCCGGCGCCGATTTCATCGGACTGTGAGAAAAGGTCAAGTTCACGGCCCAGCTTGCGATGATCACGGGCCTGGGCTTCCTTGAGGAACTTCAGGTATTCTTCAAGCTCCCCGGCGCTGGGGAAAACAGCTCCGTAAATACGCTGCAGGGAGTGGCTGTTTTCATCGCCCTTCCAGTAGGCGGCGGCCACCGTGGTCAGGGCGAAGTGGCGCAGGTGGCCGGTGGAAGGCAGGTGCGGGCCGCGGCACAAGTCCACGAATTCTCCCTGGCGGTAAAGCGATATGCTTTCACCGCTGGTCTTTTCCTCGATGAGCTCGACCTTGAGGGACTGGCCTTGTCCGCGGAAGTATTCAATGGCCTGGTCCCGGCTCCATTCCAGGTGTTCGACCGGCAGATCGGCCTTGACGATTTCCTTCATAACCTTGCCGACCTGCTCCAGGTCTTCGGGGGTAAAGGGCCGGGCGCTCAGGAAATCGTAGTAGAAGCCGTTTTCCACCGCCGGCCCGATACCGTACTGGGTGCCGGGAAAAAGCCGGCAGACCGCCTGGGCCAGCAGGTGAGAACAGGAATGCCGATAGACCTCCAGGGCTTCCGGAACGGAAGGGTCTATTTCCTCGACCTGGTCGCCTGGGTTCAACGGGGTGTTAAGATCACGTAATTGACCGTTGACCTTCAGCAGGATGCTTTTTTTTTGAGCCATCATTTAAAATGAGGAATAGGCGCGGGCGGGCTCGAACCGCCGACCTCTACCGTGTCAAGGTAGCACTCTAACCAAACTGAGCTACGCGCCTGCAACCTGCTATTTCAAGGCTTCTTTGAGTTCTTTGCCGGGAACGAACTTGGGGGTCCGTTTCTCGGGAATACGGATCTCGGCTCCAGTCTTGGGATTACGCCCGATCTTGGCCTTTTTCAAAATGGTCTTAAAGGTGCCGAAACCAACCAGAGTCACTTTGCCGTCACGCTTCAATTCCTCGGTCACAACTTCCATCAGGGTATCGATCACCTGCAGGGCTTCGTTCTTCGTGATGCTGGAGTCCTTTACCATCTGCATCGCCAATTCGTTCTTGTTCATTTCAATTTCCTCCTGAATGAAGGCTTAATTTACCGTAAAAACAGGCTGAAGTCAATAGCAAAAGCTATAGTCCCGCATTTTTAACGCCGGGTTTTTCCGGGTTTCAGAGAGCCTCGCGGAGGACCAGGTCGGCCCGGGCGTTCTTTTCCTCAGGGGCGGCGCCGGAGCGTATTCCGCGGATTCGCGCCGGCGCGGGATTCATTGAGTCCTCTGTTGCAGCTGAATCGGCATTGTATGCCGAAGCCCCGGCTGAAGCCAAAAACGTCAATCCAGGCAAAACGGCAAAAAACGTGGTAAAATCGCATTTTTCCCAGGAGTGACCAATGAAATCCCAAAAAATGCGCCACACTCTGAACAGCGCCCTGTTGATTATCAGCGGCAGCCTTATAATGGCCCTGGCCTATGCCCTCTTTATCGTGCCTTTTCACCTGGTGCCCGGCGGAGTTTCGGGACTGGCCATCATCATCAACTATTTCTCTCCCCTGCCGGTCGGCCTGTTGATCATCGGGCTGAACATTCCCATCTTCATCGTCGGCATCCGGGTCATGGGCGCCGGCTTCGGAGTCAAGACCCTGTTGGGCATGTTCCTGTCATCAATGCTGATCGACCTGTTCATCGAAATACTGATGCTGAAAGCGGCCACGGAAAACCAGCTGCTGGCGGCCATATACGGCGGCATGCTGCTGGGCCTGGGCCTGGGCCTGATCTTCCGGGCCAATGCCTCCACCGGAGGGTCTGATGTCATCGGCCAGATCATCAGCAAGTACAGCGGCATGACCATCGGCATGGCCATCGTGCTGGTCGATTTTTTCGTCATCTCCCTGTCCGGCCTGGCCTTTAAAAACCTGGAGGCCCCGCTTTACGGGTACGTTGTCCTGCTCATCTCTTCCCGGGTCATCGACCTGGTGCTGGAGGGCTGGAATCACTCCAAGCTGGTGATCATCACCGCGGAAAAGAACCAGGAAATTGCCGATTTCATTCTCAAGGAACTGGACCGCGGCGGCACGGCCCTGAAATCACGCTCGCTTTACCTGAACCGCGAGGGTGAAATCATCATCAGCGTCATTCACCGCAAGCAGGTCAACGAACTGCGCCGCTACATCAAGAGTATCGACCCGGGAGCATTCGTGGTCATCAGCGACACCTACGACGTCCTGGGCAGCGGCTTCCGCTCCATGCTGAAAAGCTGATCCCCCGGGATTTCACGAGGCGAAAATCCCGATTGCACCGGCTTTAAAAGCTGGTCAAGGCGTAGAGGGCAAAGGAAGCCAGCCAGTGCGAGCCGGCGTATTCGCCGCCGTCGATCTTGTCGAAGCTGAAATTGAAGTGCTCCAGTCCCAGGGCCGTGATTTTGCGGTTGTCCAGGGCCCGGCCGATTTCAAGCAGGTTCCAGGCCCGGCTGAAATTCAAGCCGTCCAGGTGAGCCAGTTTTCCGTCCGAGGCGTCGGTGACCACCGCCGGCCGCAGGAATTTGCCCGGCTCTCGGCTGAAACCGGGCAGGAAAGCCGACAGCCATTTTCCGAATTCCCGCTTCGGCAGAACCTTCATCATAAGGGCTGCTTCCTGCAGTCCGGGCGAAAGAAAATCGAACCCTCCCGGTTCCCAGTTCAGCGGGCAGTCACGGTCAGCCAGGTAGTATTCCCGGGCTTTTTCGCCTATCCTGGCGGCCAGTTCCGGGTTGTACTTGCGGGCGAAATCGTAGGCGAAGGACAGGCCGAAGGCCGTGTTGGTATGTTCCCCGACCCGGATCGGGTACTTGAGTTTGTCCAGGAATTCCATGAACCTGGCCGCGATCAGGTCTGAAAGGGGCTGCAGGTTACGCTGCCATTCCCGGGCCAGCGGATCGTCCCATTCACGCAGGGCTTCATCGAGCTTCAAAAGCCAGGCCCAGCCGTAGGTGCGCTGAAAATCGCGGTTGTGCTCATCCTCGAAGAAGATGATTTCCCGCTCGATGTTCTCCGGGCTCAGGTTGGCCCCGATTTTGCGTACGATCTCCTCACGCCGGGGAAAACCGGGGAAGCGCGACAGAATGGTCACCAGGGTCCAGTGACCGTGTACGGCGGAATGCCAGTCGAAACAACCGTAAAAAGCCGGGTGCATTTCCCGCGGCGGCAGCAGGTAACTGTCATCGCCAAGCACCGAGCCGGGCTTGTTGGGGTACTCCCGGTCAATGCAGTCAAGAGCGAAGGCGGACAGGTATTCAGCCCGGGCCAGGTCAAGCACCGGGGATTCCGGTTCCGGAAAAGTTCCGGAACGGGAACAGGCGCTTAGACCAAGCAGGGTCATCGTCAAAACCAGCAGGGTTTTCCTGACACTCGGCATTTTTATTCCTCCGGAAAAAGAGCTCCGACGAGCTTGTGACCAGTCGGGCGGAATCACCGACAGAGGCTGCTTCAATTCAAACCCAGGGCCCAACCGGTGGCCAGGGCCAGCACCAGCCCCAGGGAAAAACTGAGCAAAGTCCCGATCAGCATGTATTCGGCTGTTTCCCTCGTTTTGCTTTCCCGGAAAAGGAAGACCAGCTTGGCCGCAAGCAGGAAAGCGATGCCCGAGGGGATGGGACTGAAAAAGAAGATAAAAACCAGGCCGCGTTCCAGCTGTCCTGTCCAGGAGCCCCCGTTTTTCAGTCCGGCCTCTTCCATGCCGTTGTCATGCCGGATTTTTTTCATCACCTTGCCGAGCAGAAAACCGGCCGCCTTGACCGTGGCCGCGAAACCGGCGGTCAAGACCATCAGGGCATAACCCCGGCCCTGGAAGGAACTGATGCAACCGAAATGGAGCAAACCGGCGGCCAGCACTGCGATACTGGCGTAATGAGCCAGTTGATCACCGACAAAGGCCCAGGTCGTGTCCGGCAGGAAGCGCTTGCCGAAGTCGATCAGGGTGTGAAGCGACAAAATGTAAATTAAAAGGGGCCAGCAGGACCAGGCCTGCAGAAAGAAGTAAGCCAACGAGGCATGAATCAGGGCGTGCAGCAAGAGTATGGCATATCGCTGCTTGCGCAGGATCAACCAGCGAGGCTGCAACAGGAAATCAGCGATCAGGTGGGCTGACAACAGCACAATCACAATTCTTTCCATTTGGACTCCTCAATTACAGAAAAAAGCAAAATCATAGTCTTTCACCTGTCAATTGAAAGCCTGCCGGCTTGCATTATTGACCATTTCAGCCATTTTTCCCTAAGCTGGTCTCGATTTTACCACAGGCCGAAAAAAAAATCCGCCGGCCTGGAAGGACCGGCGGATTCAAATCGGCAATTCCCGGAATACCGGGTTTTAAAACACTCTTACTTGGCCTTGGGCCAGAGCTGATCGTACAGGAACGCGTAGCCCAGAGCGGTCATCTTGGCTCTCTGCTCGTTGTTGGCCGCACCGGCATGACCGCCTTCCATGTTTTCAAAATACAAGACCCGGTGGCCCTGTTCCTTCATCCTGGCCACCATCTTGCGGGCATGTCCGGGATGCACCCGGTCGTCCCGGGTCGAGGTGGTGAAAAACACCACCGGGTACTTGACTCCCTTTTTGACGTTCTGGTAGGGAGAGTAGGTCTTGATGTATTCCCACATATCCGGGTCGTCCGGATCACCGTACTCCGCCGCCCAGCTGGCTCCGGCCAGCAGTTTGGTGTAGCGCTTCATATCGAGCAGGGGCACCTGGCAGACCACGGCCTGGAAAAGATCAGGTCGCATGACGAAAACCGCACCTACCAGCAGGCCGCCGTTACTGCCGCCCTGGATGGCCAGGTGTCGGGGACTGGTTATCTTTCTTTTGACCAGGTCTTCGGCGACTCCGATGAAATCTTCAAAAGCCTTGTGCCGGTTCTTTTTCAGGGCGGCCTGGTGCCATTGGGGACCGAATTCGCCGCCGCCGCGGATGTTGGCGATAACGTAGACTCCTCCCTTTTCCAGCCAGGAGCCGAGATTGCCGTTGTAGGAAGGGGTCATGGAAATCTCGAAACCGCCGTAGCCGTAAAGCAGGGTCGGGTTGCTGCCGTTCAGCAAGGCTTTTTTGCCCATGATAACGAAATAGGGAATCATGGTACCGTCGGCCGAGGGCGCTTCATACTGCTTTACCTGGTAAGGTGAGGCATCGAAGAAGGCAGGCTGGGATTTCAGCAGTTCCAGTTTACCGGTCCCGCCGCTGACGAAGTAGAGGGTCGGCGGATCCAGGAATCCGGTATAGCTCAGGAAGTAGTCATCGTCTTTTTCCGAAGTGTTGAAAACCCCGACCGATCCGTTGTCCGGAACCGGAACCGTTTCCCGGCGCCACTTGCCGTCAGTGCCGGGAAAGAACTGGTACAGCCTGCTGACCACGTTGTCCAGCACGCTGACCAGGACAGAACCGCGGGTGGTGCTGGCATAACTTATCGAAATACGCTCGGCCGGTTCGATCAGCAGTTCGAGTTCGGGCTGACCGGCGATGATCGAAGCCAGGGATGCGACCAGCACCGAGCCGGCCTTGAAGGTGCGGCCGGCCACCGTCCAGTCGCGGCGCGGCAGCAGCAGCATGTTCTTCTGGAAGTACCCGCCCAGGTCGAGGTCTTCGGGCAGGGCCAGTTTGCGCCAGGCGCCTTCGTGTTGAATGTAGTAATCGCGGGTGTAAAAGGAAGTGGCTTCGAAGATGAAATCGAAGTTGCCGTCTTCGCTGAACATGCGGCCGCCGGAAACGGTCATGGATTTTTCCGCGCCCTCATGCAGGGTTACCGCCTCTTCCAGGGCCGTGCCCCGCTTCCACAGCTTGACCAGCCTGGGATAGCCGGAGGTGGTCAGGCTGTCCGGACCGAAATCGGTCCCGACGTAAACACTGTCGATATCACGCCAGCTGATGTTGCTCTTGGCTTCAGGCAGTTCAAAACCACCCTTGACGAATGATTTCGAGGGAATGTCGAATTCGCGTACCACCACGGCATCGGCTCCGCCGCGCGAAAGCCTGACCAGGGCCCGGTTGTAATCCGGGTACAGGTGGCTCATGCCCTTGTAGACCCAGTTTTCCTTTTCTTCCAGGGCCAGCTGATCGAGGTCCAGTATCACCTCCCAGGCCGGATCGTCCTTGCGGAACTCGGCCATGGTGGTGCGCCGGTAAACTCCCCTGGGATGATCGGCATCACGCCAGAAATTGTACAGGTAATCACCCATTCTGGCGGCAAAGGGAATTCTTTCCCGGGAATCGAGCACTTTCAGAATACTCTCGTATGCTTCCTGGTAGCCGGGCACGGCCTGCAGTTTGGCCAGGCTTTCCTGGTTGAACTTGCCGACCCATTGCAGTGACTTTTCGCCGCCGACATCCTCCAACCAGAGATACGGGTCGTCGTCAGCGGCCTGGACGGGAAGAAATCCGGCCAGCGAAAGCATCAGTGAAGCCAACAGAAATAATCGCATTTTAACCTCCTGAAGTGAATACGCAGGCAGTCAGCTCTTGGTTTCAAGCCGCTGACCCTGAAAATGATTCTCTACTCCGGTTCATCAACCTTAACGATATGACCAATCCGCAGGAAATCCTCCTGCAGCGCGAATTTCAGGTCAGTGGTGACTTTCTGCAATACATCGTCGTCATGCGGCAGTTTTGCGCCCTCCACCAGGGAAACCCCCTGGGAGCGGCCATGGCTCTTGGCATAAAGCAGGCCCAAATCGGCTATCATTATACTGCGCTCGAAACTGAGCAGATCTGGTTTCTCCTTGAAAACCGGGAAACTGACAAAACCGATGGAACAGGTCTTATTTATGAACTTGCCGCCCCCGATATCGAACCGGGCGTCGGCCACTTTTTTCAGTATCTTATCGGCAAAAACCGACAGATATTCAGGATTGGTTTTTTTCAGGACGATCAGGAATTCCTCGCCGCCTAAGCGCATGACCACGTCATCCAGGCGCACCGACTCCTTCAGGAGCTCCGCCAGTTGTTTCAAGACCAGGTCACCGGCGTCATGGCCGCGCTCATCATTCACCTTCTTGAAGAAATCGATGTCCAGCATGAAGAGTCCGAAAACAGCTTCCTGAAAACTGGTGGTCCTTTGATCCCTGGCCTGCAGCAGGTAGTTCTTAAGACCGATGAAAGCAGTTATGTCACTCTGCAGCACCTCGGAAATGAAGCGCCGGTTGCGCAGTCCGGTCAGGGGATCGGTCAGTGAAGCTTCCCGTAATTGCCGGGTCCGTTCGGCGACCAGTTTTTCCAATTCCTGTTTTGCTTTCGTAAGATTGCGGATGCGCATGCGAACCAGTCCAAGCGCAGAACTCCCGATGAAAAGCACCGCCAGGCCATAAAACCACCAGGTCTGCCAGAAAGGCGGAGTAATATGCAGGCGAATTGAAACACCTTCCTGGTTCCAAACACCGTCATTGTTGGCGGCTTTCACCCGGAAAACGTAATTTCCGGGCGGCGGCGAGTAAGCGGCGAAACGGCGGCCGCCGACGTAATTCCACTCTTTTTCCAGCCCCTCAAGCATATAGGCATAGCGGTTCTTCTCGGGCTGAATGTAATTGAGAGCAGTGAATTCAAAGCCGATTATGTTTTCCCGGTAGCTCAGGTTGATCTTCTCCATTGATTCCGGGTTTTCAGTCAATATGACCCGGCCGCGGACTTGTTCTCCGACCGGCACCGGGCGGTTGAAAAGCAGAAAACCGGTAATATGCAGTGTCGGGACTACAGTGTTGAAATGGATCTGTTCCGGAAAAAAATACGTCAGCCCGTTTATGCCTCCGAAAAACATTTCTCCGGCCTGGCTGCGGAAACATGAATTGGCATTGAATTCATTACTTTGCAGGCCGTCATGAACATCGAAGTTGTGAAAATCGCGGGAAACCGGGTTGAAGCGGGAAAGGCCGAGATTGGTGCTTATCCAGAGAAAGCCCTGATCGTCTTCCAATATACTGTAAACCACGTTGTTGGCCAGCCCGTCGGCCTCGGTTATATGGTCGAAACGGGCGCCGTTTTCCCGCAGCAGGTTGAGCCCGCCGCCCCAGGTGCCGACCCAAAGCCGGCCTTTCCTGTCAAGATGGAGTGACATGACCATGTTGTTGCTGAGGCTGTCCGGATCCTCCGGATCATGCTTGAACCAGGTGAACTGACCGGATTCGGGATCCAGCCGGTTCAAACCCATGGAAGTGCCGACCCAGATGATTCCGGCCCGGGGATCAGGTTGGATGGCGTAGATCCGGTTACTGCTCAGCCCCATTCCATCGCCCTGGTCGACCGGATACCTGCTGATGGTACTTCGGTTCGCGGACATGCGGTTAAGGCCTCCGCCCACTGTACCCAGCCAGAGATTTCCCTCCCAGTCTTCGGAGATAACCCGAACGTAATTGTGGCTTATACTTCCCGGATTTTGCGGATCGTGCCGGTAATGCACAAAACCATCGATGTCCCGGTCGTAACGATCCAGTCCCATGTTCTGCGTGGCGATCCAGATATCACCGCCGCTGTCCTGAAAAAGATGGCGGATGTAATTACTGCCCAGTGATACGGGATCAGCGGGGTTGTGCCGGTAATGAACATGCCTGCCGGCACGGCGATCCCATATGTTCAGACCTCCGTAGGTGGCTATCCAGAGCAGGTCGGGGTTTTCCCGAGGCTCAAGGATCGATCGTACCAGGTTGCCGACCAGGGAGTTGGGCAGTTCGGGTTTATGCTGCAATAGACCGAAACCGCGCGGGTTACGTTCAAGGTAATTCAAGCCGCCTCCCTCGGTCCCGATCCAGAGAATCCCGTCGGGGTCCTCCAGGAAACACAGAACGAAGGAATCATTTATACTGAAAGGGTCTTCCGAATCAGGCTGGAATCTTTGAAAAGCGCCGGTTTCAATTTCCAGACGATTGATTCCGCCGCCATAGGTGCCTATCCAAAGGCAATCCGGCTGAAGCGGTGACTGGTAGAGAGCCCGGATGTTGTTGTGGCTGATCGATGCCGGGTTGCCGGCCTCGGTCAAGTAACGGGTGAATTTCTTCGTCTCCAGGTTATACCTGTTCAGACCGGACTCGGTTCCGATCCAGAGAATTCCGGGTTCGGCGGCCGTTTCCATGATCGCCAAGACATGGTTATGACTGATTGAATCCTGGTTGCCGGGATCGCTGACAAACGAGCTGATCTTTTTCTCCGCGATTTCCAGGCGAAAAAGACCTTCTTGGGTTCCGACCCAGACAACACCCGGCTCGGTTCGTGATTCTCCGATCGCCCTGATCATGGTGTTTTTCAAGCGGCATTCATTTTCACCCGCTTCTTCGGAAAAAAATGAGAAGGTCAGGCTGCGGGTATCAAGACGGTTCAAACCTCTTTCAGTACCCACCCAGATTATCCCGGGTTCACTCAAGGATTCATGCAGGCAGAGAATACGATTGTCGGTCAGCGAATCCGGTTTTTTTTGATCGTGCAAAAACCTGGTGAATCTTTCAGTTTGCGGGTTAAAACGATTCAACCCGGCTTCGGTCCCGATCCAGATCATCCCGTCCCGGTCTTTCAACAGGCAGAGTATGTAGCTGTGACTCAGTGAATTCCTGTTTCCCGGCACCTGCTTGAAAACGGAAAAACTGTACCCGTCATAACGATTGAAACCATCCTGGGTTCCCAGCCAGATAAAACCACGATCATCCTTGATAACGGCATTTATCGAGTTCTGGGACAGCCCCTCGACGATGGTCAGGTGCTTGAATCTCAATTCAACTGCTGACAGGGAAATCACCGGCAGAACGATAAAAAGAAAAGCAAGGCCGGTTAATGAAGTAAAAAAACCTCTTTTAACTGGCTTTTCAGAGTTTTTCATTTATTTCCTTGTTTATGCTCTTTCTTTTTACATTTTTTTTATTCTTTTTTCAACATCACAAAAACAACGCTTTTCAAGCCAGCCGGCCGGCGTTTATTTTGTTTTTTGGCTCTGCGCCCGTTTCCAACACTTGATGGAGCTTTCGGCGGAAAAGCACCCGGCTACGCTGTAAAACAACCCTGGTTTGACAGCAAGCGGGGGCCTGGGCTAAAATCAGTTTGTCCCCAATCTGTTTCCGAGGTAGGGTAATCATGGCAAAAAGATTTCATAAACTGAAAAAAAGCGCCGCCGGCATCTTTTCCAGGTCACTGGATCTGATAGAAGTCTTCGGCAACAAGCTGCCCCACCCGGCCAGCCTGTTCGCCCTGCTGGCCACCCTGGTGGTCCTGGCTTCCTGGATCAGCAGCCTGCTGGGACTGAAAGCTTTTCACCCCATTGACGGTTCGGAAATAGTGGTCAAGAACCTGCTCAGCGGCGACGGCCTGCGCTGGATATACCAGAACATCACCCATAATTTCGTCGCCTTTCCCCCGCTGGGATACGTGCTGGCCGTCATGGTCGGCATAGGTGTGGCCGAGGGCTCCGGTCTGTTCACGGTCATGATCCGATCCCTGGTTCTCAGCGCTCCGCGACGACTGATCACCGGGGCCATAGTGCTCTCCGGCATCATCTCCCACCTGGCTTCCGAAGCCGGCTACGTAATCCTGATCCCCCTGGGAGCAATGATCTTTCACGCCCTGGGCCGCCATCCAATGGCCGGACTGGCCGCGGCCTTCTGCGGAGTCAGCGGCGGATTCGGAGCCAATTTCCTGATCGGCTCGGTCGACCCCATCCTGGCCGGGCTTTCAACCTCGGCGGCCCAGATAATCGACCCTCAGCTGGTGGTCAACCCGGCGGTCAATTACTATTTCATGTTCATTTCAGCGGTTCTGATAGTCCTGCTGGGCACCTGGGTCACCGAGCGCATCGTCGAACCAAGGCTGGGCCCCTACGGCGGCCAAGCTGAAAAAATCCCGGTCACCGCCCTGAGCGTGATGGAAAAAAAGGGCCTGCGCAATGCCGGCTGGGCCCTGCTGGTAGTACTGCTCCTCTTCGCAATCGCGGTCATCCCGGAAAACGGCCTGCTGCGCGATCCGCAAAGCGGATCCTTCCTGCATTCTCCATTCCTGGACGGCCTGATCACCGGCATCCTGCTGTTCTTTTTCATTCCCGGCCTGGTTTACGGCATTACCGTTGGTTCAATCAAGAATGACAAGGACGCGGTTCGCCATATCACCAAATCCATGTCCGGCTTGGCCGGCTACATCGTACTGGTCTTTTTCGCCGCCCAATTCGTCTACTTTTTCCGTTTCAGCAACCTCGGGCTGATAATGGCCATCAACGGCGCCGAAGCACTGAAGAACATCGGCCTGACCGGAGTCACTCTGGTGGCCGCCTTTGTCCTGCTTTCGGCCTTCATCAACATGTTCATGGGCAGTGCCTCGGCCAAGTGGGCCATCATGGCTCCGGTTTTCATCCCCATGTTCATGCTGCTCGACCAGGGTTACCACCCGGCCCTGACCCAGGCCGCCTTCCGTATCGGCGACTCGGTCACCAACCTGATCACCCCGATGATGAGTTATTTCGCCCTGATCGTCACCTTCGCCCAGAAATACGATGAAAAGTACGGCATCGGCACCATCATTTCCACCATGATCCCCTACACCGTGCTGTTCACCTTTTTCTGGACCCTGCTGCTGATAGGCTGGATGCTGCTCGGCCTGCCCCTGGGCCCCGGCGGCCCGATATTCCTGGCTCCATGAGCTGGATGGATAAGCGAAGCACATGATCGTCGAACAATACCTGCCGGCTTTTCACTATGGAGACGCGGTCGGCAACTCGGTCCTGGCCCTGCACCGGGCCCTGCTGGCCGGGGGACATGACAGCCGCATCGTGGCCCTGGACCGCGATGAATGCCTGGCCGACCAGGCCCGGCTCTTCTCTGCTTACCGGCCCGAAGTTCAGGCGGTCAAAATACTGCATTACGCCGTACCCTCCCCGCTCAGCGCCTTTTTCCGGGAAAACGGCGGCAAGAAAGTGATGATCTACCACAACGTCACCCCGCCGCATTTCTTCACGGATTTCGCCCCGCAAATGGTTGGTTTCCTGCAGGCGGCCAGGGAGGAGCTTGTCGGTCTGCGCGACAGTTTCGACCTGGTATTGGCCGATTCGAGTTTCAACGGCCGGGAATTGCAGGAGCTGGGCTTCAAGGAAGCCAGGACCTTCCCCCTCTGCATCGACCTGGCGGCCTACGAAGCCGAATACAGCAGGCCCTACAGGGAACTGTTCCGGGACGATCGCAAGAACATTCTTTTCGTCGGCCGGATTTCCCCCAACAAGAAGATAGAAGAACTGGTCAAACTGCTTTTCTTTTACAAGAAATACCTCTCACCCTCTATCCGGCTGGTGGTAGCAGGCAACACCCGGGGTCTGCCCCGATACTTTCATGCCGTGCGTGACCTGGCGGCCCGGTTTCTGCTCGGTCCGGACGACATTCACTTCACGGGGCACATCCCCTTCGCCGAATTGCTGGCCCTCTACCGGGCGGCCGATGTCTTCATCTCGATGAGCGAACATGAAGGCTTCTGCCTGCCCCTGATCGAATCCTGCTTTTTTTCCCTGCCGGTGATCGCCTACCAGGCCGGGGCCGTGGCCGAAACCCTGGACGGCGCCGGCATACTGGTAAGCACCAAGGATCCGGACCGACTGGCCGCCCTGGCCGAGCTGGTCATCAACGACCCGGAAAGCCGGAACCTTTTACAGCGGAAATGCGCTGAACGCATCGCCGCTTACAGGAACCAGGCCGACCCGGCCGTCCTGGTCGAACTTCTGCAGAACCTGTGATGAAAATCGCCCTGGTTGTCCAGCGTTACGGCAGGCAGGTGGTCGGCGGCTCGGAAACCCTGGCCCGCAACATCGCCGAGCGCCTGGCGGCAAACGGCCACCAGGTATGCGTTTTCAGCACCACCGCCCTTGACTACATCAGCTGGCGCCACGAACTGCCGGAAGGAGAAAGCCTGCTGCGGGGCGTGCGCATCCGCCGTTTCAGGGCGGTGGAAGAAAGGGATATCGCTGCCTTCAACAGCTATTCCGAGAGTTTTTTCAGCCGGGATCCGACGGAGCGTGATGAGCTGGAATGGCTGCGTCGCCAGGGTCCCTACTGCCCGGACCTGCCGGCCGCCCTGGCCGCCGAACAGAAAGACTTCGACCTCTTTTTCTTTTTCACCTATCTCTATCATCCGACCGTAGCCGGCCTGGAACTGGTCCGCAAGCCGGCGGTGCTCTTCCCCACGGCCCATGACGAGGCCCCGCTCCACCTCAAGCTGATGCGCCCGGTTTTTTCGCGGCCGGAGCTGCTTTTCTTCCTGACCACGGCCGAAATGGAACTGGTGCGCCGCGTTTTCAAACCGAGCGGGAGGATGCAGCTGCTGCGCACCGGGCTGGACATCCCTCCCCCGGCCGATGACTGCGAAGTACGCCGGCGCTACGCGCTTTACGGACCTTACGTGCTGTACGCCGGCCGCATCGAAAGGGGCAAGGGGCTGGAAACGGTTTTCTCCTCCTTTCCCGACCTGGCCGCCGGCCGGCACCTGACCCTGGCCCTGATCGGGAAAAAACTGATGGACCTGCCTTCCCACCCGGCCGTGCGCCACCTGGGCTACGTCAGTGAAGAGGAAAAAGCCGCACTCTTCCGCGGAGCCCGTTTCTCCCTGCAGCCTTCCCCTTTGGAAAGCCTTTCCATAACCACCCTGGAATCCTTTTCCCAGGCCACCCCGGTCCTGGTGAACGGCCTTTGTCCGGCCCTGGTGGAACACGTCGAAGCCAGCGGCGGTGGACTGGCTTACCGTGACGGCGCCGAATTCCGTTCCGCCTTTCTGCGTCTTCTATCAGAGCCGAAAGCAGCCCGGGAAATGGGGTGCAGTGGACTGGATTACGTCAGGAACAATTTTTCCTGGCCGGTGGTCATGGCCAGGCTCGAATCCGCCTGCCGGGAACTGACCGCGGCGGCACCGGGCTCCTGAAAAGAGGATTCAGATCAGGCCCTGTTCGGCCATGATCTTCTTTTTCTGGCTGTGCCGCCGCTTGACCTGCCTGATGAACAGGGTCACTCCGGGAGGCTTCTTGAAACTGAAGGTGAAGGTGGAAAATATCAGCACCGGCAGGAGTACTCCCCGATCCCGGCTGATTATCCACTCGGAGTATTTCTTCTCCAGGCGCTCCATCAGCAACAGGGCGCCGCTGACCGGAGTCATCGGCAGGGACAGCAGGAACTGGTTGCGTCTGACCGGGGCCAGGGTGCCGATACGGTCCAGGTGACGCAGCATGGATTTAAATTCGTCCACCAGCAGCTGCAGGGCCAGGCTGAATTCCTGGTCTTCCAGGACGGATGTTTCGCCGTGCAGGCCGGTCCTTTTCCCTTCCATTGAAAATGATATAACCGAATACGGGACTTCGTAGCGCCCGGCCCGGTATATTTCGGCTTCGACCACGGCCTTGGTTTCCCGGGCCGACAACATGCCCCTGGGCACTTTCAGCCTTTTCTGCACTACGGCCGCCGGTACCGGAACCACCGGGCCGGGAGACTCAGGGGGGCCCCCAACTGGTGCCGGCTCCGCGGGCTCGGCCGCGGTCGCCGGTTTGCGGTCAAGCACCAGGGGCGCCGCCCCGTCGCCGGCCTGGGCCGCTCCGGCCGATCCAGGCTCAGCCCCGCTCCCGGCAACAAAGACTTTTTCCCGGGCGCGCTGGACCAGGCGGTTGTAAAAGACGTGTTTTTCAGGCAGAGCGGCCCGGAATTCAGCCAGTCCACGGTATTCCTTGCTGTTGACCAGCATGCTGAACAGGAGCAGCAGTTCCTGCTCGCTCACTCCGGGAGTGAAGGTCAGGGCGTCGATTCCGGCCTGGCCCAGGCGGTCGCTCAGGCGTTCCAGGCGCAATTCCCGGTCGATGCGCAGCATGTTGCAGTACAGTCCGCCCCGTTCCAGGTGCAGGGTCACGTGGGGCATTTCAGCCAGCACGTCCTGCAGGCGGCGCAGGCAGTCCTGGACCGCCTGGCGTCCCAGTGGGTGCCCGGGGCCGTACATGCTGAGATGATTGAAGGCCAGCCAGCAGGCCCGAGCCAGTTGGAAATAGAGCTGGGCCTGAGGGCCGGCCGGCTGGTTCGGGTTTTTTTCTTCAGTCATTTATCCGCCATAAAAAACATTGCCGGCCGGGTCACGATTCGCTCCGGAAAAGCTTTCACCTTGTTATAACAACACTAAATCAGAAAAAAGTCAAGAAAGGTGCCTGGATACTTGCCGCAAAACTGAAACGCCGCCCGCTTTCCTCAGATTGATTTTACGGTGAATCCTGCCGGGATTTGAAATTTTTCGGCCGGAACCGGCACATCAAACTCGGCTTTCATGGCTTTTTCAAAAGCCTGCAGGGGACCGTCCGACTCCATCAGCATCAGTACCCCCTGCCAGCCGGCGAAAGTCACATTGCCGTTGCCGGTGGCCACCCGGTAAGCATCACAGCTGAAACCGAGCAATTCCATGTTCGGCAGCATGGTCACCCCGTCCTGATTTCTCAATTGCGAGGGCTTCACGGTCATGGCGATGCCCCGGTAGGCCGGCCCCTGGTTCCAGGCGGTTTTTTCTTCATCATCCAGGCGCATGGTATAGCGGTTCACTCCATCCGAGAGTTGTATTTCCACCATTTCGCCCTCGTAAAACATCTCGAAGCATTCCTTGTTGCCGTAGTCATCGAAGTAGTATACCTTGGACATGGTGGCCATGGTCGAACCGAATTCGTAATGCAGGATACCGGATTTAACCGCGTACTTGCCTGCCGTTGCCTGGACTTGCGGAGCGGGGCTTTCGGTTTTCTCAGGCACTGCCGGAGTTTCCGGGCTACGGCCGCAGGCCAGCAGGGCAAACGCAACCAGCAACAGAGTCGATATTTTCATGTAACCTCCGATTTACGGTAATTTCCAGCCTGATTTTGCGGTAAAAGGCCGGAGGCAAATCATAATCCAGGCAAGCGGCCAAGTCAATCGTTTTCATTCCTGTAAACAGCAGTAATCAGCGGGTAGAATCCGCCAGGGGAATGTAAACCCGGAAAATACTGCCTTTTCCCACTCTACTTGTCACGGCCAGGCAACCATCGTGGGACCTGGCGATACCAAGCACCACCGGCAGACCCATGCCCCGGCCGGTGAACTTGGTGGTGTAAAAGGGATCGCAGAGTTTCTCCATTTCCCCCGGGGCTATGCCGCAGCCACGGTCGCTTACTTCCAGAAAGGCGTATTCCGGCCTGTCCGCCTTGAAATCAGCGGGAAAAACCCTATCTAAAACCATTTCGGAAACAGCAGATACACCGACCTTGACCGTGACTTCCCCAGCCCCATCAGAGAATGCTTCCACGGCGTTGTTCAGCAGGATCTTGAGCACCTGATTGAGCTGATCGGGATTTGATTTAACTTCAGGACCCTTTGTGGGCAGATCCAGAATCAATTTTGCATCTCCCGGCAATCTGGACCTCAACTCGGCCAGGCAGACCCGGCAGGTTTCGGCCAGGTTTATTCTATGCCGCTGGAAAACGGTCAAGCCAAGATAGGAAAGCAGTAAATCCCCGATATCAACCGAACGCCTGGCCGAAGCCAGCGCGCTTTCCAGCATGTTAACCGCGGGGCCGCCAGGGGGGAGATCCGTCAGTGCCATTTCCAGGTTGCCGATCACCACGGTTAACAGATTGTTGTAATTGTGGGCCACCGCCCCGGCCATTCTTCCCAGGCTCTCAGTTTTGTGCAATTTATTGGCCAATGCCTCTGATTTCCTGCGTTCACTGAGATCGCGGCAGAAACAGATGAACCTGCCGCCTTCCACATCAAGCCAGGAGACGGAAATTTCAACGTCCCAAACACTGCCGTCCTTGCGCCGGTGCCGGGTTTCAAAAAGCTCGGCTCCCCGGGCGATTATCCGTTTTATCCGGGTGGAAGTAATATCCGGAGATTCCTCGGCATCGAGATCGGCTATGCCCAGGCCCATTATTTCCCGGCGCTGGTAACCGGACATCCGGCAGTAAGCTTCGTTCACCTCGATCAGCTTGCCCTGGCTGTCCAGAACCCAGAAACCATCGACCGCGGTCTGCAGGATGGTGTTCAGGTATCTTTCCCGTTCCCTTAGTTTTTCCTCGGCTTGAATTCTTTTGCTGACATCACTGACTATGACCATCAATTCTAAGCGCCCGGCAGGTCCGTATTGCTTCGGCTGAAAAGCGCCCAAGACCGAACTCGCTTCGATCTGGGCGTGAAAAAGATCCCCGCTCTTTTTCAACACGCGCACCACGATCTGTTTTTCCCCGGGATTGCGGAAAAATATGCGAAACCTCGAGAGAAATATCGGCCGGTCCTGAGCAACAATGGAGTCGGTGAAAGGCCGACCCCGCAGATCCTCGTCCGCCCGTTCAAGCATGGCATACCAGGTGGCATTGGCCTGGCGCACTATGCCGGATTCATCCAGAACCACGTAGCCGACCGGAGCTTGTTCAAAGAGAGCGGTATATCGATCCTTGATTTCCTGCAGTTTGCCCTGGGCTTCCAGCAGTTCCTCATTCTGTAATTCAAGCTCGGCCTGGTGCACGGCCAGCTCCTGGGCCAGTTGCCTGATGTTCTTCAACTCGGCCTGGTCCGGGGCATCGGCTGACTCTTTCAGCAAATTCTCGGCCCTTCGTCGCAATTGCAGGGCTTTCTTTTCGTTGACAGAACTCATTTGGCCAGCTCCTGCAATGACCCGAACAGTCTTTTTACCGAACCATTTTGATCTATTTCCGCCTGGCCGCGGGCCAGGCATTTCATGATTTTGCCATCCGCCTTGACCGCCTCCAGTTCCAGGGCATAGGGCCTGCCTTTTTCCAGGGCTTCAGCCACGGCTTTTTTCAGGGTTTTCATCGATTCAGGGGTATAAAACTTTTCATGCTCGGCAAATGAAGGTGCCCCCTGAGCCGGATCCAGACCGAACAACTTGAACAGGTTCTCCGACCAGTTCACCAGGTCGGAAGCCGGGTCCCAGGTCCAACTGCCCATGCCGGCGATTTTTTCGGCATCGGCCAGCAGTTGATAGAGGTTTTGCTGTTGGGCCTGCTGTTCCTTGAGCTCACATTCCAGTTGTTTTCTCAGCGTGATATCCTGGGCCGCGCCCCAGAGCCCGGTTATCCGGCCCTGGTCATCCCTGACGGCTTCACCGCGTACCCACATCCAGCCGTTACTGCCGTCCCGGCGCACTGTTTCCAGTTCAAGCTCGTAGGGAATGCCGGTTTCCCTGGTCCGGGCCAGAGAAGTTGAAAGTTTTTGCCAGCTTTCCGGGGTGAAAAGTTTCATGTGCTCGGTATATGGAGGCGGCGGCAGGGTCGGATCGAAGTCGTACATCTTGTAAAGTTCTTCGGTCCATTCAACCTGGTTGCTGGCCGTATCCAGCCGCCAACTGCCCAGCCGGGCGATTTCCTGCGACCTCTGCAAATCGGTTTCCCGTTCAAGCAAAGCCTGCTGGGCCATTCGGCGCTGGGTGACGTCCACGAAAGTACAGGCAAACTGCCCCCTGGCCGGCCGATAAGCCACCACGTCGTAGTAGCGGCCCAGGACCCGGGAATGCTTTTCAAAATGCGCCGCTTCCCCGGTCTCAGCTACCCGGCCGTAGATTTCAATCCATTCCTTTTCGGTTTCCGGAGCTATTTCCAGGATGCGGCGACCGATGATATCCGCGCTTTTGAGGCCGGTCAACTCTTCAAAAGCCGGATTCACGGCCAGGAAACGGTAATCGCAGGGCCGGCCCCGGCCGTCGAGGATGATTTCGTGCAGGGCGAAACCGGTGACCATGCTGTTGAACAGGTTCTGGTACTGGAGCTCAGATTGTTGCAGAGCATCCTCGACCCGTTTTACCGGGGTGATGTCGATCAGGGTGATGACCACTCCGGAAAAAACCTTGGGCCCCACCTGGTAAGGCAGCATTCTTATCAACAGCCAGCGCCCGTCTTCGGTGCGCACGTCTTTTTCCCGCGGCTGCCCGGTTTTCTGCACCTGGGAGGCTGCTTCCAGCGGATCGAATTCCAGCAATCTGTGAGTGATGTGTTTCAGGGGCCGACCCACATCACTGTCCACCAGGTGAAAAGCCTCTCCGGCCTGGGGCGAGTAGCGCCTGATGCCCAGGTCCTCATCCAGGATCAGGATGCCGATCCGTGAACTCAACAACAGGTTTTCCACGTCGTTCTGAACCTCGGTCAGTTCGATTATCTTGTTCTGGTATTCTGAATTGACCGTGAACAGTTCCTCGTTGGTACTCTGCAGTTCCTCGTTGGTACTCTGCAGTTCCTCGTTGCTGGCCAGCAGTTCTTCATTGGTGGCCTGCAGTTCCTCGTTGGACGTTTCCAGCTCCTCGATGGTGGCCTGCAGGTTTTCCCGGGTGAACTGCAGTTCCTGCTCCAGGTCCTGCATGCGCTGGCTGGTTTCCTCGCTGAGATCGTACTCGGCTGGAGCGCTTTCGGCCACCTGCCTGGACTCGGCGACCCGTTCAAAGAAAACCAATACCAGGGGGTCTTCACTCTTGCGTCCCGGCAACAGGCGCAGGCGCAGGCGCATACTGCTGTTTTTCTGGTCCTCCTGCAGTCTGACATTGCTGTAAACCAAGTCTTCACCGGTGCGGAAAACCTTCTGGATACCCGTGGCCAACGGGATGGCCAAATCGCGTTTGACCATCTTGGAGATATCGTAGACCACCCGCCCCGAAGGAATGGAGAAGATGCCGCTTGAATTGCCAAGCGAGTAGAGGATTTCCAGGTGTTCGTTGACCACCACGGTCAGGGGCAGGTGAGATTCGGACAGGCTCTCCAGCAGGCGGACGAGCAGGCGTTCGTTTTCACGGGATGCGGTCCGCGGGGTACGCGAAAAACCGACCGTTACCAACGGCTGGCGTGTTTCTTCATCCGGTTTTATTTTCACGCCTTCCAGGTGGCCGCCGGAATGTTTTCCGGCCGCGCGGTATATCCTGGCCTTGCGGTCCAGTGGTTCAAAATGGTCTTCCATGTCACCGACGGTCTCGCTGCTGCCCAGCAACAGGAAGCCCCCGGGTTTCAGGGCAAAATTGAACATTTCCAGGGCCCGCTGCTGCAGGTTCGTTTGCAGGTAAATCAGCAGGTTGCGACAACTGACCAGGTCGATGCGGGTAAAGGGAGGATCTTTCAGCAGGTTGTGCTGGGCAAAGACCACCATTTCCCTGATGGTCCTGGTGACGTGGTAAGTGTCGCCGCGCGAATAAAAGTACTTGCCCAGCACGGCGGGGCTCAAGTCGGCGGCAATGCTCTCAGGGTAAATCCCGGCCCCGGCCCGGGCCACGGCGTCACGGTCTATGTCGGTGGCGAAGATCTTGACATCCCGAGCCAGGCTCTTTTCCTCCATGACTTCACGGGCCAGGATGGCCAGGGAATAGGCCTCCTCCCCGGTCGAACAGCCGGCCACCCAGAAACGCAGTTCCCGCCCGCTGCTGCGTTCCAGTATCTCGGGCATGACCTGCTCCCGCACCGTCTGCATGATCTCCGGATCGCGGAAAAAACTGGTTACTCCGATCAGCAATTCACGGTAAAGAGCCGAGATTTCAGCCGGGGTTTCCTCGGCATACCTGACATAGGCATCGAGATTGGCGGCCTGGTTCACGGCGATACGACGCTCGATGCGCCTCAGGATGGTGCTTGGCTTGTAATAGGTGAAATCGACCCTGGTCTTGGCCCGAAGCAGGGAAAAAAGACGGGTCAGGCCGGTTTCATCGCCCAGGGCCGGTGTGGATCTATCCTGGCGCGTGGCATAGGGATGAGCCAGCCAGGCCAGCAGTTGGGCCGGCATTTCCTCCGGAGGCAGTACAAAATCAGCCACTCCGGTCGAGGAAGCGGCCCGGGGCATGCCGTCGAACTTGGCGCTGATCTCGTCCTGGACCATGACCAGTCCGCCCCATTCCTTTACCGCCCGCACGCCCCGGGTGCCGTCACTGCCGGTGCCGGAAAGAATTATGGCCACGGCGTTTTCCCCCTGGTCCTCGGCCAGGGAGCGCAGGAAAACGTCAACCGGCAGATTGATGCCCTCACGTGGCTTCTGGTCCTGGAGCAGGAGTTTTCCGTGAAAAATGGTCAGGTTCTTCTTGGGCGGAATCAGGTATATGTGATCAGGCTTGACCGCAACTCCATCCTCAGCCCGCTGAACCGGAATACTGGTCTTGCGCGACAGCAGTTCCACCATCAGGCTCTTGTAATCAGGGGAGAGATGCTGAATGACCACGAAAGCCATGCCGCTGTCCGGCGGCATGTTCTTAAAAAACGATTCAATGGCCTCCAGCCCCCCGGCCGAGGCTCCCACCCCGACGATCACCAGAGGTTTTTTTTTCGCCGGCTCCGGCTTCAACAGCTGTACCTGCTTGACTTTTTTTCCCATTAAGCACCTCGCGTCACAATATCAAAGGCTTTCCCGGTACCGGAGCTTCTCTTCACGAGTCGATTTTATTAGGGAAAAATAAACATGTCAACCCGGCGGCCGGCCGGGAAAAGTGTCTCCGCAGTGCCCACCGGCGCAGGTTGATGTCCTGTTTTCAGGACAGAATGTCCGCTCCGGTTGCGGCATGAAACTTGCTTTTAAAAAAGCAGGAGGCACAGATGAAAAAAAGACTAACCTGCCTGGCGGCGTTTTTGCTTGTATTCCTGCTGGCTCCGGAACTGCGGGCCTCTGCTGATTTCAGCTACCAAGGCCGACACTACTCCCGGGATCACTATCACTATCGGTCACCCCGGGCCCTGGAAAGGGAAATCAGGAGCAACGAGAGGCGGATCCAGCGCCTGGAGCACAGACGGGCCATCCTGTTGAGGCGGCTTTATCATGGTGATCCTCGCCGATCTTACAGCCTGCGCCTGGAGATCAGGCGCCTGGAAAGCGAAATTCACCGGCTGCGTCTGCGCAACCGGCAGTTGTACCGGATGCTGCGCCGCCGCTGACCACGAGCAATCGCATGCAATCCGGTTATATGAGTTTCCACCTGAGGCTGAATACCCCCAGCACCACCAGGCTGATGATGATGAAAAGCGGCCAGCCCACCCGGCGGTAATCACCGAAACGGTAACCGCCTGCGCCCATGACCAGGATGTTGACCGGGTGGCCCAGCGGCGTCAGGAAGGCCATGGATGCACCAAGCGCCACGGCCATGCCGAAGGCCTGGGCCGGGGCCCCGGAAGCCTGGGCGATCATCGCGGCGATGGGAGCCATGAACACGGCCACGGCCGCGCCTGAGATCGCCTGGGTCAGCAGGGCGGATAACAGGAAAAGCAGGGCGACCAGGACCAGGGGCGGGGCTGAGCCAAGCGTGGACAACAGCAGGGCTGATACCTGCCCGGCCAGCCCGGAGTTCTGCATGGCCAGGGCCAGGGGCAGCATGCCGGCCACCAGGAACACCGCCCGCCAGTCTATGGCCCGGTAAGCCTGTTCCATGGTCAGAATCCGGGTAAGCAGCATCAGTACGGCCCCGGCAAAAAACACCTGGGCCATGGGCAGGGGGGTGAATACAACGGTCAGCAGGGTGGCGGCCAGCACGGCCAGGGCAACCGGGGCTTTGCCGGAAGCCGGCTTCTTTCCGGGCAGCGAGGTAAGCGGAATCAGGTCGGGGTCCTCGGCCATCAGCCTGAGTTTTTCCTCGGGAATGATCCCCAGCAGGGCATCACCGTAAGCCAGCCTGGTGTTGCGCACCTCGCGCCTGATGGCCTGGTCCCCGCGCCAGATGGCGATGACGTTCATTCCGTATTTCTGCAGAAACATCACTTCCTTGAGAGTTGAACCTATCAGCTTGGATCGGGGCGAAAGCATGATTTCGGCCAGTATTCCTTCGGAAGTTTCCACGTCGGCCGGAGAGAGGCTTGATTGGTCGAGCAGTTCGAGCCTGGGTTCCCGGTCCATTTCAGCGAATTCATCTGCCTTGCCTTTCAGGGTCAGGATGTCTCCCCGGCGCAGAATCGTGTCCGGTCCCAGTCCGGGGATTTTCCTGCCGTCCCTGTTCACGGCCAGCAGGCTCAGCCTGAACTCTTCCCGCAGGGTGCTCTGGCTGACTTTTTTTCCGATCAGGTATGAACCGGCCGGAATTTTGGCCTTGAAGAAGAACTCGTTCATGCCGTAGAGACTGAAGAGTTTTCCGGAACCCTGGCCCGCCCTTTCAGCCCGCTGATCATTACGGCCGGGCAGGCGGAACCTGCCCCAGAAAACCATGTAGGCTATCCCGGCCAGGCAGACCGGCAGACCGACCGGCAAAAAGTCGAGCAGGCCGAAACCGGGCAGGCCGCTGGTTTCAAAAACTGCTCCGACCACGATGTTCATGGTGGTCAGCAGGGTGGCCATGCCGCCCAGGATGGTGGCATAGACCATGGGAATCAGCAGTTTGGAAATCGGCACATCCGACTTTTCGGCCGCACTGCCGGCCGAGGGAATCAGCACCGCCGCAGCGGCGATGTTGTTGAGAAAAAGGGAAAGAAAACTGCCGGCGGCCATGAACAGCCCGACCAGGGTGGCTTCCCTCTTCCCCCCCCAGCGCAGCAGGTAGCCGGCCACGGCCTCGGAAATCCCGCTGGCCGCCAGTCCCTCGGCCAGGATGAAGACTGAAATGATTATGATCACCGCACTGTTGCTGAAACCGGAAAAAGATTCAGCGGCGGTGATTATGCCGGCGGCTGTGAGCAGCACCAGGGTCAGCATGGCGATCAGGTCGGGGCGCAGGCGTTCCGATAAAAACAGGATCACGGCCAGGGCCAGGATGGCGATGGTACCGGCCAGTTCATAACTCATACTTCATCCTTTACTTATTCCACTGTTAAGTATAGCAAAGACTCGGCCCCGGGGCAAAAACACTTTTGGCCTGCGGCCTTGACATCCGGTCCCAATCCTGATATCAAAGTTATCATATCTCATCGATAGGATATAAATGAAGCTTTCAACCAGAAGCCGTTACGGAACCAGGCTGATGCTGGACCTGGCCCTGCACGACCAGGCCGGCCCCCAGCCGCTCAGAATGGTTTCCAGGCGGACGGCGATAAGTGTCAAGTACCTGGAGCAGATCATTCCCCGGCTGCTCGGCGCCGGGCTGGTTTTGAGCAGTCGCGGCCAGAACGGCGGCTACGCCCTGGCCCGGCCGGCCGGGGAGATCAGGCTGAGCGAGTTGGTCAAGGCACTGGAAGGCTCACTGGATCCGGTGGCCTGCGCTGAAACCTCGGCTATCTGTTCCCGTTCCCCGCAATGCGCCAGCCGGGAAATCTGGCTGGAATTGAGCGCCGCCATTCAGCGCACCCTGGACGGCGTCAGCCTGGCCGACCTGGCCGGCCGGCACCGGGACAAGCAGGCGGATAAGACCGCCCCGTCCCGCATCTGAGAATCTCTGAACAAGGAGACAACATGGGAAGAATTCATCCGGACATAACCAGTACCGTGGGCCGCACTCCGCTGGTGCGCATCAGGCGCCTGGCCGAAGGCCTGCAAGCGGAAATCCTGGCCAAGCTGGAATCCTTCAATCCGCTGTCAAGCGTCAAAGACCGCCTGGGACTGGCCCTGATCGAGGATGCCGAACAAAAAGGCCTGATCGGACCGCAGACGGTGATCATCGAGCCGACCAGCGGCAATACCGGGGTGGCCCTGGCTTTCATCTGCGCCGCCCGCGGCTACCGGCTGATCCTGACCATGCCGGAAAGCATGAGCCTGGAAAGACGCCAGCTCCTGCAGATTTTCGGGGCCGAGCTGGTCCTGACCGAAGCAGACCGGGGCATGGCCGGAGCTGTGGCCAAGGCCGAAGAACTGGCCGCGGCCACCCCGGGCAGTTACCTGCCACGGCAGTTCAGCAACCCGGCCAACCCGGAAATACACCGGCGCACTACTGCGAGGGAAATACTCGATGATACCGGGGGCCGGGTGGACATCCTGGTCGCCGGTGTAGGTACCGGCGGCACCCTGAGCGGCGTAGGCCGGGTGCTCAAGGATCACAACCCGTCGGTCAGGGTCGTGGCCGTTGAACCGGCCGATTCCCCAGTGATCTCGGGGGGGCAGCCCGGACCGCATAAAATCCAGGGAATCGGCGCCGGCTTCGTACCGGAAACCCTGGACCGCTCCGTTATCGATGAAATCATTCTGGTTTCGCACCAGGATGCCGGGGAAACCGCCCGACGACTGGCCCGCCTTGAAGGCATGCTGGTCGGCATTTCCTGCGGGGCCGCCATGTTCGCCGCCCTGCAACTGGCCGGACGGCCGGAAAACCAGGGCCGGACCATAGTGGTCATCCTGCCCGACAGCGGCGAGCGCTACCTGTCAACCTGGCTCTTCCAGGAAAAATCCTGAAACCGAAGGGTCTATTTGAAAACCTGGGCGCCGACTCCCTTGACCGCTCCGAACAGTTCGAGGGTTGAGCGCCAGGGATATCGATTCATGAACATGCTCACTTGTGAACTTATTTTCCCCTGCTTGTTCAGCCCCATGGCCTGGCGCCAGAGGTTGGCCGGGGAATCTGGATTGAAATCGACCTGCTCGGTGTAACTGGCCGCCAGAAAAGCTTCCAGGTAGTTGGTGTCCAGCGGCAGCCGGGCCGGAATTTCCCGGCGGTTGGCTCTGACCGATGCGAAATTAAGGTCGGCGAACTGTTCGACCATGATGTTCAGCTTGGTATTGCTGGCCGGGCTGTATTCCAGATCGCCTTTCTTGTTGGCGAAAAAGACATTTTCTTCGATCTTCAGCCAGTCGTCGCTGTTGAAGCGGGTATGATCAATGCCGGCCAGAACACTGCCGCCGATGAGGTTGTTCCTGATTTCATACCGGGCCTTGGTCATCACCCGGATGCCGTAACCCATGTCGAGCATATCCTTCTGTCTGCTCCAGCTGAAGAGGATGGTATTACCGCTGATTTCGACCAGCCCGCAGGCTGTGTTTTTCCCCGGACCTCCTGAGGCGCAGGTTCCGTAAACCTCGATCGCAGCCATGCGGTTGGCGACGAAGACGTTGTTGCGGATGCGGAAAGTGCCCCCGCGCAAACCGGCCTGAATGGCAAAACTGGAACCGTTGACGAACACGCAGTTCTGGATGGTCAGGTCGCCTGCCTGGGCGGCGCTGACCACCTGGATGATCGGTTCCTCGACCGTGCTGTTGCCGCTGGAAGGTCGTTCGGTGGAACGCAGCAGGCGGCCGGTTTCCAGCCCCTTGACCAGTCCGTCGTTACCGCTGTAGGCGTTGCGCTGGCCCATGTCGAAAACAATACCGTCAATCAGGCTGCCGTCTATGGCCCCGGTAAAGCGCAGCATGGCCTTGCGGGCCTTGCCGCCGGCCGGGTTGTCGGGTTGAAAAACAGTCGGATGATCGACGATCGAACGAGTGCTGAACTGCTCGTCATAACTCCCGATCAGCTGGATCGACCGGTTGACTTCCAGGTAGCCGATGCCGAAAGTACCCAGGTACAACCCGCCGGCGACGTGGACCTTCCGGCCCGGCTGAGCCAGTTGCAGAGCCCGGTCGATTTCCTTGAGGGGTTCTTCCCGGCTGCCCGGGTTCTGATTACTGCCCCGGGACTGGGAAACGTAGAGATCAGCCTGAACCAGGCCGCTCAGCAGAAATAATCCAGCCGTGATGGTCAATAAAATTTTGTGTTTCATCCAGCCTCCTTTTGTCGAAATCAGCCGCGGACAAAGATGTGCGCCGCGCGAAGTGATTCTCAATTCTGCCTCTCCGTCTGAAAAAAGTCAATCCCGCCCCCTTATTACCGCGGGCAAGATAATTTTTTTTAACGTATTTCTTGACTTTTTTCGATCAGCTTCATAAAATCCGGCCATGGTCAAAGTTAAAACTTCCCGGGTTTGTTTCACGAGCAGAATCAAGATAAAGAGAAAAGGAGAAAAAAAATGAAAAAACTGCTGATTCTTGCCCTGGTCATGCTCAGCGCCGCCTCGCTTTTCGGCAAGGCCCTGCTGACCAATTCCAACCAGAGCTCAAGCTACATCCGCATGCTGTCACGTAATCCCTCGACCGACATCGATGCCGTCTACTACAACCCGGCCGGGCTGGTCAAGCTGGCAGACGGTTGGCACCTGGCCTTCTACAACCAGACCATCATGCAGGAAAAAAAGATCATCAACGAATTCCCCCTGCTCAACAACGCTGAGTACATCGGCAAGGTAAACGTGCCCATGTTTCCCAATGCCTACGCGGTATATAAAAAAGATCGCCTGGCCCTGTCCTTCGGCTTCGGCCCGAATGCCGGCGGCGGCAGCGCCGATTTCGCCCGCGGTCTGCCTTCCTTTGAAACCAACATTTCCAGCCTGCCCCTGATGATTTCCATGCTGGGCATCCAGACCACCACTTACAGCGCCGACATAGCCCTGGAAGGCAAGTCTATTTTCCTCGGCTTCCAGGGAAACGTTTCCTACGCCCTGAACGACAGCGTGGCCCTGGCCGCCGGACTGCGGCTTATCAAGGCCAATAACAGCTATTCCGGTCATATAAAGAACATCATGATCAATCCGCTGTTCGCCGGCAATCCGACTGCGGCCATGATCCCCGCTTCGACTTTTTTCATGATGATCGGCCAGCCGGGCATGGCTGCTGCTCTCGGTGACATGGAAGTCGACGCCGAACAGAAGGGCAGTGCGGTCACTCCCATCCTGAGCCTTTTCCTGACTCCAAGCTCCGGATTGAGCATCAGCCTGAAATACGAGTTCCAGACCAATCTCGAACTGGAAAACTTCACCGCCCGCGATGACACCGGCACCTTCCCCGATGGCCTGATCTTCCGCAATGACATTCCGGCCATCCTCTCAGCCGGGCTGAAGTACGAGTTCAACCCCGAACTGCGCGCCCTGCTTTCCTTCAACTATTTCTTCGACAAGAACGCCGACTGGGAAGGCAAGGAAGAATTCGTCAACAGCAATTCCTGGGAATTCTCCCTGGGCGCCGAATACGATCTCAGTTCCAAGCTGACCCTCAGCGCCGGTTACCTGCGCACCAACTTCGACCTGGCCGATTCTTACCAGACCGATATCGGTCATGAACTGAGCAGTAATTCCTTCGGACTGGGCGCCCGGATCAACCTGAGTGAAAACCTGAACGTTGAACTAGGTACCCTGTTCATTTCCTACAACAACACTTCCAGGCCTCTGAACACCCTTGGTTTGAACTACAACGAATCTTATTCACGCAAGACCACCGTCTTTTCGGTCGGTCTCGGCTACAGGTTCTGATCGCCTGAACTACAGCCGGCCGGGTGATCCTCAGGTATCATCCGGCCGGCCCTTCTTCCTGTTCCCGATACAATCCCCGATCTTAAAAGAGTATCCTGTTTTTCCCCCGGCGGAATTATTCGCCTGCCGGGCAAAAAAAAAGGCGGATCCTGGGATCCGCCTTTTTTGTTTTTAATCTTTGTTATTCGCTTTTCAGGCCGCGCCTGATCAGCAGGGCTTCGGTGGTCGGCTCGGCGCCGCGGAAAGCTTTATAAGATTCCATGGGCGGCCGGGTGTTCCCGACTGAAAGCACCTCTTTTCTCCAGGCATTGCCGTTTTCCAGCTTGAGCCCGCCTTTTGACATCATGTAGGCGAAGGCATCGGCGGCCAGGATCTCGCTCCACATGTAGGCGTAGTAACCGGCGGCATAGCCCCCGCCGATTGAATGAGAGAAATAAGTGGACTTGTAACGCGGCGGCACCGGGGCGAAATCCACTCCGTGCTTTTTCAGGGCCGCGCTTTCAAATTCGTTGACGTCCTGCAGGGGCTGGTCGGAGCTCAGGGTATGCCACTCCATGTCCAGCAGAGAGGCGGACAGGTATTCCAGAGTATCGAAGCCCTGGTTGAATACCCGGGACTTGATAACCTTTTGCAGCAGATCGGCCGGGATGGGGTTGCCGGTCTGGTAATGAAAGGCGAAATTGGAGATCACTTCCGGATGAATAGTGAAGTCCTCGTGAATGGTAGAGGGGGTTTCCACGAAATCGCGGGACACCGAAGTACCGGCCAGGCTGGGATACCTGACGTTGCTGAGCATGCCGTGCACCCCGTGCCCCATTTCGTGGAACATGGTAGTGGCATGGTCATAGCTGATCAGGGTGGGTTGGCCGGCCGGGGCCTTGGGAATGTTCATGACGTTGACCACCACCGGCTTCTGGCCCAGCAGGTGCGACTGGCCGACGAAAGAACTCATCCAGGCGCCGCCCCGTTTTCCTTCGCGGGCGAAGTAATCGGCGTAGAAAATGGCCAGGCTGGTGCCGTCGGCATCGAGCAGTTCGTAAGCTACGACATCCGGGTGATAGACCGGCAGATCGGGCCTCTTTTTGAAACTGATACCGTAAAGTCTCTTCATGGCGTAAAACAGTCCGTCATTGAGTACCCGGTTGAATTCAAAGTACTCCTGAACCTTGCTTTCGTCGAGATCGTACTGCTCCTGCCTGACGAACTCGGCGTAGTACTCCCAGTCCCAGGGCATCAATTCGAAATCACCGCCTTTCTTTTTTATCATTGCCTGGATGGCGGCGGCTTCTTTTTTTGTGTTGGCCATCACTGCCGGCACCATGCT
Organism: uncultured Clostridia bacterium; assembly: GCA_964457225.1. Classification (GTDB taxonomy): domain Bacteria; phylum Acidobacteriota; class Aminicenantia; order UBA2199; family UBA2199; genus CAYWEM01. The sequence goes on from CAYWEM010000001.1 coordinate 242,310, forward strand.
GCCCAGCATGTCGTAAACCGCCTGCGGGGTCCCGGCCATCTGCGGTTCCAGTCCGTAAGCGGCCCAGTTTTCATAACCCAACAGCTTGGCGCGCTCGGCGCGCAGCTGAGTCAAGCGGGCCACCAGCGGCCGGTTGTCGGTTTCACCTTTCTGGTTACGGAAGGCCGAAGCTTCCCAAACCCGCTGACGCAGGTCGCGGTTGTGCAGGGAAATGGTCACCGGCTGGCGGGTGGTGTTGGTTATCTTGAGCAGGTATTTCCCTTCCAGGCCGCGCTCCTTGGCATCCTGGGCCGCTGCTTCGATCAGCACCGGGGACAGGCCGTCCAGTTCCTCGACGCTGTCTACGATTACCGCGATGTTGCGGGTTTCGGCCAGCAGGTTCTGTGAGAACTGGTTGGCCAGTTTCGAGTGTTCCTCGTTCATGGCCCGGATGGCTTCCTTCTGCTGCTCGTTCAATTCGGCACCGGCGCGCTGAAAGCGTTGGTAGTAGATCTCTACCAGGCGAAGGTCTTCACCCTTCAGCTTGAGCGCCTCGCGCTGATCGTAGATCTTCCTGACCCGCTCGAAGAGCTTGGGGTTGAGAAAGATGTTGTCCCGGTGGGCGGACATCATCGGCGCCAGCTTTGACTGGATTTTCAGCCGTTCGGGATTGCTGTCCGTGCCGACCAGGTTGTAAAAAACGCTGGTGGCCCGGTTGAGCAATTCGCCGCTCTTTTCCATGGCCACCAGGGTGTTTTCAAAACTCGGGGCGTCCGGGTTGGCGGCGATGGCCTCGATTTCGGCCAGCTGGATCTTGATGCCTTCCTCGATTGCCGGCAGGAAGTGTTCGTCTCTGATCAGCCTGAAGTCCGGGGCCTCGTACTGCAGGACGCTCTTGCTGAACAGCGGGTTATCCGCCTGCTCGGCCTTTTGCGCCGAGGCCGTTCCGGCCAGCAGCAGCACAATGATTAAAAGGTAACATGACTTGAAAATTAAATTTTTAGTTTTCATACTGATGATAATAGTAAAAATCCGCTGTTTTTGTCAAACCGGCGCAGACATGGGGATCAATCTTTTCTACCCGGGATTGATTCTCCGATGATGGTTAAGCGTTAACCGGTAAAAGCCTTTCCTCCCTTGACAACAGACTTACAGAGGCATAGAATGCCAGACAGTAAAGGAGGATATAATGCAAAAAACCGGATTCCTGAAAAAAACAACAGCCCTGGCTGTGATCTTCTGTTTCGCCGTCCTGCTCCAGGTCTCGGTACAGCCTCTGAACGCCGTGGCGGCAGCCGGGCCCGATTATTCGGCAAAAGCCGGCGGCGATGAAGGCCAGGGCCTGCTGGAAGTCGAAGACGACGGTTCGCGTTCCTACGCCCGTAAAAGCTCCATGACCCCGATCATCATCGGCCTGCTGGCCGCCGGGGCCGTGGCCGCGGTGCTCTTCCTGGTGGTACTGAAATCCTACGACATCACCGGCACCTGGACTCTTAATTACAAATGGCAAAGCATGAGTTCTTTTTCATCGGCCACCCTTACCTTCACCGGCACCAAAAAGAGCGGGACCATGACCTCGGGGACCACTAGTGCTGTTTACACAGTCGACGGCAAGAAAGTACAGTGGGCTTACACTACTGGACCGGCGGTTTACGTCGGTACTTTCAGCGACAAGAACACCATGAGCGGCACCATGTCGACTTCGACCTTAAACGGTGAATGGAACGCCACCCGGGCTGCTGGCTCAAGCAATATCGGCAACAGCGTGCTGAAGAACGGCATCAAGGCCGACGGATCCCAGTAAAAAGCAACTGCTTTTCTAAATAGGTATTAAAACAGCCCGGGGCTTGGCATCGGGCCAAGCTCCAGGCTGTTTTTTTCTTTTCCAGGCCGGGTCCGCGGCTTGACAATTTCTCCGCTCCTGTTTCAGAATAGTTCCATGAAATCAACTTGGATCCTGTCTCGGATCTCCTTTAAGGAAAAGCGCATGAAAAAAATATCCCTGCTGTTTCTATTCCTGACTGCTCTCTGCCTGGCCCTGCTGCCGGCCCGGACCGCTAAAAAGCCCGCCCTTTCGGCTGAGCTGTTCCAACAGCTGAAATACCGTCACATCGGTCCGACCGGCAACCGGGTCATAGCCGTGACCGGGGTGCCGGGGCAACCCGATGTTTTTTACGTCGGGGCTGCTTCCGGCGGTATCTTCAAGACTGTGGACGGAGGAATCAACTGGGAACCAGTATTTGACGCCCAGCCGGTTTCATCGATCGGTTCGCTCGCTGTGGCCCCCTCCGACCCCAACCTGGTCTGGGCCGGAACGGGAGAAACTTTCATCCGCAGTAACGTCTCGCAGGGGGACGGCATCTACAAGTCAACCGACGCCGGCCGCAGCTGGAAACACATGGGCCTGGGCGAAAGCGGGCGTATCGGACGCATCATCATCGATCCGCGCGATCCGGACACCGTGTTTGCGGCAGTCATGGGCCATTGCTACGGTCCCCAGCAGGAACGCGGGGTCTTCCGCACCCGGGACGGCGGTCGCAGCTGGCAGAGGGTGCTCTTCGTCGATGAAAACACCGGCTGTTCAGACCTGGCCATGGATCCGACCAACCCGCGCATCATCTTCGCCGGCATGTGGCCGATGCTCATCCGCACCTGGGGACGCTGGAGCGGCGGACCGGGCGGCGGCTTATACCTTTCCCGCGACGGCGGCGACAGCTGGACCAGGCTCGAAGGCAACGGCCTGCCCGACACGGAAATCGGCAAGGTGGCCCTGGCCGTGGCCGCCAGTGACCCAGACCGGGTTTACGCCCTGATCGAAACCGCCGACGAGGGCTTGTGGCGCTCGGATGACGGGGGGGGCAACTGGAAACAGGTCAACCGCGACCATGGCCTGCTCAACCGTCCCCATTATTACACCCGGCTGGCCGTGGCTCCGGATAACGCCGATGAGCTGTATTTTCCGGCCACCCGCTTTCACTGGAGCCAGGACGGCGGCCTCAATCACAAGCCTTTCAGCGTCTGGGGCGGCGACCACCACGATATGTGGATCGATCCGCTGGATCCCCGGCGCATGATCGTCGGCAACGACATGGGAGTGGCCCTCAGCAACAACCGCGGCCGCAGCTGGCGCGGCATTGAATTGCCCATCGCCCAGATGTACCACGTGGCCACCGACAACCAGGTGCCCTACTTCGTTTACGGCAACCGCCAGGACGGCACCTCCTACCGCGTGCCCAGCAACAGCAAGAGCGGCCGGATCATCCCCCGCGGACTGTGGCACCCGGTGGGCGGTTTTGAAAGCGGCCATGCAGTGATCGACCCGGTTGACAACAACATCGTCTGGTCCGGCAACTACGACGGTATGCTCGACCGCTTCGACCTGCGCACCATGCAGAGCCGGGCGGTCAGCGTCTGGCCGGACGGCATCCAGGGCTGGGCCCCGGCGGACATGAAATACCGCTTCCAGTGGACTTTTCCCATCCTGATTTCGCCCCACGATCACAACCGGGTCTACGTGGGCAGCCAGTACGTTCATCGCAGCACCGACGCCGGTCACAGCTGGCAGGTGATCAGCCCCGACTTGAGCGGCAATGATCCGGAAAAGCTGAAAATAACCGGCGGTATAACCGTCGATGACGTCAGCCCGCTGGTGACCTGCACCTTGTTCGCCCTGGCCGAATCCCCCCTGGAGGAAGGTCAGCTCTGGGCCGGCACCAACGACGGCCGGCTGCACCTCAGCCGCGACGGGGGCGACAACTGGAGCAACCTGAGCGCCAATATCCCCGGCCTGCCGCCCGACGGAACCATCAGCAACATCGAACCCTCGCGTCACAACCCGGCCTGGTGCTACATCAGCGTCGACCTGCACCAGGTCAACGACCGGCGCCCCTACGTTTACAAAACGGAAAACTACGGCCGCAGCTGGAGATCTCTCAGAGCCGACCTGCCGATCGGCCCGCTCAGCTATGCCCACTGCCTGCGCGAGGATCCGCAAAAGCCAGGTCTGCTCTACCTCGGCACGGAGAACGCCGTTCACGTTTCCTTTGACGACGGCCGCAGCTGGCTGAGCCTGCAGAGCAACCTGCCCCAGGCCCCGGTGCACTGGCTGACCATCCAGGAACACTTCAGCGACCTGGTCATCGGCACTTACGGCCGCGGTTTCTGGATTCTCGACGACATCACTCCACTGCGCCAACTGAACGCCGAATTACTTTCCACTGACCTGCATTTCTTCGCCCCCCGGGACGCCTACCGTTTCCAGGCGGTGGAAACACCCAGCGCCGCGCCCAATGACCCCAGCTTCGGCGAAAACCCGCCCTACGGCGCTTCCCTGCACTATTACCTCGCCGCCGACTCCGGCAAAGAGCTGAGTATCACCATCCACGACAGTGCCGGCCGGCTGGTGCGGACGCTCAAGAGCAGTGGTCCGGGTGCTCTCCCGGCCAAAGCCGGACTGAACCGGGCCTGGTGGGACCTGCGCTGGGAAAGAAACGAGGACATCAAGCTTTGGACCCCGGTGGTGGGACACGAGCACGCCGGAGTAGGTCCGGAAGGCTGGCGGCCTTTTCCGTTGGGCCGCGGCCAGGCCGGCCCCCTGGTAGCCCCCGGTGTTTACCGCCTGACCCTGAAATCGGGTGAACGGGAAATCCAGCGCGAATTGCGGGTGCTTAAAGATCCGAACACGGCCGGAGGCCAGGCCGATATCGAAGAACAGACCGAGTTTCTGCTCGAACTCCAGGCCATGAACCGGACCGCGGCCAAGCTGATCACCGGCTCTGAGCTGCTGCGCAAACAACTGGCCGATCTGCGTCTTTTGCTTCGCGATCTGCCCGGGAACAAAGAAATCGACTCCGCGCTGCTTGACCTGGACAATAAACTGATCGCTTTCCAGGATTTCTTTTTTCCAGTCGGCCTGACCGGTTCAGGTGACGAACTGCGCTGGCCGGACAAGTTTTATTCAAGGGTGGGTTTCCTGGCCCGCCAGGCCGCCCAGGCTGATTTTAAGCCCACCAGCCAGATGCTGGAAGTGCGGGATCTTTTCCGCGTGGAACTGGCCGGGCAGAAAGAAAATTTCGCCGCCCTGGCCGCCGGTGAGGTTGCCGGGCTGAACCGCCTGCTCCGTGAAGCCGGGATTCCCCATATCCTGGCCAGAGAATTGACAACAAACAAGGAGGTCGAAAAATGAGAAAGCAAAAATCTAAAGTATCAACTGTTTTACTGGCCCTGGTCCTGATTGCCGGGACTTCGCTTTTTTCCGGCCGGGTCCAGGCGGCAAGCCTGTCTGAAGTAATCCAGGGCAGACTGCTGCCGCCCCAGCAGGAAGTACACAATCACCTGCACAACTGCGCCGAGAAGCTGGACCGCCTGCTGGACGCCAGCCTGAAAGGAAACATTCCCCAGGATCAATACCACGCCCTGCTGCGCGCCGCCATAGGTGACGTTGAATCGGCCCGGGCCGCCAACAAGCTCGGCCTGGACCGCTGTAATCGACTGCTCAACGAAGACCTGAACTCAGTCACGCCGGGATTGTCAGCCGCCCAGCGGGAACAGATCTGGAAAAGAATTGAACAGATGTTACTGGCCCCCCAGCAGGAAACGCACAATCATCTTTACAACCTCGCCGATAAACTGGGCCGCCTGCTGGACGCCGCTCTGAAGGGCAATATCCCCCGCGACCAGTACCTGGCCCTTTTGCGGGCGTCGATAGAAGACGTCAAATCGGCCCGGGCGGTCAACAGGAGAGGCCTGGAAAACAGCGAGGCCCTGCTGGCTGAAAAAATCACCAAAGACGATTCCCCGGCCCTGGACGCTCCGAGCCGCCAGGCCCTGGAAAGCCTGAGGCCGCAATTGCAGACAACCGCCAACCTGCTGGCCCAGACCCGGGGAAAAACAGGGCAAATCCTGGCCGCCACCCAGGGCGGCACTGTTCAGCACGGCACGCTGGCCGACCTGATCCGCTCGGCGGTAGCCGACCTGGACCGGGCCCGGGCCGCCAATGACCAGGGATTGAGGCAAACCAACAGCCTGCTGACCGGCGAACGGGTCGGTATAAGCGGAAACCGCGGCGGCACCAGGCTGGAATCAGGCCTGGCCGGGGTTGTCCAGGAAAGGGTGCATGCCCCCCAGCAGGTGAGCGCCAATCACCTCAACAACCTGCGCGAAAAACTGGAGAGCCTGCTGCACGGAACACTCAAGAAAAACATGAACGCCGGGCAGTTGAATGCCCTGGCCCGGGCCGCCGCCGCCGACCTGGACAGCGCCGTTTCGGCCCATGATTCGGCCCGGCAGATCCTGGAAAATCTCATCGGCGGATAACTTGTTTTCAGCCCAGAACCAGACGCCAGGCCAGGGGCAGGGTCACCGGTAAAAGGCGCAGCCAGGTGCCGCGCTGCCGGAAGTCCTCGGCCAGCAGAAGCAGGCGCGGAGCCAGGTAGAACATGGCAAAGGGCACAGTGCACAGCAAAACCAGCAGCAGGCCCAGCAGCAGGTTCTTGCGGCCGGCCCCGGCCAGGTCGGCCACGAAAACCGCCTCCCACCAGACAAAGACCAGTATCGTTGACAAGTACAGGCAGGCATCGGCCAGGAACTCGCGGCGCCGCAAGCGCGCCGGGTCGACCGCCACCGGGCGTCGGGTCGGCACCAGTGCGGCCACGCAGAAAAAAGTCGGCAGCCAGCCCAGGCCAAGCCAAACAGGCAATTCCAGGGCCGGCGGCGGGGCCAGCACTTCCAGGGCCAGCGACAGGCAGGCCATGAACAGGCCCAGGTGCATGACCGCCAGGACCAGGAAAAACAGTATGGCTCCCCCGCCCCAGTCCGGGGTCAGCATCAGCCGGGCCTGGAGGGGACGGCGCTTCAGCCATGATCCGACTATCTGTGCTGTAAAGGCCGCCAGCATCAGCAGGGCGAACACCGGGTGCAGGCCGCGGCTGTCACTGACCAGCCGGTAAAGCGGGGGCACCAGCAGCAGGTTGGCCAGCAGGACGGCGGTATCAAACACCAGGGGGCGCAGGGTTCCCGGAGGCCTGGAGCCGAGCGTTAAAAAAAACCGGGTTTTCTTTTCGTTCATGGCTTTTGCGGCCTGTTATGACAAACTGTGCTTAGTACCGGATTCCCGCGGGTCATCCAGGAATTCCCTGAGCCGGAATTTCAAAAGGAAAAATATCACTCTTCTTCACTTCACCAGGTGGAAGGCGGTCTGGCGCCCAGAAATGTAGCGGTTACCGGAGGAGCTGACCCAGACATCCTGTTCCAGTCCGAAACGCAGCTTTCCGGCCCAGCCGGGAACAGTCCAGGTCAGGTTCAGTTCCAGGGCGTAGCAGGTATTGTCGTATACCGGCCAGTCACCGTGACCGGGATGCGGCCCCTGGTCGTCCCACATGCCGATGGTCGGTCCGGCTCCGTGTCCGTGCAGACCAAGCGGATGAGAATAAAGGAAGGCTCCCGGCAAATCTTCCCGTTCGGCCCGGTCTAACGAGGCGGCCAGCACCTCGTTGCCGCTGCGGCCGATGAGCAATTCCTCCATGACCAGGTCCTGGAAGCGGTTGGCCGCGGCCAACCCGGCCAGCAGTTCGACCGGGGGCTCGGTTTCACCGGGCGCGAGTACGTAGCCCAGTTCCTGGACGTCACTGCACAGTCCCAGGTATTCAATTCCCACGTCGCAATGCAGAAAATCTCCGAACTGGATAACACCTTCATTGGCCACGGCTTCGTCCCGGCGGCCCTTGCGGTCGACATGGGGAAAGAACCAGGGCCGCACCCCGACCCGGTCCATCTCGGATTTCATCCACCAGCGCAGGTCCTCGACGCTGGTGAGCCCCGGTTCAATAACTTCACGAGAAAAGGCCCGGGCGATCAGCTTGCGGGTGAAGGCCACGGCCAGGCGGAAGGCTTCCTCTTCTTCGGGGAGCCTGGTCTCCAGCCAGCGCACGGCCAGTTTTTCGGCATCAACGATCCTGGCGGATAATTCCGGCGCCAGGGCGGAATGCAGTTCTTTTTCCAGGAAAGCACTCAGGCCGTCGGCATGGGCGTAATGGCGACTGCGGTTGACTCCGATGCGCCGTGGGTCGTGTTCAGCGATCAACCGGGCCAGTGCCGCCCACTGGGCTTCCTCTCCCTTCTTCCAGGCTCCCCGGTAGAAAGCTCCGATGTCGTAGCCCGATATCGAAATTCTTTCCACCCGCTCTCCTTTCAGGAAGAAGGCCAGCATACTGAGCCGGCGCGCTGTCAGGGTCCCGGCCGGCATCAGCGAAAGGAAAACCGGGTCCTCGTTGTATTCCCGGCAGATGACCAGCCAGCAGTCCAGCCCAGCCTCGGCCATCAGTTTCGGCAACAGGTTGTCCAGCCTGGCCTGCAGCAGGCGGTCCTGAATGGCGGCTCGTTCCCGCGGGGCAGGCAGTTCCAAACCCGGAACGAGCGCCGGGAACAACAGGGCCAGGAGCAGGCTTAAAGCAGGGATGATTGCTTTCGCGGACATGGTCAACCTCCATACCCGGGCAGGATAGCATCAAGGGCAAAAAAAACCAAGCTTGAAAGTTGTGCTCCATACCTGTTGATTTCTTCACGACCGCCGGGCATGGTAGAATTGAGAAAACCGGGCTTTCAGCGAAAAATCAGGCGGATCATGAAAGAAACAGATTCTGACCCCAGGAGCGAACAGCGGCGCCGGGAGTACAGCGCCCGCATCAACCGGGTGCTGGATTACATCCAGGAAAATCTCGAGGAAGAGTTCAAGTTGGAAGACCTGGCCCGGGTGGCCGGCTTCTCCCCCTTTCATTTTCACCGCATCTTCCGATCCATGACCGGCGAGCCCCTTTTTCAGTTCATCCAGAGACTGCGCCTGGAGAAAGCAGCTTCCCAACTGCTGATGAACCCGCAAAAACAGGTGACCGATATCGCTTTCGACTGCGGCTTCTCCGGCTCGGCCCCTTTTGCCCGGGCTTTCCGCGAGGCTTTCGGCATGTCGGCCTCGCAGTGGCGCCGCAGTAAATACAGCAAGCAGGGTAAAACCGGCGGCAAGATCGATAAAACGCTTGGCAACGAACGGCAAGACTGCCGGGTCAGCCTCCACTACAATGACGGAAAACAAATCTACTGGAGGTTGACCATGAACCAAGGAAAGACGAAAGTACAGGTGGAAGTGAAGGAACTGCCGGCCATGCCGGTCGCCTACGTGCGCCACACCGGCCCGTACAAGAACGATGCCGATCTCTTCCGGGATCTGTTCACCCGGCTGATCAGCTGGGCCGCACCCCGCGGCCTGCTCAATTTTCCTGAAAGCAAGCTGATGGCGGTCTATCACGATGACCCGGCCGTGACCGACGAGAGCAAGCACCGGGTCAGCTGCTGCCTGAGCGTGCCCCCGCAGACCGAGGTCTCCGGAGAAGTGGGATTGATGACCATCCCGGCCGGCAAATACGCCCTGGCCCGTTTCGAACTGGCCGTGGGCGAATACGAGGCGGCCTGGAACGCGGTATTCCGCGACTGGCTGCCCCAGAGCGGCTGGCAATGCGATGACCGGCCCTGTTTCGAGCTCTACCACAACAACTGCGAAGAGCACCCGGAGAAAAAGAGTATCCTCGACATCTGCATTCCGGTCAAGGCGCTCTGAAATCCGGATAAGGGGCGGAGGCGGCAGGCTCAGCCCGGAGCAACAAATGATTCAAGTTTTGGAAAGAAGAATTGTTATGCCGGACACTCTGAATCCTGCTTCCGCCCCTTATCTTCCAGGTTTATTTTTACCGCGGATTTAAGTAAAACCATTCCTTAGTTGACATGTGTGCTATAATGCCATTTTCAAAAATCAGGATATGGGAGGGAATAAAATGAAAAAACTGACAGCCTTGACAGTACTGCTGGCGTTTCTGTTCACCCTGCAGATCTCGATACAGCCCCTGGGGGCAGAAACCACGATGCTGGCACAGGATGAGACTCCGACCATCATGATCGAGGAAGAGGGCGACGATGCCTACACAGCCAGGAAAAAATCGCTCCTGCCGATCATCCTGGGTGGACTGGCAGTCGGAGCCGTCGTGGCCGTGCTTTTCCTGGTGGTCTTAAAATCCTACGACATCCGCGGCACCTGGACTGCCCTGGCCAACATCGAAAACACAGGCTGGGGCAATCCTTTCACCATGGCTTTTACGGGCAACAAGAAGTCAGGCACTTTCATGGAGAGCAATCTTTTCCCCGGAACTTATACGGTTGACGGCAAGAAAGTCACCATGACCTACGATTCCTGGCCCATCACCCTGACCGGGGAATTCACTGACAAGGACACGATTGAAGGCACCATAGCTTACGGCACAGCTGCAGGTGTATTCAAGATGAATCGCACCGCCTCGACTGTGACCGGATTCGCTTCTGCTCCCCTGGGCGGCAAGGGAGAGATCAAGTAGGGTTCTTTTTTGCCCCTGTTTTTCGACGCTTTTTTGCCGGGGCGGGCAGGGCGGCCGCGGTTATCCTGATCAATTCGGTCAAACGCTCGGCATCCTCTATCTCTTCACCGATCAGGAAGCTCGGCTTGGCCCCCGGATAGGGCGGCGCTTCCTCCACCCGGCCCAGGAACCGCCGGCCTTCCGGTGTGGGCTTGACGAAAAGCCGGTCATCGCAGACCAGGGCTACGATCTTGCCGTCCAGGTAGATGCCGTACTCTCCGAACATCTTGCGAAAGGAAATATCACCCGCCCCGGCGATCTGCTCAACGACGAATTCAACAAAACTCAGGCTGGATGCCATCTGTTCCTCCGGAAAAGGCACTCTTCAACTGCTTAACATATTATATTATTTGTACAAAATCATCCATAGATGCGATCATCAGGGATTCAGCCCGCCGGTCGAATCAAATCCTGAAACAGGTCATGACGCTGGACTCACGGCCTGGAGAAGACCGGCAGGTCAGGTTCTGAGAGCCATTTTCCGGCCAGATTCAGGGTATTTTCCCATTCCACGATGTTCAGAGTTTCCCGGGCCGAGTGTTCGTTCCGATACCCGACACTCAGGTTGACCCCGCAAAGGTCGCGGCATAGAGTGACGATATCCGTAAACGAATTCCGGTCGGGCTCGGAATAACCGGTTTTTTCCGTCACATAGGCCCGGAAGATTTCGGTTCCGACATCGTAGCACTTGAAATCCCGGCCGTTGCGGCGGTCAAACTGCACCAGGAACCGGTGATCCCGCTGAATTTCCACCCGGATATCCCGATTCCCTGGATCCTCCATCAGCCAGCGGCTTCCTTTCCGCCCATTCTCCTCACCGTCGGTCAGCAGCAGGGAGTGGCCAAGCTCCCGCAGCAGCCACAGGATGGCACAACCGGCCCGGTCATCGGCCCCGATGCCGAACTCCTGGGCGGCCGACCTGACCAGCGGGCCGTCTATCAGCAGTTGGGGCAACAGAGGCCCATCCTTTCCGTTCCAACCGTGCCAGACCGTATCCACGTGGGCCACCAACAGCACTTTGTTCCGACGTCGGCCCCTGAGGTACAAAAACTGTTGCTGGCCCTCACCGGTTCGATATTCCGCTCCGGCCAATTCCGCAAAGCGCTCGAATATCGGGCCGCCTGTATCAAGCGGGTAGCTTAAAAACTCAGTCAAAAGTTTGAGATCATCCATTTTCTTCATCCCTTAAGCCCTGAAAATCGCGTCTTGCCGCATCCTTCATGCTCCAAATCAAAACCCGGGCTTTGGTCCAGATCATCTGATCACGGCTGACTGGTTGTAGCCGGTCAGGCATGAACGTACCGGGATTAAAAGACTTTTCACTTCCATCCGTTCGCTCTGCCTTGCAGCGGAAAAGACCCGGACGGACATAAGCATTCACTCCTGACAAGCATTGTATCCGGGCCACTTTGTCATTACGTGATACAGTGACAATCCTGGAAAGACGATCTTTGACAGGAAAAGCAGTTTTTTCTAAAATAAGCCGGCAATTACAACCCAATGGAAATACTGCTCTCTGTATGCATCGGAGTCGGCCTGGCCGCGGCCTGCGGTTTCCGGATATTTCTGCCCTGCCTGGTGCTGAGCGCTTCCTCCATGGCCGGCCTGGTCGAGCTCTCCCCGGGTTTTGCCTGGCTGGCCGGCTGGCCGGCCCTGGCCTGTTTCACGGCGGCCGCCCTGGTGGAACTGGCGGCTTACCTGGTTCCCTGGCTGGACAACCTGCTGGACGGCCTGGCCGGTCCCCTGGCCGTAATCGCCGGCATCCTGCTCAGCGCGGCAGTCATCCGCGAGCTGGATCCGCTGTTCAAATGGTCTTTGGCCCTGATCGCCGGAGGGGGGCCAGCGGCCGGCATCCAGTTCATGACCACCGCCTGGCGCGGGCTTTCCCTGGCCGGCACCGGCGGACTGGCCAATCCCCTGGTTTCAGCCGTCGAGGCCGGCGGAGCAGTGTCTTTGTCACTACTGGCCGTTTTCCTGCCCCTGGCCGCCCTGCTCTTCCTGTTGCTGATCTCCGGCCTGCTGTTCTTCGGCCTGCGCCGCCTGAAGCTCCTCAGACGGAAAAAACCGCCGACAGCAATTTCCAACCGTCCGAAACGCTCGAGATAGTTTCGGCCCCTTCTCACCCTATCACAAAATGAGTGGGTGGGGAGTTTATATAGAAAGTATGAAAAACGAAAAAAAACAAAACCCCGGCCGGCAGGAACATCCCTGCCTTAAGTTGATCGAGCGCACCGCTGACCCGGATTTTTTCCGCAAGCTCAGGATCAACCGCGATTTCTCCGGCGTCATGGAGGAGTACGAACTCAGCCTGGAAGAGACCGCCCTGTTCATGGTCATCCTGGCCAAGAACTTCGAACACAGCAGCTCGGTCGAACTTCTGCATATCAGGCAGGAATACGATCTCAGTCAGCGCGATTTCCTGCGCTACCTGCAGCATGCCCAAGCCCTGCAGAAACGCAACCTGGTCGTCTTTGAAAGTGATCTCAGGGGGCGGCGCAATTACATCAACCCGGAAATGCAGATCGACCAGGGCGTCTTCAACTACATTGTCTCGGGCCGGGATTCCCTGGCCGACCTGGATTTCAGCGACATATACGCGGTAACGGAACAGGCCGTGTCCCTGATCGAAAGCCATGGCCAGGAAAAGATCAGCGAGCGCGGTTTTCACAACGAATTCGAGCGCCTGTGGTCGAAACTTCCGGCCGATTCACTGTTGAAGACCATAGCCAACGCCTATCCCCGGGTGGAAAGAATGATGCTTTTCCAGGCCATGGCCAACCACATCGAAGGCCAGCGCGGTGAAGGATTCAGCGATTTTTCCCAGAAAATTCACCGCAGCCTGGCCGGACGAGGTCGGTTCATTCGACGCCTGCGGGAAAACGGCCTGGCCATCATCAGGGACAAGGTACTTGAGATCGAAGAAGAAGGACCGTTCTTTCACGATCCAAACTTCTGCCTGAGTGCAAAGACCATCGACCAGCTTTTCCCGGCGCCGCCCCAAAAAAAGACCGGCCTGCGCCTGGATTCACCCTTCCTGACCCGCCGCCGTCCCCAAGGGCCGGCCCCGATCCTGCACCTGCCCGCTGAAACCAGGATTCAGCTTGATGACCTGGACCGGGTACTGCAGGGCGGGAATTTCAACACGGTTATGAAACGCATGAAACGCTCCGGCTTCCCGGCCGGCCTGGTGGCCCTGCTGCACGGGGGACCCGGAACCGGCAAAACGGCTTCCGCCCTGCTGCTGGCCCGTCACAGCAGGCGGGAACTCCTGCAGGTGGACATCGCGGTTATCCGCGACTGCTGGGTGGGAAAAAGTGAAAAAAACATGCGCCAGATATTCAACGATTACCGCCGGGCCTGCCGGACCTGCCGCCGCACCCCGATCCTGCTCTTCAACGAGGCCGACGCCCTGCTCGGCCGGCGCATCGAGGTGGCTCACAGCGTGGACCAGATGAACAACACCCTGCAGAACATCCTGCTGGAAGAACTGGAAAACTTCCAGGGTATTTTCCTGGCCACCAGCAACCTGGTGGCTAACCTGGACCCCGCCTTTGCCCGGCGCTTCCTGTTCAAGGTCGAGTTCCAGGCACCGGACCGGGAAGCCCGCCTGCTGATCTGGAGGGACAAACTGCCCGGCCTGGAGAAAAAGCTCTACCTGGAACTGGCCGAACAGGCGCTGACCGGAGCCCAGATTGAAAACATCGCCAGGCTTTGCCTGCTGCAAAGCGCGGTCAGCGGAAAAAAAGCGGAACGAAAAGAACTGCTTGACCTGACGGCCAATGAACTCAATTTCGGCCGCAAGGGAGAAAACAGGGCCATCGGCTTTGCCTGATTTTCTGAAAGAACCGCAGTTGCAGTCGGGCCGGAAAATCGGCAATTCAGGAATCAGGAAATGATTTTTTCTTTTACTTCAATCTGTGCCCCGGTTTTCCTGCAGGGTGGAGATGGTGCCTCTGACCCGGTAAGTGCTGGTCATGGCGGCCGGGAAACCCGGCGGATCCTGGTAATTCTCGGTCAATTCGTCTGCGGCTTCCAGGGGCAGGGCCAGGGGCAACTCCCCGCCCCCGGCTAAAGCCTTGAACGAATCCCACGCGAACACTCCCAGTTCGTAACCTCCCACATGCTGATAACCATGCCGATCTTCCCTGCTGGCCGCCGGGTTTTCGCCGATTTTAAGGCTGCCGCCGAAAAAGCCGGCATTGCAGTATTCACGGGGGCATTCCAGGTGATCGACATCGACCTGGCTGGGCATGAGCACCACCCTGACCCGTCCCCCGGGAGCTGATTCAAGCCAGATTTCCCCGAGGGCCGGGTGCACCCTGGCTCCGGGATGCACCTGCCGGCGGCCGATCAGCATGCCTTCACCATCCTGGCAGGGATGCCCGGCTGTAACAGCCAGTTTGTCAACCACCGGGAATTCCGGCCGGCCCGGTCGACCGGGGAAAGCCCGCCAACCTCCCCCGTGAGCCGGCTTCAGGCGGGCGAAAGTCCAGGCGCCGGCCCGGCGGAAACTGATTTCCAGGTTACTGCGCACCGTCTGCGAGGGATATCCGGCCTGGAAAGTGTTTTCTTTCAAGTAAGATATTTCCAGTTCAATCCAGAGCTCCAACTGTTCAAGGGCCATGCCGGCCGGATCCGCGGCCGGAGCTGATAAAATGAAAGCCATGCTGATAGGCAGCATGACCAGGCTGTTTTTTTTTCTCATTTTCCCTCCGTTCAGAGCCGTATAACATTAATAATTTACTGTATCGTTTTTGATAGTAGCGGGGTTGGGCCGGGCGGTCAACCCCGGCTGTACTTTACCTGCCGCCGGGGGTACAATGTTGATTGCAAAAGGAGCTGGCATGAGTTGGATATTGACCGTTATCATCGCCGCGATATGCGGCAGCGTCGGCGCCCGAATCGCCGGCGCCAGGCCGCTGGGCTGTCTGACCAGTATCGGCGTCGGTTTCGTCGGGGCCCTGGTCGGCCGCCTGCTGAGCCAAAAACTCGAGGTACCCGACCTGGTCTACCTGGCCGGCGTCCCATTGGGCTGGACCATACTCGGAGCCGCCATCTTCGTGGCCCTGGTCATGGCCCTGACGGGCCGACAGAGAAGATAAGCGCCGGGGGGGAAAATCCCGGCTCCGGATCGAACTCAGCCGACCTGCATCACCATATTCGGGCCCGCTGTTCAGGCTGACGGTACATTCCATCACCTTCCCTGACCTCAAAAGCATCGTAGAACTGGACCATGTTGGAGAGCGGGCCGAGCACCCGGTACTGCCCCGGGGAATGCGGTCCAACCATCAACTGGGTGCGCAGGGCTTCGTCGCGGAACTTGATGCGCCAGACCTGGGCCCAGCCCAGGAAGAAGCGCTGTGATCCGCTGAATCCCTCGATGATCGGCGCCTCTGTGCCGGCCAGGGAAAGCCGGTAGGCCCGGTAAGCCACGTTCAGTCCGCCCAGGTCGGCGATGTTTTCCCCCAGGGCCAGTTCCCCGTTGATGTTCATGCCGGGCAGGGGTTCGTAGGCATTGAACTGGTCGATCAACAGCTGGGCCCTGGCCCGGAAACGCTGTTCGTCCTCGGGGCTCCACCAGTCACGCAGGTTGCCCTCACCGTCAGAGCGGCGTCCCTGGTCATCAAAACCATGGGTGATCTCGTGGCCGATGACCCCGCCGATGGCTCCGTAATTCACCGCTTCATCGGCCGCCAAATTGAAGAAAGGCGGCTGGAGTATGGCGGCAGGAAATACCACTTCGTTCAGACTGGAACTGTAGTAAGCATTTACTGTCTGGGGAGTCATGAACCATTCGTCGCGGTCCACCGGTCCGCCCAATCTGTCCAGCTGACGCCGGTACTCGAGCTTGTTTGAACGGCGCAGATTGCCGGCCAGGTCAGCAGGGTCGACCACCAGCCCGGAATAATCCTTCCAATTCAGCGGATAACCTATCTTGGCATTGAAATGCGACAGCTTGAGCCTGGCCTCGGTCTTGGTCTCTTCACCCATCCAGTCAAGGTCATCAATGGCAAGTCCGAAGGCGGTTTTCAGATTGGCCACCAGCTTCTCCATGCGTTCCTTGGCCTCCGGGGGGAAATGCCGCTGTACGTAAATCTTGCCCAGGGCATCGCCCAGAATGCCGTTTACCAGTTCCAGGCCCCTCTTCCAGCGCGGTTTCATTTCCTGCAGGCCCTGAAGTACCCGGCCGTAAAAATCAAAATGGGCCTCGACAAAATCGGAGCTGAGATAAGGCGCGGCATTACGTACCAGGTGCCAGGCCAGGTAGTCTTTCCAGGTGGCCAACGGTACTTCTTCAAGCAGGGCCGACAGGCCGCCCAGGTAATCCGGCTGGCGCACCACCACTTCCTCGATGCCGGCCAGGTCAGCTCCGGTCAGAAATCTGTCCCATAGAAAGCCCGGCCATTGCTTGCTCAAATCTCTTATGGTGGTTGGATTGTAAGTCGCCTGGCGGTCACGGTTCTGCACCCGGGTCCAGTGCTTTTCGGCGATGCGGGTTTCCAGTTCGAGCACCCGTTCCGCTGTTTGCCGGACTTCGGCCAGGCCGGCCAGGCCCAGCAGTCGTTCCATGGCCGCCCGGTAAGCATTGAGAATCTGGGTGGAACGCTCATCGTTGCGCAGGTAAAAATCGCGGTCCGGAAGACCCAGGCCGGCCTGGCTGAAATACACAATGTAGCGGTCCGATCGGCCCTGGTCCTGGCTGATGAACAGCCCCAGGGGGGTGGACCAGCCTGAGTGGATCGCCTCCCCAAAGAGAACGAGCAGGTCTTCGGCCGTTCCGAGAGCCGCGATGCGTTCCAGATCCTGTCGCAGGGGGGCCGGCCCCAATTCCCGCAGTTTTTCCTCCGCCATGAAACTCCGGTACAGGTCGCCTATCTGGCGGGCTTCAGTCCCCACCTCAGCATCGGTTTCAACCAGTTCTTCGACTATCAGGCGCAAGTCCTGCTCAGCCTTTTCCCGCAACTCGTCGAAAGCACCGTAACGGGCCTGGTCCGACGGAATTTCCTTGCGATCCAGCCAGCTTCCATTTACATAACGAAAGAAATCGTCCTGCGGCCGCACGGCGGTATCGAAGTTGGCCAGGTCAACGCCCAGCGAGGGGCTCTTGGACTTGGAGCCGGAACAGGCGGCCAGCCCGGCCAGCAGCACCGCGGCGGCAAGTATAATCATCCACAGGCGCATTTTATCCTCCTTTGCCCTTTTGTCCGGGAAACGGCTCAGGAATCAGGCCCGGAAAAGGGACAATGACTCTTCACTCTTTCATAGTAAAAACGATCCGGGAAAATGTCAAGCCTGGATCAATCGGCAAAACGGCCCATTCCGGCCCTGATAAACGCCGGACATGCTCACGGCCGGGGTTGCAATAGGGGGTCACAGCGGATACAATGATCGGAGTTGCATCTAAACCAAACAGGAGTCGATTGAATCATGAAAGGATCGTTCAGAAAAGTCTCTTTCATCCTGCTGTTCCTGACGCTGCTGCTGCCGGCCGGAGATACGCTGCAGCCGCAGAGGGAAGAGCTAAACCCGGATTTCATCGTTTTCAGCACCCAGCTGGAACTGTTCCGCCAGGGCCTGTCCCTGGTGCCGCCCCAGGCCCTTTACGGAGACCTGCCCTCCCCGGTAAACCCGCTGCGGGTGGTACCGTCCCATGTCCAGATGCCGGTATTCCCTTCTTTCCCGGCCCGCTTCGACCTGCGCCAGCAGGGCAAGGTCAGCCCGGTCCGTGACCAGGGCAGCTGCGGCTCCTGCTGGGCCTTCGGTACTTTGTCCTCTCTGCAGTCGAGCCTGCTGCCCGCAGAAAATAAAACCTTCTCCCCGGAACACCTGATCGTGGGTCACGGATTTGATTACGGCCCCTGCGAAGGCGGCAACCGCTACATGAGCCTGGCCTACTTCAGCCGCTGGGGAGGCCCGCTCAATGAAGACGACCTGCCCTACGGCCAGGGCTATGCCCAAGCCGAACCCTACCAGGAACTGACCGACCGGCACGTGCAGGAAGTCGTTTTCCTGCCGCCGCGCTCAAGTTTCACCGACAATGACCACATCAAGCACATGCTGACCCAGCACGGTGCCGTGGCTTTCAGTTATCATGCCGACAACGCTTACCTGCAAAGCTCCACAGCTTCTTATTACTGTCACGAGTCCAAGGGCACCAATCACATGGTGGTGATCATCGGCTGGGAGGACGACTACCCGGCTGAAAACTTCAAGGTCATGCCTCCGGGCAACGGAGCCTTCATCGCCAAGAACAGCTGGGGTGGTAACTGGGGGCGGCAGGGCTACTTCCATATATCCTATTATGATCAAACCGCGACCAATTTCGTCTCCTTCACCAACGCCGAAGGGCTCAACAATTACGGTGACAACTACTACCACGATCCCCTGGGCTGGTGTACGACCTATGGATACCGCAACCCGGTGGCCTGGGCGGCCAACGTATTTGAAGCCCTCAACAATCAGCCCGTTGAAGCGGTTTCCTTCATACTCCCCGATGTTCAGAGCCAGGCCCTGATCCGCGTTTACCGCAACGTGGTCCCGGGTAATCCGATCCAAGGTGAACTGGCCGGCGAGCAGGTTGTCAGCCGGGACTATCCCGGCCTGTACACGGTCAAGCTGGATCAGCCGGTCAGCATCAGCCGGGGCCAGCTTTTCAGCGTGGTTGTCCGGATACAGAACGGCGGCAGCGGTTTATATCCGATCGCCGTTGAAAAAAGATTCAGCAATTACTCTTCCCGGGCTTCCAGCCGGGCCGGAGAAAGCTTTATCAGCAGTGACGGACTGAACTGGACCGATTTCGTCGGCGAAAACGCCAACAACTGCATCAAGGCCTTCAGCCGCAAGGTGATCCCCGACTTTCAGGCCTCTGTACGCGAACAGCGCATCGATGCCTGGATGGTGTCCCGCAAGGTGGCCCTGATATCGGTGAACATCGCCAATCACCATCAGCTTGACCTGGGGCGGATCGTGGTTTACCGCAAAACCAGAACTGAAACCGCCTTCGAACCCTGGTGGGAATTCCCGGCTTCCGCAGCCAACAACGGTCTTTACGAATGCACCGACGCCTTCCTGGACAAGAACAGGCAGTACAGTTATAAAATCGTGCTGCTGGATTCCCACGGCACGGTACTGGCCAATTCCGGCAACCTGGAACCAAGATGAAGCAAGAATTTATAAAGGTGATCGCCATGAAAAAAACCATCCTGATTATTATCGCCCTGCTGTTGGCTTTGCCGTCCCCGGCTGTCGAGGAAATTCCGCAAAAAAAGGAAAAACAACCCCTGTTGAACATCTGGGCCATGGCCGAACTGGTAATGCCCGCGGACAACCGTTTCTCCGATTTGTACGGCAGTACCAGGCTGCAGCCCAGGGCCGGGCTTTCCATCAAGCTTTTCAAACCGATCTATCTCTTCGCCTCTATCTCGGCCGGGAAAAACTCGGCTGAATTCAGCGCCTTCGGACTCAACATCGAAACAGAATGCCGCCAGAGCCAGGTTTCTTTTGGCGCTGGTTATTCGACCGGACTGGGTCGGAAAAGCGATTTTTTCATCGAAGCCGGAGGCACGATCTTCTCCATGAAAGAAACGGCCATGGAACAGACGGTTGAAGACTCGGCATTCGGCTTCACCCTGCAGACCGGGCTGATCCACAGAGTAGGCAAGTTTTTACTGGCCAGGCTGAACCTCGGGTACTCCCTGGCCAGCAAAGAACTGGAATTCTTAACCGTCAAGCCGGGCGGACTGAGCCTGGGCCTGGGCCTGGGCTTGCAGTTTTAGCCTTCTTTTCAGCAGAGGGCAATAAACCGGGACTTGATTGAATTCAGCCGGCCGGCCTTGGCAGAGCCGGGCAAAAGGGATAAAATGCAGGCAACATGAAGCCTGAAATGATCCGGCTTTTATCCTGGTCCCTGTCCGCTTACCAGTTCTTCTACCTGCTGGGCTTGCTGGCCGGGACGCTTTTTATACTCTGGCTGGCCCGGCGGCAAAAACTGGACCTGGTGGAGACCTCGGCCTTTCTTTTACTTGGCATAGTCAGCGGTTCCCTCGGCGCCCGCCTGCTGCTTCCCTTGCTCTTACAGCTGGTCCGGCTGCCGGGCGGGGATTTCAGCCTGGAAAACCTGGGCCGGGATTTCGCCAGCGGCGGGTCCTTCTACGGAGCCGTTTTCGCCACGATGTTGTTCGCCTGTCTTTATTCTCCCAGGTATTTCGGCCGGAAATATCCCCTGCTATGGGACATCAGCGTGATCGGCATCACCCTGGGCCATACCCTAGGGCGACCGGGCTGTTTTTTTGCCGGCTGTTGTTACGGAAAACCGACAACCCTTCCCTGGGCCGTGTATTATGAGCGACTGGCCGATATGCCCCATCCACTGGCCGGGATGCCCCTGCACCCGGTCCAGCTCTACGAAGCCGTACTGGGCCTGGCTAATTTCATTATTCTTTTGCTTTTGTACCGCAAGCCCGGTTTTCCGGGACAAATTTTCTCGTTTTACCTGGTCAATTACGGTTTGATCCGCTTTTTCCTGGAATTCCTGCGTCATCAGCAATCAGCCGAGCTGATCTGGGCCGGCGGTCTTTCCTGGCACCAGGCTTTCAGCCTGCTCCTTATTGTGGCCGGAGGTTTCAGCATCCGCTTTTTTAAAACAAAATATTCGGCCGGTTGACTTTTTTTTTTTTTACCATTACTATCAGCGGCACATCAGGAGGGAAGAATGAAAAACCGCAAGTGGTCCCGCCTTTGGCTGGGCCTGGCCTTGCTGGGTATGCTGGTGATTTTCAGCGCGAGCAGCGATCATTCTCACAGCAGTTGTGCACTCTGTGCCCTGCAAATGGGTTCAGGGCTCGGCTACCTGCAGGTCAACAACAACACTCCTTACAACATCCAGGTGGCAATCCGGGGAGAACGCAATTACGGCCCCTACATCATAAAAAGCAATCCTCCCTATATGCGGGTGGCATTACTTCAGGATGTTTACAATGTTTACGTCTTCGTGTGTACGCCTACTCCGGAACAAATCCCGGTTTTCTACCGCGTCTACAACGTAAACCTGGGCAAGGAATATGAAACCACGACCTTGACCGTGACTACGCCGATCGGCTACATCCCAATCATCAAGTGAACTGGGCAACGAGGCTATCATGAAAAAAAATATCTCAGCATTGCTTTTCCTGGTCTTACTGGCCGGCCTGCAGATTGACGTACAAGCCCGGTCGGGGGGGAAACAGCCGGTTCTGCTGCGGGTCAAATCTGCCATGGCCAACCTGCGCCAGGAACCTGACCCCAACAGCGCCATTGTCACCCAGTTGCCTCAGGGCAGTGAGCTGGTAAGTCTGGGACTGAAAGGCAACTGGCATGAAATCAGTATACTGGACCGTTCCGGTCAAACCGTAACGGCTTACATTCACGTCAACACGGTCGAGATTATTTCAGAACCGGAAGCGAAAAAAACAGAGCGTGATAAACCAGCCCGGCAGACTGAAAAAATGGTCGAGCCTGAACCACGGGCCCGGGCTGAAAAAAAACCGGCCCGGCCGACCCCGGAATCAAGCGATGTTCTATTCCAGGGCCTGAGCGCCAGGTTCGGCCTGATGACCGCGCCGGCCGCTTCTTTCGGCGACAGGTGGCTGCTTTCCCTGGCCTATGACAGAGGCTTCAACCCCTATTTCACGCTCGGCCTTGAGATTCAGCCTTATTTCCGCAGTTTTTCCGATGCTGAATTCCGCAGCAGCACCCTGGCCGCCAATCTATTCTTAAAGGCCAAGGCCGGGGTCAACCTGGGCCGCTTCGTTGAAAAACTGGATTTCCTTACCCCCTACGCCGGTCTCGGTCTGGGCGCCGCCCTGGCTTCGACCAGCTCGAGCTTCCAGGACCAGAAAATCAGCCAGTTCGATATTAACTTCGCCTGGCACCTGTTGTTCGGCCTGGAATTGAACTTGAAAAGCATCGACCTGATAATGGAATTTCAGGCCCTGAAAGTATCCTTTCCGGAGCTCGAGCCGAATATAACCCAGTATTTCCTGTTGTTCGGCTTCCGCTTTTAAACCTTCGGGGACGGTACTTGTTTTCTTGTTTTCTTTATTATTCAGCGGACAAATGACGGCGTGCCTGGCGGTACAGCCCCCCTAGGCTGTTAAGCTCCAAATCACTAAACAGATCTATCTTCGCAATCTCTCTGTAAGTCATGCCAGACATTTCCCTTAAAAGAACCAACAACTCACTTCTAAGGCGTTTACCGTGGACGACCTTCGGGGACGGTACTTGTTTTCTTGTTTTCTTTATTATTCAGCGGACAAATGACGGCGTGCCTGGCGGTACAGCCCCCCTAGGCTGTTAAGCTCCAAATCACTAAACAGATCTATCTTCGCAATCTCTCTGTAAGTCATGCCAGACATTTCCCTTAAAAGAACCAACAACTCACTTCTAAGGCGTTTACCGTGATATGTCTTGACATCAATTTCCGTCAATTTTACTTTTTTAATCCGCTCAAACTCGGCCAGCACCTTTTCTTGCGGCTCAAAGTGCATGTCTTTCCTGCGCCGACGTTCAACACTCTCTGCACCGGCACGGCGCTCCACCAGCTTCAATGCTTTCGGGATGAAATCCTTCCCTCCTACAATCAATCCAAGATTTGAGCGCACCATTGGCAACTCATCAGTTTTCAAATTGTTTATCAATCGGACAAGTTCATCCTCCGTGCCGAACAGATCTTCGACATAATCACAATCCACCATTGTTGCAGGTTTTCCATGGAAGTACTGAGATGCGCTTGACCAAGGGTATTCAGCAAAAGAACTCACCAGTTTTTTCCTAACGGGATTGTTTAAGACATAAGCTATTGCCAGCATTAGATAGGCGTCATCCTGAATCAACATGGTTTTGTAACGATCTTGAAACAGGTATCCCCGACCACCATGGAGCTTTCGATAATTTATCGCGTATTGTCCATTGAGCTGCTTGAAAAAATCAGACATTCTGCCGGATTCATTCTGTAAAACAAGATGATAATGATTGTCCATCAGGCAGTAAGCCAGTATTCTTATCTTCATAAGCTTCTGAAACTTTTCTAATAGTTCCAGAAACAAAACTTTGTCGGATTTAAGTTGGAGAATCGGCCGGCCCTCAATACCCCGGTTCATGGCATGATGAAAAGCTCCTTCATATGTTCTGCGCGGCAGTCTCATGGGAAAGATTATGCCTCAACAAAAACAAGAAAACAAGTACCGTCCCCGCAGAGCTATTTTCCCACCTAATAGTTCCAGAAACAAAACTTTGTCGGATTTAAGTTGGAGAATCGGCCGGCCCTCAATACCCCGGTTCATGGCATGATGAAAAGCTCCTTCATATGTTCTGCGCGGCAGTCTCATGGGAAAGATTATGCCTCAACAAAAACAAGAAAACAAGTACCGTCCCCGCAGAGCTATTTTCCCACGTTTTCGAAGGCCAGGGCTACGTGACCGGAAATGGCCATCATCCACAGGCAATCATCGGCCGAGAAAGGCGCACAATTGGCTTGACGCCCCAGGAAGAACTGGCCGATGGCCTGTTCGCGGGCGCAGATCGGGGCCAGCAGCACCGATTCGATGCCCAATTCCTTGATCAACCTGTCATCAGGCAGGATGCGCTTGTCTTTAGCTGAAGCAACGACAACATCCTTGCCCTGCATGTTCTGCGCGGCCAGGCAATCATCGGCATTAAGCTGCACCTGGTATCGACCGGGTTGCAGGTAGGGATTCTGTCCGGCATACAGGCGGCCCTGCAGTCTGGTCCGTTCCGGGTTAACAAAAGCGGTAATGACACAGCTGGGTTTAATGCAACGGAATATTCCCTCCTGGGCCAGCATTAACACCTCATTTATGCCGATACGGTTACGCACCGCGATCATCAGCTCTGAAAGAAAATGAGCCATGACCAATGGAGAATCTTTCTCTTCTTCAGCCGAGCTGTGGTATTCGAAACTGTGGGTCAGAGTATTGGCCACATCAGCCGAAGACACCTTGCCCCATTCGGCTATCCTGGCCATCATGGAAATGTCCTGCTTGGAAAGCCTGAAAAAAGTTTCCATGTTCGGGTCCTTCTCAACACTGTCCCCGACAAAATCCGGCAATGAAAAAGAATCCTTGTCAAGCAAACCGGCCGCCCGCTCGGAAAGTTGGGCGGCTGTGGCAGGACCAGCCAGGCTGTTGCCGAAAAGCATATCTGCGATTTCAACCGCCAGGCGCACCAACTGGCGTCTCGGCTGAACGTCGCTCCCGGCTTCACCCAGGTAAAAATGATGTGATTTTGGCAAATTCCAGTGTTCGGCCATGGCTGCGGCCAGGTCTTCATACCCTGCGCCAAAGACTTGATTACAGGCCCGGTCCAGGGTCATTTTCTTCTGCACGATCAACCGGTCGATGTTTCTGTACTTTTCAGGAAAACCGTTGAACAGGACCAGGCGCGGCAATTGATGCAGCAGGCCGACAACAAAAAGCTCTTCCGGATTGGCATCCCTGATCCTGCGGGCCAGGTCCATGGCAAAGATGCCCGTGCAATAAGCGCAGACCAGTAAACGGTACAGCTCTTTGTCGCGCGTGCTTTGCGAGTGTTTCTGAAACAGTGACAGTCCGACGGCCAGTTGGCGGACACGGTCGAATCCAAAGAGTATTACCGCCGATGATACCGTTTTTACAGGATTTCGCGGCCGATAGGCGGCCGAATTGGCCATGGCCAGCAGACGCGAGGTCAGGCCGGCATCACGCATAATGACCGTGGTCAGGTCAGTGGTGCTGGTTTCACTGCGGTCGGTCAGCTGGCAAAGATGCTTGACGTTTTCATCCAGGGCCGGGATACTGTTTGCCTGCCGCAATCTTCGCACCAGCTCGGCGGCCGCGGCCGAAGGTTTCTGGCTTGTTGAACTCATTTACTCCTCCCTCATTTGCCGTACCATTTCAAAACATCCTGATTAAAAACTGTAAGTCAGCTTCAGCCCAACTTCTGAAACAGCGGGTTGACCCCCTTGTTTGATCAAAAAACGAACAGCAAATACTTATCCTCAGATTCAACCTCCACCGCTGAAACTCTCGGTTTTCAGAGACAATGAATAAATTATCAAACCTGTTTTTGTCAAGCAAGTCTTTTCCCTGAGAAATCACGGTATAAAAAAACAACTTTTATCCAGTTGTTTTTATTGCAACCCTCTCGCGGCTGGTTTACAATCCAGCTCAGGTTCTCAGGTGTAATGAGTAATCCAGGAAACACTTCAGGCAAGCCTTGGCCCGAACTGCTGCTTTTTACGGCCATGCTGATCATGGCCGGCCTGCTGGGCTGGGAAGCCCGCGACCTGCTCTGGAGCCTGTGGAGCAGCAGCCTGGTCATCGGATACACCACCCTGCTGCTGGGCGCGGCCGGCGGCATGATCAGGGGACAATTCCTTTCCAGCCGGGGAAATGCCGAAACAGCCGGCGGCCAGGGCGAGGCCGCTTCAGGTATCGTCCTGTTGATCCCGGTCATATTTCTCTTCGGATTCTCCCCGGTCAGCCTGGTTTTTGCCCTGCTGGCGGCCTTGAGCCTGTTTTCGGTCTTTGCCGACAGGACCCGGCAAAACTCCGGCCGCCGAACCTCATCGTTACTGCATTTCCTGGCGGTATTCCCGGCCGGGGTATTCTTTATCGCCTTTTTCAGCGTCCACTTCGGCGGTTTTCACCTGGTCCACGCCGTCTTCCTCAACTCTTTTTTCCCACTGCTGCCTGAGTCGCTTGAGGCTTTTCAACCTGCCGGATTGCTTTTCTTTTTCCGCGACCTGATCCGCCTCTCCTTGATCGACTACTGGCCCTTCATCCTGGCCAGCGCCTGCTCGGCCAGGCCTATGCTGAAGTCCGCCTGGCGGGGCGAAAACCCGAACTTCATGCTCAGCCCCTACAAAAACGTGATCCGCATGCACCTGATGATCTTCGTAATCGCCATCTGCCAGGGACTGGGTGCGCCCCGCATCGTACTCTACATCACCCTGGCCGTTTACTTCCTGCCCAATCCATTCAGTAAAAAGCAGGTTGAAACAGTTGTAATCCCCGGGAACGTAACTGCATCATCCGGAAGTGAAGTCAAATGAGCTCAACTCCGGAGGCGTAGTAAAGACAATAAATTGACGATGGGCCGTCAAAAGCTTTGACAGTGATTCAGTTATTCCCGGCCAGCACTTCCCTGACGATCCCGGCCATGGCCGGCAGATTCCGCTCGATTTCCGCCGCCAGGCTGAACTGGTTGCGGCAGCGGTCCAGGTTTTGTCGCGGCCGGTTCACCCTGAAATAGCGGTCACCTTCCAGGTAATCGGTCAGGAAACGAACTCCGTTTTCCAGGGTGATAAGCCAGGCCCCGAAAGGCAGTTCGGCTATCTCCGCGCCGGTTAAAAGCCCCCCGGTCCCGTCCAGAAAGCCTTCGACCAGGGCGCGGAAGAAAGGCAGGCGCAATTGCCCCGGGCAGGGCTCGGGATCGTCTTCAGCAAGCGGGCTGAGCACGGTGCGGGCCAGGTCGCCGAAATCGTAGGCCGCCAATCCGGGCATAACCGTGTCCAGGTCGATGACGCAGATCCCCTCACCGCTTTCAGCATCGAAAAGAACGTTGTTGATCTTGGTGTCGTTGTGCACCACCCGCAGAGGTAATACCCCGCGGCGCTGGAGTTCAAGCAGGCGGCCCGATTCCGCCCGGCGCTCAAGGGCGAATTTCAGCTCGGCTTCGACCAATCGTCGCCTGTCGGCCGGATCCTTTTCTATGGCGTCCTGCAGTGCTTTAAACCTGGCCGGGGTATCGTGAAAACCTGGGATGGTCAGGTTTAAATCTCCGGGAGGTAAATCGGCCAGCATGACCAGGAAACGTCCGAAAGCCCCGGCAGCCCGGCCTGCCGCTTGCGCGGATTCGGCCTGGTCCAGAGTGTAAGTCCCCTGAATGAAATCGAAAACACGCCAGTACCCGCCGGCCTCATCCAGGAAGGCAGGCGCCCCCGAGCAATCTGCCTGCACGTGCAGGCAGCGCCGCTCGGGGTTTGCACAACCGGTTCTTTCCAGGAAAGCCTTTTGCCGGGTGGTAACCAGGCTGATGTTGGCCGTCAGTGCCTCCGGGTCAGAAAAAACGCCCCGGTTGATTTTTTGCAGCAGGTAAACCCCACCGGAATCAGTTAACACCCGGAAACTTTCGTGGATGTGACCGCTGCCGTGGCCTTGAAAAACACCTGGCCTGCCGAGATGGGAATAACCTTGTTCCCAGGCCGTCTCGGCCGCCCGCAGTTTTCTTTCGGACGGAGAACTGCCTGATTCCTTGGTTCCTGGGTGTTTTTCGGTCATGTCTCAGCTTATATTCGCGCCCCTTTTTTGTCAAGGCCGATAGCTGCGGGCCGGAATATTTTTCCCGGTTGCGGTTGATTATGCCGCCCGTTATAAAGAAGAAAAGCTGAAAAACGGGCTTTCTTGGGCCTGCCATTCTGGCATAAATATTGCTTGCATTTTATCGAGGTAAAAATGAAAAGCGGAATGTACAGCGCAGTAGCCGGAATGGTCAGCAACCTGGAAAGACTGAACATCCAGTCCAACAACATCGCCAACGTCAACACTGTCGGCTTCAAAGGCGACATTCCCTTTGAAACCGTGGTCCGCTCCCTGGCCGGAGCCCAGTCCGGGGGCGATGAACAGCCCCTGCTGGCCGGAACCGCCATCAGGCCCAACCAGGGTACCATCACCATCAGC
The DNA here is from genome assembly GCA_964457225.1 of uncultured Clostridia bacterium. Lineage (GTDB taxonomy): Bacteria > Acidobacteriota > Aminicenantia > UBA2199 > UBA2199 > CAYWEM01. Next base: position 270,436 of record CAYWEM010000001.1, read on the forward strand.
GGCCGACCGCTCGACCTGGCCCTGGAAGGCCAGGGATTCTTCGTTTACCGCGGCATTAGCGGGGAAAAACTTTTGAGCCGCAACGGCGGACTGCTGGTCAACGCCGCCAACGAACTCACCTGCAGTGAAGGACTTCCAGTTCTTGACATCTTCGACAAGCCGGTGCGGGTTTACGGTGAGCGGCTGGACATCAGCAGCAGAGGTGACGTAACCGTGGACGGGAATTACCTGACCAGACTGCAGATCCTGGCTGCCCCCTGGGAAAGCCTGGAAAAAGTCGGCAACCAGTTTTTCAGGCTCGCGGAAGGCCAGGGCAGTATCATCGAGGCCCCGGCCCTGGCCGTGGGTTCCCTCGAGCGGGCCAACGTCGACATCATCGATGAAATGGCCCAGATGATTTTCACCCAGCGCAGTTTCGAAGTTCAGCAAAGAGCCATAGAAACAATCATGATGCAGGTTTTGCGCAGTACGATCAACGACCTGCCGCGTTCAATCTAAGGAGGATAGCAATGATCAGAGCCCTATTCACCGCCGCCTCGGGTATGCAGGCGGAAACCATGAACATCGATGTAATTTCCAACAACCTGGCCAATATCAACACTTCGGGTTATAAGAAATCGCGGGTTGAATTCCAGGACCTGATCTACCAGGCCATCCGCGAACCGGGCGCCCGTTCGACCATAGCCACGGAGATTCCTTCCGGAATACAGGTCGGACTGGGAGTCAAGCCGGTGGCCATCAACCGGGTATTCTCCCAGGGTAATTTCAAGCACACCGGCAATCCCCTTGACGTGGTCATCGAAGGTGACGGCTTTTTCCAGATCACCATGCCCGACGGCACCATCACCTTCACCCGCAGTGGCAGCCTGGCCAAGGATTCCACCGGTCGCCTGGTGACCAATGACGGCTACCCGCTGGAACCGGCCATCACTATACCGGCCGACGCCATCAGCCTGACCATCGGCAATGACGGCACCGTTTCCATACTCAGGCCGGGAGAAACCAGTGCCACCGAGGTGGGCTCGATCCAACTGGCCCGTTTCATCAACCCGGCCGGCCTGCGAAGTATCGGCAAGAACCTGTTTCTGAATACCCAGGCTTCCGGCGACCCCATCCAGGGCACTCCCGGGCTGGAAGGTTTCGGCACCCTGGCCCAGGGTTTCCAGGAAATGTCAAACGTCGACATGGTGGAAGAACTGGTCAACATGATCATCGCCCAAAGATCCTACGAGACCAACGCCAGGTCGATCCGGGCTTCCGATGAAATGCTCAACCGGGCCATCAACCTGGGCAGGTAATCGAGCATGAATAGAGGTCTGCTGATTCTGGCCGGCGCGGCTCTGGCGGCCTGCCTGGCGGCCGAGTCAACCGAACTGCGGCTGCGGGCCGAAGCGGAAATCAGCGACCAGTTGGTGCGCCTGCAGGACATCGCAGCCATGGATCCGGCCGCCCTGGCCCGCTTGGGCGAGCTGGTAATGGCCGTGGCTCCTCAGCCCGGGCGCAGTGAGGTTTTTTCCCGGGCTGAAATCAGCGATAAACTACGCGGCCTGGGAGTGAACGGAGTCAGAATCGGCGGCGCCGCTGCTGTCAGGGTAAGCAGGACAGGCGGAATCTGCACCCCGGAAATGCAGGAGCAACTGATCCGGGAATACCTGAGCGGACACTCTCCATGGGGACCGGACCTGGAAATTGAAATTCTCAGCAAGCGGGATATAGTAGTGCCGGAAAGCGATTTTTCCTGGCGTATCGAAGCGACCCGCAGCCGGGATTTCCTGGGCACCGTGCTCTTCAGCCTGAAAACCGTTCACCATGGCCGGGAATCAGCGGCCTACTGGATCAGCGCCCGCCTGCGGGTCAGCCGGGAAGTTGCCGTTACCAACCGCAGCCTGGCCAAGGGAGAAACCATCAATGAAAGCGACATACGCTGGGAAAAGCGGGAAATAACCCCCTTCATCAGCGATGCCCTGCTGGAGAGCCGGGAACTGCTCGGCCGCCGTACCGGACGCATAGTCACGGCCAACTCCGTACTGACTTCAGCCTGCCTGGAAAAGCAATGGCTGGTCAGGCGCGGTGAACCGGCCACCCTGAAGACCGGAAGCGATGTTTTCAGCATCTCTTTGCAGGTCATGCCCCTGACCGATGGAGTAATGGGACAAAGACTGCGGGTAATTAACGAAAGCAGTCGGAAGATCATCATGGCCCGGGTCAGCGGGGTAAATCTTTTGGAGGTTGATCGCCAATGAAAAAAACAATCATCGTTTTAACCATATTTTTATTCTTTTTACCGGCGCTCCGGTCGGATGAGTATTCGGGCCGCAAAGCATCACTGTGGCGGCCCAATTCGCCGCTGCGCAACATGTACGCCGACCCCAAGGCCGGCGGAATCAACGACATCGTGATCATCCGCATCAGTGAATCCTCAACCGCCTCCAACAAGGCCGGACTGCGCACCAACAAGCAGGCCAGCACTTCCATGGGAGTGGACGCCTTCCTGGGCCTGGAAACCACCCTGAAAGGAGAGCTGCTGGAAGGCTTCGATCCGGCCAACATGTTCGGGGGCAAGGCCAACAGCAGTAACCAGGGCAGCGGCGAGAGCACCCGGGAAACCAAGCTCTCTACTTTCATCGCCGCCCGGGTGGTCGACCTGATGCCGAACGGCAACCTGATCGTCGAAGCGAAAAAGGAAGTCATGGTCAACAAGGAAAAGCAGGTGGTTGTACTGCGGGGCATGGTGCGGCCACGCGATATATCCTACGACAACATCGTTGAATCAAACAAGGTGGCCGACATGCAGATCAACTTCGCCGGTAAGGGCCCGGTATCGGAACAGGCCCGACGCGGCTGGCTGACCTGGATACTCAACCTGGTCTGGCCTTTTTAGGAGCCGAACATGAAACGAAAGCCCCTGTTCCTGATTCTCTTGCTGGTGACCGCCCTGGGTCTCGTCGGCCAGGAGGTGCGCCTGAAGGACATCGGCCACTTCGCCGGAGTACGCGATAACCAGCTCTTCGGTTACGGCGTAGTGGTCGGCCTGGATGGTACCGGGGACACCACCCAGAACCGCTTTACTTTCCAGACCATCGCCAATTACCTGGACCGCATGGGGATCACCATTCAACCCAAGGATTTCCAGATACGAAACACAGCGGCCGTGGCCGTGACCGCCACTCTGCCGCCCTTCGCCCGGGTCGGCAGTAAGATAGACATCACTGTTTCCTCCATCGGCAGCGCCAAGAGCCTGCAGGGCGGAGTACTCCTGGCCACCACCCTGCTGGGCGGTGACGGACAGGTTTACGCCGTCGGCCAGGGAGCCGTTTCCACCGGGGGATTCGCCGCCGGCGGAGCCGGGGCTTCGACCACCAAGAACCATCCCACCGTGGGTCGCATCGCCAACGGCGGCCTGATTGAAAACGAGGTGGCCTTTGATTTCACCCGGCAGAGCAGTTTTACCCTCATCCTAAACCAGGATGATTTCACCACCACCAGCCGGGTGGCCGCGGCCATTGACGCCGCCTTCGGGGAAATCGCCCAGGCCGTCGACTCCCGCACCATCCGCATCGCCATACCCGAGCGTTTTCAGAACCAGAAAGTGCAGATGGTCGCCCTGCTGGAGAACCTGACCATCTCCCCCGATTCCCGGGCCAGGATAGTCATCAACGAAAGAACCGGCACCGTGGTCTTCGGGGAAAACGTGCGTATTTCCCAGGTGGCCCTGTCTCACGGCAACATTTCCATCAGTGTCAGGACCCAGTACCAGGTTTCCCAGCCCCTGCCTTTGAGCGAGGGCCAGACTGTGGTGACACCTGACACCACGGTCGATGTGCGTGAAGAGGAAGCCCGGGTTTCCCTGTTCGAGCGCAGCGCCACCATTGCCGACCTGGTCAAAACCTTGAATACTCTCGGAGCCACTCCCCGAGACATCATCGCCATCCTGCAGGCCATCAAAACCGCCGGCGCCCTGAACGCCGACATCGAGGTGATCTGAAATGCTTGATGCCCTTTTTTCACCCCTGAACGTCCTGCCGCCCGGTTCGGCCGCTTCCGCGCTTGATCCCCTGCTCAGCCGGGACGCAGATCCGGAAACCAGGATCAAGGCCGTGGCGGCCAGTTTCGAGGAAATGCTCATTCTCAACCTGGTCAAAACAGCCTTCCGTGAAGAAAAAAAGGACAACGAATCATCATTCAGCCTCGGCGGAGATTTCAACGGTCTGCACAACCAGATGCTGGCCAAGTACATCGCCGAAAACGGAGGCCTGGGTTACCAGGAGATCATAGCCGCCCAGATCCGGGATAAAATGCCTGGAATCACCCCTCCGGGGATCGAGCGCGCCCCCGCGGTCACCAACCGGCCGTTGGGATCAAACCAGGTTCCGCTCAGACCGGTGGCGGGCCGGGTTACTTCGAATTTCGGCTGGCGCCGTGATCCCTTCACCGACCAACCGGCTTTTCACCGCGGCATCGACCTGGCCGCGCCCGACGGCACCCCGGTGACCAGCAGCCTGGACGGCACGGTGACCTACAGCGGCCGGCGGCCGGGTTACGGAAACCTGGTCAAAATTCATCACGGCCGGGGCCTTTACACTCACTACGCCCACTTGTCCGAGCGCCTGGTCAAGAAGGGAGATAAAGTCAAATCCGGGCAGACCATAGCCCTCTCCGGATCAGACGGCCGATCCACCGCCCCCCACCTGCACTTTGAAGTGCAGCGGAACGGCCGATACCTTGATCCAGCCGTATTCATGGCTGCGGACACTGTTAATGAAAAGGTCAAAAGAGCCGATCTATTGAACAGTGCACCGATGGAGGTAAGCAAATGAGTTCTCCAGTTGACAAGATCGGAAAAATCGACCGGCCGGCTGTGACCCGCAGCAGTGAGCGCGGTGCAACCAAGCCGGAAAAAGCAGGACAGCCGCCCCTGCAGGACCAGGTCGAGCTTTCCAGGCAGGCCCTGGACCTGAAAAAACTGAGCGCCGCCGCCGGCAATGCTCCGGACATCAGGCCGGAAAAAGTCAGCGCGGTCAGGGAACAGCTGGAATCAGGGACCTACCGGGTGATCCCCGAGTTGATCGCTGAACGACTGATCGAGGAAGGATGAGCGAAATCGGAAAAATCGACCGAATCGGCAACCGGCGAATCTTCCCATCCAGGCGCCGCAGTTCCGATCCACTGCAGCCGCAGAGCGGTGACAGCGATTTTTCCGCAGAACTCGAATCACTTGATGAAGCCCAGTCTGAGGCCGTGCAATCGACTGAAAAAACCGACCAGTCGATAGTGCGCGACGATGCCCGTCGCCAGCGGGTGATCCGCCGGGCCGACCAGGACAAAGAAAAGGAAAAGGAAGAAAAAAAAGGCGAAGATGATAAGGGCGGGGGCGAAAATTCACTCATTGACTTGGAGGTCTGAATGGAACAGGCAGTAAGAGATTTTAAAAACGCCCTGGAAGACGAGATCAATTTCTTTCAAGCCGTCCGCGGCGCCCTGCTCAGCTTCAACCACCTGGTGGGAGACAAGGGTATCACCAGCAGTAATTTTTTCAACTGGATCGAAATAAACGAACTGAAAATCCAGGAGATATCAGCACGCAAGGAGGAAGCCCGGGCCCGTATCGCGTCGCTGCTGGGCATTTCCCCGCAACAGCTGACCATATCGACCCTGATTTCCTTCGGCTACCAGGAATTCATCCCCCTGCAATCGGCGGTCACCAGCCTGAGTCATGAAATATCCTACCTGGTGCTTTCCGCTTCCGTGCAGTTAAAACACTTCTCGCGGCTGAATCACAGGCTTATGGGCATCAACCGTATGCTCAACGGAGACGGTTACAACCCCAGCGGCCAGAGGACCAACACGCTGCATCACAATCATTTCCAGCAGGAGGGCTGATCCCATGAACCTCTACTCGGCCCTCGAGCTGGGCAAGAATTCACTGCTGGCCCAGCAACAGATTTTCCAGATCATCGGCCACAACATCGCCAATGTAAACACCAAGGGCTACACCAGGCAGGTAGGCCATATGAGTCCGGTTGCGCCTCCCCCCGGGACCACCCAGTTGAGTTCCGGACGAGGGGTCGACCTGTCCCACATTTTCGCGGTCAGGTCCCAGTTCATCGACAACCAGATAATTGAAAGGTCCCGTAACCAGGGCAAGTATGAAAACCTCAGCCAGCATCTGGGCAGTGTCGAGGCCCTGTTTTCCGAAGCAGGCGGACTGGGGGTATCCAGCCAGTTGAGCCGCTTCTTCAACAACTGGGGCGACCTGGCCAACAATCCCACCGACCTGCCGACCAGGCGCAACCTGATCGATCAGACCAGGGCTTTTACCGCCCATATCAGCAACACCTACACCCGGCTGACCGAACAACAGGAAATTCAGAACGAAAGCCTGAATTCGACGATTCAAAGCATCAACGCCCTGGGACGGGAAATAGCCTCACTGAACGAAAAGATAAGCTATGCCCAGGGATCGGGCCAGAGCCCCAACGACCTGATTGACCGCCGCAGTCTCAAGGTGCGCGAATTGAGCGAACTGATCGGCATCAACGTCTATCCCAACAGCGCCAACGGATCGCTGACCATTGAAATAGCCGGCCGCACCTTCGTCCACGCCAATGAACTCAATCAACTGGGTCTGCAGAGAAACCCGGCCAATGACAACTACTACGACATCACCATCGCCCAGTTCGGTTCCACCCCGCTGAACATCACCGCCGACATCCGCGGCGGCCGGGTCGAAGCCGCATTACTGGTGCGCGACACTTACATTCCAGATTACAAGAGACAACTGGACAATTTCAGTTACGGACTGATCAGGCAGGTCAACGACCTGCACGCCGCCGGTTTCGCCCTGGACGGCAGTACCACCGGAACTGATTTTTTCGTCGATTTCGTTCCTGCAGCTCCCGGGGATTACCGGGGTGTTTCGCTCTTCCTGGAAATAAACCCGGCCCTGATTTCCAACCCGGAGCTGATCGCCGCCTCCGGACTGGTCGATCCAGGCCCGCCGCCGGCCGGCGCTCCGGGCGACAACAGCAATGCCCTGGCCCTCGCGGCCCTGGCCAATGCCGACAACGTCATAGACGCGGACAATGACGGCACTTTTGATTACGGCACTTTTCACGACTACCTGCATTCCCTGCTCTCCTCGATCGGCAACCAGACCTCGCTGGCCAAGTACGAACAGGAAGCCAACCAGGGCATGCTGCTCTTCCTGGAAAACAGGCGCGATGAAATCTCCGGTGTTTCCCTGGACGAAGAGGCCGCCACCCTGATGCAGTTTGAAAAGTCCTACCAGGCCATGGCCCAGTACCTGGGACTGGTCAACCGTTTATTGGACGTACTGATCCAGGTGGGCAGATGAGGAGGATGAAATGCGGGCAGTAGAAAGCGTCTGGTTTCGCAATTTTCTTCATAATCTCGGCTTGAGCAAGGAACGCTATGACAGTGCCGTAACCAGGACCACCAGCGGCAAGAAACTCAACAAGCTGTCTGACAATCCGGCCGACATGGCCCAGGTCATGACCCTGCGCGGCCGACTGGCCCAGATAAGCCAGTTCGATCGCAATATCAATTCCGGGGAAAAAAGCCTGGCCGCCGCTGAATCGGCCCTGAACAACAGCGTCAAGCACATCCACCAGGTGGTTTCCCTGGCCGCCCAGGGCGCCAGTGGTCTTACCAGCCATGAACAGCGGCGCATCATCGCCGACCAGGTCGATCTGATCAGGGATGCATTGCTGGATATCGCCAACACTCAAATCGACGGAAAATTCGTTTTTTCGGGATCGAATACCACAATCCGCCCCTTTGTGCTGAGCGAGGGCACTGTCAGTTACCGGGGCAACGATCAATACGTGGAAGCACAGGCTGATTTTTCCGTGCGGGTCGCCACCAACATTCCCGGCAGCCAGGTGTTCACCGCCACCAGGATCGGCCCGGGAACTCTGCTGTCCGTGGACGGCAGCGGCACCGGACTGACATTCGACACCGACATCAGCGGCCTGCTCAATGTCGGCGACCTGATCAACATCAACGGTGAAAACCGGGTCATTACCAGCATAAGTTCACCCTTCTCAGTGGTGCTGGAATCACCATTTTCGGAAACACCCCTGACTCCGTCCCAGTGGTCCTACAACCGCGACCCCGGGCAGGTGGACCTTTTCCAGCGCCTGGCCGATTTGAGCGCGGCCCTGCGCAACGATGACACAGAAGCTATCGGCAACAGTATCTCCACCATGAAAGAAGTGTCCAACAGCTTCAACTCCGCCCTGGGTCACATCGGCAACCGCCGGGGTCATCTTCAGGAGATAAAGCAGCTGCTGCGGGATTTCAGCCTGACCCTGACCACCCAGATGTCGGGCATGGAAGACGCCGACATGGCCGCGGCCATCACCGACCTGGCCAACGAGGAAATCGGGCTTTCGGCCATGCTGCGAACCGGGGCCAGGATCAACCGGGTTTCACTGATGGATTTTCTGGGTTGAAACCATGTTGCCGCAAACTTCCTTTCGAGTGTATAATCAAAAACAGGAAAAAAAAATGGAAATTGAGACCAGACTATTCGGAAAAATATCTTACCCTGAAGAAAGCGTGATCAGCTTTCCCGAGGGTTTGATCGGTATCCCCCAGTGCAAGCGATTCCTGCTGATCGAGAATCAGGATTTCATGCCCTTCAGTTACCTGCAGTGCCTGGACGACGCATCCCTGGCCCTGGTGGTCATAAACCCACTCAACGTTGAAGCCAATTACCAGTTCATCATAGACGACTCCGACCTGCAGGCGGTTGGAGCCCGGGACGCCAACGATTTTCAACTGCTGGCCGTGGTCGTTTTTTCACCGCAACCGGAAAACGTCAGGGTCAACCTCAAGGCTCCCCTGCTGATCAACATTCATACCAAGACAGCCAAACAGGTTTTCCTGCTGAACGACGATTACAGCGTGGCCGAGCCCTTGCTCAAGCCTTCCACTTTCATAACCAGCCAGGCTGAAACCGGCCGGAATCCCTGAACATGCTCGTTCTGACCCGAAAGAAAAACGAAAGCATAATCATCGGAAACGATATTGAAATCAAAGTCCTGCGCATTTCGGGAAACGTCGTTGAAATAGGCATCGAGGCGCCGCGCGCTCTTTCCATACTGCGCCACGAAGTTTTCCAGGAAGTCCGCAGGAAAAACCTGGAAGCCATTCAATCCCTTGAAAAAACCGACCTGAATTCCCTGAAAAAAATGCTCAAGGAATGAGCGGGATTCAATAAGAAAGGTGGTTGAGTAAAAGATCGGGGAAGCGGCGTAACAGCGATTCCAGAAGAAGTTCTTCGATTTCCCCCCGGGAGCGCAGTCTGCTCAGCTTACGAACTGTTCTCTCCAGGTAAGAACGGTCAACTCCGGTAAAAACCCTCTTGATCTCGGCGATTGAGTGCGGAGCCATGGAAAAAGAAGAAAAGCCGAGCCCGAGCAGCATCAAGGCCGGCAGTTTCTTGGCGGCCATTTCTCCGCAGATGGTTACGCCAAGGCCGGCCGCGTTCGCCTCCCGCAGAATTTCTTTCAGGGTAGCCACCACAGCCGGGTGAAAGGGGCTGTACAGGTATGATACTTCACTGTTGTTGCGATCAACGGCCAGCAGGTACTGAATCAGGTCGTTGGTGCCTATCGAAAGAAAGTCGATTTCACCCTTCAGGTGGGGAATTATCTTCACCGCCGCGGGAATCTCGATCATGATTCCCAATTGCAGGCGATGGGGCGGTAAAACGCCCTCAGCGGCCAATTCCCTTTCCACCCGGGACAGCATTTCCTTCAGGGCGAAAACCTCTTCGATTTCGGTAATCATCGGGAAAAGCACCCTGATGTTACCGCTGTCATTGGCCTTCAGAATCGCCCTCAACTGAGTTTTCAGCAGGGCTTGATCCTTGAGGAACATGCGCACGGCCATCAGGCCCAGGGAGGGATTCTCCTCTTCCTGCCTGGTCAGGCCGGCGCTTACCTTGTCACGGCCCAGGTCGAAAGTCCTGATGACCGCCGGATGCGGAAAGGCCTTGCGGGCCACTTCCCGGTAAATCAGCGTCTGGTGTTCCTCGTCACAGTCCTTCTGCTCAAAAAAAACAAACTCGGTTCGAAACAAACCGATGCCTCTTGACTGGTAAAGACCGGCCAGTTCACTCTCTGCGGGCAGTTCGATGTTGGCCGAAAGGCTGAAGGGCCGCCCATCCCTGGTCAGGTCGGGTAATTTGGCTATTTCCCTCATCTCCCGGCGGTACTGCTGAAAGCGCTGCACCTTTTCCTGCATTTCGCTTTTCATGACCGGGCCCGGGTTGACCAGCACCTCGGAATTCATGCTGTCTATAAAAACCAGGTCTCCATCCGCAATCAGGTCCGTTGCCTCTCTGGTATGGATAATGGCAGGTATCTCGAGAGTGCGGGCCAGGATGGCCGTGTGCGAGGTCTCGCCGCCGTGATCGAGTACCATTCCTTCCACCAGGCCCGTTGCCAGCCATTTGGCCGCTTCGGACGGCAGCAGGTCAGGGGCGACGATTATGAATTTTTCATCGCTGGCGTGCGCCGCGGGTTGCCTGCGGCCCAGGTTTTCCAGCAATCTCCTCAACACGTCGGTCAGATCGTTGATCTTTTCACGAAAGGCCAGATCTTTGAGCGTGCTGAACAATTCCACGTATTTCCGCTCAACTTCCTTGATGGCCCACTCGGCCCTGACCAGTTTGCCGCTGATCTGTGCGCTGATTTCATTCAGAAAACCGCTGTCCTGCAAAAGCAGGCTCTGGGTTTCAATGATCAGGGCGGCGTCCCGACCCATTTTTTTTTCCAGGTCCTGGCCGATTTTCTTCAGTTGGGCCCTGGTACGGGAAACAGCTTCACGCAGGCGGTTCAGTTCTTTTTCCAGGCCGGATGGTTCGATTGAGCGGAATTGTACCTGAATTCTTTCCGGGGCCAGCAGCCGGGCCTTTCCAAGCAGGACTCCGGCCGAAACAGCTTGTCCCTTGAGACGGAGCATGTATCAGGTTTCTTCGTCGAACTTGCTGCTGAACAGATTGGTCAGGGCGTTGATCGCTTTTTCTTCATCCTGGCCTTCGACCTGAATGACTATCTCGTTGCCGACTGAAGCGGCCAGGGTGAGAATACCCAGCAGACTCTTGGCATTGACTTTTTCACCGTGATAGATCAGGAAAATTTCAGAATTGAAAGTATTGGCCAGGTGAGAAAGTTTAGCCGCGGCCCTGGCGTGCAATCCCAGCTTGTTGGTTATTGGCAGTGTTTTCTCGATCATGACTTTTTATCTCCTAGGTATTCACTCATTACGTTTATGCCCTGCACGGCTCCTTCCTTGACTATCCTGGTGATCTCTTTCAAGGGCAATCCCCGATCCTGGTAACACAGGAATTTCAACAGACCGGGCAGGTTGATGCCGGAAATCACTTCCACCCGCTGGCTGAAAAACTTGGTGCTGATGTTGGCCGGTGATCCGCCGAACATGTCGGTGAAAATGATTATATCGTGCTCTTCGTGCTGACGGATGAACTTGTCAATTTCCGCGATAATATGAGAGCCGTCCTCACGCCAGTCGAAAGTGATGCAGGTAATGCCCGACTCCCTTTCCAGTATCGCCTCGCAAACCCGCACCATTTCAACTCCAAGCCCGCCATGGGTTATGATCATGGGCTTGATCATGTTTGACCTTCTTTTTCAGGAAGAACCATTTCTCCGTCCTCCTTTTTTCGATCCAATAGTTCAAGGAAAGTAAGTTTCCCGCTTTTCTTGGCCAGGAAATAACGCACGGCCACTTCAATCAGGGTGGAAACGTTCCGGCCCGGGGCCACCGGCAGGATCAGCATTGGCACGTCCACGCCCATTATCTTGAAATAAAGATTGTCCTCACCCAGACGATCGTATTGTTTCTTGGAGTCCCATTTTTCCAGCATGATTACCAGGCTGAGCTTGACTTCCTGAAGCACCGCTGAAGAACCGAAAATATCGTTGACGTTGATAATTCCCAGGCCCCTGACCTCGATCAGGTTGCGGATGGGCTCACTGGCCCTGCCGACCAGCTCATCGTTTGGATCGAGCGAGAAGTCGATGGCATCATCGGCCACAACGTGATACCCCTTGTTGATGAGTTCCAGGGCGGTTTCACTCTTGCCGATACCCGAATCCCCGCAGATCATGACCCCCTGGCCCATGATATCCATCAGGACGCCGTTCAGCCTGACTCCGCGTGAAAAGAACCGATAAAGATGCGAAGTCATGCGTGACAGCAGCAGTGAAGTGCGCAGGTCGGAGATCAGGATGGAGGTGCGGAATCTTTCGCCCAGGCGGATAAAGGAATCCTCTGTTTCCATGGATTCTGAAATTACTATGGCCGGAATACGCAGGGCCATGTAGCGTTCTAGCCTCTTCTGCCTTTCTTCCCTGGCCAGCTGGTTGAGATAGCCGATTTCAGTTTTGCCGAAAACCTGAATTCTGTCGGTGTTGATGTACTTCAGGTAGCCGGCCAGAGCCAGTCCCGGCCTTTGCGGCCTGGGGTGCAGAATGAGTTTGCCCAGCCAGCGTTCGTGGTAGACCCGGGAGATTTTGAATTCACCCTGGTTGACTATCTGCCCGACCTGGATGGACGGAGTCTTTTCAGGCATCCTGGGCCTCAAGCTCACGCATGATTTGCATCAGATCTTCTTCCCGGTTTACCTGCAGTAACCTGTCCCGGTGTTGATCCAGTTTTCTCAGCATGGAGGCGGCCCCGGCCAGGATTTTCAAGTGCTGGACCGGCCTTTCCTGGGGAGAAAGCACCATGATCACCAGGTGAACTTTTTCCCGGTCCGCCCCCCAGTAAGCCAGTCCGGACTTGGAAAAAGCCGCCAGGACAAGCGGCTCTTTAAGGCCGGGGCAACGGGCATGCGGCAAGGCGGCCCCGTGACCCAGGGCGACGACCGCGCTTTTTTCGCGTTCCAGTATTTCCAGGAGCAGTTTTTCCCGGTTTGCTACCAGCCCGTTGTTTGACAGCCTGGCCACCATGGCAGCCAGGACATCCTCGCGCTCCCGGGAGCTGCTGTCAATCAGGACCATTTCCGGTCTTAAAAAACTGAGAAATTTCACTTAGAGATTCGGTTCAACCAGAGAAATACCGCCTTCACGATTGATAAAAAGCGTGGCCATGCGGCCGGATTCGGAGTTAACGAACATGAAAGCGTTTTCTCCCTTCTCACGCAGGAAGAAAACCGCTTCCTCCACGGTCATGGGTTTCTTGGAGAAGCTGTCGCTGATTTCAACTGCATCGTTTTCGGCCTTTTTGACGACTTTTTCAGCCCCGGTCGGAACCAGTTTCTGCAGCCAGCTTTTCCCCCGGACTCGCTTCTTTTCCTCCTTGATTTTTTCCTTGTTCCGCTTGGCCTGGGTTTTCAAAGCCTGCAGGGCATTTCGTAAAGCCTGCTCGGCCTTGGGATCACGGCCCTCGGCGTGAAAACCGCTGTTTCTTGTTTTAAGGGATATTTCCACCCGGTGATTGTGCTTTTCCTCCGAGACCACCACTTCGCCCCCGATGATCTCGCCCAGCACCTTCTCCAGGTTCTTCAGCTGTTTGGCGGCCAAGGCCTGCCAGTCATCATCCAGGTTGACGTTACGCAAAGTAAAATTTACACTCATGTATGCCCTCCTTGATTTCCGGAATTTGTTTTTTTCCTGACGTAGGAACTCGGGATTTTCATTTCATCCCGGTAATTGCGAACCGCCCGCCTTGACAGTGACACCCCGAGGCCGGCAAGTTTTTCCGCTATTACGTCATCGGCATAGGGAGCCGCTGGCGGTTCTGCGGTGATGATCTCCCGGATTTTCTCCTTGACACTGCTCACTGAATACGATAGACCGAAATCCCCGCGTATGCCCTGGCTGAACAAGCTTTTCAAACTGATCAATCCCTTGCTGCTGGCCATGTACTTGCTGCTGACCGAGCGGGAAACAGTCGATTCGTTGAGATTCAGTTCCCGGGCAACATCCCTCATGGTCAGAGGTTTTTTCCATTTTTCTCCGAAATCGAGGTAGTCTTTCTGCATCTTGACCAGGTACTCGGCGATCCGCAGCATGGTGGACTTGCGCAATTCCAGGCTCTGGATGAAAAACTGCGCATTGCGCAGCCTTTCCTTGAGAAAGGCCAGGGTCTTGCGATCGCTGGTTTTTTTCGTCATTTCATCGTAGAAGGCGGAAAGCACCACCTTGGGAATGCTTTCCTCGATGTAATAGACCTTGTACTCGTCCTCCTCGCGCAGCAGCAGAAGGTCGACGACTATGTACTCGATCTCGTTGTCGGAAAAGCTGATGACCGGCCTGGTGGGCAGGCGTTTCAGGTCATCAAGCAACCTGGCCAGCTCGGTTTCATCCAGGCCGAGTTGTTTCCGCACCAGATCATTTTTCCCCTGTGAAAGGTTTTCCAGGTGATTCTGCACCAGTAATCTCAACTTTTCAGCGCGCTGCGGCTGCAGGGCTTCAATCTGGGCCAGCAGGCATTCACGCTGATTGAAACTGGCACAACCCGGAGGATCCAGGGTCATGATGATGCGGCGCACCTTTTCAATGGTTTCCCCGTCGGTTTCAAGCTGTGACGCTATTGAAGCGATTTCCAGCGGCAGGAAACCCTCGCCGTCAAGGTTGAAGATTATCTGCCGGGCGATTTCGATTTCCTTTTCACTTTTGAGTTCAACCTGGGCTTGTTGAAATAGATGATCGTTGAAAGTTGTTTTTCCCGGGGTCATCTGCTCCAGGATCCGGTTTCGGTCGGGAGCGTCGTCATTCCGCCTGAAAAAACCCTGGTCTTCGTAGGCGTTGAGAAAGGATGAATCAGCCCGGTCCAGCCTTCTTGCAAAATCATTTTCGGTTTCGAGGGGTTCGGTTTCGATTTCAGGCGTTTCAATTTCCAGCATCGGGTTGGTTTCAACCTCGTTGCGTATCTTTTCCACCAGGTCCAGCCGGCTCACGGTAAGCAGGTCTATCAGGTAATGCATCACCGGGTTCAGACTCAGGCTCTGGGTACCCTTCAGATGCAGTTTATTGGCCATTCAATTCCACCTGAAATCCTGGCCCAGGTACTCTTCCTTGACCCTCTGGTCATGAATCAGTTCACCGGAAGGCCCCTGGAAAATTATGCGGCCACGGTTGACGATATAGGCCCGATCCGATATCTTCAAGATTTCCCTGACATTGTGATCGGTGATGATGATGCCTATGCCACGGTCGCGCAGGGAAAGCACCAGTTTCTGGACTTCACTGATCTGGATGGGATCGATTCCGGCGAATGGTTCGTCAAGCAGCAGGAACTGGGGGGAAAAAAGCAGGGAACGGGCTATTTCCAGACGCCGTCTTTCGCCGCCCGACAGCTGGTAGGCCTTTCTTTTCTTGAGATGCAGAATGCCCATTTCGGCCAGCAGTTCGTCAACTCCGGTCGTGGACCGGCCGCGGTGAATCTCCAGGATGGCATTTATGTTCTCAGCCACGCTCAGACCCCGGAAAATAGACGGTTCCTGCGGCAGGAAACTCAGCCCCAGCCTGGCCCGCTGGTAAACCGGCATCCCGGTTATGTCCAGTTCATTGAGCCGGATTGAACCACTGTCAGGAGCGTGCAGGCCCAAAGCCAGAAAAAAAGTCGTGGTTTTCCCCGCGCCGTTGGGGCCTAGCAGACCCACTGTTTCTCCGGGGTTTACTACCAGGCTGACGTCATCGACGACAGTCCTCTGATTAAAAGATTTACTGACGTTCCTTATCTCGAACCTCTTCATGGCCTTAAATGGCTACTATTGACAATAGTAGCATCGAAAAAAATGAGTGTCAATTTTAAATCGCTCAAAGTACTTTTCAATCGAATCACTTTTCAGCCGGGCTTTCCGGATTCAGGTTCACCGGGGCTGGAACCGTGGTCCTGCTCTGATTTCATGGCCCGCAGAAATTCCCGGCCGCTTCTGATGAAACGGCTGCCGAACCTCCAGGCCCGCGCCTGACAGTGCAGGCGCACCCTTTCGGCGATGCAGGCGAAATTGATCTCCGGATCACGGGAAGCTCCATCCACGTACATTCTCTGGAGCAGGTCCAGATGCGAGTCAAGTTCGTTGAGCAATCTTCCCGACTTGTTGCCGGGCGGCGGGTTTCTTTTCGGCTTGACCCCGAGCAGTCCACGCAGGCGTTCATCGAAGTCTTCCTCAAGTACATCCTGCTGTTTCCGATAATACCTTTCAACCAGGAAAGGAATTCCTTTTTCCGTGGATTTCTGTATTTCCGGGCTGTTTACCACGAAACCCAGGTTGTCACAGCGCAGTCTCGATGACACTTTCCGGTGAAGCCTTTCCATGAAAGGCGTCAGGACAGTATCGGCCGATTCTTCAACGCTGTTGAAGTGATTCAGCACGAAAATGGTGCCGAAATCAGCCACCATACGGGCCAGCAGGGATAGAACCGGGCTGGCCTCCGGATGCTTGCCGGCCGCCGCCAGGAAAGCATCCAGGGCCGGGACCCCGCGCAGTTCATCAGGTTCCTCCAAAGAATCCAGCAGTTTTCGGCAATGGTTACGCCAGGAATCATCCTTGCTCCCCGCCGCCCGACCGCGGTGATCCTCGCCCAGGCAAAGCAGTCTGGATAACCTGAGCAGGAGTGCCTTGACCAGCTCGGCTGCGGTCATCACCGCCGCTCTTACCCTCGGAGTAAAGACGATGATCCCCGAATTGGTGAAAGGCAGAAAATCCAGCACATGGGAATCCAGGCCGGCCTTCAGGTCAAGAACCACGTACTCGGCCTGCAGCGAGTTTATACCCTCGATCAAGCGGCGGGTAACCTGCGGGGTGAAATTCACCAGATCGTGAATGAAATAAGCCGGCGAGGAAATAAAGGAAAACCTGTTGAAGGCAGACTGGGGATCTAAAACCGAACCGAGTGTCTGGCGGCAGTCGTTCAGGGGCCGGTTTTTTTTCAAAAAATGGAACAGATCTCTATCTACTTTTGTATTCAGGCAATTACGCAGACTGGAGGTGCCGGTGTCCAGATCGATCAGAACGGTATCATTGGTCCTGGCCAGGGCCAGGGCCAGGTTCAGGGCGAAGGTGGTCTTGCCCACCCCGCCTTTGCCTGAAGAAACGGGTATTATTCTCATTTTTTTTGCAGGTATTCAAGCCGCCTCATATTAACTTATTAAAAGCTCTTTTTCAAGCCCGCCCTTTTTCCCGCCAGCATCAAGAAGCCGGCAAGACCGCCACCGGGCCAGACAAACAGGAATTCAGGAACCGCCCTGCCCGAATCGATCTCAGGTTTCGGGGCAGGATTGTCTTCGTCCAATCATCACCAGAATAACAGCCTGTCTCTTCCGGGACTGGAGTAATTACTGGAAGCGCAGGCGGAAAATGCGTCCGCCGCGGTCGCCGCACCAAAGCGAATCAGCTCCCCAGGCCAGGCCGGACAGGTTACGGGCCGGAGCTACATAGGCCTGTCCGGGAGTGCCGTTGTCAGCCTGGCGAAATATCTTTTCCTGACCGGAATCAAGAGTCCAGGTGAAATACCCGTCATAGGCCAGGCCGTCCAGGCTGAATCCCAGGTGATTCAAGGTTCTTTCGACATTACCCGAAAGCGGATCAACCACCATGACCACGTTGGCCCCGGAATCAGCCACGTAAAGCCTGCCCTGATGATAATCAAGCCGGCCTGGTTCGCCGCGGGGCAGGAACAGCTGGCGCACGGTTTCCCCGTTCAGGGCGTTAACCCGGTTCAACTGGCGGGTGCCGGGAAAAGCGAGCCAGAGATCGCCTTCGGCGTGGGTTATGCCGATTACCGGGCGACCGGGGTTCAGAGTGCGGATAGTCTGGCCGGAATTGTAATCCACCGCGCTGATCTGGTTACCCCCGTCACAGATCCAGAGAGCCTCGGGAGAAAAGCTGAGATCAAGCGGGGCGATGAAATCCAGGTTCAGCACCCGGCTGATTTCGTAGGCCGTATCGCTTCTGCCCGGATCAAAGGGGTTGTCAAAGACCCGGTCGCGGCAGGACAGCGCCGGAATGCTAATTGACAGAATAAGTAAAACCGAAAGTAAGTCCCGCATTGTCATTGAAACCAAAGGACAGCTTGGCGGCATGACGCCGGCGGCTCTTCCGATGCAGCCAGGCGTCGACCAGGTTCAGCACCCAGACCGCGGCCCCGGCCGCGATCACCAGGTTGCGCCGACGGTCATGCTTCTCAGTCAGCCGGCGCATGTCCACAGCCTGTTGGGTCGTATCCGCCTGGCGGTACTGCCAGTAAGCCTGGTCCGCCTTGCGGTTGAAATGAACGGCAGCTATGATGCAGGCCGTTTCGGCGGCCATGAAAACGATGCCCTTCAAGTACTGCTTTTCGTGCAACTGGCCCAGGCCCGGGTAAAGCAGGGATTTCCGCAATGGGGCGGCGTCGTCTTTTTCCTTTACCTCTTCAGCCGCGGCGGGCGACAGCTGAAAAAAAAAGACCAGTACAAGTAAAAACATCCCGACCCGGCCGCGGGTCCGGCGCAACGCTTCAGGAAACACAGACGCCCTCCATGAGGTTGTCACTGACTATCGACTTGATCAGCACAGTCACTCCTTTCCTGCGCAAGCCCGGCCGCGATTGAATGCGCACGCAGAGATTATTGCGGGTGACCACCAGGCCGTGTCCCTGGTCTTCTTCAATCACGATGCCGGCCAGTTCCCGCTGCAGGAAAAGGGACCGGTACTCCTCGCGCAGGCGGCGGGCCACACCGGACAGCAATTCCCGTCGATACTTGACCGTCTTGGGATTCAGGGCCGGCATGGATGCCGCCCTGGTTCCGGGCCGGGGTGAAAAAGGAAAAACGTGCAGGTAATTCAAACCGCTGGAAGAAACGAAATCCAGTGTTTCCTGAAATTCTCGGTCAGTTTCACCCGGAAATCCAACTATAATATCGGCGCCGAGGTTGGCCTGGGGGAAAAGCCGGCGGAACTGCTGCAGGTATTTGCGATGTTCGGCGCTGCGGCCGGCCCGGTTCATTCTCCTGAGTACGGCGTCACTGCCTGACTGGAAAGAAAAATGAAAGGTCTCGGCCAGCTTTGAAAAACCGGCCAGGCTCTTGATGAACTGGTATTTCAGATAGCGTGGATCAAGTGAACTGAGGCGCATGATTTCGATTCCAGGAATATCTTCCAGTTCAGCCAATGCATCCAGCAGGTTCAGCCTCGGGAAGAGGTCGTAGCCGTAAGCCGACAGGTTGATTCCGGTCAGCACAATTTCCCGGTAACCCAGCCCCGCATAAAAGGCGGCCTTTTCCCTGAGCTGTTCCCGGGACAGGCTGGACGGCCTGCCACGCAGTTTAGGCACTATGCAGAAAGAACAACGGCATGAACAGCCGTCCTGGATTTTCAGAAAAATACGCGATTTGTAGGATGAATTGAAGAGCAGGTTGCTCTCCAGGGGAAACTGGCGCCGCACCAGTTCGACCAGGCCTTTCTTGTCCTGGTTGCCGACAAAAAAGAACTGCTTGTATTGTTCCGGGAGATCCTGCGCTTGCCGGTTTACCGTGCAGCCGGTGATAATCCAGGGGGCGCGGGTGTTTTTAAAAACCCGGTCTATAAACCTGAGGGCCTCTCTTTCGGCGCTGTCGGTGACGCTGCAGGTATTCAGTATGGCGAAATCAGCTTCCTGGAGATTCCGGGTGACCTGGTAACCCAGGCTTTCCAGGGCGATCAGCCATTCCTGGACTTCGGCCTGGTTGCTGCGGCAGCCGAAGTAATGAACATAAAAGCGCATCCGCCCTGATCATGCCAGGCCGATTTTTTCCCGCATACGGCGTGATTTTTCCAGCACGGAGCGGCTTTGTTCTGCCCGGAATTCATCGATTTTCGAGGCCAGGCCGGGATCACTGAGAGCCAGCACCTGGATGGCGAAAAGAACGGCATTCTGGGCCCCGGCGGCACCTATGCCGAAAGTGGCCACCGGAATCCCGGCCGGCATCTGTACTATCGAATAAAGAGAGTCAACGCCCTGCAGGTTGGAATCCATCGGCACGCCGAGTACCGGCAGAGTAGTGTGGGCGGCCACCACTCCGGGCAGGTGAGCCGCGCCTCCGGCGGCGGCGATGACCACGCCGACTCCGGAACGCTCAAACTCGGCGATCACCTCCAGGGTCCTCTGCGGAGTCCTGTGCGCTGAAGTCACTTCCATGAAGTACACGATTCCGAAGCGATTCAGAATAGCAACGGCCTTTTCCCAGGCCGGAAAGTCGGAATCACTCCCCATGACAATACCGATTTTGTTTTTCATTGTTTTATTCTCCCGATATCCTGGCGAAAGTACATGTTGGAATAAGTGATAAAGGAAATTCCGTCGTAGATTTTCCCGATGGCTTCCCGCATGGTAGGCGCCTGGGCGCAGACGTTGAGCACCCGACCTCCCGCGGTCACCAGTTCTCCATTTTCCACGGCGGTTCCGGCGTGAAAGATTTCCAGGCCCAGGGCCTTGGCTCTTTCCAGTCCCTTGATCCGGGCTCCGTTCTCGGTTTTCTGCGGGTAGCCCTTGCCGGCCAGCACCACGCAGGCGGATACGTTTTCCGACCATTCCACCGGGCAGTCGAAGAGATTGCCGTCGGCCGAGCCTTCCAAAAGATCAACCAGGTCGCTCTTGAGCCGCAGCATTATGGCCTGGGTTTCCGGATCGCCGAAACGGGCGTTGAATTCGAGTACCTTGGGTTCACCCCGGTTGACCATCAGTCCGGCGTACAGTACGCCCCGGAATTCCCGGTTTTCAAACCTGAGACCATCTATGGTCGGTCTGATGACGGTCTTCATGATCCTGGCGAAAAGTTCCTCGTCAACCTGGGGCGCCGGAGAAATCGCACCCATGCCCCCGGTATTCGGTCCCTCGTCCCGGTCAAGCAGTTTCTTGTAATCCTGGGAGGTCACCAGCGGAACCACCCGCTTGCCGTCGCTGATGACCATGAAAGAGAGCTCCTGCCCGCTCAGGAATTCTTCTACCACCAGCCGGTTCCCGGCATGTCCGAATTTCTTTTCCACCATGGCCGCGGTGATGGCCTCCTGGGCTTCGGCAAAGTCGGCGCAGATAAAAACCCCCTTGCCGGCGGCCAGGCCGTCAACCTTGAGTACCCTGGGATAAGTGGCTTGTTCGAGATTCTGCAGGGCTTCCAGCGGATTGTCGAAAACCTGGTATTCAGCCGTTGGTATGGAATTCTTCTTCATGAATTCCTTGGCAAAGGCCTTGGATGACTCGATCATGGCGGCTTTCTGCGAAGGACCGAAGATCTTCAGATTACGCCGGTTGAATTCATCGGCGATCCCCAGGGCCAGGGGTTGTTCCGGTCCAACCACGGTCAAGTCGATCTGCTCTTCCTTGGCGAAATCAGCCAACTCGACCACGTTGGCGGTCTTGATATCCAGTGATTCAGCCAGATCGGCGGTGCCGACATTGCCGGGCGCAGCCCATATCTTCTTGACCCTTTTTGATTGGGATATTTTCCAGATCAGGGCGTTTTCACGGCCCCCGCCGCCGATGACCAGTATCTTCATTGCTGCACCTCCAGGGCATTATAATAGAAAGGACGGCAGCGGGCAAGTACGCCCGGCGGCGCTAGTTCGTTTTGAAATAAATCGGGTTTTCCGCCAGGAAATCATCGGAAAAGATTTCCTTGATTACCAGCCCCCTGAAGTCACGGGTCAGGGGAAAACCGGCATAATAGGCCAGGGTGGGGAAGATGTCGTAGATGGAAACCACGTCCAGGAATGCATTGCGGCGCAGGGCTTTTTTTTCGTAAAAAAACACCGTCCCCATGGAGCGCAGGGATTTATAAACAAAGATATCACGTCTTTCCAGGTGAGCTATGATCATGCGCCGCCAGACCGGAAGCGGCTCGGGTTCATGCAGGCTGACTATAACCAGCAACTCGTTTTCTCCGGTAGTGGCGATCAGGTTGCCCAGGATAGTGTCGTAGTAATCGTAGTAGCGATCTATCACCCAGCCGAAACGTTCGATGTCGGTTTCCTCCACGCTGGAAAAAGGCTGAGGCCGGTGGTAATGAAAAAAACCGTTCTTGACCTTGCTCAGGCCGTCCAGCAGGGAAACGGAATAAAAGAGGCCCGTTCCCTTCAATTCCGGAATTCTCCTGCGCCTGTTTTCATCCAGGAAAAAAGACTTTTTCAGCAGGTCGAATTTTTCATGGTCCGACTGCAGGGCCGGAGAAAAGTACTGGACGAAAATGCTGTTGCGGGCCAGGGCTCCCGGCGTGAAGCGCGGCAGCGGCCGGGCCTGGATCAGGCGCAATGTACGGTAACCGGACCGGGAATAGAGCTTTTGCAGAAGATCTCGGGAGGCGTGAACCTCACTCTTGTAAAAAGAAACCGTGTTGGCGACTTCCTGCTTGCGAAAAAGCAGGTACCTGGGAAACTTGTCGAATTCCAGGGGCAGGCTGCGGAACTGGAAGCGGAGATTGGAATGAGTGTCAAAAAGCGCCGGTTCGCGGCCGCTCAGCAGGGTATCGATCATGGCCGCGTCCAGGTTCGGACGGAAAGTACTCATCCTGGCCCGAACTCCGTTCTCCATCAGCAGGTTGAAATTGAGCAGACGTTGTTCCGAAGACATGGTCAGGATATCATTCAGAGAAAGGGCGTCCATGATCACCAGGCGCACCTTGCGCGGGGACTCAATCAGGGACTCCATGGCCGGTTCTCCGCCTTCCGGGTCCGCCGGGCCTGGCAGAGGATCCACCAGCCGGGACATGCTCAGGATGATGAAATAGAGAAATAAAACTGAAAACAGTAACTGCACCCAGCGCCGGGCGCGTTTCCTGGCCAGGATAAATACCATGGCCAGGGCTATCAGTACGAAGAGCATCATTATGAATTGAAGAAAGCGAAGCTTGGCCGCGGGACTGAAGTAGTCGTAATAGTATTCATAATTGAAATAGGCGATCACCGAGAAGACCAGCACGGTGAAGGACAGGAAAAAAGTGGGGCTGGGAGGGTTTATGAAGCCTATCGGGTATTTTTTTTCGGTAAAAAAAACGACCAGGTTGAAGGCCAGGGTGATGAAAACAAACCACAGCGGCAGGTAAAACACTGCCAGGTCGAGCAAGGTAAGCAGGATTTCCAGTGGAGTCGGGCTCAGGAAAGGATTCAGGTAAAAAACCAGGACCAGTACCAGGAAAGAAAAAACGATTCCGCTCAGTAAGAAATTTATGACCAGCTTGCTGAAACGCAGCACCCGGACCTCTTCAAGTTTCGTAATCCTGATCGGTGGTTATCAGCATCAGGGTAGTCTGGCCGATGCGGAAATCCGATTGGTCACTGATTTCGCTGATGGAAATGCGTTCGCTGTTGACAAATGTTCCGTTGGTACTGCCCATATCCCTGAGGAATATCTTATCGTCGCGCACTTCAACGGCCAGGTGCTTGCGCGATACTTCCTTGTCCGGAATGATCAGGTCGACCTTGCCGCGGCCGATCAGTACATATGGTTTGTTCAGGTGATAGATGAATCCGGCCCGGGCCCCCTTGATGACCGCGATGGAAATCTTCTTGTTGCGCGGCAGTTTCAGATTCTGATCCACCCAGAGAGAATCCTCGACTCTCTGCTGAATGATCTTGGCTGTTTCCTTCTTGGCCGCCGAATCCTCTGATGATTCAAGCAATTCAAAGACGGTCTGGCACCTGGAACATTTCAGCCTTTTCTTGCCGCTCAGTCTCTCCGTCGGAATGTCGTACTTCGCCTTGCACTTTGGGCAGTCGATAATCATGGCTGGATTATAACACTTTGTCAACCCGGGCTCAACTCAAAAAAAAACCTTCCGCCGCGGCTGGAACCGGCGCGGCGGAAGGCTGTCAAAACCAGGTTTACACTACTCCGTAAGCCAGCATGGCCTGGGCCACCTTGACGAAGCCGGCGATGTTCGAGCCGACGATGTAATTGCCGGGCTTGCCGTAAGCCGAGGCGGCATCGAGGCAGGACTTGTGAATGCCCTTCATGATGATCAGCAAACGGTTGTCCACTTCTTCCCTGGTCCAGGAAAGCCGCATGCTGTTCTGGCTCATTTCCAGACCGGAGGTGGCCACTCCGCCGGCATTGGCCGCCTTGGCCGGGCCGTAGAGCACGTTCTTGCCGATGAAGATCTCCTGGGCCTCCGGATAGGAAGGCATGTTGGCGCCTTCGGAAACACAGAAACAGCCCTGATTTACCAGGGCGGCGGCATGATCTCCGTTGATTTCGTTCTCAGTGGCGCAGGGCAGGGCGATATCGACCTTGAGCCCCTGTTCCTTGACCACGTCCCAAACGCTCTTGCCGTCGAAATACTTAACCCCGAACTTGTCGGCGTATTCCTTGATCCGGCCGCGCTTGACGTTCTTGAGATGCATCAGGAAATCCCATTTTTCGCCGCTGATCCCGGCCTCATCGACAATGGTGCCGGCGGAATCCGACAGGGTGATGACCTTGCCGCCCATGTGGTTGACTTTTTCGGTGGCGAACTGGGAAACGTTGCCCGAGCCGCTGACCGCGACTATTTTGTCCTTGATCTCGAGCTTGCGTGTGGCCAGCATTTCGGCGGCGAAGTAAACAGCGCCGTAACCGGTGGCTTCAGGGCGGATCAGGCTGCCGCCGTAAACCAGGCCTTTGCCGGTCAGCACCCCGGTATGATCGTTCCTGATCTTCTTGTAATAACCGTACATGTAGCCGATCTCACGGCCGCCCACGCCGATGTCACCGGCCGGAACGTCCACGTCGGGCCCGATGTGCCGGAACAGTTCACGCATGAAAGCCTGGCAGAAACGCATGACCTCGTTGTCGGTCTTGCCCTTGGGGTCGAAATCCGAGCCGCCCTTGCCGCCGCCCATGGGCAGTGTGGTCAGGGCGTTCTTGAATATCTGTTCGAAACCGAGAAACTTGATGATACCCAGGTTGACCGAGGGGTGAAAACGCAGACCGCCCTTGTAAGGGCCGATGGCGTTGTTGAACTGCACCCGGAAACCACGGTTCACCTGGACCTCTCCCTTGTCGTCGACCCAGGGCACCCGGAAAACCATCATGCGGTCAGGTTCAATGATCCTTTCGTAAATCTTGGCCTTGACAAACTCGGGATGCTTGTCAACGGTCAATTCCAGGGATTCCATCACCTCGCGCACGGCCTGCAGGAATTCCGGCTGGGCCGGATCCTTCTGTTTCACCTTGGCGATTACGTTTTCCACTACAGACATAGTATTTCCTCCTCTAAATTGGATTGGGTACTGATGAAATCAAATTGTTTGCTATAAATAAAAAAAAGTCAACCTTCAGCGCCGGTTTTTTTTACCATGCCCCGGCCGCTGCGGCCGTCCATGTGAATCTCCAGCGGCGAGTCAAAGCGCAGGTGCCTGACGAAGGATCCGTCACTGAGGGCCGGCTGCGCGGTAAGCCAGTCCCAGTCGAGGCCTGCGCCGCTTTCACTGTAAGGCAGGGTGAAATAGCCGATGCGCAATGAAGTCATATTCTGGAAGAAATGGGAACCCTGGGAAGGATCCACGTTGAGCTGCGGCAGGGCCACCTCGACTATCACCCGGGCCGAACTGATCTGGCTCCAGCTGACCGGCACCCCCAGCCAGGAATCGGTCGAGCCCCAGCGGCCCGGCCCGATCAGCAGGTATTCACGGCCTTCATCCTGCAGGCGGTTGTTGATTTTCTCGACTTCCCGGGCTATGGCCGGGGTATGGGCGGCGTTGAACTGGTCAGGCTTGACGAAAACCAGGTCGTGCAGTCGGTAAACACCGTTACCCAGGACTTTTTCGCTGAACATCAGCAGGGTGGGATCGGAGCGGTCCGGCACTTCAACCCTGACCAGTTCATCACCGACCACCAGCGGCCTGATCTGCAAAAAACCGAAGAAGGCCGGCAGGGCCCGGGGACCGTTCAGGTTGACCGCGAATTCTATTTCCACCGGGCAGCCCATGGCCTGACTGCCGGTTTCCATTAAAAAATCGAGAATTCTTGAAAGCGGAAATACCTCCTGCTTGATAATATGGGCGAAAGTCAGGATGCGCGGGCCGCCGGGCCGCAGGCCGTCGTAAACCGCCTCGTTCTCGGGTGAATAAGTAGAGGCCAGCAGGTCCAGGACTCCGTCCAGTTCGGCGCTTTCCAGGTCAAGGCGCACCAGGTACTGCTCCTCCTCGGTGAAGGCCAGGGAGTGCAGTTGTTTCATGACTATGGCATAGAACTCGCGCTGGGAATTCTTGAGCATGTCACGGACATTGCCGAACTGCGGAAAAACACCGGGGAAACGTGGAGTGTAACGCAGGGAGACCCCGCCGTCCACCACGGTTTTCCCGAGGCCCAGGGCCAGGTTGACCACTCCGTCCTCGGGCCGGGCATCGGCCACCGGATAGTAGTTGAAGGTGCGGGCCACCCCGGAAAAGTCAGGGTAAAATCGATCGTGGTGGCGGCGGCCGACTATTTCCTGGATCAGCACGGCCATGCGTTCATCACCGCTGCGGTACGGAGTATGCCGCAGGTAAGACCTGGCGTTCCTGAAAAAAGTCGAAGCGAAAACGAATTTAACCGCATTGGCCAGGTTCAGAAATCGGATGTCCGCGGCCGCCTGGTCATTGGGCAGCATCTTGGTGGCGTAAATACCGGCGAAAGGCTGGTAGAGGGAATCCTCCAGCAGGCTGGATGATCTGACGGCCAGGGGTGCCTTGATATGATCTATGAAATCGCGGAGGTCGCCCAGAATCGTCGGCGGCAGGTCAGCGGCGATAAAAGCGGCGGCCAGTCTTTCATCACTGTCGCCGGCCAGGGCGGTTTCCAGTAATTTGTTTTCTTCCATGAATTCTTCAAATACATCGGTGGCCAGGACCAGGGTACGCGGCACACTGATATTCACCCCGGGAAAGGGATCGGAACGCAGGCTCTCGACCAGGACCCGGTCGATGAAGGCCAGGCCCCGGCCCTTGCCGCCGATTGAACCAGTTCCGATGCGGCTGAACTGGGCGTAATCATCGTAAAAATGACGCGAATAAGGCACCACCGAGCCGCGGTGACTGTCACGGCGCTGCGCGGCCAGCAGGGATTTCAGGCGCCGGGGCAGTTCCTGTTCCGCCAGTTCCGGGTCACTGATTCCAGCCAGGCCGGCGGCCAGTTCCACCTCGGTACGGGCCTTGAGCCAGCGGCACAGACTGCCGTCGGCTATCAGTCCGGCCAGGGCGGCCGGATCGAGGAATTCCGCTTCAGCGTGCAGAGCAGACAGGTTCGCCAGGCTGCGGCCCTCGGCGCCCGCTCCGCCGGTAACCTGCAGTGCGGCAAAGCCCAGGCGTTCCTGCAGAAAACGGCGGAATTCCAGCTCCAGTCGCGGAGAATTCTTGTCAACGTAAAACAGGTTAAGCCGGCCGGCTTCCTGTTCCACTCCCGGAGTGCTGGTCTGGAGCAGGACCGGCAGGTGCGGGTCCAGTCTGCGCACCGCGGCGGCCAGATCCAGCCCGGCCCGGGGATCCTCCCGGCCTTCACGGGGAAAGGAAATGTCGGTAACCAGGCCCAGCAGGTGCGGTGAAAGTTCCCGAAACAGCCGCCAGCCTTCCTCGTAACTCGAAGCCAGCAATACCTTGGGCCGGGCCCGCTGCCGGGTCTGGCGTTCGCGCCTGCTCAGACCTTCCTGCAATAGCAGGTTCTCGGTCTGCGACCAGAGCTCGGCGTATATCAGGGGCAGGTAGCGCGAGTAAAAAGCCGGGGAATCCTCAACCAGCAGGATCGAACCGACTCCGAACAGGGCGCTGTCATGGGCCGTGTTGAGCATGTCCTCCACGTACTCGATGATACCGACCAGGATTTTGCCGTCGCCCTGCCAGACAAAGACGCCGTCCACTTCCCCGCTCTCCTCGCGGGCGGCCAGCAGGCGCTGCAGTTCCGGCGTGTTGTAAGCCAGCACCACTACCGGCAGTCCGGGTACTATCTCCCGGGCCAGGCGGCCGAAGGTGAATGGATCCAGGTCTCCGAGCCGCATCATGGTGACCACCAGGTCAAATGACTCCCGCCGCAGTAGTTCCAGGGCCGGGCCGCCGCCGGTCACCCTGGACAGATGGGGAACGTAGCCCAGGTCACGGTTCTTGTAAGCCTGGCCCAAAAGGTCGAGCAGGCGTCCGTCCTCCTCCAGGATGAAGTAATCGTACAGGCTGGCCACCAGGAGCACCCGGCGAACCTCGCGGGGCATCAGGCGATCCAGGGGAGTACTGAAGAATCCGGCGCTGTAATGACCCGGGGAACTTTCTTTTTCAGTGGCCATGGCGTCTCCTGCGCGAAAGGCTGAATCATCGTAACAAAAAGCAGGTCTTTCTGGCAAGCACGGTTGCGGCAAGTTGACAGGACAGCGAGGATTAATTAGTATAGCAATGGATAAAACGATGAAAAAGAATAAAAAAGCAAAGCAAAAAAACCCTGAAAACCCCATCACTTCCAAGCCTGCCGGAAAAGCCGCAACCAGGACTCCGCTGTACATCGGCGCGGCCGTCATACTCGCCGGGATCTTGCTGTTCCTGCTGTTCAAGCCCGGGAGCCGCGACCTTAAGGGACAGCTGCGCGATCTCAACGTCATCCTGATCACGCTGGACACCCTGCGCGCCGACCACCTGAGCTGTTACGACCCTGACAAGGTGGCCACTCCGCATCTCGACCGCCTGGCCGCCGAGGGAGTGCTCTTCGAGCGCTGCATCGCCCAGACGCCGCTGACCCTGCCCAGCCATACCACCATTCTCTCGGGCACTTATCCCCTGCACCACCAGGTGCGCGACAACGGCGGCTTCATCGTCCCGGCCGAGCTGGAACTGCTGAGCGAGATCCTGCAGAGGCAGGGTTTCGCCACCTCGGCCTTCATCGCGGCCTATGTCCTGCATTCCAAGTGGGGTTTGGCCCGCGGTTTCGATCATTACAGCGATACCTTCGACCTGAGCAAACACAAGGCCATATCCCTGGGCGACGTGCAGAAAAGGGCCGACCAGGTGCTGGCCGAGGCCCGCGACTGGCTCAGGGCCAACCGCGAGCGCCGCTTTTTTTCCTGGATCCACCTGTTCGATCCCCATACCCCCTACGAACCGCCCTCGCCCTTCCTGGAGCGCTACCCGGGCCAGCCTTACCGGGGTGAAGTGGCCTACCTGGACGACGAACTGGGCAAGTTCTTAGTTTTCCTTGAGGAACAGGGCCTGCTGGACAATTCGCTGGTCATCGTCACCGGCGATCACGGTGAAAGCCTGGGCCAGCACCAGGAAATGACCCACGGTTTCTTCATCTACGAGGCCAGCCAGTGGGTGCCACTGATCGTGCGCGCCCCCTTCCCCTTCCCGGTAAAAAAGGTCCCGGCCCTGGTCCAGCACGTCGACCTGGCCCCGACCGTGCTCGAGGCCCTGGCTCTGCCCGTGCCGCCGGCCATGCAGGGTCGTTCCCTGCTGGGCCTGCTGGCCGGTGATTCCGGGAGCGCCCGCGAGTTCAACTTCGCCTATGCCGAGACCTTCTACCCGCGCCTTCATTTCGGCTGGTCCGAACTGAAAGCTTTTTACCAGGATGACCTGAAGTACATCCTGGCCCCGGAAGACGAACTCTACGACCTGGGCCGGAGCAGGCACGAGGAAGAAAACATCGTGCTGCGCCGCCAGCCCGACCAGCGCCGCCTGAGCACCCGGCTGGACGAATTCATCAGGGAGCAATCGAGCCGGGCCCTCTCCCCGGTGGAACAGGGTCCACAGGACCAGGCCTCCCTGCAGAAACTGGCCGCCCTGGGTTATATAACTTCCTTTGTCGATACCGGCGGCCGTACTGACCTGGCCGACCCCAAGGAGAAGATCGGCGTGTTCAACAACCTGGCCCGGGCCAAGAATTTGTACGATGAAGGTAGATTCGATGAAGCTAAAGACCTTATCCTGGGAATAATCCAGGATGATCCGGAAATCACCGACGCCCATATGGCCATTGGCAACCTTTATTTCCGGGAAAAGAATTTCAAGTCCGCCCTGGATAGTTTCCGCGCCGTATTGGAACGCCGGCCGGACTACAATTTCGCCATGATCAATATCTTGAATTCCCTGAAGATAATGGGCCGGTTCCGGGAAGCCCTGGAAGAAGTCGATGCTTTCCTGAAGATCTTCCCCGGGGACGCCACCCTGCACTTTGAGCGGGGAAGTATACTTTTTATCCAGAAGGATTACGAAACAGCCATGTTGTCGCTGAAACAGGCCCTGGAGCATGACCCGGGTCATGCCCAGTCCTGGAATAAGATCGGGGAAATCCATCTTTTGAAAGGAGAAAACGAAAAGGCTTCAGCAGCAATCAGGCAAGCCCAGGAAATCAGCCCGGAACTGCGCAAGTCTTTTTTCAACCTGGCCCTGATCGATGAAGCCCGGGGCGACCTGCGCCGGGCCGAGGAACACTACCGCAATGAAGTCAGGACCAACCCGGAAAATCACCGGGCCTCCTACAACCTGGCCGAACTCCTGCGCCGCACAGGCCGGGCCGCCGAAGCAGTAACTCATTACCGCCAGGTGATCGAGCGCAATCCGCATTTCAACATCCCCTACTTCATGATAGCCAAGCACCTCTTCGACAGCGGCGGCGACCTGGCCGAGGCCGCAGACCTCTGCCGCCGCGGCATCACCCTGGAACCGACCGACAAGTACACCGCCTTCGGCCACTTCATCCTGGCCGACATCTTCACCAGGCGCGGCGAACCGTCCCGGGCCGCCGAGCACCTGGCCCGGGGCCGGGAGATCATGGCCCGCTTTGAATGAAGCAGTACCCGATCCTGTTTACAAAAGGGCGTATTCCCGTCCGGAAAACCGAATTCCGGCCGCCATCCCAAGGCGGACAAGTCCGTGGACAGGCGATATCGGCAAATGGCACCGATTATGCTTTTATAATAAAAGACGCAAAAGTTTATTAAACAGGAGGTTTATATGCGTAAGATTCTAACCCACACCCTGGCCCTGCTCCTGGTCCTGGGTCTGGCCCTGCCCACCCTGCAGGCCCAGTCCAAGGAACACGGCGCGCTCGAAGGGCGAGTCATGATGGCCGGGGGCGATCCCCTGCCCGGAGTTGAAGTAGTCGTATCTTCGCCGAACCTGATCGGCGGGGAACGTTCCTCGGTTTCCGACAGCAACGGACGCTTCCGCTTCCCGGCCCTGCCCCCCGGTGTTTACACCATCGAAGGCCGTCTCGACGGCTTCAACACCTCGCGGCGCGAAGGCATCCGCCTGTCGGTCGGCATGACCCTGTCCATCGACCTGAACATGCAGATGGGCGCCATCGAGGAACAGGTGGTGGTCGCCGGCACCCTGCCGCTGGTCGATGTCAAGGACTCCCAGACCGCGGTTTCGACCATTTCCAAGGAAATGATCCAGGCTCTGCCCACGGCCCAGTTCGTCTCCCAGATCGTCAACCTGGCCCCGGGCGTCAAGCAGGACTCCGCTTTCGGCGCGGCCACCAACGCCCTGCAGTACCAGATCGACGGTGTTGACGTCTCCGACCCCGAGCTCGGCACGGCCTACGTCTTTTTGGATTACGGCGTGGTCGAGGAATCGAAAGTCATGGGTGTCGGCGCCCCGGCCGAGTACGACGGCTTCACCGGCGCGGTGTTCAACACCGTGACCAAGACCGGCGGCAACACCTTTTCCGGCCAGTTCGATTCCTTCCTGCAGTCCAAAGGCTGGAACAGCTCCAACACCGATGACCCGGCCCTGACCCCGGCCAAGACCGGTATTTCCAACGTGCACTTCTCCATCGGCGGCCCGATCAAGAAGGACAAGACCTGGTTCTTCACCGGCCTGCAGTACTACCGCAGTGACCGCGACATTGAGGGTTTCACCGGCGGCTCCAGTGTATACGACCAGCCGCGGGCCTTCTTCAAGCTGACCATGCAGCCCAACCGCGACAACCGTTTCTCCATCTTCCTGCACGGCGACCTCTACAACGGCAATAACCGCAGCGCCTCGCGCTACACCGCCCCGGAAGCCACCCTGGATCAGCGCTCTCCGGAAGTGGCCTGGAACCTGAGCTACCTGCGGGTCATTTCCGACTACACCTTCCTGGAACTGAAGGGCGCCGGTTTCTCCAGCTATTACAAGCTGATCCCCAAGATGGGTTACGACATTTCCGGCCGCCGCGATTATGACAGCTGGATTCTCTCTGATAACTTCCACTGGTATTACCACGCCTACCGCACCCGCTACCAGGTCAACAGCGCCCTCAGCCACCACGCCGACAACTTCATCGCCGGTTCGCACGACTTCAAGTTCGGCGTCGAGTTCGAAATGAATCCGACCAAGAGCGAATGGGGTTACACCAACGGCGTATACTACCTTGATTACGCCGGCGAACCCTACCTGGCCTACCGCTACGAGGGTTATTCCTTCAACGCCACCAACACCCGGGTTTCGGCTTACCTCCAGGACAACTGGAAGGTTTCCGACCGGCTGACCATCAACCCCGGCGTGCGTTTCAACTACTACCGCGGCTCGATCAAGGACGTCGGCACGGTCTTCAAGCCGGCCTCTTCCATAGTACCGCGCCTGGGCGTCACCTTCGACGTGTTCGGTGATTACTCGACCGCCCTGAAAGCCCACTGGGGCCACTACTACGAATCGGTGATCACCTCTTTCTACTCCAACATGGCGCCTAAGCCCGATTACATCATCGACTGGTGGGACGGCACTCAGTGGGTGGAAGACTATCGCGAACCCTGGGCCAATGCCTACAGCATTGATCCGGACATCAAGATGCCCTACATGCAGCAGTTCACCGTCGGCCTGGAGCGTGAACTGATCAAGGACCTCTCCATCGGCATCAACTACATCCGCCGCGACTTCATGCGCTTCATCGACCGGGTCAACCTGACCGGTATCTTCCAGCCCTTCCAGTACACCGTTCCGGAAACCGGCGATGTCTTCACCCTCTACCGCCAGCTCAACCCCGGTCAGAACCAGTACCTGGTCACCAACCCGGAAAAGGACAAGTTTCCGATCATCGGCATCGAGCCCAAGCGCACCTACGACGGACTCCAGCTGGTGCTCAACAAGCGTTTCTCGAACCGCTGGATGCTGATGGCCTCCTACGTCTATTCCCAGGCCAAGGGCAACAACGACAATCCCTACAACTCAGGCCAGGGTTCCAACCTCGGTTCGGGCAATCTCTACACCGACCCCAACTTCCAGATCAATTCCGAGGGCCGGCTGACCATCGACCCGACCCACGAAGTGAAAGTCCAGGGCCTGGTGGTCCTGCCGCTGGACATCAACCTCTCCGGCTTCCTGAGCTACAGCTACGGTAACAACTACACCGTCGGCCGCCGCGTGCCCATGCCGCAGGGCGCCCGCATCATCCTGATCGAGCCGCTGGGCTCCAGCCGCTACGACTCCCTGCTCAACCTGGACCTGCGCCTGGAAAAGACCTTCAAGATCGGCAACACCCGCCTCGGCGCCATGGTTGACATCTTCAACGTCTTCAACGACGGCACTGTGACCGGCAAAACCACCCGCATCGACCTGGGCACCTTCGGTGAAACCACCGCCCTGGTGGCTCCGCGCCGCTTCCGCGCCGGACTGCGTCTGTTCTTCTGATTCTTAAAGTCGGAAGGAAAATACGGGGGGCTTCGGCCCCCCTTTTTTTCATCATGAAAGAAAAGCAATACTCTTCAATTTTTCTTATCCTGCTCCTGTTGTTCACGGCGGCGGCACACGCGGACAAAGACCGGTCCGGCTGGCAGGAATGGCTGGCCGAGGTCAGGCCGATCATGAGCGACCTGGAGCTGAAGGTCTTCCAGCTCCTGCAGACCGAGGAGGACCGCCTGCGCTTCCGCGAACTTTTCTGGCAGGCCCGCGACCCGGAAGGCAAATCCGAGCGCAATATCTTCAGGCATGAATACTACCGCCGCCTGGCTCACGTCAAAAGCAAGTTCAACGGCCCGCATACCGACCGCGGCCGCATCTACCTGCTGCTGGGCCCGCCCCAGGACAGCAAGAATTTCTCCGGGCATGAACGCCTGGTCGAATGCGAGCTCTGGTTTTACGGCGATCACGGCCGTAAAAGCCTGCCGCCCCATTTCCAGCTGATCTTCTTCCGCCAGCGTGACATGGGCGATTTCCAGCTCTTTCACCCCGGAGTACATTCAGCAACTGACCTGCTCACTCCCTTTGCCGCGAACAACGCCCGCAACCCGCGCCAGGCCTACCAGGCGGTGATGATGGATTCGGCCGAGCTGGCCCTGGCCAGCCTGTCGGTGATTCCCGGCGAGGGCGACCCGGCCCAGACCATGCAGGTCACTTCATCCAACCTGGTGATCAACAACATCATCACCCTGCCGGAACGGGAAAGCACGCGCGGCTACGTGCGCGCTTTCAACGCCGCCCGCGGCCTGGTCGACGTTCAGTACAGCACGGCCGAGATCGGGGGCCGGGGCCGCCTGGCCCTGAGCCGCAAGCACGGCCTTCCTTTTCTCGATTTCGCCCTGATGCCCGATCGCCTGCTCAGGGACAGCGCCCTGGCGGGCGACAGCCGCCAGGTGCTCGACCTGGTCTTTTTCCTGCGGATCGAGGACCAGCAGGGCCGGCTGGTGCTGCAGCAGGAAATACCCACCCCATTGGCCCTGGAAACAGAACAGCAGGAAATCGTCGGCCGCCGCCGGCTGGTCTTCCGCGGCTTCGTGCCCATAATCGAGGGTGATTTCAACGTCACTGTTTCATTCTTCAACCGCAGCCGCGACGAGTTTTTCAGTTTCCGCCAGCGCCTGGTCAGCGGTGAAAAAAGCCTGCCGGTGCTGACCGGTTTCCAGTTGCGCGAAGTGGAAAAGGGCCAGTTCATTTCCTTCGGCATGGGGCCCTTCCTGGTCATATCCGACCCGCGTTCCATCTACTCTCAGAAGGAAAGCCTGGTCGGCCTGGTCAACGCAGCCAGCCCCCCCCGGGTGGAACTTCTGCCCCTGAAAACCGGTTCGCAGGCAGTTGAAGCCGGCGTGACCCAGGTAGCGGGCGAAGAAAGCCTTTACCGTTTCGACCTGGAACTGGCCGGGGTGGCCGACGGCAACTACAGCCTGCGGGTCTCCACCGAGGACGGACGCTTCTGGAGCGAGCCGGTGCACGTCATGCCCCACTACTTTAACATTCAGCGGCCCCTGGCCATGGAAAAAGCCGAGCCTCTCGGCTCCAGGGACAACCAGCTCTTCATCCTGGCCCAGGAACACCTGAACCTGGAGCAGGGTGACCGGGCCCTGGAAATCCTGGCCGGCCTGCCGCGGCGCAACCTGGGCGCCCAGGCCTTGGAAGTATTCGCCCGGGCCCATTACCTGCAGGAGGATTACGCCGAAGTGCTGGCCGTCCTGGATCAACCCGGCCTGGAAAAGACCTATCCTATGCTGGTCCTGCTGGCCAATTCGGCCATCAAACTGCAGGAACTGCAAAAAGCGGTGAACTACCTGGAACAGCTCCTGAAATACGGAGAAAACGCTGAATTCCACCGCCTGCTCTCCGCCGCCCAGCTCGGCCTGGGTCGAAGCGACAAGGCAGAATTCCATCGCCGCCGGGCCAGGGAACTGGAGGCGGCCAAAACTGAAATCAAGGAAATCGATGAATGAAAGGCAATCTCCGCCGATCCGTTTTTTTACTGTTGTTTATGTCGATACTGCCCCTGCAGGCTTCAAGCGATGAGTGGCTGAAAGAAGTAGGCCTGCTGATCGCCCCGGTCGAAAAAGACCGCTACCTGGCTTTGCGCAAGCGCCCCGACCGGGAAAGACTGCAGGAAATCTTCTGGATGAGGCGTGATCCCACTCCGACAACCCCGCTAAACGAATTCCGCATCGTCTTCGAAGAGCAACGCCGCCAGGCCCTGGCCAGGGCCGCCGCCGGCAGTCGCCAGGCCGAGATCATGACCATGCTCGGAGTGCCGCAGGAAAAGGAAGAAGAAAACGGCCGGTCGGTCTGGCATTATCAAAAAACGCCCTTTTACAGCCCGATCAAGACACCGTTTGCACTCTACTGGCAAAACGGCGAACTGGATCGCTCCCGCTGCACGCCCGAACTGATTTCTTTTATAGATGATTTCCGCAATGCAACCCTTTTTCAGCCGGTTTACGTGGTGAATCCGCGCTTCCTGCCCACGGCCCTGTTTGATCCGGAGGACCACAGGCACCGGGTGCTAATGGAACTGGCCGACGGCAGCAGGACACCCGGCGATTTTCCATCCGCTTTCTTTCAGGCCGGGACCGAAGGACAGCCCACTCACCTGGGACTGGTTTTCAAGACCGCTGACAGCACGGATGAATCATACGCGGTTTTCCTGCTGCGTAACCGCGATTTTCCGGCCATCGAATACCTTTTGCCGATGCAGTTGAAGCCCTTTCAAAGCTTTGCCGGGAACAACTATTTCGCCTGGGGCCAGGCCGTAGTCCCCGGAATTTACGATCTCTACGCCGCCGTATTTCCCAGCCGGGCGCAGGAACCTTGGCTTATCAGGCGTGAAATGGAAGTAAGGAAATTCCGGCCCGGGGTTTTCACCCTTGGCACGGTACTGACCGCGGTTGAAGAACTGCCCGTGACATCTTCGACCATCCATGCCTATTCCCCTTACCATGTCTCCGACCGCGTTTTCATCCCCCTGCTGGAAAGCCGGGTCAAAGCCGACGGCCGGCTGTTCCTGCTGATCCCGGTTTATCACCCTGATGTTGAGAACGGGTCGGTGCGCCTGCAGGCCTCGTATCATTTCAAGGGCCGTGATGATGAGTTCACCGTGGATTCGTCTTTACTGAGTTCTTCCCTGGCCGAAGACCAGACCGTGCTTACCCTGGCCACGGAATTACCCCTGGCTGAACTGGAAAACGGTCAATGGATTCTGGAACTCGAAATCAGGGACCTGGTGTCCGGAAAGCGAGCTTCACAAATCATCGTTTTTGAAGTAGAATAACAAGCGGATTTCCAAAGGAGGTCAGAGAAAAAAACAATGAAAACAAGAATATATTCAACGGCACTGATCATGCTTGCCCTGCTGCTGGCGGCCGGTCCGCTCTGCGGCCAGATCATGAACACCGTGCGCGGCACCATCACCGACAAGGAAAACGGCGCTCCCCTGGCTGATGTCAAGATAACCATAGTTTCCACCAAGTCTTCGGTGATGAAATTCGAACTGCTGACCGATGCCAACGGTTATTTTTACAAGGGCGGACTGGAAACCGGAACTTACCGGGTCACAATCGAAAAAAACGGTTACATCCCGGTGGCCTCCTCGCTCTACCTCTCGATCGGGGAAACCAAGACCATTGAGAACGCCCTGGAAAAACTGGCGCCCCAGGCCCCGGCCAGCGCCCTCCTGCTTGACCAGGCGGTCGAACTCATCAACGAAGGCAAGTACCCGCGGGCCATGGAAAAACTGACCGCGGTTCTGGAAAAAGAGCCGGACAACCCGGCTGTTTTTTACTATTCAGGCCTGATCCACGAAAGGAACGGCGACCTGGAAAAGGCCGCCGCCGACCTGGAAAAAGCCATTAATCTCAAGGACGATTTCACCCTGGCCCTGGGGGAACTGGCCAAGATCAGGGCCAAGAAGCGTGATTTCGCCGGCGCCGAGCAGTTGTTTAAAAAGGCTTACAGCCTGGGAGCCGATGACCCTACCACCCTGTTCAACTACGGCTCCACCCTGATCAACCTTGGTCGCGGCGCTGAAGCCGGGCCGGTTTTTGAAAAACTGATCAGCATCGATCCTGAGTTCAGTGACGCCTATTACGAGTTGGGGATCATCGCCCTGGGCAACGCCGACCAGGAAAAAGCCCGCGAACTGCTGGCGAAATACCTGGAGCTTTCTCCCGAGGGCGGCAACAGCAGTATTGCCCGGGAAATCCTAAAAACCCTGAAATAGGCCGAGTCATGTCAACCGGGAGATCGTTTTTTTCAATACTCGCCTGCACTGTCCTGCTGGCCGGACTTTCCGCCTGCGCAGGCGGCCCGCGGCCGCAACTCGAGCCCGAGGCCCAGGAGTTTCTCAGTAAGTACACCGTCCTGATGACCGCCCAGGAAAGAAAGATCTGGCGCGGCCTGCAAAACAGCGCGGAACGCAGTAACTTTATCGAACAGTTCTGGGCCAGTCGCGATCCCAACCCGCTCAACCAGGAAAACCTCTTCAAGCTCGAAATGGAAAGAAGGGTCGAGTACTCTGAAAACTACTTCCGGGAGCCGGGCAACCCGGGCTGGAATACAGACCGCGGCCGCATGCTCATACTGCTGGGTTTTCCCGACTTCGTGCAGCAGGACACCATGCGCAGCGACCCCAGAATTCACGGCTCGATATACTGGTTCTACGACCGTCACTACCTGCAGATTTTGTTCGTTGACCGGGACGGCAGCGGCCGTTTTCAGCTGGCCACTTACGACACCCAGCTGGGCATAGCCCAGGATTTAGTGCGCAGCGAACACCTGCAGCAAAAAGGACTGCAGGTCGAGCAACTGCGCTTTGTGTTGAGTGAAAGCTCTCCCGGCAAGCTGCTGCTGGCGGTCCATCCGGCCGACCTGATGTTCAAGCAGACCGGCGATGAACTGACCTGCAGGCTGCGCCTGGAACTGAGTTACCAGGATGAAGCCGGGCAGGCTCAAAAAATCGAGTTGGATCGGGAAATCACCCTGAACAAAGAATTCCTGACCGACCGCGGCAACCAGATCGAGCTGGAGTTCGAACTTGAACTGCCGGCCGGGCGCAACAACCTGAGCCTGCAACTGACCGACCTGCTGTCCGGCCGCTCCCGCAGCCGCGATTTCCGCCTGCGCATCCGCTGACCCCCCAAAGGGGAGGATTTTTCACTTTATCGCTTCAGCTCATCAGGGCTGATTCTATTTTTCAAGCTGAACTTTTCCAATTATTCTTCGTAATAAAAAAGTAAATTATTACCCAGGAGT
This sequence comes from uncultured Clostridia bacterium, assembly GCA_964457225.1. Lineage (GTDB taxonomy): Bacteria > Acidobacteriota > Aminicenantia > UBA2199 > UBA2199 > CAYWEM01. The sequence goes on from CAYWEM010000001.1 coordinate 309,305, forward strand.
AAGAGTCAGATGAAATCATCACCAATACTTTTGCTGTTCATCATTCTGCCGGCTTTAATCCTATCGACTGGTCAGACAATTGCTTCGGATCACAAGGTTGAATTCAACTTCGACATGGTCGAACGAGGCATTGAATGGCTTGATTTAATCAGTTCAAGCGGATCCGACGAATCCATTGAAGCATTCTACCGGCAAAACATAGTGCCCACTCCCGGCTGTCGGGCGATAATTCAGCACTGGTCCAGGTTCCGCAAATGGGATGATCAGGAGCTTTTCACCTTCATCATGACTGCGCTTGACAAAATCCCCTCCACAGAAAGTGAAAACAATGAGGATGGATCACTGTCTTTTTTCGGCATGCGCCGGAAACTCTGGCGGCAGGCGATCAACAACCTTGACCGGATGCGGACTGACCTGACTGCTCTAAAACAGGCTGACCTGCAGAGGAGCATCAGTATCGCCGAATCATTTCTTCCCGAACGAACCATCCTTGATGCTCGTTTTTCCTTCGTTCTTTTCGGGCATTCAACGGCATTTTCCGTCGGCCGGGAAAACGGGTTTGATTTTTTACAGCTTCCCCGTGATTCCATGGGCAAGCTCGACCTTGAACAGATAATCAAAACCATTGCCCACGAACTGCATCATGCCGGGTTCATGACTGCTCTCAGCCCGGCAATGAGCGGGGTTAAAAACCGGGAACGCCTGCAATTGCTCGGCATCCTGGCCGCTGAAGGCATGCCGACGTATTACATTGATCATATGAACAGCGTGCTCGATGAATACCAGGGCAGTGATGATGCCGTCAAGAACAAGGTGGCCCAAGACTGGATCCGGCACAGTGATAGGATTGAAGAGCTCTTTCACAAGGCTGAGAAAGACCTGTGGGCGAATCTCGCCGGCAAACTTGAACCGGCTGACCTGATGTCACGCTGGATGGCTGGATACAAGGGGCCGGCCTACGTACTGGGGGCAAAAATGGTCGAAACTATTGACCGTCACCTGGGACGCGAGACAGCTGTCTCAATCGCCTCTGATTACCGAAAGCTGGTTAAGCTCTACAACCAGGCAGTCCGAAGTGCAGAAAGCCGGGGTGAAAAAGGTAATTTCCTGTTTTCCGAAGAACTGGCTGACCTGCTCAGCGATTTCGGGGGCCTGATTGCTCCGGACCACGAGCCTGAATGTGCTGACCAAGCTTGACGCTCTCTTCCAGGCAAGCGGCTGCGGAGTGAATTACGGATTCTCCTGAGAGACATTTCCCGGCTGACTTGCCGGGGAACCGGCGAACCGGCGGCCTTTTCGATGCCAGGTATCTTTTTTACTTCATCCGCATAAACAGGAAAAAACCGGGAAAAGCACGGCAAAGTAACAATCCCTCCCCTTTCAGAGAATGAGCATGGCGTCGCCGTAGGAATAGAAGCGGTAACCCTCGGCCACCGCGGTCTTGTAAGCCGCCATCACCTGCCGGTGGCCGGCGAAGGCACTGACCAGGGCCAACAGGGTTGAGCGGGGCAGGTGGAAATTGGTCAGCAGGTGGTCGCACAAGGTGAAAACATGACCGGGCTTGATAAACAGGTCACTGGCAAAAGCTTCTTCCCCGGCCGGACGCCGGGCGTAGGATTCCAGGGCCCGCACCACGGTTGTACCGACGGCCAGCAGGCTTTTACCCTCCTGCCTCGCCTGGTGAAGCCTCTGACCGGTCCGGGTCGGGATCAGCACCCTTTCCTCGTCCAGGTGATGATCCTCCAGGTTGTCGACTTCGATGGGTTTGAAAGTCGCTTCTCCGACGTGCAGGGTTATTTCCTGTATTTCGTGACGTTTCCTGATTTCTTCAAGCAGGGCGGCCGAAAAGTGCAGTCCGGCCGTTGGCGCGGCCACGGCTCCGGGCAGGCTCGCATAAACCGTCTGGTAACGTTCACGGTCCAGTTCAGCGTACAACAATGCCTCTTCACGCTTGCGTTTCAGGTAGGGCGGCAGGGGGGGAAACCCCAGCTTGCTCATGGCTTCGTTTACCGGGCGGTTGAATCGCAGGGTTCTCCGGCCGCGCGGTCCGGCGGCCAGTACCTCAGCCCGCATTTCCAGTCCGAGTTCAACAACGGCCCCGAGGCGGAAAGCCCTGGCCGGTGAGGCCAGTACTTCAGCGCAATCAGGCTCAGTGGCGCGCAGGCAGAGAAATTCGACCGGGCGGGCGCCGATGGCGGCGAAAAAGCGGGCCTGGACCACCCTGGTGTTGTTGAAAACCAGCAGGGCCAGGTCCGGCAGCAGGCCGGGCAATTCGTGGAAACGGTGATGACTGATCTTGCCGGTGGCTTTATCCAGCAGCAGCAACCTGGATTCTTCCCGCCTGGAAGCCGGGAAGCGGGCCACCTGCTCAGGCGGCAGTTCGAAATCCAGGGCGGCTGAATTCATTCGGTCTGCAGTCGGGGTAACAGGATTGCCGACGACTATTCTTCTTCTTCCTTGACCCGCCCTTCCTTGACCGCATCTTCAACGATTTTTTTCTGCAGATGAGCCGGAACTTCCTCGTAATGTGAAAACTCCATGAAGTAGGTACCGCGGCCGCCGGTTATCGAAGTCAGAGTCGGTTCAAAATCGAGCATTTCGACCATCGGCACCAGGGCGCGCACCGAATGGTTCTTTCCCTTGGCTTCCATGCCCTGGATTTTGCCGCGCCGGCTGGAAAGGTTGCCGTTGATTTCTCCCATGACCTCTTCAGGAATGATGACTTCCACCTTGACTATCGGCTCCAGCAGAGTCGGTTTGGCCTGTTTCATGGCCAGTTTGAAAGCCATGGATCCGGCTATCTTGAAAGCCATGTCCGATGAGTCCACATCGTGGTAGGAACCGTCATAGAGATTAACCTTGAAATCGACCACCGGGTAGCCGGCCAGCACACCGCTTTCCATGGAATCCTGAATGCCTTTTTCCACCGAGGGTACGTAGTTTTTGGGAATGGAGCCGCCGAAGATGGTATCCTCGAATTCAAAGCCGGTACCCCGGGGCAGGGGTTCCATCTTGATCAGAACGTGGGCATACTGTCCCCGGCCTCCCGATTGTTTCTTGTATTTCTTGTCCACGTCGGCGCGTCCCTGGATGGTTTCCCGGTAAGCGATTTTCGGGGTTTTCATGGTTACGTCGACGCTGTACTTCTTCTTCAGCTTGCTGACCACCATTTCAACGTGCAACTGGCCGTTCCCGGCCACGATCAGTTCCTTGGTCTGCGGATCACGATGAGCCTTAACCGTGGGATCTTCTTCCATGATCTTCTGCAGGGCCACCGAGATCTTGCCTTCATCGGCCCGGGCCTTGGGCTCGATGGCGAAGGAAATCGAGGGTATCGGGAAGTGCAGTTCGGGCAGAACGATCTTGCTGTTTTTTACGGTCAGGATATCGCCGGTCTGGGTTTCCTTGAGCTTGGCCACGGCCACTATATCACCGCGCCTGGCCTCACCTATCGGGGCCTGCGTTTTGCCCTGAAGCAGGAACAGTCCACCTACCCTTTCTTCAACTTCTTTCTTGGAATTGTAATAGAAAGTATCGGGTTTGAACTGGCCCGAAAAGATTTTCAAGAGGGATATTTTCCCGGTGAAGGGATCGGACAGGGTCTTGAAAACCAGGGCCGAAAAAGGCGCCTTGTCGACCGGGATGGTGCCGTCGGTGATCGGTAATTCCTGGGTGACCAGGGGCGAAGGCAGGTAGCGGCTGATGAAGTTGAGCAGGAGGTCGACTCCCTGGTTGGACAGACCGTCCAGAGCCAGCACCGGCATTATGTCCCGCTGTTCCAGGGAGCGGCGTAAACCAGAGCTGATTTCCTCGAGACTCAGGTCACCCTCTTCAAAGTACTTTTCCATCAAGCTTTCATCGCTTTCGGCGATTTTTTCGATCAGGGCTTCACGCAGACCGGCCACTTTACCCTGCAGTTCTTCCGGAATGGCGGTTTCCTTGGCTTCTCCCTTCTCATCAGCGCTGTACTCCCAGGCCTTCATGGTCAGCAGGTCGATGATCCCGGCCAGGGCCTGGTTGCGGCGGATCGGATACTGCACCGCCACCACCCCCCGACCGAAGGTTTCAACCAGGGATTCATGCGCCCGGTCGAAATCGGCCAGTTCCTTGTTCAGTTTGGAAACCACGAAAACCACTGATTTTTTTTGGTCCTGGGCTTCCTCGACCATTTTTTCGGTCTGGACCTGGGCGCCTTCCTGGGAACATACCAGGCAAAGGGCGGTCTCCACCGCGGCCAGGGCCGGCCTGGCTTCCCAGATGAAATTGGAAAATCCCGGGGTGTCGATCAGGTTAATCTTGCAGTTCTCCCACATGGCATGGGCCATGGAAGCCTGGATGGAAATCTTGCGGGCGATTTCCTCCTCATCGTAATCGGTTATGGTATTACCCTGGTCCACCTTGCAGAGCCGGTTTACCATCTTGGTATCGAAGAGCATGGCTGAAACCAGGGTGGTTTTCCCGGTCTGGCCATGGCCGACCAGGGCCAGGTTACGGATATTTTCACTGCCAACGTCTTTCATTGTTCTCCTCCGGTTTGATTGTCGATAATCAGGGAAAAATCGGCTATTGACTCGATCAATTCGTTGATCTTCTGCAAAAGCGCCAGCCGGTTGCGACGCAGGTCCTCCTGCTCGGCCATGACCATAATGCGGGCGAAAAACTCGTCCACCACCGGTTTCAATTCCAGCAGCCGTGAACAGGCCTCCAGGTAATCGTGAGCGATAACCGCCTCCATGATTCTTTCCCGGGACCCCTGCAGCACGTCGAACAGCAATCTCTCTTCAGCCGCGGCCAACAAATTTTCAGAAAAAGGATAATTCTCATGATTGCGGATTATGTTCTTGATCCTTTTCTGCAATGCCACCAGCTGATCAGCCGGTTCAGAACCTATGATCCTGGCCAGGGCCGACAGCTTGCGGTGAGCCTGGTTGAAACGCAGTCCGGTGGTTTTCAACACCGCGTTGACCAGGTCGTAGCGAAATTCACAGAATTCCTTGAAAACGGTCTCTTCGCGGGCGGTGAAAAGCTCCCTCATGCTCTGCAGTAATTCTTCCCTGGGGCCGCCTTCCGCGGCGAAAGGCTCTGCCGCAGCCAGTAAAAGCGGCTCCAGGTCGAAAAAGAGATCGAAATGAATGGCGATCCTGATGACTGCATTGGCGTCCCGCCTGAGCCCGTATGGATCCTTGGAGCCGGATATCTTGATTTTTTTCGAAAGCAGGGCGGCGATGCTGTCCAGACGATCGGCAATGGAAAGCAGGCCGGCGGCCAGGCTGCCCATTTCGCGGTCATGGTAACCGCGGGGCAGGTAATGCCCGTAGACCGCTCTCCAGATGACTTCGGAAACTTTCTTTTCACGCAGGTACAAACCACCGACCACTCCCTGCAGGTGGGGGAATTCCCTGACCATGCGGGTCAGCAGGTCGTTTTTACAGTACATGGCGGCCTGGCGTAAATCGGGCAGGAATTCGCCCCGGCCGCATTCCCTGGTCAGAACGGCCAATATCGCCGGCAGGCGCTCAGTCTTGTCGTAATAGGAACCGAGATCGCGCTGGAAAAGGACCGATTTGAGGGCCTGGCGCAGGCCTTGGAAATCATCCTGCAGGTCGGTCTGCCAGAAGAATCGTGCATCCTCAAAAACCGCCCTGAGCACTCTCTCGTAACCGGCCGCCACCAGACCGCTTTCATCGGGGATGTTGGCCACGCCGACGAAGATGTTCCGCATGCTGCCGTCCGCAGAAAAAACCGGCAGCAGCTTTTTTTCCCTGATCATGAACACGGTGGTGATTTCCTGGGGCAATTCCAGGAATTCCTGGTCAAAACGGCCCCAGAACACAACCGGGTACTCGTTGCCGTAAACCAGGCTGTTCATGGTGCCTTCGTCCAGCGCCACCTTGACTTCGAACTCCTCTTCGACCGCAGTTATTTCAGACAGGATTTTGTTCCTGCGGTCTTCTTCCTTGAGCATCACGAAGTGCCGGCTCAAGAGTTCGAAATAATCCCGGCTGTTGTTCACCTTGAGCCCACCCCGGGACAGGAGCTGGTGACCGTAGATTTTTATTGAAGAGGCTATTCCGGCAAATTCCACTTCCACCAGCTGGTTGTCATACAGAACCAGCAGGTTTTTCAGGGGCCGGATGAAGGGAACCCGGGATTCGTTCCAGAGCATGCTCTGATTAAAGCTGAGCGAGCCCAGCACCGCGGGCAGGACTTCTCTTATGATGTCCGGAGTGCGGCCTCCGGGAATCGTCTTCTGCAGTCCGACGTAGGATCCCTTGGGGGTTTCGATTTCCACCAGGTCTTCCGGCGCGGCCTGGTTCAATTCCAGGAATTTACGCAGGGCGACGGTCGCTGCTCCGTTTTCATCGTAGGCTATGGAACGGGGCGGGCCGCTGACCTGTTCACGGCGGTCTTCGGCCTTCTCCGGCAGATCGCGCAGATAGTACATGAAGCGGCGATTGGTGGCAGCTCTTTCAACCGCGGAAAAATTCAGTCCGGCTTGCCTGAAATGTTCGCAAATCCCGGTTTCGATCCGCAGGCTGATATCCGGCACTTCGGCGGCCGGCACTTCTTCGACTCCTATTTCCAGCAGCAGGTCAGGCATTGGCGTCCCTCTCTTCCCAGTCGATGTACTTGCGGGCGATGGCCCCGGACATCGAGCGCATCAGGCCGATTAAAGTCGTCCTTTCGGTGATGGAGAAAGCCTTGCGGGCATCAAGCACGTTGAAGGCATGGGAACACTTGAGCAGGTAATCGTAAGCCGGCAGAAAAAGCCCCTGCTGCACCAGCCTCTCGGCTTCCTGATAGGAAAGGTTGAAGATGTTGCGCAGAAAATCTATGTCGGCCGCCTCGAAATTGTAAACCGAGAACTGGCGTTCCTCCTCGTAACGCAGGTCACGATAGGAAAAACCATTGCCCCAGTCAAGATCGAAACAGCCCGCTTTCTGATCCAGGAACATGGCCAGTCGTTCCAGTCCGTAGGTGATTTCCAGGGAATTCGGTTCGAGATCGATGCCTCCGGCCTGCTGGAAATAAGTAAACTGGGTTATTTCCAGGCCGTCACAGTCCACCTGCCAGCCGATGCCCCAGGCTCCCAGGGAGGGGGAAGCCCAGTCGTCTTCTTCAAATTTTATGTTGTGGGTGGCGATATCAACCCCGATGTAGACCAGCGAATCCAGGTAAAGTGCCTGGCCGTCGGCGGGAGCCGGTTTGAGAATCACCTGGAACTGGTTGTGCTTCTGGACCCGGTTGGGGTTCTGGCCGTAGCGGCCGTCATCCGGGCGGCGCGAGGGCTGCCAGTAAGCCGAACGCCAGGGACGGCGGCCCAGAACCCGGAAAAAAGTATCAGGAGTCATGGTGCCGGCGCCCACCTCGGTGTCGTACCCGGAAGCTATATAACAGCCTCTTTCCGCCCAATAGTCCTGCAGTCCGGTGATCAGCTTCTGCAAGCTCATTCATGCTCCTCAGGAGTCCACTTCAAAACCGGCTTGCGGGCCGCCTGGGTTTCATCAAGACGGCGCACGGGGGTGCTGAACGGGGCATCCTGAAGCTTCTGGGGATCACGGGCCGCTTCTTCGAGCAACTCGCGCATAACCCTGATGAATTCGTCCAGGGTTTCCTTGCTCTCGGTCTCGGTGGGTTCGATCATCATCGCCCCCGGGACGATCAAAGGAAAGTAAATGGTGAAGGGATGAATGCCGTGATCCAGCAGGCGCTTGGCAATATCGAGAGTTTTCACCGGGAGTCCCTGGTCGCTGAAAACCACTTCGTGCAGGGTTTTACCCGGGTATTCAAGAACCAGCTTGTCAGCCAGGGCCGCCCGCAGGTAATTGGCGTTGAGAACCGCGTCCTCGGCAACCCGGCGCAGGTTGTCGGCGCCCAGTGCTTCCAGGTATGCCAGGGCCCTGACCAGGACCAGGAACTGCCCGTAAAAATTCTTGATCCGGCCTACTCCCTTTTTACTGTGGTAAACAACCCGGTATTCTGAACCCTGGGATTCTATCTCCGGTACCGGCAGAAACGGGGCCAGGCGGGCGGCCACGCCGACCGGACCTGATCCCGGACCGCCTCCGCCGTGAGGGGTGGAAAAAGTCTTGTGCAGGTTGAGATGCAGTACGTCGACTCCGAGATCTCCGGGCCGGATGATCCCCAACAGGGCATTGAGGTTGGCCCCGTCCATGTAGAGCAGTGAACCGTTATCATGCAGCATGGCCGCTATTTCACAGATATGCTTCTCGAATATTCCCAGGGTATTGGGATTGGTGACCATCAGGGCGGCCACACTGTCATCAAGATGTTCTTTCAGGGTTTGCGGGTCAATGATGCCGTCCTGGTTAGACGGGATCTGGCGCACTTCGTAACCGGCGAAATGTGCCGAGGCCGGATTGGTGCCATGGGCCGAATCGGGTATCAGTACGACCCGGCGGGCATCACCCCGGGAAGCAAGGTACTTGCGGATGATCAGCATGCCGACCAGTTCGCCGTGAGCTCCGGCCGCCGGCACCAGGGTGTAGCGGGCCATGCCGGTGATCCGGGCCAGCCGGTCCTGCAATTCGGCCATCATCTGCAAGTTGCCCTGCACCAGCTCGTGCGGGGTGTAAGGGTGCGCACCGGCAAAGGAATCGAAAGAGGCGATCTTTTCGTTGACCTTGGGGTTGTACTTCATGGTGCAGGAGCCGAGCGGGTAGAAACCTGCATCAACGCAGTGGTTCAATTGGGAAAGATTGGTGTAGTGGCGAACCACCTCAACTTCTGACAATTCGGGAAAATGCTCGATCCGGCCGCGCAGTAAATCCTGGTCCAGCCTGGCCGGGACATCCGGAGTATCCGGCGGCGGCGCGGCGCAACCCGTTTTTCCGGGCCTGCTCTTGTTGAACAGCAATTCAGGCAGCTTTCTCATGTGAGTTCTCCCAGGGCGGCCACCAGCCGGTCGATGTCTTCCTTTTCGTGCAGTTCGGTGAAATTCAGCAGGATGGCGGATGTTTCTTGCTCGTTAAACCATTGCAGGGGGATGCCGGCCAGAATACATTTATCCTGCAAGCTGCGTAGCAGTTCAAGGGCATTGCCCTGCTTGAGGTCGAGTACTACTTCGTTGAAGAAATTCCGCTTGTAGCGGACCGAAACTCCGGTCAGGGCGGCCACGGATTCGACGAAATAACAGGTATTGCGATGGTTGGCCGAGGCCACATCCTGGAGGCCCTGCGGACCCATCGCGGCCAGGTAGACCGCAGCCCTGACTGCGCAGAGTGCCTGGTTGGTGCAGATGTTCGAAGTGGCCTTTTCCCGTTTTATATGCTGTTCCCTGGTCGAGAGGGTCAGCACGTATCCCCTTTTTCCGTCACGGTCCAGGGTCTGGCCGACCAGGCGGCCAGGCAGCTGGCGCAGGAATTCACCGGTAGCGGCCATGAACCCGAGGTAGGGACCGCCGAAAGAAAGCGGCAAACCGAAGCTCTGAGCTTCACCTACCACCACGTCCACCCCGTATTTACCGGGAGGCTGCAGGAAAGGCAGGGACATGGCCTCGGTAACCACCTGGATGGCATAAGCCCCCGATTCATGGGCCAACTTGGTCAGCCGGGCGATGTCTTCAACAACCCCGAAAAAATTCGGGGACTGGAAAAGAATCGCGATGGTGTCCTGGTCAGTCTTCCGGGCCAGGTCATCCGGGTCGATCCGGCCGTCGGCCGGGTCAAGCCGGACTTCAACCATTTCGTAATCGAAATTCTGCAGGTAAGTATCGATGATTTCCCGGTATTCCGGATGCAGTGAAGCGGCCACTAACATGCGTCGGCGTCCGCTCTTCTTGCGGGCGGCCATCAGCAGTGCTTCCACGGCCGCGGTGCCTCCATCGTAAAGTGAACTGTTGGCAACATCCAAGCCGGTCAGCATGGTCATCATGGTCTGGTATTCAAAAACGGCCTGCAGACTGCCCTGGCTGACTTCCGGCTGGTAGGGCGTGTAGGGGGTGACGAATTCCCCTCGCTGGGTCAGGCTGTTGACCACTTCGGGAATGAAATGATTGTAAGCCCCGGCACCCAGGAAACTGAGGTAGTCGCCGTGACGGTTCCGACCGGCATAGGTGCTGAATTTGCGCAACAGAGATCTTTCATCCAGTCCCGGCGGCAGGTCGGAGATGTCGAAATATGTTTTTTCTGCCGGCAGATCGGAAAAAAGCTCCTTTACATCCTTTATGCCGATAGACTCAAGCATTTCCCGGCGTTCGCCGGGAGTCAGCGGAAAATAGCGCATCTGGTCACTCTCCGGACAGACCGCTGATGTACTCCTCGTAGGCGGCTGAATTCATCATGCCGTCCAGCTCTTCCCGGGCGCTGACGCGGAGTTTGAACAACCAGCCGGCACCATAGCAATCCTGGTTGAGCAGTTCCGGGTTATCGGCCAGGGCTTCATTCACTTCAACCACTTCACCGCTGAGAGGAGAATAAACATCGGAAACCGCCTTGACCGATTCGATGTTGCCGCAGGCGTCACCCCGGCGGACAACCCGGCCCGGTTCGGGGAGTTCAACGTAGACGACGTCGCCCATTTCATGCTGGGCGTAATCGGAAATACCCACCACGACCAGGTCGTTTTCGGGCAGAACCCACTCGTGATCCCTGGTAAAAAGCAATTTATCCTTGCTCATCACTCCTCCTGTTACTTTGATCTCTTGTAAAAAGGCGTCTTGACGACTTCAGCCCGAACGGCCCGGCCGCGCACCTCGACCTGGAATTCAGTTCCCACCGCAGCGGCGGCCACCGGCAGGTAGGCCAGCCCGATCGACTGCTTGAGAAAAGGAGCCATGGTGCCGCTGGTGACCGCTCCAAAAGGACGGCCGTCAACGATGATCGGATAGCCGTGACGGGCGATGCCCGGTTCCAGCAGTTTGAATCCGACCAGCTTGCGGCTGACCCCGGCTTCTTTCTGGCGGACCAATGCTTCGCGACCGATGAAATCGCCCTTGTCCAGTTTCAGAATCCAGCCCAGGTCGGCTTCCAGAACGGTATGACTGTCGTCGATGTCATTTCCGTAAAGAGCCATCTTGGCTTCCAGGCGCAATGTGTCCCGGGCTCCCAAACCGACCGGCACAACTCCCCTGGATTCTCCCCGGGAAGCAAGTTCCAGCATTAATTTGCAGGCTTCATCGGCGGCAACGGTCAGATATACTTCAAAACCATCCTCACCGGTATAGCCGGTCCTGGAAACCAGGGCCTGCAGGCCCATCACCCGGGTTTCGGCGAAACCGTAATAAGGCATTGCGGCCAGGTCGAAGTCGGTCAGTTCAGCCAGCAGGGGCAGGGCCTGCGGCCCCTGAACCGCGATCTGCGAATAGAGTTCGCTCAGGTTTTTCAGCTCGACTTCGAAGGAAGCGCACTTTTCCTGCAGCCAGCTGAAATCCTTCCCGGTGTTTCCGGCATTGACCACCAGCAGGTAATGATTCTTGTCCATCATGTAGACCAGCAGGTCATCCACGAAAGTACCTTCAGGAGTAAGGAAGGCGTTGTAGTGAATTTTACCGGGCTCCAGGCGGGACAGGTCATTGGAGGTAACGTACTGCAGTGCGGCCAGGGCCTGGGGACCGGACACGATTATTTCACCCATGTGGCTGACGTCAAACAACCCGCCGGCGGTACGCACGGCGACATGTTCCTGGTTGATGCCGGAAAACTGGATGGGCAACTCCCAGCCGGCAAACTCGACCATTTTCCCCTGCAATTGATGCAGGGCGGCGTTGAGCTTGGTCTTTTTCATCGGCGACTCCTTGCGGGAATTAAGGTCCAGACTAACACAACAGGGGCAAAAAATCAATGGCCGACGCGGAAAAGCGGCCTTAGATCACCTGCACCCTGATCCCTCGGTGGAGGTTGTCCACCAGGCTCTTTTCGATGAAACTCAGGGTGCCGGTTTTACTCGAGGCACAACCCCGGCAGGCACCCAGGTAACGAATGGAAACCAGCACCCCGGCATCATCCTGATTGACGTCCACCACTTCCAAACTGCCTCCATCGGCGGCCAGCAGTGGGCGGACGTTCACGTCAAGTACTTTTTCAATTTCACGCAGTTTCTGGACCAGGGTCATTTCCGGGAAGGAATCTTTTTCAATACTGTCCCTGATTTCCCGCCTTTCATCTTCTTCCAGGGCTTCCTTAAGAATATCGACCAGGTAACGCGATCTCCTTTCATGGCCTCCGGGACGGATACAGGACTTGCAATAGGCTCCGGCCTTGGTGAAGTTCGTGATTTGTTCAACCGTGCTAAGCTTGTTGATGCGGATTGCATCTCGAATGGTGCGCAAGCTGACCCGGGCGCACTCGCAGACGATTTCCTCTTCCTCGAAATGAGACACATCGACTTTTTTGTAAATAGCGGCCGCTTTCTTGATCACGTCATAGGCCATGACACTGCAGTGCATCTTCTGGGGCGGCACGGCCGGCGTACCCGGTTCGTCGCGCAGAGCCTGTTCGACTTCGATGTTGGTTATTTTGATCACCTGGTCAACCGTTTTCCCGATGCAGAGCTCGGCCATGATATCACTGGAAGCGATGGCCGTACCGCAGCCGAAACTCTTGAACCGGGCGTCAAGAATGCGGTCGGTAGCTGGATCCACGGCCCAGAAAAGTCTTACCGCATCACCGCAGGCTTCGGCCCCCCAGTCGGCCACCACCAGTTCGGCGCCCAGGGCCGCGGCTTCTTCGGCACTTATTTCACCGCGATGCCGGGGATTGTTCATCCTTTCCTTGACCTGGTTTGAATATCGCTCCCACAGGGAGCCGCCAATTAAATCGTTTTTGGCCATATCGCATACCTCCGGAAATTCATTTCAGCGGCAGGAAAAGGTGGATGAAATCGAGCGCAGCCTGTTCACCGCCCTGGTCAGCACTTCGGCGGCCCGCTCGATTTCAGTTTCAGTGCTGAAACGTGACAGGCTCAGGCGCACCGCGGTATGGGCCATGTCTGCTTCCAGTCCCAGGGCCCTGAAAACCGGATTGGCCTGTAGTGTTTCCGAGGCGCAGGCACTGCCGGTGGAAGCTGCCACTCCGTTCTGGTTCAGGTCCCAGAGCATGGCTTCTCCCTCGATACCGCGAAATCCGGCCAGGATGGTATTGGCCGTGCGCCGGCCGCGGTCGCCGACCACCCTGGTATCGGGCAGGGCCAGGATCGCGTCTTCAAGGCGGTCACGCAGGGCGCGTATTTCCCGGTTGAAATAAGGCAGGTGAGCAACGGCCGTTTCAATGGCGAGGCCCATGCCGACCAGCCCGGGCACGTTGACTGTGCCGGCGCGGCGGCCGCCCATCTGTTCACCTCCGTGCAGCAGCGGTGTCAGCCGGCGGTCCTTCCGGATGAACAGGCCTCCAACACCCTTGGGACCGTGAAATTTATGCGCGCTGAAGGTCAGGAAATCAACCGGAACAGCCTTGAGATCGACCGGGATTTTTCCGACCGCCTGCACCGCGTCACTGTGCAGAAGCACATCGTTTTCCCGGCATATTTCCGCCAGCTCGGCCATAGGGTTGATCAGCCCGGTTTCGTTGTTGACCCACATCACCGAAACCAGGGCGGTTCGATCCGGATCGATGTGGGCACGCAGGATGTCGCCGTCGATCAGGCCGGCTTCGTTTACCGGCATCAACATTACTTCGACACCGAGTTCAGCCAGGAACTCCAGGCTGTGCTTGACGCAGGGATGCTCAACCGGGCTGCTGAGAACCTGCTTTTTTTGGCCAGTCCTGATCAGGTCGTGGTATATGCCCTTTAAAACAGTATTGTTGCCCTCGGTGGCGCAACTGTTTATTACGATGTCGTCCTGGTCTGAAGCATTGATTGACTGGTAAAGCCGGTCCATGGCCAGGCGCATGAATGGATGCACTGCACTGCCGAATTCGTGCAGGGAATTCGGATTGCCGTACATTTGGCAGAAAAAGGGCTCCATGGCCTCGCGCACCAGGGGGTCAACTATCGTGGTGGCGTTGTTGTCCAGGTAAATTCGTTCCATGGTCAAACCTCTTGCAGTCGATAGTGGATTATAAAGCAAAAGCCCCGGCATGACAACCGGGCTTCCCCGGCCTGATTCACCCTCCAAATCCATGGAATAGGGAAAGGGTGAAGCAAAAGCGAACAAAAACGAAGGTGCAGGAATCCGACAAAGTACGGCTGGACGTGCCCCTTGGGGTAACATGACCACTGTCTGAGCGCAGCGAGTTGGTCATGTTAGGGAAGCCGGGCTTACGTCGGTCTGCACCGTAGTGGTGAGCGTTGATTCACACTTTACCTTGGATGAAAACCAGATCCTAAAAGCATTTTTCAAGCTATTCCAGGAATTAGGTGGATGATTATGGCCCGGCCTGCCGGTCAAGGTATTCAGCCGTCCGGCTCGGCGCGGCCGGGTATGGTGCCGTTAGTTATCGGTTTTTTTGTGATACGATCAGCTGAAAGTTCCCTTGACGTAGTCGCGGGTCAGGTCACGGGCCGGGCTTTCGAACAAGCGTTCCGCCGGTCCGGCTTCGATCACCTCGCCCAGATACAGAAAAACCACGTAATCAGCCAGCCGGCGCGCCTGGCGCAGTATGTGAGTGACCATGACCATGGTGTACCTGCCCCGGTACTCCAGGAACTTTTCCTCTATATGCCTGCTGGAAAGCGGATCAAGGGCTGAGGTCGGTTCATCGGCCAGTATGATTTCCGGCTTCACGGCCAGGGCCCGGGCCAGGCAGAGCCTTTGCTGCTGGCCGACCGATAGCCGCGCGGCCGGCTGCTGCAGTCGGTCCCGAACTTCCTCCCAGAGGCCGACCTGCTCGAGATTGTGCCTGACCAGCTGGTCCAGGTCCCGGCGTTTCACCCGACCGTGAATACGGGGGCCGTAAGCCACGTTGTCGTAAATAGACATGGGCAGAGGATAGGGTTTTTGCAGCAGCATGCCCATGCGTCGGCGCATCTCGGTTATTTCAATATTTGCATCCATTATCTCGAGATCGTCGATCATGACCGAGCCGCTGACCTGCACTCCCTCGAGTGATTCAAAGAGCCGGTTGAAGCAACGCAGCAGCGTAGTCTTGCCGCAGCCGGAAGGCCCTATGATGGCCGTTATCTGTCCGGCGGGCAGGTCCAGGTTGACGTTCTTGAGTATCGGCTGGTTACCGATGGCCAGGTTCAGGTTTCGTACTCTGATTCGGCCGCTTTGCTCCATCTATCAGCTCCTAATCGATGACATTTCTGGAAAATCGCTTCATGACCATTCTGGCCAGCAGGCTGATCAACAGGATCAGCAGGGTTAAAATAAAAGCCGAGGCATAGGCCCTCTCCCTGACTTCAGGCAGTGGGCTGCTCAATTGGAAGAAAATGGCCAGCGGCAGGGTGGCCACCGGGTCACTCAGTGATTCCGGAATATGGTCGGTGAAACCGGCGGTGAACAGGATCGAAGCGGCATCGCCGATAGCCCGGCCCAGGGAAACCAGCAACCCGGTCAGGATCGCAGGCAGGACCTGGCGCAGCAACACACGCAGGGCCGTTTCCAGCCGGGTGGCGCCCAGGGCCTGCGATGAGTCGAGCAGTTCCGAAGGAACCAGGCGCATTGATTCATCTATGGTGCGCACGGTCAGCGGCAGTATCAGCAGGGCCACGGTTACTATCCCGGCCAGCAGGGAAACCCGCAGACCCAGGAAGATCATCACCGTGAAGCCCAGGGCCCCGAAGACTATTGAAGGAACTCCGCTCATGACGTCGAATACCAGGCGGATGAACCCGGCAAGGCGGGGCCGGTTTTTGAGGCCGGTATTAAGCAGCAGGGTCAGCGGCAGGGCCAGGCAGGCGGCCAGGGCCACTGCACCCAGGGAGAGATACAGGGAACCGACTATGGCGTTGAGAATTCCGCCTTCCCGTCCCAGGTAAAAACCTCCCTGCGGAGTCTTGGTGATCATGTCGAGGTTCATGGCCGGCAGTCCCTTCCAGAATACCGTGCCGATGATCATGGCCAATGTCAGCAAAATCAGGCCGGTGGCTGCGTACATCAAAAAAAGCATGAGTTTTTCTTCCAGCAGGCGGGCTTTCATTTCAGGCATTCTCCCGCTTGATGCGCAGCAGCATGGCCCGGGAAAGCAAATGGAATACAACCACGATGACCAGAAGCAACAAGGCGGAAAAAAGCAGGGCCGAATCAACCAGGGGCACGGAATGCATCTCCCCGTAATGATTGGCGATCAGGGCCGGTAAGGGATAAGCCGGGTCGAATACCGAACGGGGGTTGGCGGCGACGTTGCCGGCCACCATCATCACGGCCATGGTTTCCCCGAAGGCCCTGGACAATCCGAGCACCACGGCCGCGGCCAGGCCGGGGAAAGCCTTCCTGGCCACCACGTGTTTCACGGTCTGCCAGCGGGTGGCCCCCAGAGCCAATGACACTTCCCGCATGGCCGTCGGCACGCTGCGCATGACCGAAACGGAAACGTGAACTATTATCGGCACTATCATCACGGCCAGCACCAGGCCGGCACTGAGAACACTGTAACCAGAAGAAGTCCGGCCGAACATGGGCGCCAGCCGGTCCCGCACCAGGGGTACGATCACCAGCACCCCCCAGACTCCATAAACCACCGAGGGAATTCCGGCCAGGATATCTATGGCCGGAAGCACCATGGCCCGCAGGCGGGCCGGGGCGTATTCTGAAATGAAAACCGCGGTCAGAAGTGAAAGGGGCACGGCCAGCAGTACGGCCAGGCCTGTCACCCAGAAAGTACCGGTGATGAAGGGCCAGAATCCGAATTCACCGCGCATGGGTTTCCAGGAGGAAGAAAACAGGAGTTCGAGCAAGGGTTTTTCCAGCATGATCTGCCTGGAACGCCAGCAGAGACCGATGACCAGGACGATCATGAGCATGAGCACGGCCAGGGACACGCCCCAGAGCCAGCTTGAGCCCAGCCGGTTGAGAAAACGACGGCGGCGATCCATGAAACCGGGCTTGGTTTTATTCGCTCTTGGCCGCGGCCGGCACGTATCCGGCTTCGACAACGTAATCCTGTCCGGAACTGTTTATCCAGTTCAGAAACAGGGCCACACTCTCCTTCAGCGGCTTTGCATCGTGCACCAGCAGCAGATCGCGAGCCGGCGGAGCCGGGTAACGACCGGCGGCGATGGCCGCCAGCAGACTGCCGCGATCCTGGTAGAAGTTTTCGTGTTCCTCGATCAGGCCGCTGCCGTCGAGATCGATCGGGACGATCATTATTCCGGCCAGGGCCCGGCCGCTGACCGCGTCGTAAGCGTAATTGACGTTGTTGTAACCGATGGCCGAGGCATCCCGGATGACAGCTTCGGCCATGCCCGGATCTCCGTAAACCCCAATGCCCAGAAGATCCTCCTGCTTGGCCCCCAGGAAAGCCGCCCAGACTTCGGCCGCTCCGCAAGAATCGGAGCGGGTGTATACGTGCAGCGGGAGTACTTTGAAAGCTTCAGCAAGACTTGACCAGCAGGAAGGTTGATCCGCCAGCCATAGCGACGCGAATGCTTCCCTGGAAAGTCCCTGCCGCTGCAGTGCCCCGCTATTGGGATTGGCGGCGCTGGCCGTAGCCACCACGGCATCACGGGCCACCACCAGGGCGACTACTCCCCTGTTCACTTCTTCCGGGTAAAGATCACGTGAAACCATGCCCAGGTCCGCGAAACCGGTCAGAACATCGGTTATGCCCTTTCCGGCCCCGCCGGCGGAAACGTCGATGCGTATATGGGGATACTCCCGGCGGAACTCCTCGCTCCACCTGACCATCATAGGGTAAAGCGCCCAGGCGCCGGTGACCGTTATGGTTTCCTGGTCCCGGTCGGACCGGCCGCTGCAGCCGCATAAAACCAACCCCAGGCAGAGCGGCAGAAGGAAAAGGCAAATCGTTTTGTTTTTCATGTCACGTCCCTTTTTTTAAGAGTTATAATATAAACAACTTTACCCGATGTCAAGGAAACTGCCTTGATTTGACTTTTCCGACTGAAATCCCAAATTGTACCGGCCTGATAATAAGCGGCAATTAACTTGATCAGAACTGGAAAAAAACAGAATTTAAGTTATAATTGATAATGACGATATAATTTTGGTGAACATCATGAATGAAATAAACAACGTCAACGGAAATACCGGGATAAGGGATTTGTGGGCCATCCTGAATGAAAACCGGCTGGAACAGCAGTCAGAACAAAACCCCGCCCAGTCGGGCTACATTCCAGGCAACGAAAACGACGACAGCACCATATCTATGACGGCCCGAGGTTTTGACGCCGTCCAGAACAGGATTTCCCCGGAAGATTCGGAAGCGCGCAATGGTCTGCGGGCCATGATCACCAGCATGGTAACCCGCGGCGAAAACCAGGTCACGGAGCGATTTTTCAACACCACCGACAACATGAGCCGGGAAGAGCTTTCAGGTTTCGCCGGCCAGGCAGGCGCCGTGGCCGAGCTTGACGACCAAAACACTCTCTCTTCCTGGATGGATCAGTTTATGGCCCTGCGCGAAAGAAACCTCGAACTAGGCAACAGTTTCGCCGCCGCGGTGAACAACATCCTTGAAATTGATTCAGAGCGGCAAGGCGGCGCTCCTGACAACACCAACAGCACCCTGCGCTCCGTACTGGCCGTCTCCAACGACATGTCCCGCCGGGAAGAAGATGAAGGAATGCTGCGGGATTTTCTCAACCAGGTAAGTAATGCTGAAAACACCACCAACCTTTCCCTGGTTGTCAGCCAATCGTTTCAGCGTCTCAGCGGCGACCAGCGCTAACAGCAGCAGGCTGTTTTTTTCCGATTTGTGACAGCTTGTTTGTTTTTCAGTCCGTTTACAAGCTGAAAGATTTTTTCAGCACCGTGGCCCGGCTGAAAAACCCGGTATCCGGAATCGCCCATTCCGGAAAATCCTCGGCCCCGGAAACAGCCGGCCAGCCCCAACTGAGTTCAAGTACTATCAATTCAGCTTCTTCACCCGGTTTTAACACCAATTCAAGCTTGATCCCCTGTCCGGGAGGCGCATGGTAATTCAACCAGGTCATATTATTCGGTAATTCCGGTTTTTTACCATCGACACTGAGCTCATCCAGGATGACGCGGTCCGGCGTCATCAACATGAAGAGATCGGCACGCCGCGGTGAAACCAGCCGAAAAGAAAGCAGGCGCCGTCCATCGGGCAGTTTGCTTTGCTTCATTTCCCGCAATTCGACCGGGTTGACTTCAAGGGGCTTGGCCGGGTTCTTCAGCATGAGCCTGGAGGCTCCGGGAATTATTTCACTGATCGGTTCCAGCCTGGGTTCGGGGAAATAATCCCGGTTGGCCTCGTCGGGAAGAAGATTGGCCGAAGCCCAGAATGCCTGGTTACGATCAAGATCCTGCCAGAAAACCAGGTTGGAATGAAGCGGCCTTTCAGGAGTCGGTTTACTGGTCAGGTGCCCGTCGACCAGGGCAAAGACAAAAACCGCCAGCGCTGCCAGGAGAGGAAGCCTGTTCCGCAATTCACTCAGCCAATTCAGAGCCGGCAGGAGCAACATGATTGCCATCAGCAACAAGATCACCCCGGGCTCGGGCATGGCCAGGGAAAAGATGATGAAAATCATTGTCAACAAAGGAACCAGTAAAAAAACCGCCGGCAGCATGGACAGCAACTGCAGCCCCCGGTGCAGACGGGGCCATTTTCCCGGCGACCAGTTCCCGAAAAAAGCGGCGCTCATAACGGCTACCGGCAGAAACAGCGGATAAATCAGCAGGTAAGCCGCGCCGGGCATGAACAAGTAAAGCGCCGCAGCCGCCAGGGAAAGCAGCAGCAGGGCTCCGGCATGCAGGTTTTCCCGGCCGAGTTTTTTCACGATCGGACCGTACAGGGATACGAATACGAGCAGGACCAGGCCGCCCAGCGCCCAGAAGTAGTAGGAGACATTGGCCGGGTTCATGGACAGGTGATGGCTGTACAATGGGTAAAAAGATCTGATCAGAAGCAATAACCCCTTGACCAGGAGTAAACAGACTGCCGCGGTCAACAAGTAAAACAGCATTGAAAAAAACAGGCCCGGGTAAGTCAGGCGACGCAGAGCCAGGCCGCGGTAAAGTGCCGAAATAAGCAGTGAGAGCAGGAGCAAAAGCCCCAATAACAGCTTAGCGTTTGAAAAAACCAGCAGCCAGTGGCCGGCGGGATTGAAGTAGATCAGGTCTGGAGCCTTTGACCTGGAAATATCACGAAAACCGAAATGGCGCACCAGGTCCATGATGTACTGGCCGTGATGCTGCAGGCTGCGCGGGTCAAGGCGCTCTGGAGTATCGGTCATGGCATGATAGTGCACGAAACCATCGATCAGGGCTACATTGAACCCTGGATAACCGGCCTGCTTGAATACTGTGAAATCGGTATTGTTGGGCAATCTGCGGTAAGCCTCGTAAAACAGGGAAGCGGCAAAAGGCCGGGAAACGGCCTGGGCGTATTCACTTATCAGCCATCCGTTTTGCGGGCTGGTCTCAAAGGTAACACTGACACCGCGATTGCCGCGAGCCTCCAGGTTCAGCACCAGGGATTTTTTTTCAGCCAGTGCATGTTCCTCGACGTAGGCTTTGGCGCCGACCAGGCCTACTTCCTCGGCATCGCTGAACAACAGGATCAGGTCGTTTTTCATGGCCGGATTGTGACGCATGGCCCGGGCAGCTTCCAGCATGGCCGCCACCGCCGCGCCGTTGTCCGCCGCACCGGGAGAATTCGCCACCGAGTCGTAATGCCCGACCACCAGGACGGCCCCTGTCCCCTGGGTCCCCGGGAGGCGGCCGATGACATTGCGGATCATACCCCCGGTCAGATTCGAACCATACGGAGTCACGAAACTGCTTTCCTGGATTTCTGTTTCATAACCCAGTCTGTTCAATTCGGCCTCGATGTAAAGCATGACCCTCCGATGCTCCCCGCTGCCCATCGGCCGAGGTTCATGAGCGATCCGGTTCAGGTGGCGCATGGCCCTCACGGCCGAGAATTCCGACTTCGGGGCTGTAGCCTGTCGGACCTCAGGCGGTCGATAAAGATAAAGGGACAGGTATATGGAAAAAGCCAGCAGGCTCAGCATGAAAAGCGGATAGCCGCGCTTGGTTTTCATGAATGGATTTTAACCCAATCAGTTTTTTTAATAAACTGAAACAGACAACCGGGTTGAGAAAAAACCCCGGCCCGGGGAAAGCTTTATAAGTTTAACTTCAGAACCTCTTTCAGCTTTTCCGGGCCGATGGTTTTTCAGAAAGTAATATCGAGACCGAAGTGAATTCTGCGGCCCGGGGCCCGGTAGCCGAATATTTCCTCGTAGCGTTGATCGAAAACGTTCAGAACTTTCAGATAAAAACTGGCCTGGCGATGCAGGCGCAGGCCGGCGGCGGCTGAAAACACGGCGAAACCAGCCGCATCGACCGTGATCCAGTTAAGCTCATCGTAGTCTTTCCTGCCGCCGACCAGTCTGGCGAAAGCATTGAGATAGAACCTGCGGAAATCCAAATGCAACCGGGCCTGGATCAGGTGCCCTGGACGACGCAGCAGCTCTTCACCGCTGATTTCATTCCTGGCGGTCATTTTCTGCCAGGAGAGGGTGATGAAATGGGGACCCAGGTCAAGACGAGGCTGCAGCTGCCAGCCGCGCACCAGGTCGCGGCTGGAATTGGCCAGGCGGTAAGCCGCGTAATCGAAAACGATCAGTTCCCTGAATGAAGTATTGAAATAACCGGCGCGCAGGGAAAAGGCTCCCCTGGCCAGGCTGAATCCTGCTTCGAAATTCAGCGATTTCTCGGGCTGCAGATCCGGGTTGCCCCAGGGCGAAGCCAGTTCCACCGGCTTGGGAGAACGGTAACCAAAGCTGTTTACGGCGTAAAGACCAAGCAAAAAACCGTTTTCCAGGCGCCAGGTATGGGCGGCGGAAAAGCGCGGTGAAAGATGAAAACCGCTCCCCTGGTAGGAATCGGCGCGCAAGGCGGCCTGCAGGTTCCAGCCTTTATCCCGGAAAATCTGCTGCAGCCAGAAAGACCTACTGTTAAAGGCGTAAGCATCGAAACTCTGGTAGCCGGCCGAGTATTCATCAATAACGGCCCGGTTCAGTTCCAGGCCGAGCACCGTCGGAGACAACTCGTTCAGCCAGTTACCCAGCAGCCTGGTTCTGAACTGGAAGTTGTCCGAGCGGGTACGGTAATCTCCGCCCCAGGGATCGTCTTCATCCTCAAGTTCGTAGTCCCTGCGGTAATATCCGGCAGTCAGTTCAAGCGAAGTTTTCGGGCCGGCCTGAAAATGCAGGGGCAGGCCGAGTACCAGCAAACCGCTGTTGGCGCGCCTGTCGGGCGAAGGAAAACCGTAGTTCAGGGGGATGCCGAGATCCGCCCGGTTCAGGTAGAAAAAGGGTTCGGCCCGCCAAGCCCCGTGGCGCAGTTCAAAACCCAGCAGGGCGTTTTGCGAACTGAAATCTGAATTCTGCATTTCTCCGGCGGTCTGGAAGTGATCATAGGCCAGGGTCAGGCCGCCGATCCGGCCCAGGGGCAGTCCCCAGGAAAGCCGGCCGTTGTAGGAACCGGCTCCGCCGGCGCCCAGGGAAAGCCGGCCGCCTTGCACTGACCCGGTGACCAGGTTAACCGTGCCGCCCATGGCATCAGACCCGTACAAGCCGCTGTAAGGGCCCTCAACGATTTCAACCTGCTGGAACACTCCCGGAGCCAGCCCGGCCAAATCCAGGGACAGGGCGGCAGGATCGTTGATGCGCACGCCGTTGATCATGTAGAGCACGTGCTTGGCCGAGGCCCCTCGCACGTACCCGGAGGACAACTGGCCGTATTCTCCACTGCCCAAAGTCAGCACGCCCGGGGCCAGGTTCAGCGCCTCGTTAAGGGTGAAAGCCCTGCTCCCGGCGATTTCCTCGGCAGTCAGCAGCAGCAGGGGTGTGACCGGAGCTTCAAACTTTTCCTGAATGCCGGAGGCGGTCACCACCACGTATTCCCGGACCGCACCGGTTTCCGTTTCCTTTTCCTTTTCCCGGGCCTCTTTTTCCGCTTCCAGGGGAACCAGGCCCAGGACGCACAACAGCACTAAGCAGAGTGCGATTTTTCTCATGAAAAGCACCTCCATGTTTAAAATGGGAGGGATGTTTTTACGGTCCCGCCTCTCCCTCCGAAAGGAAGACCTTTGGGGTTTTCGGGCAGGTTTTCCGGCTCACAGATCATCCTCCGGGTCCGCCTTCCCGTCTGAAAGACAGTGGCATTAAGGACCCTTCGTCCCTGTTCACGGCTGCGGGGGCAGCGATGGTTTCGACCACACTTCCCTGACACCCGATAACCGCCGGCAATATAACACGCTCCCTTCAGCCTGTCAACCTTTGCCGACTTGCATAATCTCCACCCGCATTGGAAAACCTAAGGCGGGGTTTTTTGGTGCGGTCGGGTCTGCGCTTGTCTGCTGAAAAAAACAATACTATTATTGATCTGTTCAGGAGGATCGATGGGTTCAATTTCGGTGATCGTCTTCACCAGCCCCGGCTGTTCATGGTGCCGGACGGCCAAGGAACACCTGCGCAGACACCAAGTATCCTTCCGCGAAGTGGACATCTCGCGCGACGAACGGGCGGCCCGCGACCTGCAGCGCATGACCGGCCAGACCGGGGTGCCGGTGATCATGATCAACAACCGGCCGGTGGTCGGCTTTAAAAAGGATGAAATAAACCGTCTGCTCGGCATAAAATGATTATTAGTTCTCTTTTTCCATAGTCTTCTGAAAATCTTCCAGGCATAATACCCTGATCCAAATGCAGACAACTTTTTATCGATTTTTTTCGTAAAAGACTTTGAAAAACCGCAGGAAGTGAAAATGATAGAAATATCCCGGGTCAGCAAGAGTTACAACAAAGGAGAAATCAGGGCGGTTGACGAACTCAGCCTGACCGTCAACCCGGGGGAAGTATTCGGCTTCCTGGGACCAAACGGCGCCGGCAAGACAACCACTATCAAGATGATCGTGGGCATACTGCAGCAGGACTCGGGAAGCATCAAGGTCGCCGGTCATGACACCCTGAAGGAGCCGCTGGTCTGCAAATCCCTGAGCGCCTACGTGCCGGACGCGGCCGAAATCTACGAAAGGCTGACCGGCCGGGAATACCTCAACTTCATCGCCGACGTCTACCGGGTTCCCCTACCGGAACGCAGGCTCAGGGCCGAGAAGTGGCTTCAGGCTTTCGAGTTGGGCTCCGTGCTACTTGATCCCATCCAGACCTATTCTCATGGCATGCGCCAGAAGATAGTACTCAGCGCGGCCCTGATGGTCGAACCCCGGGTCTTCATCCTGGATGAGCCTCTCAGCGGACTGGATCCCCGTTCGGCCCATCACCTCAAGGAAGCCATGCGCGAACACTGCCGGCGCGGCGGCACCCTCTTCTTCTCGACCCATATCATGGAAGTGGCTGAAAAGTTCTGCGACCGCATCGCCATCATCAACAAGGGCCGGCTCTGCGCCTGCGGCACCCTGGAGGAACTGCGGCGGGCGGCCCGTGATTCGGCCTCCCTGGAAAACATCTTCCTGGAGCTGACCGCAACATGAAAAACATGCTGGCCCTGCTCAAAGCCGGACTGAGGCAGAACTTCGGGCTGTCGGTGATTCGCCACCGCCTGTTCAGGCAGAAAAAAGACCTGTGGTTTATTCCCCTGGTTTTCTTCGCCCTGATCGGCCTGACCGTGCTCATATATCTGTACATGGATTTCCTGGCATATCTTTTCAGAACCCTGCAGGCAATGAGGCAGGAGAAAGCCCTGCTGACTCTGACCATATTGACCGGCCAGTTCTTTATCCTGGTCTTCGGACTTTTTTACGTACTGTCTGCTTTTTACTTCTCCCGCGACCTCGAATTCCTGGTCAGCCTGCCCGCCCGGCCCTTCGCCGTGCTGGGAGCTAAATTCGGAGTCATCATGGTCAACGAATACCTGACCGTGATCCTGCTGCTTGCACCAGCCTTCGCGGTTTACGGCGGCATGTCCGGCAAGGGTCTTTTCTACTGGCTGTCGGCCGGACTGGTTTTTCTGCTGCTGCCTGTCATTCCGCTGGCCCTGGCCGGAATACTGGTCATGGTCATGATGAGGCTGGTCAACGTCAGCCGCAAGAAGGATTTCTTTATCCTGGCCGGCTCCCTGGTACTGCTCGGCCTGGTACTTTTTCTGCAACTTGGATTGAGCTCAGGCCGCAATCCCGAGGAAATGATGACCTTGTTGACTTCTTCCGACGGCCTGATGAGGGTGATCGGGGAAAAGTTTCCACCCTGCATCTGGGCCGCCGACCTGCTGGCCGAGGGTTTCAGCTCCGCCGGACTGCGCGCCCTGCTGTTGTTCTGCGCTGTTTCGGCCGCAGTGCTTTTACTGATGCTGTTGGCCGCGGAAAAACTCTTTTACCGTGGACTGATCGGCATTTCCGAAACCTCGGGCCGCAGGCGCAAAGCGGGAGCCGCTGACCCGCAAACACTCTTTGCCGGGCGGCTCAGCCCGTTGCTGAGCATTCTGGCCAGGGAATGGAAAATCATGAACCGCACTCCGATCTTCCTTTTAAACGGCATACTTTCGGTGGTGCTGATCCCGCTGGTGCTTTTTCTGATGTTGCGCGGCGAAACAGCCTCAGGCTCAATCGCAATACTGAAAATGCTGGGCTCGGGAGACCGATCTGCTGAAATAGTATTCTGCGCCGTTTTTTTCATCATCTGCGGCAGTATGAACGGCACGGCTTCTTCCGCTTTTTCCCGCGAGGGGCGGAATTTCTGGATTTCAAAGGTGATTCCGGTAAACCCGGGACTTCAAGTACGGGCCAAGTTTCTCCACTCCTACCTGGTTTCCCTGCTTGGTACTTTCGGCGGCTCCCTGGTGGCCCTGATCGTCCTCAAGCTGAGCTGGCAGAGCGTGCTTCCGGCCGCCCTGCTGGCCCTGGCCGGCGGAGTCCTGCTGACCGCGTTAAACATGGCCGTTGACCTGGCCAGGCCCCTGCTGCAATGGACCAGTCCGCAAAGGGCCATCAAGCAGAACCTGAACGTGGTAATGGCCATGGTCCTGGATTTCCTGATCCTGTACGCCTTTTTTCAGCTATACAAGCTTCTGCGCGGACTGGGTGTCGATGGAAATCAGTTGACCTTGCTCCTGTTGTTGATACTGCTGGGTTCAGCACTGCTGGCCGTTTCCACCCTGGAGAAAACAGCCGTTCGGCGTTACCTGTCCATCAGCGCCTGAATTGATGATCCCTGTATATATCAGGTGCCGGAGCTTTCCCGCTTGCTGAAGTAATTGATATCGGAGTGTTTACTGAAACCAAGGGCCAGAAACAGTTCCTGCGACGGCATGTTGTCAGCCTCGATCAGGGCTCCGGTTATGGCGATGCCCTGCTCCCGCAGCCAGGCTTCGGCACGGCGGATCAGTTCCCCGGCCAGGCCCTGCCTCCTCATGGCTGGATCAACAGCCAGCCGGTTAATCCAGCCTTTTCGCCCCTCGTGATTCACCAGCACCACCCCAACCAGGAATGCGGACTGCCAGGCGCCCAGGAAGAGTGAATCGCCCCGTTCCATTTCAGCCGCGATGCGGTCCGGCCTGTCCCGGCCCTGCTCCCGGATCGACAACCCGGCCCGGCGCCACAATTCGAGCAATTCAGGAACATCGGTTTCGGCCAGGGCCCGGAATTCGATTTCTTTCCCGCTTGGATTACCGTGAATAATGCTCATCTTTTGCCGTTATCCCTATGCCGATGATATGAAAAGACTGTTTCCATGTCAAGGCAGGCGCAAACACAGCCGATCCTGAACAAACCAGGCAGTAATTCTTTCAGTCAGCCGCTGCGACCTTGATACGCTGCAGAAAAAGCAGAACCGGGCTGTCGGCCCGGGAAATGTCGTACAGAGTTATGTAGAGGCTGGCGGTTTCCGGTCCGGTCTTGGGCAGGGAAGTAGTAAAGGTCCTTTTTTCTCCGGGCTTCAGTTCGCGCAACAACTGTTGATCCAGCAGACGGTCGTCCAGATGGAAGCGCAGCAGTGCCGAGGACAGGGTGCGATCTTCACTCCAGGTCAAAACTCCGTTCAGAATGACCTGTTGATCGTCCGGCAGGCTGATCAGGTCTATTTCATAGGTTCCGGCAACCCCGCGCAAGCCTTTGACATCGGCCAGGCTCATAGAGACAGCAGCCAGCCCCGGAGCCTCGGTCGAGGCGCTGACAAAGTAGCGGATCACCGGCACGGTCAGATCTCCCTGCGGACGCAGAATCCTCAGGCTGACTTCGTGCAGGCCCGGCATCCAGGTGGGCAGGCCGGGATCACCCGTGTCGAGGGTGATCGAATCGGCAAAGGTCAGGGCCCTTGATACCGGGCGGAAGGGCATACCGTCAACCAGCCACTGGGCCTGGAAAAAACCTGTACCCTCGTATTTGAGATCAACGTAGGCTTTCAGGTTTTCAGAATCCCGGGGCACCACCCGGTAAGCCAGGCCGTCGGCAAAGCGAAGTTGCAGGAATGAAATGTGAAACGGAGCGGCAGGCCCGCTGCTCCTTTCAACCTTGAGCTGCACCAGGACCGCCGGACCCGTCTGGCCCCGCCAGTCCCAGGCTCGCACCGTGTAAACGCCGGTTTCACTGTACAGGTGGCGCTCCAGCGTCGAACCGTGCCGAGGCGGACTGCCGTCTCCGAAATCCCAGCGCAACTCACTGCTGAAAAAATCTTTGGCCGTGAAAACCACTTCCCTGCCTGCCATGGGCTGTTCCGGCGAAAAACTGATCGAACGCCTGTTGTAATCGGGGTTCACCGTGACCTCGGCCCTGAGGGCCACTTTACCCGCTCCGCCGTTGTCCCGGGCCGTCACGGTGAACTTTCCCGGTTGCCGGTAAACATGGCTGACCGTACGACCAGCCACTATGGCGCCACTGCCGTCGCCGAAATCCCAGCTCACCGAACTGCTGAAGAAATTTACGGCGTTGAAAACCACTTCGCGGTCCGTCAGGGTGGTACTCTGCGCCGGATCAACCCGGCGTCGTTCCACCACGTTCACACTGATGTAATCCGTGCGATTGATTGAGTCTCCGAATGCCGTAGGCAGGTACCAGTAATTCGCCCGCACTCTCATAGTTCCGGCCTGAAGATAAACATGGGAAACAGTAGCAACTCCGGTGGCCGTCTGGTTGTCACCGAAATCCCAGGCAATGGTGTTCTGCTGGATGAATCCCGAGGGTGGGGTGACTGAAAAAGTAACCGCCTGTTCGACATTGGGCGATGCCGGCGTAAAAACGATCTCGGACTGCAGCCGGGAAGCGGGCACCAGCACCAGGCTCAGGACCAGAACCAGTTTCGTCGTTTTCAAGACCATGATCAACTCCTAAAAAGCCAGGTCAAGCTGGGCTGAAACCCGGGTTTCACTGCTGCTCATGCCGGACACGCTGTAATTTCGGTACTGGGCCCTGACTGAAAAGACCAATGATCCCAGGTTGACCAGGTGACCGAGGTGGAAATTCAGGGCGCCTGAAAGATCATAGGCATTGGTCACCGAAATGACCGACATGGCCATGCGGTTGTAGGAAGTGGCCAGGGCCAGGGAAAAAACACGAGGCACGAAAAACAGTTCAGCACTGAGGAAAAAATTCAGGCTGGTATCCAGCTCATCCGCCAGAATCGCCCTGGAATTTGACAAGCCGAGGTTCGGCGCCAGGTTCAACCATTCACCGACCCGCAGAAAACCTCCCAGGCTGAGGGTCCAGCCATCGCGATCCTGATCCGGAGCGACCACACTGGCCAGGGCTGAATGGGTCAAGCTTAGACTCAGAGAAGCTGTACCGGAAAGACTCAGGTTCAGGGAAGCGCTGAATTCCCTGCCGGCCGTGTCCTGGAGCGCCGCCGGTTGTTCATCAATGCAGGTTTCCTGCCGGTTGCCCCGCCAGCCGACAGTTAAAGAAGCCTGATTGGAAAGAGAAAGCACCAGGTTGATCTGGCCGTTTTCCATGGTTGTGGTCGACATCAGGGGGTCAGCACGGACATTGTCGCCCTGCCGGTTCAAAAGTCCCTGCAGGTTTATTTTCCCCAGGGAAATCATCAGGTTCCCTTCAAGAATGCTCCGGTCATTGGCCAGGTAGGCCAGGCCGATTGAATTGAAATCAGGTCCCACCCGCCGCCAACTGAATCCGGCGGCCGCCGGCCCCAGATTCAGACCGGCCGCGATATTCCAGGCACTGTCAGGCTGAGCATCGTTTTTATCGTTCAAATCCGGATCGTAAACACTGCGAGCCAACTCAGCCTTTAAGGTCAGCCGGCCGCCGAAAAGCCGTCCTTCGTGAACCAGGGCGGCCACAGTGCCCCGGCGGCCCGGCACGGGAAAGGGAGTTACCAGGTTGACAGCCCTGGAAGGATCATCCCGGCCGCTGACCAGGATCGCCCTGAAGTCAAGGGATTGATTCAGCAAACTGCAGCCGGCCAGGGCCCCAACCAGGTTCAAACCGGCAGCCGGCAGGCCGAACCCCCTGAATCCCCTTTGTTGCTGGGTGTTCATACTGAAGGCGTGGAACTGGAAATCAGGGCTCTCAAATCTATACTCGATACCGCGGCGCCCCAGGCCGAACACCGTGTAATCCGAAGTGTTAAGGTTCAAGTCGCCCATCCGCAGGAGGTGCCTGGCATAAGACAGGGACAGGGCCAGGCCGGCCAGGTTCAGGGTCGGTTCTTCCTCCGGCGGATTGTTGTTCAGGACCAGGTTGCCGTCGATTTTAAAATCCCAGTTTTCAACCCGAGGTAAATGCAATCCTATTTGCAGGTTGGCGGCCAGACCCGGTTCGCGGAGATCAGGGTTTTCTCCTTCAGGGTGAACCTGCTTGAGCAGGCTGGCACTGCCGTGCGGACTGAAGCGCAGACGGGATTCCTCGCTTCGGGGAGTGGGCAGGTCCCCCGGGATTTCCGGCAGGTCTGATGCAAGGTCAGCTCTGACCAGCGCCGGACCGTCGGCCGGCAGAACTGTTTTACCGTCCTGTCCTTCCGCTTCCAGGTAATACTCGAATGAATCGCCGGCCAGAATCGAACTGTCAAGTTCGAAAGAAAAGGCGCCGCTGTTGATACTGCTCATCGGTCGCGCCTGGAACAAATCCCGTCCGCTCACCCGGAAATACAAATTAACCCGTTCCGCCCCGGCCAGGGCGGAAAAGACTATTTTCGCCCCCGGGGTGAAGGTCTTCATCACTTCATGTTGCAAACCCGGCGGCGCGGCCGGCAAGATGAGCGGCAAAAACACAAGCAATAAAACCAAGCTGGTCAAGACTGGTACGGCTTTTTCCCCAACACCCTTTTCCACTTCACCCCAAACTCCCCTGACTGCAAACATGGCCTTCCTCGAGGAAATTTGTTTTTTTTTAACTGGGGGCATGATAGTCCCGTCAATTATTCATTGTCAAGCAAAAATGCTTTGTTTTTTTTTATTATTATTTTATAATAATTTCGATTTTTGATTGTTCAGTGACCAGACAACAAGCAGGGAGATGAACGAATGCGCCTGATCGAGAACGAAGAATTGCGCCGGGAAATACTGGATGCCTATTTCGAATACTTCAGGGCTTATTCCGAACGTGACTGGCCGAAGATGACCGCCAGGTTCGCCAAGGACATGACCATGATCGGCACCGGGATCGACGAACTGACCCTTGACGGTCAGACTACCCGGGAACTGTTTAAACGGGAATTCACCCAGGCCCCGACCCCGATGACCTATAACATCAAGCAGATGGAGGTTTTTTCCCTGGCTCCGGAAGCGGCCCTGATAGTAATCCTGATGGACATGACCTTTCAGACCCCGGAAACCCCGGTACTCAGTGAGAACAACCGCACCACGGCGATCATGATCAAAGAAGGCGGTTCATGGAAAATCGCCCACGGCCACTGGTCCCAGCCCGATGCCGACCAGGACGTGGGTGAAAGCGTCCCCAACCGGCTCCTGCAGGAAAAGAACCGGCGCCTGGAAGAACTGGTGGCCAGGCGCACCGAAGAGCTCAGGAAGAGCAATTCGGAACTGGCCGAGGCCCTGGCCAAGGTGAAAACCCTGAAAGGCATCCTGCCGATCTGCGCCCATTGCAAGAACGTCCGCCATGACGCCGGTTACTGGACTCAGATTGAACATTACATCAGCGAATACACGGATACTTTTTTTTCCCATTCAATCTGCCCGGAATGCCTGGACAAGCACTACTCTGATTTGCAGAACGACTCTGTCCAGGACCCGGAAAAGTAAGCATTACAGGCGCTTTCCCACCGCAACCGACAGCGCTTGATTTCCGGCAGTACCTTTTTCAACTCAGAACTTGAATCAACCGGCTGAAAAAGTCAATCATTGCTCAGCAGCAGGAATGAACTGCGCCGGCCGTCATCAGCCTCAAAACACACCCGGTAATCGTACTTGACTCCCTTGACCAGGTCGCGGTCATCGTAGCGTTTCAATTCAGAAGCAATCGCGGCCAGAAAGCTGAATTCGCCGGCCTGGTCCTGGCGGCGGCGCTCGATTACGATCCTTCCCGAAACACCGGCATTGCGTTCATCCGGAACCCAGGTCAGCAGGTTTACCGGCAGGCTGTAAAAGAGGTAATCGTCTTCCAGGCGGGTCAACCTGAGTCCGGACGGCGGGAAAAGGCTGGCCGAATCGGGTCGCGGAGCCAGGGAACCGTCTCCGATCATGACCATGCCGTACCACCACTGCGGAGCCAGCTGTGGATAGGTTCGGCAAGCCAGGTTCAGCCATTCTTTAAAAGCAGTTCCAAAAGTACTGCCTCCGGCCAGTTCCTGCCAGAAAAGGGTCTCATGCCACATGCCGCCTGTTTTACTTGAGCCCCAGGCCAGCAGTCCGGCAGCCGGGTTCAGGGCGGCCACCGAGGCCAGGTTGTCGCTGGCCGTGAAATCACTGCCGGAACAGACGAAAAAAGAGTAGAAAAGAGCCGGAGGCAGCAGCATCAGGTAGTCGACCGGCCTGACGTATTCAAAAATGCTTTGGTTGCTGCGGTAATAACCGTGGCCGGCCGGGGAACCATGGGATCGGGTCAGTATGTATTCCTGGTCGGCCGGCATCCGGACCTTGCGGTAATCATCGGCGGTGGTTTTTTCCGGATCCGCTTCGGCCGTTACGCCTGAATTTCCCAGGACCAGGGCCAGGTTGTCCCGATCCTGGCCGGCCATGGTCTGCCAGTCGTCGTCGATGTATGCCAGTCCGTGAAAACGGGGGCGGATATCGGCAAGATAAGCCCTGACCTTTTCCCAGTAGGCGGTCATGATTTCTTCCTCGGAGCCGAGCATGGGCAGGTTGTCGGCCCGCAGCCGGGACACCCAGATTTCGGCATCCAGATCGCCGGCGCGCCGGTCGTAGATACCGTCATTGTCATCATCCAGCCATTCGCCGTCCAGGTCCATCAGGTACAGGTCACTGGGAAAGGTTTCACTTGAGCCCCAGCCTGAATCACGGTAAAGAGCATAGGGCAGGTTGCCGATCAGCACCGCACCGCGCAGGCCTTCGGGTTCCCGGTACAATCCGGCCAGGAATTCCCTGAGATCAGGGGCCGTTCCCCCGGCATAGATACTCAGCAATGCCGTTTTCCCCCCGGCGGCCAGGTCGGCCAGACGTTGCTGAAGGCTTTCCTGGATCGGCTGGAAGATGCTCTGGTGCACGATAAAGACCACCCTGGGCTCGCTCTGCCGCCCAGCGACTGACCCGGCGCGACCCGAACCGAATTGCAGGACCCGGAAAATCCGGGCCGGACCGGTGAACTCCGGGAGCCGGTGCTCCGGCCTGGACAGCCCGAGAGGATGGAACCAGCGCGAGGGCTGTGGTTCCTCATCGGCGGGCAACAGCCCTGAAAGAAAGAAAACCGAAATTATCACAGCTTTAAGCAAGACAATTCCCCTGTTCATTCAGCCTCCAGGAAAACCATGTTTTTTCCGGGCATCTCAAGGCAACAGCACGTTGAACAGCAGTTTAAAAGTGGCATGAGTCTGGCTGCGATGCTGAACCGGGAAACCCATCAATACTATGCGGCCGCGGCCGTAATCCGCCTCAACGAGTGCGCCGCGCCCGGCCAGGTGTTCCTCCCCGACCAAACGGCCGCTCTGCAGAAGTTCGCGCCCGGCATAACGCACCACGGTGCGGTAACGTTCGTTGAAGGCGCCGGGCATGATTTCAAAGGCGGCACCGTTCCAGAACAGTAAAAGGCCTTCTGCCGGCATACCCCAGGCCAGCGGCTGAGTCTGGTCGAAAACAGCCCTGACGGTTGACCCGGGACAGAAGAAGTCGCCGGCATTCAAACCGGCCAGGGCGTTTCTGACCTGCAGTCCGAACTGGTCGGCCACGAAACTCCAGGAACGCCCCAGGGCGACCAGGGTGCCCCCGTTTTCCACGAAAGATCGCAGACCGGCCACCCCTTCACGGCCGAGACCGCTGCGGTACTCGGGGGGGTGGTTATGCCTCCTCGGACCAGCCTCGGCCCCAAGTTGACCCAGTAAAACGTTTTCCGAGTCACTGGGCAGAATGATCAGGTCGAAATTGTTGTTAAGCCTGCCCCTGCGTATCTCGGCATCCATGACCGTGCTGAAGGGAAAAGAGAAGTTCTCCAGCAGCAGCCTGGTCCATCCCTCATCCATGTTGCCGCCCAAATAGCGCTGGTAAAGGCCGATGCGGGTTTTTTTCAGCGGTTTGAGTTCCGCCCCGGAAACAGGTTCTGCCTCAAGGAAATCAACCCCGGTCAATTCCGCCGTTTGCTTCAGCACTTCGTCTTCCCCTCCGGAAACGATGAAATCCCCGGCCCGCCAGTCAGCCTGCGCGGACCGCACCCGGCTGATCCTGATCCCGGCGGCCAGCAGGAGGTTAGCCGCCCGAAAACTGTCGTTCAAACGGCCGTCCAGGCGATAAGAACGCCGTCCCGGCTGGAAAAAAGGCCTGGGAGAAGTTGCTTCCTGCAAGACCAGGAAATCGCCCGCCGGAACTTCATCGAGTTCATCAACCCGCACACCCATGAATTCGTGCATGGTGTGGGTGGCCGAGTCATAAGGTCTGAGGGGCAGACCATTCCGGTCGGTGGTCCATTCGTTGTCAGGGTACAGGGTGCGTCCCAGCAGGTTTCTGATCAGGCCCAGCTTGGGCTGGGCGGCAAAAACCACGAAAGCTCCCGGCTCATAGTTGACTCCGGTGACTGAAAAACCGGACTCGGCACGTTGAATTTCTATTCCCGAAGCCAGCAGGTTGTTTATCATCTTCAGGGCGGTCAGCCGGTCATGCTGTGCAGTCGGAATCACGTAAGCCAGAGGTTTTTCTACCCGGCCGCGTTCGATCTGGCGGGAGGCCTTGAGATAAGCGTTGCGCAGAACGGTTTCGCGGTTGCGGGCCGCCGCGTCCAGCAGAGCCCAGGCCGAAATTTTCTTCTGCTCGACTATGTCGCGCAACTTCCACCAGCCTCCCGGCCAGGGATTGGGGAAAGTGGATTGAGCTTCGTATCGTGGAAACTGCCGGGCTCCGGCCCGTAATTGCTCGGGATGAACGTACAGGGGAGTGGCCAGCCTGGCTGAAGCCGATTCAGTAAGCATGCCGGCTATGTTGTGAAAGGGAGTTATCCAGTGCCAGCCGAAATGCCCCCAGCCCGGGAACTGGGCGGCGTTCAGGACCCCGGTTTTTCCAGCTTCCTCGAGTTTATAGGCAATATGGGCGCCGTACCAGGCTATCTCTCTCCAGATCAGGGGATCGGCATGAGGCCGGATCGGTTCGGAATAAGGCGGGACGTAGAAACGGGCCCCGTAACCTCCCATGTGATGGTGATCCACATAAGCCTGGGGCCTCCAGTCTCGGTACAGGACCCGGGCCGCGTATTTCGATTCCACCAGGTTGAGATGGTCTCCGTCCCGGTTGTTGTCATGCCCGGCGTACTTGTGATAGAGCCAGGGCGGGTCACTGCCTTCATACTCACCACCCAGGGTCCGCCGGTACCAGTCCGTGACCATGATCTGACCGTCGGGATTGAAGCTGGGAATCATCAGGAATATGACTTCATCCAGAATACGCCCGGCTTCTTCGTCCCGGCGGTTCAGCAGGTCGAAGGCCAGTTCCGGTGCCATTTGAGTCCCCCCGATTTCCGTGGCGTGCAGGCTCATCGACTGGCAGATCACCGCCCGGCCAAGTCCCACCAGCCGCTCCAATTCTTCAGCGGCCAGGCCCCGGGGGTCACTGATCCGTGCATTGATCAGGCGCAGTTCTTCCAGCCGTTCCAGGTTGGCCGGAGCCGTTATTATCACCAGCAGAAATGGATTTCCCATGGTTGAAGGTCCGAGGTCGATCACTTTCAAAGCCGGACTTTGCTTTTCCAGCAGGTAAAAGTACTCGACTATCCTGTCCCAGCGGGCAATTTTTCGGTCGTCGCCCAGCCGGAAACCGAAAAAATCTTCCGGGGAAAGGATCGTATTCTCAGCGGCCGGCAAAAAAGCGGCTGCGAACAAAAAGACAGTCAGGATCAACCAGGCGCCTGCGCCTCGTTTTTTCAGTTTTTCTGATGGCATGATCAGCCTCCGGGCATTTGGAAAAAAAAATTATACCCCATGCGAAAAAAAAATGCCCGGTTTCGGGAACCGAAACTGATATTTCAGCGTATAATGCAATGTATGAAGAGACCTGCCCGGATCGACAACAATTCAATCAAAGGAGCATTCATGTCAAAAAAGAATCCTTTCAACCGCCGCCTGTTTCTGAAAGGCTCGGTGGCCGGCCTGGCCGCCCTGGGCCTGCGCGCCGCCCCACTGGCCGCCGGCCGGGAAGAGCAGCAGGAAAATCCGCCTCCGGCCATCAAGTCGTTTCGCACCCTGGGCCGCACCGGCTTCAAAGTGTCAGACATCAGCAGCGGTACTTTCGGCAACCCGATGATTCTTGAAGCCCTGCTCGACGCCGGTGTCAATTACATCGACACGGCCGAGAGTTACGGAAACCAGAAGAGCATCGGCACTGTGCTGGCCAAGCTGGACCGTAAAAAGATATTCATCACCAGCAAGATGATCATGGAAAACGACATCAGCCGGGAAGGGCTGCTGAACCGGGCCAGGAAATGCCTGGAGGAACTACAGACCGATTACCTGGACTGCATGATGGTGCACAGCCCGGAAAGCCTTGAAATCATGCGTACTCCGACTTTCTTCGAGGCCATGGACCAGCTCAGGCGGGAAGGCCGGGTAAAGTACCTTGGAGTTTCCCATCACGGTTCCAACTGGCTTAGAGATGAAAAAGTCAGCATGGAAACCATGTTGCTGGCCGCGGTCGAGGACGGCCGCTTCGATGTTTTCCTGCTGGCCTACAATTTCCTGCAGATGGACATGGGTGACAAGGTGCTGGCCGCCTGCCGTGAAAAAGGAGTCGGAACCACCCTGATGAAGGTCAACCCGGTCGGCAATTACCTGGGCATCAAAACCAGGATCGAACAGTGGCGGGAAGAAGGGCGTGACATTCATCCTCTCTATATCGAGGGGCTCGAACGCTACTCGGAAAAAGCCCGCCTGGCCGAACCTTTCATCGATAAATACAATCTTAAAAAACCGGAAGAAATCCGCGCCGCGGCCGTACGTTTCTGCCTGGCCAACCCGGATGTCAACACGGTCTGCCTGAGCATCCGCAATTTCGCCGACATGGAACAGATGCTGGCCCTCTCGGGTTCAGTTCCGGCGGAAAGAGATGAAATCCTGCTCGGCGCCTTTCAGGAAGGCTGCGGCCAGCTTTACTGCCGGCATGCCTGCAATACCTGCGAAGCCTATTGTCCGCAACAGGTTCCGGTAAACCGCATTTTACGCTACAACCACTACTTTGAAGCCCAGGGCCGGGAAAAATTCGCCATGAGCAAATACGCCCGGCTGAAAAACCACAACGCATCAGCCTGCCTGCAGTGCAGCGGAGTCTGTGAAAAGCACTGCCCGCACCAGCTGCCGGTCCAGGGCATGTTGAGCACCGCTCACCTGCGTCTTTCCCTGGCTTAGTTGATATCCTATCCGGGCCGGTTCTCCGTACTCCTGGGAACCGGTCCTTTTTCTGTTGAAAAAATACTGGTTTATTGCTATATAATTTCCCATGTACACAACAAAATCTACAATAAAAAATCCCAAAACAAATAAAAGAATCATCAGGCCGGCCTCGGCTGCCCCGGGGATCATCCTGCTGGTCATACTTTTGCTTTTACCGGCCTGCACCGTGAATCCCGTAACCGGCAAAAGAGAGCTGTCACTGATATCGGAAAAAGCAGAAATTGAAATCGGACGCCAGGTTGACCAGGACATCCGCAGGCAATACGGCATCTACGAAAACCCGGCCCTGCACGATTACGTTAACAACGTCGCCCTGAACCTCCTGCCCTACGTGCACCGTCCCAATTTAACCTACCACTTCGCCGTGCTCGACACCCCGGTGGTGAATGCCTTCGCTGCTCCCGGAGGATACATATACGTCACCAGAGGCATACTGGCCCTGATGAACAGTGAAGCCGAGCTGGCCGTGGTACTGGGCCACGAACTCGGCCACGTCACCGCCCGGCACTCGGTACGCAAAATGAGCGGACTGCTGCTACTCAACCTCGGCCTGGCCGTCGGCAGCCTGCTCAGTGAAGACATCGCCAAGGTGGCCGGATTCGCTTCCCTCGGAATCCAGGTGCTGTTCCTGAAATTCAGCCGCGACGACGAGTACCAGGCCGATGCCCTGGGCCTTGAATACGCCCGCAAGGGCGGCTACCGTCCCAGGGAAATGATGACCTTCTTCTCTTCTTTGCAGAAAATGAGCGAAAAGGGAGGCGGTCACAGGCTTCCGACTTTTCTCTCCACGCACCCCCTTACTGCGAACCGCATCAAGCGCGTCGGCGAACAGGTCAGCCCGGCGGACGACAACTTGCCGGTCAGGCAGGACAATTACATGAAACAGATCAACGGCATGGTTTTCGGCACCGATCCCCGCCAGGGCTATGCCGAGGCGGGAGCCTTCTATCATCCCGACCTCGCTTTCAGTTTCAGAATTCCAGACGGCTGGGAACTGCAAAACACGCCCCAGCAGGTTTACCTGGCCGCTGCCGACGGCGAGGCGGCACTGGTGCTGCGGGTCAGTGAAAGCAGCGGCAACCTCAAAGATCATCTCAAGGAAAACCTGGCCGGCCTCAATCAACCAGTCCTGCTGAACGAAAGGCAGTTGAACATCAACGGCCTGAATTCCTTGCAGCATTTCTACCAGGTAGCCGAGCAGAACAGTAACCTGGACCTGCAGATCACCGCCATCCGCAAAGAAAAAATGATCTATTCCTTCCTGGCCGTTACACCCCAGGGAGCATTCCAAAAACATGAAAAGTCATTATCAGCAATGATCAGTTCGTTCAGCCCTCTTCGTGACCGCGGACACCTGCAGCGCCGACCGCTGCGCCTGGTCACCACCCGGGCTCCTGGAGGCAGAAGCCTGGAATCGATATTCGAGCAATCCGGAATTCCCAGGACCGTCTGGCCGCATCTGGCTGATCTGAACGGAATCGACCCAAAAAGTGTACCCGCCTCGAACAGCTGGGTAAAACTGGCCCGCTGACAGATTTTCCGGTTTCGCGCAGCCAGGCTCGAGTTCCGGGTTTTGTTGCCAGGTTCCGGCGAAAATGTTATTATTAAAACCAAAATGACCAGAGCCATGTCGATCCTTCCGAACCAGGCCCGTCATGAAACGGAGTTTTGCCCTCTCAAGCCGGAGAAGATTCCATGAAGACCGTAATGCCTGATAACACAAGGCTCTACATATCATCACTGCGGCTTGAACGCTGGCCGCGGAGCCTGGCCATTATCCCCGGAGCCGCGGCTGCCCTGGTTCTTTACCAAGAAAGCCTGGCCGGGATTATCGGTTCGCTTCAAATCCCAGGTTTGATCCTGGCCTTTTTCCTGACCTGGCTGATCTCCAGCGCCAATTACATAGTCAATGAAATAACAGATGCTCCTTTTGATGCCTTTCATCCGGCCAAAAAAAACCGCCCGCTGGTCGACGGCCGAATATCAAGACTGCCTTTGGCTCTTTTGGGCCTTTTCTTCATCGCCCTGGCCCTGGCCCTGGCCCTGGCCTGTTTCAAACGCGAGCTGGTTCTCTCTCTGCTGGCTCTTTTTCTGGCCGGCCTGGCCTACAACGTACCTCCGGTGAGAATCAAGGACCTGCCCTACCTCGATTCAACCCTGGAGTCGGCCAACAACCCGATTCGTTTCATGATAGGCTGGTATGTAATTGCCGCCGATTTTCCCCCGCTATCCCTGCTGGTTTCCTGGTGGGCTTTCGGCAATTTCCTGATGATCGGAAAAAGGGTTGCCGAAAAGAAATTTCTGACCGACTCGGAATCAGCGGGGTACCGTAAATCGCTGATCCGCTCAACCGTATCCGGACTTCTTTTTTTCATGATCGCCAACTCAGTTCTTTTCCTGGCCACCTTCACCGTGTTCGCACTGCAGGCCGGCTTGATCACCATTCTTTATGCCCTGCCCTTCGTGATCGCCTATCTTGCTTTTTTCATCTGGAAATCAATCCAGGACCAGGAAACAGCCGAAGAACCGGAAAAGCTTTTTAAAAACCCGTTTTTTGCCTTTTATACCGTGTTTCTGGCCGTTCTTTTCCTGGTGGCATTTCTGTTGCGGTGAATTCAATGCCCGAGGCTTTCCTGCTGAAAATCCTGCTGGCCGCCGCCCTGGGAGCCACCATCGGCCTGGAAAGGGAACTGGCCCAGAAAGAAGCCGGCCTGCGCACCAACATCCTGATCGCCGTCGGCAGCACCCTGTTGACCGTTATATCCCAGCAGATCAACGACGGCGATCCGGCCAGGATCAGCGCCCAGATAGTCACCGGAATCGGTTTCATCGGCGCCGGAGCCATAATCCAGGCCCGGCGGGCCGTGCAAGGCATAACCACGGCGGCCACCATCTGGATGGTAGCCGGTATCGGCATTGCCGTGGGTTATGGTCTCTATCTGCCGGCTTTCCTGGTCACACTGCTGGCTGTAATCGTGCTGACCCTGCTCAGACTCCCGAGCCGACTCTTCTCCGTCTCCCAGAAAAACAACGTGTATCAGGTCAGGACCGAAGCGGGAACAGTCGTTCTGCTCGACATCAAGCAAATCATGGCTGAACTGGGAATCAAACCGCTGCACCTTGCAATCAACAAAAAAGATCGGCTTTTTGACCTGGAAATAGTGTTCAACGCCTCGGAAAACAAAAACCGCCTGTTCCTGGAACGCCTGCTGCAATTGAAGGAAATCCTGGAAATAACCAATGACCATTTATGATTCAAGACGGCCGACCGGCCAAAAGATCCGCGCCCGGCCTGTTTTCAGGCCGACATCAACAAGCCTAGGAGGTTTTATGAAAGTTTTTTACAAAGTCTGCGGGGTATTGATCGCCCTGCTCCTTTTCTCCCAGCCCGCCATTGAGGCCTGCACCAATTTTCTGATCACCAGGGGCGCCAGCCTTGACGGATCGACCATGGTGACCTATACGGCCGACTCCCACGTTCTTTTCGGGGAACTGTACTTCACCCCGGCCGGTCGGCACATAGAGGGCAGTCCCCTGCGTGTTTTCGAATGGGACACCGGGAAATACCTGGGTGACATCAAGCAGGTGGCTTCCACCTACAGCGTAGTCGGCAACATGAACGAGCATCAGCTGGTGATCGGAGAAACTACTTTCGGCGGCCGTCGCGGGCTTCATGATCCGAAAGGAATTATCGATTACGGTAGCCTGATGTACCTGGCCCTGCAGCGGGCCAAAACGGCCCGCGAAGCGATCCGGGTCATGACCGACCTGGTCAGGGAGTACGGTTATTACAGTTCGGGTGAATCTTTTTCCATTGCCGACGCCAATGAGGTCTGGATAATGGAAATGATCGGCAAAGGCCCGGAAAACAAGGGCGCGGTCTGGGTCGCCCGGCGTGTTCCCGAAGGATATATTTCCGCCCATGCCAACCAGGCCCGCATCCGCCAGTTCCCCCTGGCCAACGGCCGCACTTCGATCACCTGTAAAGACATTTCACTGATAAACAACCCCAGGATTGAAACTGTCTACGCCCACGACACCATCGAATTCGCCCGTAGCCAGGAATACTTTGCCGGCCCGGATCAGGAATTCAGTTTCACCGATGCCTATGCCCCCCTGAGCTTCGGCGGCCTGCGCTTTTGTGAAGCCCGTGTCTGGAGCATGTTCCGCCGCGCGGCGCCAAGCCTGAACATTTCCCCTGATTTCGCCATGGGCGTGGCCGGAGCCGAGCCCATGCCCCTGTGGATCAAGCCCGACAAGAAGCTTTCCGTACGCGATGTCATGGAACTGCTGCGTGACCATTTCCAGGATTCGGAAATGGACCTGACCGTGGGCATCGATGCCGGCCCATATGGCCTGCCCTATCGCTGGCGGCCGCTGACCTGGAAAGTCGATGAAGAGGAATACTTCAACGAAAGAGCCACCTCGACCCAGCAGACCGGCTTCTCCTTCGTCTCGCAATCCCGTTCCTGGCTGCCTGATCCAATCGGCGGCGTACTCTGGTTCGGCGTTGACGACACCTATTCTACCGTTTACATGCCGATGTACTGCGGCATCAGGGAGGTTCCGAAAAGCCTGGCCGTCGGCACGGCTGATTTTGATCGTTTTTCCTGGGATTCGGCATTCTGGGTCTTCAATTTCGTGGCCAACTGGGCCTATTCCCGCTACCAGGACATGATCCAGGACATCCAGATTGTGCAGCGTGAACTCGAAGGAGCTTTCCTGGCCCGTCAGCCGGAAATCGACCAGGCAGCCCTGCAGCTTTTCAAATCGGCTCCGGAACTGGCCCGGGATTACCTGACCGCCTATTCTATCAAGCAGGCGGAAATGACCACCAGGCGCTGGAAGGAACTGGGTGAACACCTGATCTGGAAATACCTTGACGGCAACGTACGCAATGAACTGGGCAAGGTAACCCATCCCGGGTATCCCGATTCCTGGCAGCGCCGGATCATAAAGGAACGCGGTGATCACTACCGGGTGAAAAAAGTCCAGCAGGAAACGGAACGCCCCTGAAGCATTCAGACGAGGAAAGCTTTTCCGAAAACCGGCCGGGCCTGGTCATAGCCACCTTCAACCAGGCCAAGAAGAGGGAGATCGAGGCCCGGCTGGCTTTCCTGGACCGTAACCTGCAGGTCTATTCCCTGGCTGAAGCCGGAATCAACAGTATCGCCCCGGAAAAAGGGCGCAGTTTCAGGGCCAATGCCTGCCAGAAAGCGCTTTTCTACAGCAGGCTGACTGACATAGCGGTTCTGGCCGATGACTCAGGATTGGAAGTGGCCGCCCTCAAAGGCCGGCCCGGGATTTTTTCGGCCCGATACGCCGGCCCGGAATCAAGCCCGGCAGAATGCCTGGAAAAGGTTTTACTGGAAATGACCGGCCGGGAAAACCGCGCCTGCCGCTTTGTCGCCGTACTGGCCCTGGCCCGCCGGGGGGTGCTGCTCAGGACTTTTCGCGGAGTCGTCGATGGCTTGCTGACCACCGAGGCCCGGGGCAGCCGGGGCTTCGGTTATGACCCGGTTTTTTTCTATCCCCAGGCCGGCCGGACTTTCGCTGAAATGAGCCCGGCTGAAAAAA
Source organism: uncultured Clostridia bacterium (assembly GCA_964457225.1). Lineage (GTDB taxonomy): Bacteria > Acidobacteriota > Aminicenantia > UBA2199 > UBA2199 > CAYWEM01. Next base: position 351,890 of record CAYWEM010000001.1, read on the forward strand.
ACGAAGTATCGCATCGCTCCAGGGCCCTGCAGTCTTTCCTGCGTTATGTCGACCGCGATCATCCCTGGTAGAACTTATCTTTTTTTCAGTTTTGTATTATCATAGCCGGCAGGAGGAACAATGAACCTGGCCGACTTTATCCGCGATGTGCCGGATTTCCCGGTTCCCGGAATAGTATTCAAGGACATAACCACTCTGATGCAGAACGGAGAGGCTTTTCGCTATGCCGCCAACCAGATTCTGGGGCGGTATCTTGACCAGAAAATCGACAAGGTACTGGGGATTGAATCACGCGGTTTCATATTCGGGGCCATCGTAGCCTATAAACTGGGCTGCGGTTTCATTCCGGCGCGCAAGCCCGGGAAACTGCCGGCTGAGGCCTTACGGGAAGACTATGAACTGGAATACGGTACCGCCGCCCTGGAAATTCATGCCGATGCCATCAAAGCAGGAGAAAGAGTGTTGATAGTCGACGATCTGCTGGCCACCGGCGGCACACTTCAGGCCGCGGTCAAACTGGTCGAAAGGCTCGGCGGCCGGGTCGCGGCCATAGAATGCCTGATCGAACTGCAATTCCTGAAAGGCCGTGAGAAATTGGCCGGTCACCAGTTGCACTCGACCCTGGTCTACTGAAGGACTTATGCTGAGCATCCTGTTTCTGCTGCTGACGGTGACCGAGCATTACCTGCTCATGCAGCCGATTGAGGAAGTGCTCTGGCAGAGAAACCAAGCCAGCCTGGCAGCCATCTGCCAGGAGAAACTGACGGTGGAACTGGAAGAACCCTTCGCCATTTCCGGCCATTTACCCCGAAGATACTTCGCCTTCCTCTTCCATGAACGCTATGATTCTCTTAAACTGATCCGGATTGAATGGGGTTCCCTGCACATTGAAGACGAAATTGCCCTGCAATCACTGAACGTCATGCTTGACCACCGGGTCTCCGGGCAGACCATTGCCTACAAGTTCATTTTTTTCATGAAAAAGGATCAGGAATGGAAACTGTTCCATCTCCGCGGCATGCGCTTCTGAAAACAACCGCGGCCGCGTTGCTGATCACCGCTTTGATCGGTTTCTTCTACCAGACCAGCCTGCGCCGGCTGCAAACACAGGATTCCCTGCAGACCATTGACCGCCAACTGAAGCGGGTTGAGCGCAAAATGCAGTTCAAGGCGGAAAAACTTCGGGCCCGTGCAACCCGGCTTCATGAAGCCAGGCTGAAAAATCGACTGAACGAACGGCTTAATTCCCGCGAAGCCCTGATCGTTGAAGATTACGGAGTCATCTTCGAATACTGGGGCGAAGTTCTACTGGTCGATTTCCCGGATCTGCCCCTGAATCACTGGTCTTTGGCAAAAAAAGGACAGGAGGTCTTCTTCACTCTGCGCCTGGAAGAGCATCTCTACTACAGTTCGCATTTTTTCACCCTGGAAAACGATGCCCTGTTCAATGACCTGGAAAAACTGCCGGCAACCCTGGACTGGTACTTTTCGAGTTCGCCCCTGGAAAGAACTGCCGAGCCTCAGCTGGAAACCTCGGACAACCGCGTCATCTATCCCCACAACTTTGCCGCGGCCAATCACCAGCTGGCCTTAACCCTGGCTTTTGATCCGCAGGAGTTTTCCGCCTTCGTCCGTTTCCGTTCCGCCTCGGTTTTCGCCTGGCTGCTGGCCCTGCTGGCCGCAACAGCGCTGGTGCCGGCCGCAAGACGTTTTTTACAAATCCCCGGGCAAGCAACTGTTCCGGCGGCGGTCCTGCTCTCCATAGCCTTGCTCTTTCTGCTGCAGAGAACGGAAGGCAACCTGTCCCTGCCCGGAGGCCTGTTTCCCCTCAATTCGACCTTTGCCCTGCTGGCCGTTCTTTTCCCGCTGCTGGTCGTTTTAACCAGGTTCCTCCGTCAGGAAAAGCCGGCAAAAACCTGGATATCACTGCTCTCTTTCAACTTCCTGCTGATTGTTGCCCTGTTCTTTCAACAAATCCTTTTAAACAACCTGCTGTTTGCCAGTTCCACTTTTACCATCAACCCGGATTATCTCAGCCTGGTTCTCCTGCTCCTGTTGCTGTACTACCTGCCCCTGAGATTGACCCTGCCCCGGCTGAAACCGGTAAAAGACTGGAAAACAGTCATTTTTTTCTTTTCGTTCCAGGCCATCGGCGCCTTGACATGTCATTTCCTGGTGTGGGGCGATCCGGTCGCCTTCATGCTCATTTCTCTGCTGCTGCTGGCCGGATTTTTCCTGAAAAAGAAACTCGGCCTGATTTTGCTCTTACTGGGGACACTGGCTTTTCTGCTTACCTGGCAGCTGCACCTGAACGCCGGCCGGGACCGTGACTCCTTTATCAGCGAAAACCTGCGCCGGGTGATTCTGAGCCAGGGACATTACGCCAAGCTCATCGCCAGGGAAATACTGTACGAAGTCAACACCAGGCAGGGGGAACTGCACACCCTGTTCGTCGGAGATCGGCAGCATTCACTTACCGACATCTGGAAGCGCAGCCTGGCCGGCAGGCTGGGCATTCCTTCGGGCATATTCGTACTGAATCCCGCCGGCGAAGTGCTGTCCAGTTTCAGCAACCGCATCCCCTACGTGGCTTTTGAAAAAAGAGACCTGCTTCCATTCTGGCATATCGAGGAGATCAGCGCCGATCTTTACGGCCGCGAGTACACCATGGCCGCGGCTTCGATCGACATCTTTCACCAGGCGGTTCACCTGGGTCGGATCATGATCCAGGTGCCGAATTCGCCGGAAGTCTACAGTGGGGAAGAACGGGAATACTCGATTTTCTCAGCCAACCCGAAAGCCGCAGCCGCCCGGATCGGCTACCTGAAAATGGATGAATCAGGCCGCATTCGCGAAAACCCCTTCAACCTGACCATAGACAGCCTGGACATGACCAAGCTGGCCGATGGCCAATGGTTTCGTTTTCAGCACCTGGGCAGCCCTCTGCGGGGGCTTTTCTGCCGCGGCAGTGAATCCATCCTGATCATCTTTCACCCCCTGGTTAACCCTTTCCAGCTTTTTTCCACCTTCATCCTGCTGCTGTTGTTCATTTCCATTCCCCTGCTGCTCGATCTCGGGGGCCTGCCCGTCGGAGTTCCCTGGCGGTTGTTCTATCATTCTTTCTCGGTAAAAGTCTTTTTAATTCTGATCCTGATTTCCCTGCTGACCGCATCCACTTTTTCTCTGTTCACCCTGAATTACAACCGCTTGGAGCAGGAAAGAAGAAACACCCGCATCTCCCATGAACGGGGCATGATCGCCAGGAACATTGCCGGAAGTATCTTTGCCGGCGGTTATGAAATCCGGCCGGAAGACCTGTTTTTCCTGTCCCGTATTCTGGAAACCGATGTCCATCTCTATAAAAACGGAATTCTGCTTTTCAGTTCCAACCCCCTGACCGTTGAATCCGGCCGAATTCCACTCTACCTTCATTCGGATATTCTGCGCAAACTGAACCGGGAAAACCGGGAAATGGAAATATCAACCAACGGTGCTTCGCTTGACCTGTTTTTTGCCGTCAACGGGGATTTGATTTTCCAACTGGCCGGGATATCAGAAAACAGTGAACGCCTGCCCCGGCTTGACCTGCTCGGAGATTTCCTTATTTCCCTGTTTTTCCTGCTGGGCCTGGTCGGTACTGCGGCGGCCCTGTTCTTCCGCAGGAAAATCATCGCCCCGATAGATGAACTCAACAAAAGCATGCTGGCCGCGGAAAAAGGAGTGCTGGAACCGCTGGGGCATATGCCCAGGGAAGTGGAACTGCAGAGCCTTTACCAGGGTTTCAACGCCATGATCTCGGGCATCAGGGAACAGAAACGCAGCACGGCCGAAATATCACGCATGAAAACCCTGATAAACCTGAGTTCCCGGGTGGCCCACGAGATAAAGAATCCCCTGACGCCCATCCAGTTGTCGGCTGAACAGATCGAAAAAGCGGTCAGCGACGCCAAGCCCGGTTTCACGGAAATGGTACGCAAGGCAGTGGCATTCATCGTTGAAGAAACCAACCACCTGCGCCGGGTGGCCCACGGTTTTCTCGACCTGGCCAAAATAGAAACACTCAAGAGTGAACCATACGACCTGCCCGAGCTCTGCCGGGAAGAAGTGGCCGGCCTGGCTCCGCTTTTCCCCCAGGTTGAATTCAAGCTCAGCACCCCTGAGGAACTGGTCCTGAAAGGTGACCGGGTCAAGGTCAAGCAGGCCCTGAAAAACCTGCTGGTTAATTCCCTGGAAGCCTTGGGTGACCGCCGGGGTGTGATAGAACTGGAAGTGCGGGAACAGGGCGAGCAAGTCGGCGTAAAGGTCAGCGACGACGGCCCGGGTTTTTCTTGTCCCGAGGAAGGCGAAGCCGGCGACCTTGATTTCACTTCAGCCAAGGAAGGAGGCAGCGGCCTCGGTCTTTTCATCGTCAGGCGAATCTGCGAACTGCACGGCGGCAGGTTGCTGATCGAGGCCGGTCCCGGCCTGGGATGCAGCATCACCATGATCCTGAACAAAAATGTTACGCAAGCCTGAAGCCCTGGTTCCCGGAGACGAGGTGGGCATCTTCGTGCCGGCCTCACCGGTCAGGGAACCCTTCCGCGCCAACGGTCTGCAGGTTCTGCGCGGACTGGGCTTTGTTCCGCGGGAAGTGCCCGAAATAACTTCCCGACTGGGACTGCGCGCCAAGCCGCCCGGCCTGATCCTGGCCGACCTGCAGAACCTGTTTGCCGATCCGCTGGTCAAGGCAGTCTGGGCGGCCCGCGGCGGTTACGGCAGCAATGAACTATTGCCCCTGCTCAGAAAAAGCAGGCTGCAGGCGGAAAAGGTTTTCGTCGCCTCTTCCGATGCCTGTCACCTGCTCTGGCACCTGATGAGCCGGGAAAAAACGGTTGTTTTCTTCGGCCCGATGGCCTACAGCGGCCTGGCCGGGGGTGAATTCGATCGTGACAATCTTCTGCAGGTGCTGGGCGGCGATCACTCGGAACTGCTGTACCCGGGCCGGGTCATCAGGCCGGGGAAATTCAGGGGGCCGATCAGCGGAGGTTGTCTTTCGATCATGGTCAGTGTCATCGGCACTCCTTACAGCCCTTTATTCTCAGGGCAGGCCCTGATCCTTGAAGACCGGAACGAAAAACCACACCGCCTGGCCCGCATGATCTGGCAGCTCTCGGAAGCCGGAATTCTCGGCAAAGCCGGCGCCTTATTGCTGGGCGAGTTCCCGGGTTGTTTCCGGGAAGCAGCTGAAAAAGAGGATTTTCTGGCCGACCTGCTCGAAAAAACCCGTGACAGGTCGATCCCGATCATCTCCGACCTGCCTATTGGTCATGCCCGAAAACCGATGACAGTTCCACTGGGGGTGGAAATCAGCATCGATACTGATTCAGCCGCCGGTTTCCGGCTGTTGGAAAAAGGAGTTACAAGCAGATGAACGTTTACCTGCTGGGCATTGGAGGCACGGGCATGAGCGCCCTGGCCGGTCTGTTCAGGAGCTGCGGTCACCGGGTCGGCGGTTCGGACAACGCCCTTTATCCCCCGGTTGACCGTCTGCTGGCCGAAATGAACCTCAAGGTCGACCTTGGCTACCGCAGTGCCGACCTGCCTGAAGACTGTGATCTTTTCGTGGTCGGCAACGTCATATCACGTGGCAATCCCCAACTGGAATTCATACTGGACAATGACCTGGAATACACCACCATGGCGGCCGCCCTGGGCCGTCATTTCATCAGCGGCCGTCAGTCAGTGGTAATAGCCGGCACTCACGGTAAAACCACCTGCAGCGCCTTCTCCGCTCATCTTTTCACATTGGCCGGGCTGAACCCGGGGTTTTTCATCGGCGGTAAGCCCCTGGACCTGGCGGCCAATTTCCAGCCGGCCCGGGGGGAATTCTTCATCACCGAGGGAGACGAATACGAAACAGCCTTCTGCGACCGTTCGGCCAAATTCCTGAAATACCGGCCGCGCTACCTGCTGATCCCAGCCCTGGAATACGATCACGCGGATTTTTACCCCGATGAAAACCTTTATCTTCAAGCCTTCCGCAACCTGGTCAACCTGGTGCCGGCCAACGGGCTGATCGTGGTCAACGGCGATGACGAAATGGCCGGGGCCGCGGTCAGCGGCGCCCTGGCCCGGGTACAGACCGTGAGCCTGGAAAAAGGCGATTACCTTTTGCAGGATTTGAGAACCGATTCCCAGGGGATTTCCTTCGTACTGAACCACCGGGGCTCAAAACAGAAACTCAGCTCCAGCCTGCCCGGCATTTACAATGCCCGCAACCTGGCCACGGCAGCCGCCCTGGCCGATCACCTGGGCATCGCCCCGCAGACGGTTGCCGAAGCCTGCCGCACTTTCCGGGGGGTGGAACGCCGTTTCCAGCACCTGCGAACTATCGGGGCCGTTGAATTTTACGAAGATTTCGCCCATCATCCCACCGCCCTGGCCCTGGCCCTGGAAGCGGCCGGCCAGGCTGCACCTGGCAAAAAACTGCTGGCGGTATTCGAGCCGGGCAGCGGCAGTCTGAAACGCAACGTCTTTCAGCGAAGACTGGCTCCGGCCCTGGCCCGGGCCGACGGCATAATCATCAAGCAGCCGGCCGGACTGGATAGAATCCCGATCCATCAACGCCTCGACCTGGAAAAACTGGCCCTGGAACTGCGTGAACTGGGACGTGATATCCTGATCTGCGCCGGTGACCAGGAGGTCAGGGCGGCCCTGGCCGGGCTGGATTTCAAGCAGCCGACCAGGCTGTTGATTCTTTCCAACGGTTCTTTCGGGGGATTGCCCGACTTCGTGCGCCGGGAGCTCAATCCGCCGAACTAGTTTTTCCCGGAACTCCGAAGCAATCTCCGGGGCAGAACCGGGGTTCTTTGCCCAAGAGAAACCTTGACAATAAAACTCGGTCTTCCTACAATCATTTCATGATCGTCGTTCCTTTAAGCATGCCCGGTTCAGAAACAATTCCCAACATCAGCCCGGCAGCTGATTTTTACTTCAAGGCGCTTGACCAGCCAGTTATGTCGGCCTTCAGCCAGAAATCCTTCCAGGCCTATCACTGAATGACACCGGGAAAAACAGGCGGAACCGAAAGCTTTGAAATAGTGGAAATGCTCGGAGCCGGGGGCTTCGCCCAGACCTGGCTGGCCCGGGTGCTGGACCGTGACCTGATCAGGGAATGGGGCACCGACCTGGTGGCCCTTAAAATCCCCCTGGACAAGGAAAAGGCCCGCGTCCTGCAGAAAGAACTGGTCCTGACCGGCAGTCTGCACCTGCAGCTGCGCAAGCTTGAATCCAGGCACCTGGTCAGGTATTACGGTTTCGAGGTATTCCAGGGCAAAGCGGTGATGGTCATGGAGTACATCAGCGGCGGCTGCCTGAGAAACCTGCTGGGGAAAATCGGCCGGCAGAAAGCAATGCGGCCCGAACAGGTGAAACCGATCATCCAGGGGATTGTCTCCGGACTCGAGGCAATCCACAGGAAAAGGATCATTCACCGTGACATCAAGCCGGAAAACATACTGATGGACGGCCTGGTGCCGAAAATCACCGATCTTGGGGTCGGCCGGATGCTGCAGCCGGACGAAATGGCCTTGACCGCGGTGGGCACGCTTTTCTACCTGCCGCCCGAATTGGCCCTGGGCCACCCGGCCACCTACAACGTCGATTTCTGGCCCCTGGGCGTGATGCTGTTCGAAATGCTCTTCGGCTGTTTTCCCTTCGGAATAAGTCCCGAAATGCCGCCGGGCCGCATGCTGAGCATCATAGTCGATGAAAAAATCAATCTGGTCCTGCCGCCCCTGGAAGGCCTGCCCGATTGTTTCCGCACCCTTTTACCACGCCTGCTGGAAAGGAATCCCCAGAAAAGAATCAAGCGGGCCGGGGAAATCCTGGATTTACTGGACGACAAGGCTGGATCAGTTTCAGCCCCGGCAGATCGGCATGTTGACGTGGAAAACGAAATCGAGGAACTGACCAGGCTGATGAAGAACCAGGCTGATCCCGAGAGCGTAAAAAAAAGACTGGCCGACCTGATCGAAAGTCACCCGGATCAGGCCCGGATTTTTTTACTGGCCGGGCAGTTCTTTACCAGGATCAACCACCCGGAAAGGGCCCTGGAGTTGTTTGCCCGGGCGGCCGAGTTATCGCCCGGTTCAGCACTGCCTTTATGGGAATGCGCCGTGGCTTACGACCAACTTGGGAAACCGGCCCAGGGCCTGGACTGCCTGAACAAAGCACTGGCCATCGGACTCGATCCGGGCCGGGAAAAAGTCGCCCGCTCCCTGCAAAAAAAGCTCCAGGCAAAAGTAAAGAATAAACCCGAAACTGAACCGGCACAAGGAGGATGAAAATGGGACGAATTATCGGTATCGACCTGGGAACGACCAACTCCGTGATGGCCACCGTCGGCGAAGGCGGTCCCAGAATCATTCAGAACCGGGAAAACGAGGACAAGACTCTCTCGATCGTTTCTTTTCACAAGGGTGAACTGCTGGTGGGCACGCCGGCCTTCCAGCGCTGGCTTATCAACCCCAGGGAAACGGTCGTTTCCATAAAACGCCTGATCGGACGGGGATTCAACGACCCTGAAGTACAGCGTTTCAAGGCCGGGGACAAGGGTAAGGAATGGATCAAGTATGAAATCGTTCAGCCTCCGGACGGTACCGCGGACAGCCTGCGGGTCGTACTGGGCGGCAATCACTATTCCCCGGTTGAAATTTCGGCCCGGATCCTGGAAAAAATGAAAAAAGACGCCGAATACGTGCTGGGTGAAGAAGTCAGTCACGCGGTTATAACCGTCCCCGCCTATTTCAGTGACAAACAGCGCAACGCCACCCGTGAAGCCGGATTGAAAGCCGGTCTCAAGGTCATGAAGATTCTCGATGAACCGACCGCGGCCGCGGTGGCCTACGGGATAGAAGATCATCAGGGTGAACCGAAAACCATCCTGGTCTTTGATCTCGGGGGCGGCACCCTGGATATTTCCGTGTTGATGATGGCTTCCGGAGCCTTTTCCCCGCTGAACCTGGAAGGCGACATGTGGCTGGGCGGGGATGATTTCGATGAAATCATCGTCAGCCATGTTCTGGCCGAGATAAAAAGTAAGTACGGACTTGAACCCAGGTCGGACACCCGCTTCATGGCCGCCTTGAAAAAAGAAGCACAGCGGGCCAAGGAAACTCTCAGCTCGGCGGCCGCGACTGACGTCATTCTGGCCGGCCAGCTCCGGGATGATTCCGGAGAACCGCTGGACATCGAGGTGGAAATCACCCGTACCCGTTTCGATGAAATGATCCGCCCCCTTATCGACAAGATGCGCAAAATGATTGAAAAAGCCGTCATCAATGCCAATTTTGAATTCAACGACATCGACCACGTGCTGATGGCCGGCAATTCCACCGCGGTACCGGCCATTCAGGTCCTGATGGAACAGTTGTTCGGCAAGGAAAAAATCCTGCGCGCCGTCCACCCCAAGCACAGTGTGGCTATCGGGGCGGCCGTCACCGCGGCCCTGTTGCAGGCGGTCAACTGTCCGACCTGCGGTCACAACAACCCTCTCGATGCGGGCAACTGCGAAAAATGCGCCACCGAGCTGGTAATAAACCGCTCCAGGAAATGCCCGGCCTGCGGCCGTGAAAACCCTGAATCAGCCGAGAAATGCCGCGACTGCAACACTCCTTTTTTTGAACTCGAGGGACTCAAGGGCGGAATCGCGCCCTTTCACTACGGAGTGGCCACCGCTGACGACAAGTTCCACATCTTCATCAGCAAGGGCGATCCTTTCGAAACCCCGGAAGAAAAAAGAATCGTTCAGACTTTTTACACTCATTATCCCAACCAGAGAGTCATCTGCGTTCCGGTTTACGGGGGTGATCACCTGGAAAAGGCCAGTTTGAACGTCAAGCAGGGCGAGGTTTTTTCAGTACTGCCCCGGGGTTTCCCGGAAAAAACCCCGGTCAAGGTCAAGCTCTGGCTGGATCATGACGGTTCCTTCGTGGTCGACAACTTCCTGGACGAGGCTCATGACCTGGAAGACCTGATGCTGAGAGGCGAAGAAGATCAGAAAGTAGTCGAATTGCTGACCGCGGCCGAAGAGAAGTTCCATGCCAGGAAGGATCAACTGGCCCCGAACGTGCTGGCCGAGCTGGAAAGCAAGCGCGACCAGGTCCTGGACAAACTGGATCGCAAGGAATTCAGCGCGGCCGGCGCGGCGGCGGCCCAATTACTGCAGGCTGTAGAAAACGCCGGAGCTCCGGACCTGATGAAGAAAGCTGAAAACATTATCTCAAACATAAACTATTACGTTCAGCGTTATTCCTGGTTAATGCAGGCCGATGGCCTGTCCTTGTCCTCCAAGGTTGAGGAACTGAAATCAGCAGTTTCTGGCGGAAACCGGCAATTAATTGAAAACAAAATCAACGAGCTTGATACCGCCTTTAATTTGTGCCAGGAAAAAAACCAGCTTCTAAAAGTCCTGGTCAGCATTAACCAGGCGATTGTAAGCATCGTCCACCCGGTCGACGCCCTGCAGGCCGGAGAATTACTGCGTGAATTCGAACAGATCGAAGCCGGCCTTAAAAACAACGACCTTTCAGCCCAGTCCCGTTTCGCCGCCTTTATGTTAAAACTGAATGCCGCCCTGCAATCCTGCCTGCAAAAAGGCGGCGGAAAAACCAGCCCCTGCCGATCCTGCGGCCAGGCCAACCCGATCGGCGCCCGGAACTGCAAAGCCTGCGGTGCGGATCTCTGGGGACTGGTCAGCCTGTAAGGTTTCCCGAGCATGAAAGATCCGCTGCAGCTCTCTGAAAACGCTTACGAGGTACTGCTGATCGATCCGGACGGATTGGTTGACAACCAGCTGGTGGCCCGGCAGTTCAAACTGAAAGAGGTTTTCACCAGGAAAAACGCCCGGGAAGCCCGGAATACCCTGGTCAATCCTTTGAGCCGGGCCCTGGTCGACGTTTTCATTTTCGAAAACCGTTTCCTGGCTAAGCTTTCAGAAAAAATCTGCCGGGAGCCACAACTGCTGGTCAGCCGGCGCGGAGATATCCGCCGGGGCCTGGAAAACAAGCTGACCGAGATGTTTCCCTATTATCCCTGTATCTACACCCTGGCGGTCCTCAGTTACTGGGAGGCGGTTTATCTCGAAGAAAAACGCTGGGCCGGGCTGGAACAAGCGGATTTCCCCCAACCAGCCGGCCTGGGACAATTAATTGAACTTGAAAAAGCCTGGACGGACACCGTTCTTTACTGGGCCGCCCTGATCAACAGCAAAGATTTCTGGCTGGAATGGCTGGAACTGAAAAAGGAAAACGGACTGCTGCTGGATCAAGGACATGACATTCCCAAGCTGCAGCAAGCGATCAGTGATCACCTGGGCAAACAGATAAACAGCTACTCGGAAAGATACCGATTGGCCGGCAGGCAGGCGGAAGCACTTTTTTTCAGCGATTCCTCTGCAAAGCTGAGTAATGAAATCCGCAGCGGCTCTGTCCTGGCCGCCCTTGAGATCAGGGAGAGCTTCGGTTCCCGCTCCTACCTTTTTGCCTGCGGCCCCGGACTGCTGCAGAAATACAGTCAAATCGAGAAGGTAAAAAACGCTATCCGGGCGGCCAGGCTAAAGCAACCGCAAAACCAGGATCTGCAGGAGCTGGAAAAAGCACTTTCCCCCCTGGCCGGGATTTACGACCTGCTGAAAGAGGGCAAGCTGGACCGGGCCAAAGAGGAATTGAACAAAATAGATCCGGCCGCGGTCGATGATTCCGAATTGAATTCATGCCGGATGAACCTGGCTTTTAAACAGGGCAGCCAGGCTTTCAGCGTGGGCCGGGAGGAAGATGGTTTTCAATTCTGGAAAGAATGCTTATATCACGGTCAGCTCAATGACGAGCAAAAGGCCGGGATTTCCAGGCTGGTCCTGGAAAAGGTAAAGTCTCTCCAGCTGCATGAACCGCAAAAAGCGATAAGCATGCTGGAAAGAGTCCTGAACATCTTCCCGGACCGGGAAATGTCCGGCAACCTTTCCCTGTTACTGATGCAACGCGGCATCGGGGCTTATAACAATGGTATCCAGGAAATAGACGGACTTTTTCAGCATATTCATCAATCAGGTTCTCTCAGCTGGCCTGATGACGGTCCATTCAAGGCGAGTAACTTCCTGCAGGCCTCGGAAAACTCCATCAACGATCTGACAAAAGCGCTTTCCCTGGACCCCGGCAACCAGAAAATAATGCAGGAACTCCATAGCATAAAATCCGGCTTGCAGAACATCGGCAAAACCCTGATAAAACTATCCATACAAAACCAGGATTATCAGATTGCCGACAACACTGTCATGGTTATAATCCGCCAGGGACTTAGTGACCCGGAATTTGAACAACTATGCCATGAAGTCGAATACAACCGCAAGTTTATGCCCTGGATGCCCAAACCTTTCAGCCCGGGAGCACCAGTCAAGCAGGTAAAACAAAAAAAAATCTCTTCGGAAAAGCTGCCCGACCTGATCGACCGGGAAAAGTGCTTTTTCTGCCTGGGAGAAAAGAACGACGGCCGGGAAAACGCAAGGCTGGAACTGGATTTTCATAAAACCATCAGTAATGATGAAAACCTGCTGCATTGGCAGTCCCAAAAACTGTTCGTTTCCCGCTGCCCGAAATGCGCCGAAGTACACCAGGCCAAGAAAGAGAAAAAAGATCCTTTGGCCGAGGCCAAGGGCGAAGCCGCCGGCTGCGGCTGCCTGGCCTTCATCTTCAACGGCATCATCCTTTACTTCCTGGTTTACCTGTTCGTTGACTTTCACAGGCTCTTCGGCATGCATCCGGCTTTTATCGGAGTCACCGGCTTGATCTCTCTCCTGACCGCCATGGGTATAATTTTCATCGTGAAAAGAATACCGCGGAACGGCGACCCGGCCCGGAAAAAAGCCATGGCCGACTTCATGAAACTCGGAAATCACCGGATGCTGAGCTTTGCCGAAGTGACCCGCCGTTACGAATGGTACCTGAACACCACCGCGGATGAACAATCCTGGAAAAAACACGCCCTGGCAGCTGATATCGTCAGAAAAGGTTTTTCTACCGGTCTCAGGCCGCCCGAGGCGGGATTGTAACGTGAAAGCCGCAAAACCAAGCGGGGGAATCACATGAACAAGGCTGCGCAAACAATGGTTTTCTTTTTCATCATGGCTCTGCTGCAAGTCGGCAACCTGGTTTATTTCGCCGAAAGGGAACAGGCTGAAAAAGCTGTTGAATACCGGGAACTGGCCCGGGAATCACTGGATTTGCTCAGCAAGAAAGGAGTTGCTGCGGAATTGATCGTGGAAAGAATTAAGACCCTGGCTGCTGAAGCAGGCAGGATCGAAAACTCTTTTTTCATAAAAACACTGCACCCGACTTACAAAGACACGATATTTCAGAGCCTGCGTCATCTTTACATCGATTTCTTTACGTATTACGGGGAGGAAGCCTGGCAGCAGATCAGGTTCATCAACATGATCCTGGAAAGTGAAATCAAAGTCGATTACCTGCTGAAACCTCCGGATCTCAGCCGCGAACCTGTAAGAAAACCGGCCGGAAAGACCGGGGAAAAACCCGCGGAACCTGATCCGGCACTTGACTCTCGCCTGAAGAGCAGTGTTGAGAGAATTAATGAAATCAACTCGATTCTGGCGGGAATGAAGGGGGAACTCAGTATTGAAGAAATCCCGATAACCAGGCAATTGCTCGATGAAAAGGCTCAACACGAGAGGTTTGTCAGGAATGAAATAATGCGCATGCAGACGGAAGATTTAGAACTGCCGGGGTTTCTCCAGGATTTCAGCGAAAACAAAACGGAACAGCCAAAAGTCCCGGCCCGGCCCCTGCCCGATGCCCCGGTACAGGATTCGGAAGAACCGGCCCGGAACCGGGAAATCAAGCGCGGAGAGCTGGGTTCATACATCGGCAAAACCATCCTGCTGACCCTGACCAACGGACGTAACATGAAGGTGGTTCTGCAGGATGTTAACCCGGGATCAATCAAGGTGGCCGAGATGAGGCCCGAAGGGGAAATGAATTACACGATCCCCCATGCCAGGATCAGGCTGATCGAACGGGAGCAGAACTATTTCATCAAAGAATAACGAACTCCCCGAAAAACTTCATAAGGCTTACGCCAGGGCGGCAGCCCTGTGCGCGGCCAGGGAATACTGCGCTTTTGACCTGGCCCGCAAATTGAAATCCTGGGGGCTGTCTGAAGAGGAATCTGCACAGGCACTCTCCCGGTTGGAAACCGAGGGTTTCCTGGACGAGGAGCGTTATGCCCGGGCTTTCGTCCAGGACAAAACCCGCTTCAACGGCTGGGGACGGCGCAAGATAGACTCCATGCTGGCCGCCAGGCAAATCAGCCCGCAGGCCCGCGAAGCGGCCTTTGCCGGTCTGCCGGAGGATTCCTTTCAAACCCGGCTGTTCAAACTGCTTCAGGACAAGGCAAACCGTTTGGCAAAACTGGAACCCGGCCTGCGCCGCCGGCGCCTGATCGCCTTCGGCCTGGGCCGGGGCTATTCCCTGAACGAAATCGAGAACGTGCTGGACGAACTGGCCATTCCGGAAGAATGAACGATGTTGAGCATTCAGCGGATATACCGATCCGCCCCGCTAGTAATCAAGAATTAATATGTCCACTTTCGGCGGCTTGCTTTTTTTTTACTTAAACTGTAAATACCAAGGGTACGCTGGTTGGTTTTCGGTCAGGAGGCCGGCATGATTAAAAAGAACAGGCCAGGAGGGGAAATAATCAAGCCGGGCCGGGCCGGGAACAGGCGTTTGAAAGAAAAATCAGCCGATTTCCATGAAACCAAAGAGAAACTCCAGGCCAGCGAAGAGCGAATTCGTTCCATATTGCAGATAATTCCGGACATCATAATCGAGCTGAATGCCGAGGGTGAATACCTGGCCGTGCATACCGCCGCTGACGAGCTTCTGATCAAGTCCAGGCAAGAGATGATCGGCAATAAAATCAGCGACATCATGCCGTCGGAATCCGCCGAAGTGTTTTTACAGGGACTCCGGCGGGCCATCCGTACCGGGAATTTACAATCAGTTGAATACGAACTGCAGGTCCAGGCGGGTAAAAGGTATTTCGAAGCGCGCCTGGTGGCCCAGGGCCGGGAAAGGGCCCTGGCTTTCATCCGGGATATCAGCGAACGAAAACTGGCTGAAGAAAGCTTGCGCGAAAGTGAAGAAAAACATCGCCTGCTTTTTGAAACCATGTCTCCCGGGGTCATATACCAGGAAGCCGATGGCCGGATAACTTCAGCAAATCCCTCGGCTGAAAGAATACTTGGCCTGTCACTGTCTCAGATGCAGGGCAAGACTTCCATGGATCCGCGCTGGAAGATGATCGATGAAAACGGCGTTCCGGTGCCAGGTTCCGAGCATCCGGCCATGATAGCGCTGAAAACGGGCCGCAAGACGGGCCCATTGACCAGGGCGGTTTACATTCCCGAAAAAGACGATTACGTCTGGCTTTCGATCACCGCCATCCCCCTGTTCCGGCCCGGGGCCGCCAAACCACATCAGGTTTATGCGACTTTCGATGACATCAGCGAGCGCCGGCGGGCCGAGGCTGAACTGCTGGAAAGCAACCGACGGCTTGAATCATTCCTGGAAATCAGCCGGAGAATAACTTCGTCCACGGAACAATCTGAGATCATGCAGTTGATAGTCGACCATGCCACCAGGGTCATGAACATCGACAGCGGCGCGGTTTACCTGCTGAACGATCAGGGGATGCTTCATCTGGAGGCCACGACTCCGGCTCTTCCGGAGAACTTTCCGGAGGAAATGCGTGCAGCTGTTTTAGACGACCATCCGCATATAAAAAAAGCCGCCAGTACAGGCCTGCACGTCGTCATGCCCGATATCCGGACCGCTGATTTATCTCCGGCCGAAAAAAGCGTAGTCAATTTAAGAAACCTGCGTTCAAACCTATATCTGCCCATTCGTCTCAGGGGTTTATCAATCGGGGTTTTGATACTGTCATCAATAGAAAACAAATACGATTTCTCAGAGGAAGCCATAATACTGCTCCGGGGCTTTGCCGACCAGGCCGCCCAGATAATCGACAACCTGCGCAATTACCAGCAGATCAGGGAACAAACCCGGGTCCTGGAACAGGAAATCATTGATCGGGAACAGGCCGAGGCAGCCCTGCGCGAGAGCGAGAATCGTATCAAGAGTATTTTCCGGACTGCGCCCATCGGGATCGGCATGGTTTCCAACCGCATCCTGAAAGAGGCCAATCCCCGGCTTTGCCAGATCTCCGGCTATTCTCAAGCTGAGCTGATCGACCGTTCGGCCAGAATGCTCTACCCTGATGATGAGGAATTCGAATACGTGGGGCGTGAAAAATACCGGCAAATCAGCGAACAGGGCACTGGAACAGTCGAGACGAAATGGAAGCGCAAAGACGGCGTCTTGATAAACGTATTGCTCAGCTCGACCCCCATTGACCTGAACGACCTGTCCAGGGGGGTCACTTTCACCGCCCTGGACATAACCGCCAGCAAGCAGGCCGAAGAGGAACGTGAGAAACTCCAGTCTCAACTGACCCAGGCCCAGAAAATGGAATCAGTGGGCCGACTGGCCGGGGGCATTGCCCATGACTTCAACAACATGCTTTCCGTAATCCTGGGCCGGGCCGAGCTGGCCCTGGATTTAGTCCGGGAAAATGAGCCGCTTCACGCCGGCCTGAAAGAAATCCAGAAAGCGGCCCGGCACTCGGCTGACCTGACCCGCCAGTTGCTGGCCTTCGCCCGCAGGCAGACCATAACCCCCAGAGTGCTTGACCTCAATTCAAATCTGGCCGAAATGCTCAGCATGCTCAAGCGGCTGGTCGGAGAAAACATCGCCATCGAATGGAAACCCGGCCGTGATATCTGGCCGGTCAAGATGGACCCGGCCCAGCTGAACCAGATAATAGCCAATCTCTGTGTCAATTCCAGGGATGCCATCGACGATACAGGCAGAATATCGATCGAAACAAGCAACTGCACCTTTGACCGGGAATACTGCAGCCGAAATCCGGACTTTCTTTCCGGAGATTTCGTCCGCCTGACGGTCGGAGATAACGGCTGCGGCATGGATGAACAGACCCTCAGCCATCTTTTCGAACCGTTTTTCACCACCAAGGAAGTCGGGCAGGGCACCGGCCTGGGCCTGGCCACCATTTACGGCGCAGTCAGGCAGAACCAGGGTTTCATCATAGTAAACAGTGAGCCGGGCCGGGGCACGAGCTTCAGCATTTACCTGCCTCGGCACCAGCTTGAATCAGTTGCTCCGCAAAGGACGGAAACAAGTAGAATGGAGCTCAACGGCAGCGGAACAATTCTTCTGGTGGAAGACGAACCGGCCATCCTCAGCATGACCAAAATGATGCTGGAGCAGCTTGGGTACTCCGTGCTGGCCGCCCACACGCCGGTTGAGGCCATGCGCCTGGCTGAAAAATTCCCGGGGTCAATCGATCTGCTGATGACCGACGTGATCATGCCGGAAATGAACGGCCGCAAACTGGCCGCCAACCTGCAGGCCGTTTACCCGGACCTGGCCTGCCTGTTCATGTCGGGCTACACCGCCGATGTTATAGCCGATCACGGCGTACTCGCCGCGGGCGTGCATTTTATCCAAAAACCGTTTTCCATAAAGGATCTTGGACAAATCGTACACCAAGCACTTCAGAGGGATAGGAGAATGAATCATGAAAACACTGATAGTCGATGACGATTTCAACAACATCATTATCTTGCAAAAAGCCCTCGAACGATTCGGTCAGATCCACCAGGCCGAAGACGGCAAGCAGGCGGTTGACTCAGTTCGGATCGCCCTGAAAACAGGCCGGCCTTTTGACTTGATTTGCCTGGACATCATGATGCCCAAAATGGATGGCCTGGAAGCACTAGAAGAAATCCGCAAACTGGAAGAAGAAATGGGGATTACTACTGATAACCAGGCAAAAATAGTCATGCTGACCGCCCTGGCCGACCGAGAAAACGTCATCAAGGCAATCCGGCTGAAATGCAGCTCTTATCTCATCAAACCCATCGACATCGGCAAACTGCACCAGGAACTGCACAAACTAGGTTTAACCGGCGAGCATACAACCCAAGAAACACAGCCGGAAACCGATGGTTGAGTTCATCATCCGGAGCAACCGCCCTGTTTCCTTTTTTTGCAGGCTTTGATTTCTGCTGATAGAAATCGTACAATCGTTCTCGGAATCAATCTCCTTTCCATAGGAGGCCGTTAAATGCAATGGACCAAACTCCTGCTTTGCCTGGGAGGCAGTCAGCTGGCCGGAATACTGGGAGCCTTTTTTACCCGGGCCGCCATTCCAGGCTGGTACGCCCTACTTAAAAAGCCTTCTTTCACTCCGCCCAACTGGCTTTTCGGGCCGGCCTGGATCACACTCTACTTGCTGATGGGCATTGCCGCTTACCTGGTCTGGCGCCAAGGGCTTACTCCAGCCGGTGTGCGCCCGGCCTTGTCGGTTTTCCTGGTGCAACTGGCATTGAATGCTCTCTGGTCACCTGTTTTCTTCGGACTGCGCTCTCCCCTGGCCGGCGTGATCGTGATCGTCCTGCTCTGGCTGGCCATTGTCATCACCATCTTTCTGTTTTGGCAAGTGTCAAAGCCGGCGGCCCTGCTGTTGATCCCCTACATTATCTGGGTAAGCTATGCTTCGCTTTTAAACATCTCCATCTGGCTGTTAAACCGTTAAGCCGGCTTTAAACGCTCATGGCAGGTTCAGCTTCCGCTGCTTCCCGCCAGAGCTCGTAACCGGCCGGCACCTCTCCCCGACCGGCCCGGCGAAAAGCGTTGACGAACTGTCCGCAGTTACTGCCGATGGCGTTCTCGGCCCGCTCGCCGATACTGATGATCACCTGGTAGCCTCGCTTTTTCAAACTCTCTTCCAGGACCGCGGCCCGGTCTTCCTCTTCGTCCAGGGCCGAGCCGATGCGGTTGCGCTGGGCCAGCACGGTGGGATTGACCGGGGTGATCTTGACCAGAAAGTATTCCGGTGAAAAATGCCGGGCCAGTTCTTCCGCATCCAGGGGAATATCCCGGCCCAGGGCGAAATTCAGGGTCAGTTTGCGACCGCCGCGGTCAAAAAACCTTTCACCGTAGGCGGCTATTTCGGCGAACGACCATTTCCTGACCGGCACCAGGCGGTCCCGGCAGGCCTGATCACTGGAATGCAGGGAAAACTGCAGTTGAAACGATTCCGGATATAAATCCCTTTTCAGGTACAGCAACTGATCGAAAAAAACTTCCCGACCACGAGGAGCCACCGTGGACAGAGAGGGCAGCAGGCCGGGTATGGAAAGCCGGCGAGGCATTTCCGCCAGCACTTCCAGTACAGCAGGGTTATAGGCCGGCTCGCCCAGGCGGGCGAATTGAATCTTGAATTTTTTCACCGGTACCCGGCCCTCCGGGTAGCGGCTGCGCACCAGGAAATCTATCTGTTTCCAGAGATCATCGGCCGAGACCCGCCCCTGGTACTGGCTGCCGGCATCACAGAAAGGACAGCGCACCGGGCAGCCGTAAAGGGTGGAAACTATGAGTACCCATTTTTCTTCCCTGCTGAAGGGCGGTTGCAGTGATTCAACGAATTCCAGGCAACGGCCCCTTTCATCTTCGGCCAGGTAAACCATGGCCAGGTCAGGCCTGCCGGCCCGGGCGACTATTTTCATTTCAAATTCTCCCGTTCTCTTCGCCGGGCCAGCATTATGGCCGCCCGGACACCGTCGCCGACAGCCAGGGCAGTCTGGCGCAGCCGGCCGTTTTTTACGTCTCCGGCCAGCACGATCCTCCCGGCACTCAGCAGAACGCGGCGGGTTTCTCCGTCCAGGCCGCGCCAAAGTCCGTCTTCGGCCCGCCGGCCGATGGCCGCCAGCAGGCAATCAACCTGCAGTTCCCTTGTTCCCGGTCCAATAAAAAGTCCCAGGCGATGGTCCGGTGTAAGCCGGGCCCGTTTCGGCTCTATGCGGTAAAACAGCTCGATTCCTGGATGCTTCCGGCAGGATTCGGCCAGCAGGGGCAGGCATTTCTCCTTGCCGTCACGCAACAGGATGAAAACCCGGCAGCCGCGGCCCGCCAGGTTCAATGCGTAATCAAAGGCCGCATCTCCCCCGCCCAATACGGCAACCCGGCGGCCCGGACCGGCCTGGACCAGGTTGACGTCGCTGAAAACCAGTCCGGCCAGCCGAGGATCGGTGTACCTGGCCGGCAGAGGTCGCGGCCGACTGCCGCTGGCCAGCACCAGCCCGGCGGCGGTCAGGTTTCCGGCGGTGGTGTGCAAAACCATTGATGTTTTGTCAGATTCCAGTGCGAGAACTTCTGTTTTAAGCCACTCCACTCCGAAAGCCGCGGCTTGCTTCCAGAAAACATCGGCCAGGTCTGTGCCGCTTATCCCCCCGGGGAAGCCGGGATAGTTCTCAACCCAGCGGGCCTGGCGCAGGAGGCCGCCCGGCCTCTCCTTTTCCAGCAGCAAGGGATTGAAACCCTGGCGCCGCAGCTGGATCGCGGCGGCTATTCCGGCCGGGCCGGCCCCGATTACAGCAATCCGCTTGCTTTCATTCATGGGAGGACAGGGCGGCCAGGATTTCGCCGCTGGCCGGAATGGAGGCAAAACCGTGGGCCAGGTTGATAAGAGTGGCCAGGTGGCTCTTTTCATGGTACGTGGCCGTGGCATCGAGCGGAAAAAAGACTTCGAAACCGCGCATGAAAGCCCCGCGGGCCGTGCTTTCGCAGCAGAGATGGGTGGTCAGGCCGCAGATCACCAGCCGCTGAACCTGCAAGCCATTTAATATTTCTTCCAGCCGGGTGGCCAGAAAAGCATCGTACTGGCTTTTTTTTATCACCTGATGAACGGCAGGCAGGTCCAGTTCCGGCGCCAGGGCACTGAGGGGATCATCTTCACGAATGGAAGCGCGCCACCAGCGTGACATCATATTGTCGGAGCCTGGCCGGTCCAGGTGCCGGGTGCAGATCAGCGGCAGGCCCTGCCCGGCGAAAGCCGCTGCCAGGGAGCGGATATTGGGCAGAACCGCCGCGGCCGCCGGCACGAAAGCGCGTGATTCCGGGTTCAGAAACCAGTCCTGCAAGTCGATGAGAAGCAGGGCCGAGTTTTCAGGCCGGAAAGGCCGCGACCTGGACAAGCCGAGCTTTTCCAGCTCGGCCAGGATGGCTTCGCTTTTTTCCGCCAGGTTTTTCCCGGTAAAATACTCTTCTTTTTTCATGGGTTGTTTGGATAAAAAACAATTTTACCACAACAGCCAATAGTACCGAAAAACTAGAAAACAATTATCGTATCATTCTTCTCGGTACTTGTTTTCTTCACTTGAATCGTTTAAGGAAATATCGGCACAATTTGCCCATTGAGACCAGCGGAACTTTGCTGAATGTTTAAACCTTGGCGATTTCCCTGTATGCCAAACCGCAGTTCTCAAAAAATTTGCCGGTTTTTCCCTGCGAAAAGACTCCTGATGACCTGTTCCACGGTTTAGGGGCATTGCAATGATCTTTTACTCTATGTAGAGGCATCCTCGGCTTTGGCCTGCTTGAGATAGCGCTCCAGGATCAGGGGCACCTGGTCGGAGGTAACGTCGCCGTGGACCTCCTCCCCCACCATGACCACAGGCGCCAGGCCGCAGGTTCCGACGCAGCGGGAAGCCTCAAGAGTAAAGAGACCGTCCTTGCTGGTTTCTCCGAACCCGATTCCTAACTCCTCCTCGAAACGGGTGACCACCCCCTCGGCCCCCTTGACGTAGCAGGCGGTTCCAATGCAGACCGAGATGCGAAAACGCCCCACCGGCTGCAAGCGGAAATAGTGGTAGAAGGACGCAACCCCAGAGACCTTGGCGGCGGGTACCTGGAGAAGCTGCGCCACGGCATCGAGCTGGGGAACTCCCAGGTACCCGAAGTGGCCCTGCACCCGGTGGAGCACCTCAATGAGGTTGCTCTCGGAGCGGGGTCGGGTGCGGCAATCCTCGATGAAGGCGACGATATCCGGGGTGAGGACCGCAGCGGCCGCGGCGCTCACGGCCGGCCAGTTATCATTGTTTCTGCAGGAGTGATGGCTCATCGGACACCTCGCGGCAATTTGGGAGTGTAGCTTGTATGCAGCAGGTCATGGGCCTTGTCGCCGCCAGGTTCACCCAGAAAACGCTGGAACAGCTCCTTTACGGCGGGGTTTTCGTGGGAGCGGCGCAGTTTCTTGGTAGCGTCGATCTGGTAGAGGGCCTGGGCGCGCTGGCGCAGCACCTGATGATCCAGAGCGTGTTCCACCCCGGGTGGATAGGGCTGGCCGCCGCCGCCGATGCAGCCGCCGGGACAGGCCATGACCTCTATGACGTGGAACTCCTCCTCGCCCCGGGAGACCTTGTCCAGCAGCTTGCGGGCGTGCCGCAAACTATTGGCCACCCCGACCCGCAGCAGGCGGCCTGCCAGGGCCACATCCACGGTCTTGATCCCACCCACGGCGCGAACCTCCGGGAACTCGAGCCGTTCGGGCTCCTTGCCCGTGAGCAGGGCGGCCGCTGTGCGCAGGGTGGCCTCCATGACACCGCCGGTAGTGCCGAAGATGTCTCCGGCGCCGCTGGCCAGGCCCAGGGGTGCGTCGTACTCGCCGTCCGGGAGGGAGACCAGGTCTATGCCCCAGCACTTGATCATCCAGGCCAGTTCACGGGTGGTGAGCACAGCGTCGGTGGTGGGGGTGCCGTCCGGCAACCGGTGCTCGGGCCGGGCGGCCTCGAATTTCTTGGCGGTGCAGGGCATGACGGCAACCACGAATATCTTCTCCACCGGCACTTTGACCTGCTGCGCCCAGTAGGTCTTGATCAGGGTGGACATCATGCTCATGGGAGACTTGCAGGTGGAGGCATTGGGGATCAGCTCGGGGTAGAACTTCTCCAGAAAGGATATCCAACCGGGCGAGCAGGAGGTGATGATGGGCAGCGGACCGCCCTCCTCCAGCCGCCTGATGAGTTCATGGGCCTCCTCGACAATGGTCAGGTCGGCGCCCAGGTCAGTATCAAAGACCTGGTCGAACCCCAGACGCCTCAGAGCAGTGATCATGCGGCCGGTGACCGGGGTACCCGGCGGCAAGCCGAAGGCCTCGCCCAACGTCGCCCGGATGGCTGGCGCCGTCTGCACCAACACCACCTTGTCAGGGTCGGCCAGGGCGGCCCAGACCGGCTCGGTGGCGGGTTTCTCCAGAAAGGCAGCAGTGGGGCAGACGTTGACGCACTGCCCGCACTGGATGCAGACCGAATCGTCCATTTTGGCGCCGTGGGCCGGCGTGACAACAGTTGTGAAACCCCTCCGGTGCTGGGAAAGATTATAGACACCCTGGACCTCGTCGCAAACCCGGACGCAGCGCCCGCAAAGAATGCACTTGTCCGGCTCACGCAGCACCGCCACCGACGAGTCGTCGATGGGAAAGTGCTTGCGTTTGCCTTCAAAGAGTCGTTCCCGCACGCCGTGGCGCCAGGCCACCTTCTGCAGTTCGCAGTTGCCGTCGCGTTCACAGGTCTGGCAGTCCATGGGGTGGTTGTCCAGGATCAGCTCAATGATATCACGCCTTGCCTGGCGTATGACCGGTGAGTTGGTGTTCACCCTCATCCCGTCCCATACCTTCTGCGAACAGGCCGCCATGTAATAATCCATGCCCTCCACTTCCACGATGCACACCCGGCAGGCACCGGCGATGGAGAGGTCGGGGTGGTAACACAACCGCGGAATGTTGATATTGAGTTCCTCGGCAGCAGCCATGATGGTGGTGCCGGCCGGCACCTCCAGTGGTGTGTCGTCGATCCAGATTGATACTTTCTTCTCGCTCATGGCCGCCCCCTCATGTTCTGAGCACCGCGTCGAAGCGGCAGACATCGAAGCACTGCCCGCACTTGATGCAGCGCGACTGATCGATGACGTGTACCTGCTTGCGCTCTCCCGCTATACAGGCCACCGGACACTTGCGGGCGCACACGGTACAGCCCACGCAGGCATCGGAGGCGATCTCGTATCGAATCAGAGCAACACAGCGGGTAGCCGGGCAGCGGTGTTCAGCCACGTGGACTTCGTACTCCTCCCGGAAGTATTTCATGGTTGAAAGCACGGGATTGGGCGCCGCCCGACCCAGGCCGCAAAGTGAGGACCGCTTCACCAGCATGGCCAGCCGGGCGAGACGTTCAACGTCCTCGGGCCGGGCCTTGCCGGAGGTGATCCGGTCCAGGATCTCCATCATGCGGGTATTGCCCTCGCGGCAGGGGGTACACTTGCCGCAGGACTCATCCTGGGAGAAGGTCATGAAAAACTTGGCAATGTCCACCATGCAGTCGGAGTCATCCAGAACGATCATGCCGCCCGAACCCATGATGGAGCCCAGTTCACCCAGGGTGTCGTAATCCACGGGGGTGTCCAGGTACCGCGCCGGGATACACCCGCCCGCCGGGCCGCCGGTCTGGATGGCCTTGAGCCCCCTCTCACCCGCCACGCCGCCGCCGATGTCATCGACTATTTCCCGCAGCGGCGTCCCCATGGGCACCTCCACCAGGCCGGTATGGCGCACCTTGCCCGCCAAGGCAAAGACCTTGGTGCCGCCTGAGGACGCGGTGCCCAGGCGGGCGAACCAAAGGCTGCCGAAATTGATGATGGGTGACACATTGGCCAGGGTCTCCACGTTGTTTATGCAGGTGGGAGCTCCCCACAATCCGACATCTGTCGGGTAGGGCGGGCGGGGACGGGGTTTACCGCGCTCACCCTCGATGGAGCGGATCAGGGCGGTTTCCTCGCCACAGACAAAGGCGCCGGCGCCAAGCCGGATTTCCAGGTCGAAAGTAAACCCGGAGCCCAGTATATTGGCTCCAAGTATTCCCCACTCCCGGCACTTCCGTATGGCATTCTCCAGCCGCCGGATAGCCAGGGGATATTCAGCCCTGACATAGAAGAAACCCTTGACGGCGCCGATAGCATAACCGCCGATGATCATCCCCTCAATGATGTTGAAGGGGTCGGACTCCAGCATGGAGCGGTCCATGAAAGCGCCCGGGTCTCCCTCATCGGCATTGCAAATGAGGAAGCGTTCGTCGCAAGGGGTGGTCCGGGCCTGTTCCCATTTCAATCCCGTGGAGTAGCCGCCACCGCCGCGGCCACGCAGCCTGGCATTTTTGATCTGCTGAATCACCCATTCCGGGTCACCCTCGGTCAATACCCCGGCCAGTGCCTTGAAGCCGTCAAACAGGATGTACTCGGCAATGTTTTCGGGGTCGATGACGCCATTGTTGCGCATGGCGACCCGGGTCTGCTTGGAGAAGAAAGGCACATCGGCGTAGAGGGCGAAATAGTCCTGGCCCACCAGGCGTTCCTTTACCTCCAGATCCGGAGCCTGTTGCTGGCGGAGGATGCGGGCTCGGATGATGCGTTCGATGTCCTCATCACTGTCAAAGCGGAACAGGGCCCCCCCGGGCCGGATCAGTACATGGCCGTACTTCCCGGCTTCCTCGGAGCCGCAGGAGCCGAAGCATGAGGCTGTGGCGATTTCGATCCCATCAGTGGCGCCCAGGGCAACGAGCTGCTCCCGGAACCTCCCCACTTTATCCGAACCGCAGCGGTTTCCCGAGCAGAAGACGAGCTGAAACTGGGCCGGCGCTGCGCCGCTGCCATCAAGGATCTGCTCCACCACCGGCTCCCCCGCCAGGACATGCTGAGTGAAGATGCGGTGCACGCTCTCGCGGTTGACACTCTCGTATTTCACCGGCATGTGCCCCGGGTGGATGACGCCGACAATTGGCTCACGGCTGCACCTACCCGTACAACCAACCTGGTGCAACTCGATGTCGGTTCGCCCCGAGGCGACAATGTGTTTCCTGATTTCGCCGGCGACTTCCAAAGCCCCGGCCGCGTGTTCACAGGTAGCAGACCCTACCTGGATGCGTATCCTGTCGCCTTCACCTGTTTGCGCCAGGGTCTGGCGCGCCAGGGTCAGCAATTCTCCGAAGCTATCCTGTACTCCTGGGTTCATCAGGTTTATCTCCTCGCCATCATTGTCATCAATCGAGCAACGCAGGTGTTTGGTGTGCAAGAAACATTAAAGACGTCAGGGTTAAAGGCAATTGAAGGTATCTGCTTTTCTGACAGGAAATTCAATATCAGCCATTTTATGATCATAAGGTACGAAAAAGGTAATGTCAAGGATTGCATGCTGGAAACAGTGGTGTTTGTGATTTAATTGGCAGTCTGAACCTGAGTTTTTCACCGAAATTCGGCAAAATTCAACTACATATGTTGAAAAATGGTCTGAAACAGCCTGTTTTCGGCATCTTCACGGGACAAAAAGATACAAATATCCAGTGCCGCCACTCGGATCAAATCCAGTCAGGTGCAGTTTTTCTTTCTGTATATTCTTGATTTCGTGAATCAATCAACTTCGGCGGCAGGCGGAAACCATTGAACATTGAATTTTCGCAGGTCCGGCCGTTTTCTGTTGCCGCTTGCAGCTTTGACGCAATATCAGTAATAGCGAATCAGGGCTTTGTTCTGCCCTGCAATATGGAGACGGACCAAGGGCAGGTAGGCAAGTGTTTTGTGAAAGACCGGAGCAGAGTATTTACTTTTCGACCCGTTCGGCTTTCCAGTCAAAAGATCCGCGGCCGCCCATTTCCACCGTACCTTTCATGGCATTACCTTCGATCCTGCCGCGGTAAGTGACGGTGAATTCATCGCCGTTGGGGGTGCGCCTGGTGCCTGACCAGCTCACTTCATCGCCCTTGACACTGCCCTGGAAAACCTGGTCGCCGCGCTGGCTGGAGATGGTCACTTCGATTTTTTCACTTTCCTGGACGATGCTCATGTCGGAACTGCGCTCGCCCATGGGTGATTGAGTGGTGATGCGCCACTTTCCGTTCAGATCAGCAGCGGCAAATACCCCCAGGGTGAAAACCAGTACAAGCAAGGCCAAAAGAATTCGCTTCATTTTCCGTTCTCCTGCAAATTTGGATTTATTCAGATCAATAAAACAAAATCATTACGGGAATCTTGCAATCAACCTACTGAGTCATTTCATTCTTGCCTTGTTTTGAGCTTTAGGCTAAAATGAAAGCTGATTAAATCAAGGAGGATCGTTTCATGGCTTTCAATCTTAAAGGCAGGTCTTTCCTGACTCTTCGGGATTTTTCCCGCGAGGAGATCGATTTCCTGCTGCAACTGTCAATCAAGCTCAAACAGGACAAGTACGCCGGTCTGAGGGCCCGTAACCTGGAGGGCAAATCAGTCGCTCTGATCTTTGAAAAACCTTCAACCCGCACCCGCTGTGCCTTCGTGGTGGCCTGCGTCGATGAAGGAGCCCATCCCGAATACCTGGGCAAGGACGACATTCAACTGGGAAAAAAAGAATCCGTCAAGGACACCGCCCGGGTGCTGGGCCGCATGTTTGACGGCATTCAGTTCCGCGGCTTCAAGCATGAAACCGTCGAAGAACTGGCCAAATGGGCCGGTGTCCCGGTCTGGAACGGCTTGACCGACAGGTACCACCCGACCCAGATCCTGGCTGACTTCATGACCGTGATCGAGCAGAAGGGAAGCCTGAAAGGCATTTCCCTGGCCTACGTGGGCGACGGCCGCAACAACGTGGCCAATTCACTGCTGGTAGGATCGGCCAAGATGGGAGTCGATATACGTATCGTAGCCCCCAAGGAGCTCTTCCCCGATCCGCAGCTGGTCAAGGATTGTCACTCTTTCGCCGATAACGGCCGGGCCGAGATCACAGTCACCGCCGATGTGGCCGAGGGCGTCAAGGGTGCGGATGTAATCTACACCGATGTCTGGGCCTCGATGGGCGAAGAAGACAAGATCGCCGAGCGCATCAAATTGCTCAAACCCTACCAGATCAATCGCTCCATGTTCGACAAGACCGGGAAAAGCGACACCACCTTCCTGCACTGCCTGCCTGCTTTCCACGACCAAGAAACCACCCTGGGCCGCCAGTTCCCCGATATCTGCGAAGTGAGCGACGAGATCTTTGAAAGCCGCCATTCCAAGGTCTTTGACCAGGCCGAAAACCGGGTTCACACCATCAAAGCGGTCATGGTCGCCACCATAGGCAAGTAAGAGCCTGCGGTCTATCATCCATGTCTGAACGCTGCTTCGGTCTGATCATGGCAGGCGGCCAGGGCACCCGTTTCTGGCCCTGGAGTACTCCGGAAACACCCAAGCAGTTCCTGCCGGTGACCGGCCGGGAATCCCTGTTACGCCAGACCTATGAAAGGCTGGCCGGATTCCTGGCCGGTTCCGACATCTTTGTCATTGCCGCCCCGCTTTACCGGCGGGCCATTGCCGAAACCCTGCCTGAACTGCCGGCGGCCAATATCATCCTGGAACCAGGACCGCGCAACACCGCCCCGGCCCTGATGCTGGCCAACGTCGTTCTCTCCCGCCTGGATCCCGATGCCACCCTGCTGGTAGTGCCGGCAGATCACCACATCGAACCGGCCGAGGTTTTCCAGCGCCAAATGCGGCTGGCCATGGACATGGCTGATGACAGCGCCATCCTGACCGTGGGCATACCCCCCGGTTCCCCTCATACCGGCTACGGTTACATCCAGTTTGAGGCTGGTCAAGACTCCCGGCAGGCCGAGCTTGAGCTCTTCCAGGTCAAGGCTTTCAAGGAAAAACCGGACCTGGAGACAGCCGGCGCTTACCTGCGGGCCGGCAATTACTTCTGGAATTCGGGCATGTTCATCTACCGCCTTTCACTCTTTTCCCGACTGCTGGCCGAATGCTCGCCCTATTACCACACCGAGTACCGGAAACTGGAAAAGGCCGCTGACCAGGAAGATCTGTCCGCCGTTTTCCAGGCCATCAAGCCGGATTCAATAGACTACGCCCTGCTGGAAAAAACCAGGGCCATCAAGGTCTGCAAAAGCCTGTTCAGTTGGGATGATCTCGGTTCCTGGACCTCGGTCTACAATTACCTGCGGCATGATCCCCAGGGAAATGCCGGCCGCGGCCGGGTTTATCTGCACGATTGCCGCTCATCAATGGCCTTTTCGACCCTGGAAATCCCGCTGTTGGTCGTCGGCGCCGGGGAAATCGCGGTGATCGCGACTGAAAACGGCATCCTGGTCGCCCCCATGGACCGGGTCCAGGAAGTCAAGGATGCCTTGAACCGGATGCCCGATGCCCAGCCCGCCGAAGAAAAAAACTGAAGAAGGCGGCCGCCTCTTTTTCGTTTCCGACGTCCACCTGCCCCTGAACCCCAGGTCAGCTGCCCGGGAGCATCCTTTCATTTCGTTTCTGAATCACCTGCAATCACGGGCTGACACTCTTTACCTGCTGGGCGACCTGTTTGACTTCTGGTTTGAGTGGCACAGGTCGATTCCCGCCTGCTACTTCGAAGCACTGCGCGGCCTGCGCAACCTGCGCGATTCCGGCACCCGGATCGTCATGGCCGCCGGCAACCACGATTTCGCTCTGGGACCTTTCCTGGAAAATGAAATCGGCATCGAATGCCACTCCGATGAACTGAGTTTCACGGCCGGGGGCAAGCGTTTTTTCTGCACCCACGGTGACGGCTGGAACCGGGCCGATCGCGGTTACCGTGTTTTGAAAAAGGTTTTGCGCCTGCCCCTGAACCAGTTCCTGTTCCGCAACCTGGTTTCAGCCGATTTCGGGCTCTGGCTGGCTGAAAAAGTATCCGGAACCGGACGTCGCCTGCAGAAACCGCGTGACCGGCAATGGCAGGATGAGATTTTCAGCCGGGCCGAAGAAAAATTCGCCTCGGGCTACGATTTCGTTCTTTTCGGGCACCTGCACAGCGCCGAGAGGCGCAGTTGCGGTGACCGGGTTTACATCAACTGCGGCACTTGGCTGGATAAGCCCACATACGCCGAATTCGACGGCCGGGACCTGCTGCTGCGCTCCTGGCTTCCCTTTGATCAGGCCGGCCGGCGCGCGTAGCGCAGCCTGGTGCCGTATTCCACCGACAACCTGATTTCCGAAGCGTGTATTCCTTCCGGGAAGAACACTCCGGAAATCTTGGCCCGGTTGAAGGAAGCTCCTTCCAGCAAAGCGGTTGACAGATCGACTCCGCGCAGGTCGGCCTGCTTGAGATATGAATTTCTTAAATCCGCATTTTTCAGGTTACAGGTTCTCAGGTCCAGGTTGCTGAGATCACAGTCGGCCAGGTCCAATCGGCCGGAAAGCGCATCTACCTGACGGTTGAAATCCTCGATGCGGCCGTCACGCAGGAAACCGTGCAATTCGTTCTTTCTTAACTCCATGAAGTCCTCCCCGGCCCTGAGGGCCGATTTGTCGAGTCATGGCCGAAACGTTTACCATCTATTTTCCGGCATCGGCAAAGACCATGGCGCAGATTTCCTGCAGGCATTTCTGATCAACGGCGTCAAAGGCCGCCGTTTTCCGGCTGTCAACGTCCAGCACCGCCACTGTTTCACCCCGGCCGTCCCTTACCGGCTCGACTATTTCAGACCTGGAACGGGGATCGCAGGCTATATGGCCCGGGAAAGCGTGAACATCGTCAACCACCAGGCCGGTCCCCCGTTCCACAGCAGCCCAGCAGACGCCGCGGCCCCTGGGCAGGCTCATGCAGGCCAGCGGCCCCTGGTAAGGGCCGACCAGCAGTTCATCGCCGCAGACCCGGTAAAAACCGCACCAGAAATAGTCTTCCATTTTGTGATAAAGCAGGGCGGCGATCGAAGCCATGCGTGCCTGGGGATCGGTACATTTCCGCAGCAGCGGCAGAAGCTGGTCCCTGATTCGCTGATAGCGTTTTTCTTTTTTTTCGGCATCCATGCCGTAATTCTATACGCACGGGAAGTTCATGTCAAAACAAGATACTTCAGGTTTTGTGGAAAAAATGTTTTTTTTATTTTACAATATGCCCTGTTCCTGGAGAGAAGATGATGGTGTTCTTGATAGCCTTTCTGTTGATGGCCGTATCCCTGCTGATCATGCAGGCGACGGCCAGGCTGCGCGGCCGCAATTTCCACAAACCCTGCTGCAGCAGCCTGCGGGAGAATAAAAACCGGACCGGGACGAAAAAAAAGGAGAACTGACTTGTGACAAGCGAAAGCAACGGCGAAGCGATAAAAATTCTGGTAGTCGACGATGAGGAAGTGATCCGGGAAACACTCAAGGAATTCCTCAGTTTGAAGGGCTTTTACGTCACCCTGGCCGGCAACGGTCCCGAAGCCCTGCAGGCCTTGGAAAAAGAAAGATTCGACGTAGTCCTCTCCGACCTGGTCATGCCCCGCATGAACGGAATTTCCCTGACCAAGACCATCCTGGAAACATCCCCCCAACTCATTGTCATTGTCATGACCGCCTACGCTTCCATTGATCATGCCGTTGAATCGATGAAAGCCGGTGCTTTTGATTTCATCGCCAAGCCCTTCAACTTCGACCACGTCATTTTCGTAATCAACCGCGCCCTGGAAAACCGCAGATTGCGCGACCTGGCCGGGCAGAGCGAATACTACCGCCACCTGGCCAAGACTGACGGCCTGACCGGCATCTGGAATCATCGCCATTTCCAGCAGAACCTGGAAAACGAAATCCAGCGACAGTCACGTTATAACCGCCCTTTTTCCCTGCTGTTCATCGACATCGATGATTTCAAACTGATCAACGACACCCATGGTCACCTGGTCGGCGATTCGATTCTCATCCAGCTGGCCGAACTGCTGAAAAAATGCCTGCGCAGTTTTGATTTCCTGGCCCGCTACGGCGGCGAGGAATTCGTGGTGATTCTGCCGGAAACCCCGCGGCAGGAAGCAGTAGCAGTCGGCAAGCGCATCCTGTCCACGGTCGCTGAAAACGATTTCACCACCATCAATGAACACAAGTTTGAAAGAATAACCATCACCATCGGCCTGGCCACCTATCCCGAAGACGCCAAGGACAAGACCTCACTCATAGAAAGCGCCGATGCCGCGCTCTACGCCGGCAAGGAAAGAGGCAAGAACCGCCTGACCGTCTTCGGACCGGAATTCGAGCATTTCAGCCCGGCCAACTGCATCGATTTGCAGGAAAACGGAGATGCCTGAAACTGTTTTTTCGAGGTAGATCATGAACCAGAACCAGTTTACTCTCAAGGCCAATGAAGCAATCGAAAAAAGCTTCAACCTGGCCCTGGAAAACGGTCATCCGGAAGTAACACCCGGCCACCTGCTGTTGGCCGTTCTCCAGGATGCTGAAAACATCGTGCCCCAGACCCTGAAAAAGGCCGGAGTCGATCCCGGCCAAGTTACCTCCGCCCTGGAAAAGCAGTTGTCAAGCCTGCCCAGGGTACAGGGCGCGGAGCCGAGCGTCAGTCAGCCCCTGCGCCAGATTCTGCAGAAGGCGACCCTGACAGCCAAACAATTCGGCGACGATTACGTTTCCACCGAACACCTGGTGCTGGCCCTCTACGAAATTGCTGATCCTGCGCTGAAAAGCATGCAGGCCGCCGGCTTGGGCAAGGATGTCTTTCTCAAGGCCCTGATGGAAATGCGTGGCAATCAGCGGATCAGTGACCAGAACCCGGAAGACAAATTCCAGGCCCTGAAAAGATACGGCACCGACCTGGTGCAAATGGCGGCCGAAGGCAAACTGAACCCGGTGATCGGCCGGGACGAGGAAATCCGCCGCCTGATGCAGGTGCTGATCCGCAAGACCAAGAACAACCCGGTACTGATCGGCGACGCGGGAGTGGGAAAAACCGCGGTGGCCGAGGGCCTGGCCCTGCGCATCCATGCCGGCGACGTGCCCGAACTGCTGCAGGACAAGCGCATCGTGGCCCTGGAAATCGGTTCCCTGCTGGCCGGCGCCAAGTACCGCGGCGAATTCGAGGACCGCCTGAAGGCGGTGCTGAAAGAAGTCACCGAGTCGGACGGCCGTATCATACTGTTCATTGACGAACTGCACACCATAGTCGGAGCCGGGGCAGCCGAGGGCGCGGTCGATGCCGCCAACATGATGAAACCGGCCCTGGCACGCGGTCAGTTACGGGCCATCGGCGCCACCACGCTCAATGAATACAAAAAGCACATAGAAAAAGACCCGGCCCTGGAAAGAAGGTTCCAGCCGGTGCTGATCAAGGAGCCGACGGTCGAGGAATGCATTTCCATCCTGCGCGGGCTGAAGGAAAAATACGAAATCCATCACGGGGTAAAGATAACCGACGCTGCACTGATAGCGGCCGCCACCTTGTCAAACCGTTATATCAGCGATCGTTTCCTGCCGGACAAGGCCATCGACCTGGTCGATGAAGCGGCGGCCAAACTGCGCATCGAAATGGATTCCCTGCCCGAAGAGCTTGACGAGATGGAGCGCCGCATTACTCAGCTTGAAGTCGAGCGCGAAGCCCTGAAAAGGGAGCAAGACCGTGACTCGGCCGAGAAAAGAGAGCGGCTGGAAAAGGAACTGGTGCAGTTGAAGTCCGAGCGTGATGCCCTGCGCGCCCATTGGCAGGATGAAAAGGCGTCCATCCTGAAACTGCGTGACATCAAGGCCGAAATCGACGAGTTGAAACTCCAGCAGCAGGAAGCTGAGAGAAAAAACGACTACGAACTGGCTTCGCAGATCCAGTACGGACGACTGCCGGAAAAATTCAAGGCCATAGACCTGATCCAGCAGGAACTGGCAGAGCTTCAGCAGGATCGCAGGATCCTGACCGAGGAAATCAACGCCGATGACATCGCCGAAATCGTTTCCCGCTGGACCGGAATCCCGGTCAGCAAGCTGTTGAGCGGGGAAAAAGAGCGTTTGCTGAGCATGGAGGATGAACTGAAAAAAAGGGTCGTCGGCCAGGACGAAGCAGTGGACGCGGTTTCCCGGGTTATCCGCCGTTCCCGGGCCGGACTGCAGAGCCCCGGCCGGCCGATCGGTTCCTTTCTCTTCCTGGGCCCCACCGGGGTCGGCAAGACCGAGCTGGCCAAGGCCCTGGCCGCCCTGGTCTTCAACTCGGAAAAAGCCATGGTGCGCATCGACATGTCAGAGTACATGGAGAAACACTCGGTGGCCCGGCTGATAGGGGCCCCGCCGGGATACATCGGCCACGATGAGGGCGGTCAATTGACCGAAGCCCTGAAGCGCCGCCCTTACTCCCTGATTCTGCTGGACGAGATCGAGAAGGCCCATCCCGACGTATTCAACGTACTCCTGCAGATCCTCGATGACGGCCGGCTGACCGATGCCAAGGGCAAGACGGTCAATTTCAGCAATGCCCTGGTAATCATGACCTCCAACCTGGGCTCGGAGATCATCCAGGAAAAGACCGACTACCAGGAGATCAAGCAGGAAGTGGAAGCAATGCTGTTCCGCTTTTTCAAACCGGAATTCCTGAACCGCATCGACGACATGATCGTTTTCCGGCCGCTCAGCCCGGAAGTGCTGCGCAACATCGCCGCTATCCAGGTCAGCCGGCTCGAACAGCTCCTGGCCGCCAATGAAATCTCCCTGTCGGTTTCGGAAAAGGCGCTGGACCACCTGGCCGAGAAGGGTTTTCATACCAGCCTGGGCGCCCGGCCCCTGCGCCGGGTCATCCAGCAGGAAATCCAGGACCGGCTCTCAGTAATGATCCTGGAAGGCGGCCTGACCGGCGGCGACCTGGTGCAGGTCGATTTTCGGGACGGCGGATTTCATTTTCACATAAATAAGTAATTTCCATCGGTTGCATTTTTTCTGGAGTTATTATAAATTTTCAAATGTATATTGCAAACAATGGAAGTTTGTTTTTTTGAGGTGAAGAAGAAAAACGCCATGGGTAACGAATACTATTTCCCTCTGCCCGGATTCACCCGATTCCCCTGCCATTTGACTGAAACCAGGAGTAAAGGATGATGAACAAAACAAGAATGATGTTGTTTGCCGTTTGGCTGATATTTATCGTTGCTTCGCTCTGCCGACCGCTCGTCGGCCAGACCAATGAAGCCCGATCCACTGTCGATCTCTTGGGAAACGTTTTTCTCGGCGGCCGCTACCTGGAGTTCGGCATCGGCCAGAGCGGTTCATCCGGAGTCATTGCAGGGCGCCCCAGGCCTTTCGGCTTTTTCGGTCGGCTGAACGGCCAGGCTCCGGGCCTGATGGGAGATGCCGACGGATTCGGCGCCGGGCTCGACCTGCGCATAGATTATTTCCTGCCCGGGACACCGGCCGAAGGCTGGGGGCTGGCCATCGGCAGTACCACCGGACTGAACCGGGATGGAACAACCCAAATGCCCAACTCGGTCTTCAGCAACGCCAGCTCGGGAGACACCCTCAGGGCTCTGGGCACCACCCACTGGAACGGCCTCAAGGTAGACCACAACATTTCCTTCCACGTTGACGCCCGGGCAGTACGCTACGATGTCACCCTGACCAACACCACCGAGGCGACTATCAGCAATATCGCCTACATGCGCAGTTTCGACCCTGACAACACCGTCGATCAATCCGGTTCCTATACAACCGTCAACACAGTGCTGGCCGATTACGCCAGTGATTCCAAGGTTATCGTCGAAGCGTTGTCCGCGGCGAACGATTCCTATCATACCCTTTCCGGTACCCGGGCACTGATCTGGTACTTTAGTGACGATCCCAGGGCTAGGCCGAGGATCTTAGCCAGCGGTCTGATGGACTCCGACGCCCGAATCGCGGTGGACAATCCCAGCCCGAAAGGAACCAGCAGAACCGCCGATGTCGGAATCACCATGGGCTTCGACATCGGCAGTCTTGAAGCCGGTGCCAGCACCAGCCTGACCTACTACATCGTCATGCGTTCGCTGGAAGGTTCGGTATCCACCATGAAAAACGTGGATTTCTCTTTTATCGACTACGACTTCAACTATCTTGACCCCAACATTCCCCTGACCGGGGCGACCATCAGGACCCTGCCGGCCAACGGCACTCTCTATATAGACGGCAACGACAACGGCCTGATCGACCCGGGCGAAGCAGTCGAATCTTCAGACTTGCCTTTGTTCCTGAGTGCAGCGCAGCTGACCCAGTTCAAATTCAAGCCCAATACCGACTGGACCGGAAAAACCACCTTCACCTTCAGTTCCAACAGCACCGCTGAAATCATCATCATGACCGTCACCGTGTCCGAACCCTGGACTGTATCAGGGCGGGTCACCCACCTGGGAGCCGGCCTGGCCGGAGTTGAGCTGATCGGCTTTCCTCTCCCGACCTTCACCGATGCCGACGGCTATTACAGCACCCAGGTCATGCACAGGTGGGGGGGCATCATCATTCCGACCCTTGACGGATACATTTTCAATCCGGCCAACAGGTCGTACAATCCGGTCACCGCCAATCAAACAAACCAGAATTATGAAACCGTTACCCCCCGGACCATCTCAGGCACGGTCACCGAGAGCGGCAATCCCCTGGCCGGAGTCACGGTATTCTTCAGTCACAACAACGATTCAACGACCACGGCCCCTGACGGCACCTTCAGTTACGTGGTGGCCAACGGTACCACCACCACCATGACCCCTTTTCTTTCGGGGTATTCGAGTTGGTCTCCCTCCACCCGCACATTATCCGCAATCAGCGCCGATGCCCCCAATCAGAATTTCAGCGCCTCGGTCGCCATGTACAATATTTCCGGGACCGTCAGAGACACATCCAATAACGCCGTTTCCGGGGTGACCATCACCTTCAGCCACAACGGGGCTACCGTCACCACGGCCGCCAACGGCACCTATTCTTATTCTGTTCCTTACAATACAACGACCACTCTCACTCCATCACATGTGTCATACACCAACTGGAATCCGCCAAGCCGCAATGTCACCGTGCTGGCCAACACCCCGAACCAGGATTTTTCAGGTACACTGATAACTTATTCCATTTCCGGTACCGTGACGGATGGAAGTAATCCCCTGTCCGGAGTCACAATTACCTTCAGTCACAACGGGGCAACTGCGGCCACTGCCGCCAACGGCAGCTATTCCTATACCGTTCCCCTGGGCACCAGTACCACCCTGACCCCATCCCACCCGGGCTATTCCGGCTGGAGCCCGGCGACGCGCAGCATAACAGCGATTGCCGCCAATACCCCGAACCAGGATTTCGCCGGCACCATCAACACCTACACCATATCCGGCTCGGTGACCGACGGCAGCAATCCCCTGGCCGGAGTGACCATCAGCTTCAGCCACAACAGCCATACAGAAACCACCGCCGCCGACGGTACCTACGCCTACACGGTGAACTACGGCACCACCACTACTGTAACTCCATCCCTGACCGGCTACGATGTTTTCAGCCCGGCCAGCCGCAGCATAACAGCGATCGCCGCCAATACCCCGAACCAGGATTTCGCCGGTACCATCAACACCTACACCATTTCCGGCACGGTGACCGACGGCAGCGATCCGCTGGCCGGAGTGACCATCAGCTTCAGCCACAACAGCCATACCCTGACCACGGCGG
>CAYWEM010000001.1:389413-496506 GCA_964457225.1 uncultured Clostridia bacterium
CTGGCCGGAGTGACCATCAGCTTCAGCCACAACAGCCATACCCTGACCACGGCGGCCGACGGCACCTTTGCCTACTCGGTGAATTACGGCACCAGTACCACCCTGACCCCATCCCACCCGGGCTATTCCGGCTGGAGTCCTGCGACGCGCAGCATAACAGCGATCGCCGCCAATACCCCGAACCAGGATTTCGCCGGCACCATCAACACCTACACCATATCCGGCTCGGTGACCGACGGCAGCAATCCCCTGGCCGGAGTGACCATCAGCTTCAGCCACAACAGCCATACAGAAACCACCGCCGCCGACGGTACCTACGCCTACACGGTGAACTACGGCACCACCACTACTGTAACTCCATCCCTGACCGGCTACGATGTTTTCAGCCCGGCAAACCGAAGTATAACAGCGATTGCCGCCAATACCCCGAACCAGGATTTCGCCGGTACCATCAACACCTACACCATCACGGCCATGTCCGGACTGGGCGGTTCGATTGATCCGGTCGGCACTGTCAGCGTCAACTACGGCCAAAACCAGGCCTTCACCATGACTCCCTACAGCGGTTACCAGTTGCTTGACGTCGAGGTGGACGGTGTGTCGGCAGGCCCGCTCGACACCTACGAGTTTACTTATGTAACCCAAAACCATACCATCAGCGCCAGCTACGGCATCAAGCGTTACACCGTGACCGCAGCAGCCGGACCGGGCGGCCGTATCAGTCCAACCAGTTCGGTGCTTGATCACGGCACCCGGGTGGAGATCCTGATCGAGCCGGATCCTTTCCACCACCTGGTTTCCCTGCGGGACAACGGCCGCGAGGTCGGCCCCGGCCTGCCGGCGGACCAGACCCGGCCCTACACTTACCTGATCGACCCGGTGACCCGTGACCACCAAGTCGAGGCCGCTTTCGCCCGTAACATCTACGAAGTCACGGCCGCGGTCCGGGGCGGCAACGGCTCGCTCAATCCCGCTTTCCAGACTGTCCGCCACGGTGACGCCGCCATCGTCAATTTCAGCCCGGCCGCCGGGTACCGGCTCGCAGCCATCGAGGACAACGGCTTTTTCCTGCCGCTGGACCAGGCCGCGGCCGAAAACCGCCTGATACTGGAGAACGTCGCCCTGCACCACGTGATCTACCTCGAGTTCGTCCGCATCAGCACGGACAGCGGCAACGATTACTACAGGGTCGAGCAGGACAGCCTGCTTTCGGTGGCCCCACCGGGAGTGCTGGCCAATGATCCCGGTTTCCGCGCTTCCTTCCGGGCCCAAGTCTCCAGCCCGCCGCTTCACGGCAGTCTTGAACTGGCAGCCGACGGCGGCTTCAACTATCTGCCCGGCGCCGGGTTCACCGGCCTGGATCGCTTCACTTACCGGGCCGTGGACGGCAATGCCTCCAGCGAGTACCAGGTGACCATTGAAGTCACCCCGCTGGAAAAAGCCATAATCGGGCGCGATGACGCCTATTATTTCACCGCAGGACGAGAAGCGATCAGCGTGCCCGCGCCGGGTATATTGAGCAATGACAGCCATCCGCAAGGCCAGGCGCTGTTTGCCGAACCGGTCAGCCGGCCCGAAACCGGGACACTCAGCCTCAATCCGGACGGCGGCTTCAGCCTTAGCAACCTGCCCGCCGGTTTCAAAGGCATACTGCGTTTCACATACCGGGCAGTGGATGCCCGGGGCCAGTCTTCCCCGGAGGTGCCGGTGCTGATCGGCATCGGGGTCGGGGTTTTGCCCCCGCAGGTGACCATCCTCAACCCCGGCAACGGCGGCCTGGTCAGGGAACAGCTGGCCGTGGAGGCCGAAGCGGTCGATGACCAGCGCCTGGACCGGGTCAATCTCTACGTCAACGATGTCCTGGCCGCCAGTGAAAACCTCGGCCGGCGCGCCGAGCAGCCCGATACCGGTAAAACAACCGCCGTCGATGCCATCATACTGCAGGCACCGGTCTCGGAAGCCCTGTTCCTCAATTCGGACGGCAGTTCCAAGCGCCTGGCCGCCGGGCGCCTGGCGCCCGACCCCATCCGCCTGCCGGACGGTCCGGCCCTGGTGCTGGACGACGGCCGGGGCGGCGGTTTCATACTGAGCCCGGCCGACCATCTCTGGCTCTTCGAGGAGCCGCTTTCCGGCACTGTCCTGCGCCTGCCCCGCCTCCAGGGGGACGAGGCTTCCAGCTTCCGGGTCGACGCCCGGGGCAACCTGTTTGAACTCTTCATAACCGGAGACGGGCGGGCGGCCTTGCTCCAGAGACCGCTGACCGACCCGGACTGCATAAACACCCGCCGGATCTTTGAGCAGCCGCCCCTGGCCTGGGACCTGGCCGCCGACGGCGATGCCCTGTTTCTGTTTGTCGATCATATCCTGCTGCTGTCAGCCTCGGGCCGACTGCAGACGCATGATCTTACTGATTGGCGCCCCGCCATGGTGCTGGGCCTGCCCGGGGCCCGAGCCCTGCTGGTCGAAAGCGGCCAGCCAGGCCGGATCGGCCTGCTGAGCGGCGGACAACTGCAGTCCATCGGCGGCTGGAACGGCCGCCCTGTAAGCCTGGTCGAAGGTTTCGGCCGGGCCGCCCTGCTGGCCCGCCGGGATGAACAAGGCCTGTTGCTGATTATCGACCCGGAACGGCACAGCCTGCAGGAGATACAGCTGAGCGCAGGACCGCCCGAACAGGCCGTATTCCTCGGCCCTAACCTCCTGTTGGTCAACAGCCGCTCCCAGGACCACGAATCAAGCTTCGTTCAAGCATTCGAACTGACCCAGGCAGGATGGAGCCAAGCTGAAACACTCCAACTGCCGGAAAGCCCGGCAGCCCTGCTGGCCGTCCCGGTAGCAACTCCCCAACCAGTTCCGGCAACATCGGAAAGCGGATTGACCGCCAGTCTTGAACGCAGGCCCGCCCGCAACGGAGTGCTCGCTTTCAGCGCTGAAACACTGGAAGACCGGCGCCTCTTCACTTGGACCCTGGACAGCCGCAACTGGCCCAACGGCCTGCTGGAGCTGCGGGTGGTGGCCTGGGATGACCTCGACCTGAGCGGCGAAGACAGCGTCCACGTGGTTGCCCGCAACCTGGTCCTGACCATCTCCGGACGGCGGCTGATCGAAGATCTCTGGGTAATCCGCCTCGACAGCCTGCTGTTGAAACTCGAAGCCTTCAACCCCGACCGCCTGAAAGTAGTTTCCTTCCGTCTGGAAAAACGCAGCCAGGGACAATCCGCCTGGGAAACAATCCGCCAATTGCCGGGCAACGCCCTGGAAGAGGGCAGCCTGGAAATAGTCGACGACGGACTCGACCCCGGCAACAAATACGAATACCGGCTCAGCGCCCTTGACGCCCAGGGACGCTTACTGGCGCTTTCCAATATCCTGCTGATCTGAAGAGGAGATTTCCAAATGAAAGAAAAGAAAATGGTTTTAGCGTTGCTGATCACAATCCTGCTGTTTATTCCCCTGGCCGCCGGCGAGCGCCTGGTCCAGGTCAGTTCGGAAAAACTCAATCTGCGGAGCGGTCCCGGTCTCGACCAGCCGGTACTGGCCCTGCTTGCCCGGGGAAGAGCCTTCCGCCTGCTGACCGAGGACGGTGAATGGCTCAGGGTCAGCGGCCTGGTGGAAGGTGATATTAAAGAAGGCTATCTGCACCGAGATTACGTAAACATCCTGGAAACCTCCTTTCGGGAAGCCCTGGTCAGCGCTCAAACCGCAGCCCGGCTGCGCCTGGCCCCGAACCTGGAAGCCCCGGTGATCGCTTCCCTGCCCGGGGGCGCCCTGGTTCAAGCCGCAACTTCAGGGGATGATTTCCGCCTGGTGTATTACCGGGATGAAAAATCCGGCTGGACCGGCTACGTCTTTCACCGCCTGCTTGATCTGACCACCATGGAAAGTATCACCGAACCGCACCCGGTCGAAGAAGCAACCGAAATTGAAACTGCGGTGGAAGCCGAAGCAGAAACTGCAGCCGAAACCGGGGCGGCAGTCACCGCCGAGGAAACCGCCCTTCCGATCGAGGAAGATAAGAAGAAAAAAGAAGCAGTCACAATAAAGCCGGTTCAGCAGGCCAGCCCGACGGCACTGTCCCCGGCAACCGGTCCGGCCTGCTGGGAATTCCGTGTTTTTCACGGTTTGTTCATTTCCAGAGCTGAATCTTTCCGTGAACTTTACGGAAACAGCCAGTTCCTGCCCCGGCTGGAAATTACCCGCAACCTGGGCCGGTCGTTTTCCATCCGGATCGGGGCTTCCCGGGTTCGGACCAGCGGGGCTTCCCCTCTGACCGACCGCAAGGTGGATGCCTCCCAGATCATGATTGCCCTGGGCGCCGGCTGGCGCCTGAACCTGGGCCGGCGCTTCGAAACCGCCCTGGGACTGGCTCCGGTGGTTTATTTCTTCAGCGAGAAGCTCAGCTCTTATGAAAAAAAGGGCCAGGCCCTGGGTTTTGACCTGGCCGCCGACCTGGCCTGGCGCTTGGCCGGCAACACCAAAGCACTGCTGCGGGCCGGCTACAACAGCGCCAGGCACGAGCAGGATTCCAGGGAAACCCGGCTCGGAGGATTCCACCTGAGCCTTGGATTAAGCGCGGGCTTCTGAACCGACCGCCCCGGCCTGCTGTCTGGAAAAAAGAACGGGTATAGCCGGATTCGACAAGCTGCCCCCGGGTTAAAGCCGACTATTCGGAATTAGAAAGTGGAAGTGCAGAATGGACAGCGGCTGGCCTTGACCGACACTTTCAGAAAGCAATAAGGGCATTCCTTTTCAGTCGGCTCAGCCGGAGCTTTTTCTTCCTTTTTCTTCAGCCGGTTAACCCCTTTTACCAGTAAAAAGACGGCAAAAGCGACTATCAGGAAACTGATCAGGGCGTTGATGAAAACACCGTAGGCCACGGTCACCGCCCCGGCCCCCTGAGCATCAGCCAGGGTGGCATAAGGTCCGGGCTGAACTCCTTCCTTGAGAGTCAGGAAAAAATTGGAGAAATCAACTCCGCCCAGCAACAATCCCAGCGGAGGCATGAGTACATCTGACACCAGGCTTTTCACTATGGTACCGAAAGCACCCCCGATGATGATCCCGACCGCCATGTCGATGACATTGCCCCGGGCTGCGAATTCCTTGAATTCTTTAAACATTCTTTCCCTCCCTTTTGCAGAAGAATGATCTTCTCATATCAGGGGAATGATTTCCAGATCCGGGGAAGTTTTATAAATGAGATGGAAAACGGGATTTATCCGCTTCAATCCACCTGGTGGACCCAGCCGTGCGGATCGGGAGCTTCACCGTACTGGATGGCCAATAGGGAATCGTATATTTTCCTGGTCCAGGGCCCGGCATCGGATCCGATTTCCTTTTTATCCTGTTTGTAGGCCAGTAGACCAATCGGGGTGATGACCGCCGCAGTGCCTGCGGCGAAGGCTTCGCTGACCGCCCCGCTGCCGATACCGGCCATGACTTCCTCGATACTCAGTGCTCTCTCCTCAACTTTCAAGCCGAGATCGGCAGCCAGGCGCAGGATTGATTTCCTGGTCACGCCGTCGAGAATACTGCCTGTCAGGGCGGGAGTTACCAGACGCCCCCCAATGATGAAGAAAATGTTCATGCCGCCCATTTCCTCGATGTAGCGCTTTTCCCGGGCATCCAGCCAGATCACCTGGCTATAGCCGTTTTCCTTGGCCTGTTGAGTGGCCAGCAGACTGCCGGCGTAATTCCCCCCGGTTTTGGCCTCACCGGTACCGCCCTGGGCCGCCCGGATGTAAGTATCACTTACCCAGACCGGAATGGGCTTGAAGCCTCCGGTAAAATACGATCCCACCGGGGACAGGATTATGAAAAAAAGGTACTCGTCGGCCGGCCTTATGCCGACCGCGGCCTCGGTGGCGATGACCGCCGGCCTGATGTACAGGGCGCTCCCCTTGGGCCTGGGAATCCAGCGCTTTTCCACTTTCAGCAGTTCGTATTCAGCGGCAAGGAAATCTTCCTCGTTCAATTCCGGCATGCACATGCGCCGCAGTGAGAGGTTCATACGGCGGGCATTGTCCCGCGGCCTGAAAAGCAGGATTTTATCTTCAGGAGACAAATAGGCTTTCTGGCCTTCGAAAACCTCCTGGCTGTAGTGCAGCACGTTGGCCGCGGGGTCCAGGGAGATCGGGCCGTAAGGCGTTATGGCGGGGTCAAACCAGCCCCGTCCCGCCTTGTACTTCATGCTGAACATGTGATCGGTGAAATGGCGCCCGAAGGGCAGGTGCAGAGGATCGGGGGGCAATTCCCGGCGTTTGTCCTCGGGAAGTATGCTTTTCTTTATTTCCATGAAACCTCCATTGTTTTTATTGATCCGGATCTTCAGCCGGCGAGCGGCCGGGAGACAGGCGGGCGAAACTGAAAAGCTTGTTCGGGATGATCATTCCGCAAGATAGAGCTTTCGAAAAAAAAAGTCAACACCCCGCACTGATTTAAATGGCCCATCCAGGCCGGGGACTACTGCCGCTCCACCCGGGCGCGCACCAGGCTGCGGTATTTTTCCAGGTCGGCGCCCCCTTCGATGAAGGCGATCACGTCATCAGCCAATTGCCCCCCGCCGGCCCGACCGCCGTCACCCCTGGCGAAATCGTAGCCTGCGGCGATGTAACTATTGACCCCGACCCGGTAGAGCCGCGCCTTATCAAGCGGCCGGCCTGATTCATCAAGCAGGCTTATTCCCCGGGGACGATTGGCCTGATCGACAAAAACCGTGTAGGTAGCCCCGGAAATCTGCAGTCCCAATGTCCCGCCGCGCCGGTAGGCATTTCTGATCAAGTCCTCGACTTCCCGCAGTTTCAACTCGAAAATCACCACCTGATCGTCGAAAGGATACAGTTCGTAAACATCGCGTACCAGCAGGGGGCCGGCAGAAAAATCACGGCGCAGGCCGCCGCTGTTGGTAAAAGCCAGGTCAAGGTCGTGGATCAGGCGCATGGCGTCGGTGACCAGGGCTCCGGTTCCCTCCGGGCCGGTCAGCGGCCATTTAAGTTCAGCCAGCCTGCGCTTGAAAACCGGATTGTCGTTGTAGCGGCTGATTTTCTCGGCCAAAAGAGGATCTTCGTTTGTCACCCGGGCCAGGTCGA
This sequence comes from uncultured Clostridia bacterium, assembly GCA_964457225.1. Classification (GTDB taxonomy): domain Bacteria; phylum Acidobacteriota; class Aminicenantia; order UBA2199; family UBA2199; genus CAYWEM01. The sequence continues at coordinate 396,499 of CAYWEM010000001.1, forward strand.
TCAGCCGGCCGCTGATCCCGGTCTTTTTACCGGCCTCAAGCTCAATGTCAATCCGGCCCAGGTAACGACCATAACTACCGGCCTGGGTGATGGCCACGCCGTTGAGCAACTGCGGTTTCCTGATCACCGTGTGGGAATGGCCGCCGATTATCAGGTCCAGCCCGGGTATTTCCCGGGCCAGTATCTCGTCCACGCTCAAGCCGGCATGGGAGAGGATCACGAACAGATCACTTTCCCGCGCCTGGCCGCTGAAGCGTTGAGCCGTCTGCAGGGGGTGTTGAAAAGTGAGTCCGGTCAGCTTGGCCGGGTTGGTGCCGGGGAGGCCTGATTTTTCGTTCACCTGGGTCAGGCCCAGCACGAACAGGCGAAAACCGCCTTCAAGTTCAAAGACCTTCAGGGGTTCAGGCTGATTCAAGCCGCTTGACCCCGAATCCAGGTTGGCGGCCAATACCGGGAAATCTGCCTGCTCCATGAAATCGTTCAGGGCCTCGATCCCGTAATCGAATTCGTGATTTCCCAGGACGTGCAGGTCGTATCCGGCCAGGTTCATCAATTCGACCATGGGCCGTCCCTTCTGCGGCGCCCGGTCGACAACCGGATTGCCTGAAAAAACGTCCCCTGCGCTGAACAACAGGACCGGGCCCGTTTTTTTCTCCTTTTCCCGGGCGACCAGCCAGGCTATTTTGCCCAGGTTCTCTATCCGGCCGTGCAGATCATTACTGTGAAAAATGGTTATTTTGCCCGGATAAGTCCCTTTCAGCGACTGCGGATCAACGCTTCCCGGGCGGCAGGCCGTACCTGCCAGCATGGAAATAACCAACAGAACCAGCAGAGCCTTCAGTTTTATTGTCATCCCTTGTCCTCCGATTCCGAATCATCCGCTGGTGGTTGGGCGCGGGCCAAAACCGCCGGTGAAGGTATTGCAACAGCCTCGTCAGTTAACCAAGCTTGATTTTAGGGGGCAAACGGCATAAAAGCAAGCTCCTCTTTTTGCATATTTCCGGGATCGACACTATAATGTATTTTAGCTTAGGAGGAGTCGTGACAGAAAGAGGCTTCACCCTGATCGAGATGGTAATTGTGCTGGCCGTGGTGGCCATTCTGGCCGCTGTGATGGTGCCGATAATAGCGACCAATATCGAACAGGCCAAGGTGGCCCGGGCGGCCGCCGACGTCAAAACCATCGGCGAAGCCATGGTCAGGTTCCGCCAGGACCTGGGCTTCTGGCCGATCCGCAATAACAGCGGGGTGACCGTGGATCTGCTGAACGGCCCCGGCACTCTGCCGCCGCCGGGAACCGGCAGTAGCTGGCTGGGGAAAAGCAGCACCGCTCTGGAAAACCACCTGGTTAACGGAGTTTTTTCTCAATACCAGCGTGGACCTTCACCCCAGGGCCTGCCCTGCTGGAACGGTCCATACACCAGCGAAATCAAAACAGACCCCTTCAACATGGCCTACCTGGTCAATTCAGCCAATTTCCACAACGGCAGTAATGCCGCGGTTTACGTTATGAGTGCCGGGCCCGATCGGCTGACCGACACCAATTTCGAAGGAGGAACCCTGGCCAATGACGATATCGGCTTCAAGTTACAGTGAAAACAAGCGGCTCACAGACTGCGGGCCGGATTCAGGTTTCACCCTGCTGGAAGTGATAATAATAATCGCCATTATCGCCATACTGGCCGGCCTGATCGCGCCCCTGGCCGTCAACCGTATCGACCAGCAGCGCTTTGACGCCTGCCGCCGGGAGCTGCAGAACATCAAGCTGGCCATAGTCGGAGACCAACAGCTCTTGAGCGGCGGTATGCGCAATTCTTTCGGCTTTGTCGGCGACCTGGGCCTGGTGCCACGAAGTATCCCCAACGGCGCGGGGCTGGATGAACTGCTGGTCCAGGGTGGCCTGCCTTCCTGGCAGTTCAGTTCGGGAGTCTGGTGGGGCTGGCGCGGGCCATATCTAAGCAACATCACCGATCCCTGGGGCCATGATTACGATTACGCCGATTACTGGTCCGGCGGCGGCCCGGCCGGCCAGCATGTCATCGCCCGCATCTGGTCATACGGTCCGAACGGCCTGAATGAAAGCGGAGCAACCGGGGCGACCCCCGGGGGCGATGATCTTTACCTGGACATTCTGACCAACGAGGCCTTTTCCCTGGTCAGCGGCAACACTTTCGACAACTGCGGCGCGGCCATGGCTTTCAGCAATATCGTCATTTCCTACCCGGCCCGAACGGCCCTGCAGACCCTGTCCTTCACAACCACCGCGGACAACCCGGTTTTTTCATCGGTCCAGCTGCTGCCTCTCGGCATCCGCTTCCTGAGCGTTGCCTCGCCGGCCATGCAGCAGCAGGTTCATCTCAATCGGGGACCGCAGACCGTCATCAACCTGCGACAGCCCGGAACCTGCTTCTGAAAAGCGAATGAGTTTTTTCAGCGAAAAGAAACTCCCGGGGCGGTCAAGGGGCCTGGCGGCCATGGAATTAATGGCCGTGATCGCGGTGATCATGGTTTCTTTCGCAATTGCCGTGCCCCTGCTGCTGCGCAGCGGCGCAGCCGACCGGGACAACCTGACCCGTCAGCGCCTGCAGAACATCAAGCAGGCCATAACCGGTAACCCGGAAATCATGGTCAACAAGGTCCGGGCCGACTTCGGTTTCGCCGGCGACCTGGGCCAGCCGCCGGCCGACCTGCTGGAACTGCTGGTCCGGGGAAGCTATCCCCAATTCACCACCCAGAACCAGGTCAGTTTCGGTTGGCGTGGACCTTATCTCCAAACGGCCATGGAGAACGGTGATTACGTAGCCCTGCTGGACGCCTGGGGCCGGGGCCTGGCCTATCGAGCCGGAGCTGGTTCTGTACTTCGGGAAATACGCAGTGCCGGAGCCGACGGCATTTTCGACAACGATGACGACCTGGTGATCCAGGTGTACCATAACGAAGTAAGCCAGTACCTCAGCGGATCCTTTCTTTCCAGGGTGAGCAAGAACCTGCTGACCGATTACCATGGCCGGTTGAACGTCTATTTCCCGGCCGGAACCGCCGGCCTGGTTCAATCCCAGATTGAGGTCGTGGGCGGTCTTTACGACAGTCTGCCGCTGAACCTGCGCCTGCCGGTCGGGCACCGCTTTCTGCAGACCGAAGACGGCCGCTATGCCAGGCTGGCAACTCTGAACGGCGGCAGCGAAAACAGCGGCGCCGCGGTTACGGTCGATTTCATCGGCGAAGAGGAAAGTGCCCCGGGCGAGACTTTTGAACTTACTTTTGACGACAGTGACGATGCTTCCATGCTGTACACGGCCCTGCGGGGCAGTTGGTCGGCCAGCGGCGGCAATCTGGCGCCGACCGGGGCCGGAGAACACCGCCTGGTCTTTGAGCACGGCGAGGGCAACGATTACCGCGTCACGGTCAACGCCACCCTGCTGAGCGGCAGGGGATACGGTATATACTACCGCAGTAACGGCCAGGCTGATATCAGTGCTTATTGTTTCCAGTACGATCCCGGCCTCTATGCCGGAGGCGGCAGCCAGGGAATTTCCTTCGTGGTCCGCAGAGTGTTCAACGGTTCGGAGCAGGCTCCTTTCCAGCGCATCGACCGCAGTTCAGCCCAGTTTCCAGGCATCTACGGCCAATCACACCAGGTCTCGATCACCGTGCAGGCCGATCGCCACATCATCAAGCTGGACGGCAGTGAAATCTTCAATTTCAGCGACAACACCTTTACATCCGGCCGGGCTGGACTGCGCTCCTGGGACGGCCAGGGTACCACTTTGTTCCACCACGTGCTGATTCACCCGGTCCCCCCCCTGGCTTCGGGCGAAATCGCCTGGTGGTCCTTTGAGGAAGGAAACGGAGCCGTGGCCTACGGCTCGGGATTTGTGCCCGGGGTGGCGGAAAACAACGGCCTGATCAGCAACCTGGGCCGGGTCAGCCGGGGGATTTTCGGAACTGCACTGAGCGGAGGAGGTGCCGGCCGGGTCACCATTCCGAACGCGCCGGTACTCAACCCGGGCAGCCTCTTCAGCATTGAGGCCTGGGTCAGGCCGGCTACCAACCAGCAGACCGCTGACCTGGTTTTCAAGGGTCAACAGAATAACCGCGGCCAGGGAATTTACCAGAATATAAGCAATTCTCCGACTAACGGCGGCTGGAACGCCCAGGTTCAGACCAGCGGAGGTATTGTCAACCTCTGCTGGGGAGAAAGAAGGCCGGATGCCGATACCTGGTACCACCTGGTCCTGGCCGTCAACGGTTCCGAGGCCCTGTTTTACGTGGACGGAGTTGAAAAAGACCGGGCCGTCCTGCCCGGAGATGTACTCTGGAGCGGCGATGACCTGTGGCTTGCCGACGGCTTCCGGGGCCTGATCGATGAAATCTACTTTTTCCGGCGCGAATTGAGCCCGGCCCAGGTGCTGGAGCGGTTCAACCGGCGCAAGGACAACCGCTGGTAAAATGGAAACGATCAGTATCTCCTCGCCCGCCTGGCTGTCTGAATACCTGGCCGGCCGGCCGGAGATGTTTCCAGATCGGCATCAAAAACTCGAACTGGTCATCGATCTGGCGGCCCGCAACGTGGCCAACAAAAGCGGCGGACCTTTTGCGGCCGCTGTCTTCAGGCTTGATGATCACCGCCTGCTGGCCGCCGGGCTCAACCTGGTGCTGACCGCCAATACCTCCCTGGCCCACGCTGAGATGGTGGCCCTGGCCCGGGCCCAGCAGGCGGCGGCCAGTCACGATCTCTCCAGCTTGGCTCCCTGCCAGCTGGTCAGCAGTGCCCAGCCCTGCGTGATGTGCTACGGGGCCCTGTTCTGGTCAGGTATCCACAGTCTGCTCTTTGCCGCCACCAGCCGGGACGTGGAAAGCATCACCGGTTTTCGCGAAGGTCCACTGCCGCGCGACTGGCGCCGCCGCCTGCAACAGGCCGGCATCGAAGTGCAGGGCGGCCTGCTTCGGAAAAAGGCAGCCCGGGTGCTGGGAGCTTACCGGGACAGCGGCGGCTTCATCTACAATCCGGGCAACTGAGCTCTGGTATCAGGAGTTTTTCGCCAGGAATACGGTCTGGGTCGGGTAGGCGAATTCGATACCGGAAGCCGCGAAGCGGCGGGCGATTTCCAGGTTGATTTCCTGTTGAATGTCCATGAACACTGTGAAAGCCGGGTCCAGCACCCAGTAAACCACTTCGAAAACCAGGGCGAAATCGGCGAATTCCTTGAAGTGGGCACGTTCAAATCTGAGTTTTTCCCGGACCTCGATAATTTCCTGAATCATACCCGGTATGGCCGCCAGTTTTTCCGGCGGTGTCTGGTAAGTAACCCCGATGCTGAACAGCGCTCTTCTTTCGGTCATGCGCTTGAAATTCCTGATGCGGCTGCGCAGGAGGTCGGCGTTTCCGATGATCAGTTGTTCACCGCTGAGACTCTTGATCCTGGTCGTTTTCAGGCCGATGTGCTCCACCGTTCCGCGGTCATTTTCCAGGACGATGAAATCGCCGATGACAAAAGGCTGGTCGAGCACTATGGAAAGTGACGCGAAAAGATCGCCGAGCACGCTCTGCGCGGCCAGGGCCACGGCTATGCCGCCGATGCCCAGCCCGGCAACCAGGCCGGTGACGTTGACTCCCAGGTTGTCCAGAGCCAGCAGCAAAACCAAGCCCCATAAAACCAGCTTGCCGACGAAAGCCAGGGCACTGACCGTGGTCACTCCGGCGGCATCCCGGTCGAGATGCTTTTTCCGGTACTGCTCAAGGAAAAAAGCGATCACCTGGTTGCCTATTACCCCGGCCTGGAGCAGCAGGGCGATGATGAAAACCAGCCGGCCGGTTTTTTCCAGGCCGGGCGGTATTTCAAGCACCTGCAGAGCCAGGAAAATTGCGGTTACCAGGAAGAAAAGCGCCCTGCTCCTGGAAACAGCGCCATGCAGAAGTTCGGATACATGAGATCCCCGGCTCGGATCGCTTTTGCGGAACCTTCCCAGTAAAAGCTTTTTCAACGACCAGAGCAGGAGGAAGACGACCAGGGCCAGGGCCGCGGCCGTAAGCCAGGCGCTGACCGTGTTGGAATAGAAAACCCGGTCCAGAAAATCGTTCATGACTGTTCCTCCTGCCGATCATGATAGCACGTCAGGTAAAACCGGGCCAGCGGATTGATTTCTTGCAAAAGCCTCGGCCTTGTACTATATTTGCATTATCATGCGCAAACGGGCCTTGATCGTGCTGGCAGGAATCGTTCTTTTCACCATCATACTGCAGGCTTTCCTGCTGGTCATTCAGCAGGAAGACGAATCACCCAAGGTACTGGCCGGCATTCCCGTTTATCCGGAGGCCCGCTACAACGATTTTCTTTCATCCCGGGGTAACCCCCTGGTTTATGTTTTCATGAGCGATGACCCGGTTGAGACCGTGCTGGCTTTTTACGAGGAATTTTTCGCCGCACCGGCCCTGCATCTTACCTACCCTTCCGGCCTGCTCAGGATATTCCAGTTCGTTATCACGCCCAGTGAAGTTAAAGACACTCCCCTGAAAGGAGTGGAGGTGATCCCACTTAACAGGTTCAATCGCAGGATTTTCAAGGCGCGCACCAAGATCAAGATAATTCTGCCGCCGGATGAACCACTTACCGCAAAGAACGACTGATAGAAAGAAAACCTATTTCTTTCCGCCTTCCTTGCCCCGGAAAAAATTCATGGCCAGGCCCCGGACCACCGGGCTGACGTTCTTGTCCATCGCGACGGCCCGCAGGTCACGGATATGCAGTTTCTTGACGTATTCCAGGGCACGGTTGACCGGAGTCTTGGGATTTTCGACCAACCCCAGCACCACCACGTAGTTTTTGGTCCACTCTCTGTTATTTGCGATTTTGGTTATTATTTCACCGGGAATACTGCGGTTCTTGACCAGCAGAACCACCTCGTCGACGCTTATCTTGGGACTCTCGATGACCGCGGTGGAGACCATCTTGTTGGCATCCTTGATCAGGATCATGCGCTCGGTTTTACTTCCGGTCAGGGCCAGTTTGATGCGTTCCGAGATCGAAAGCGAATTGATTTTCTGCAGGGTGGTCATGGCGTCCGGCGCCTGGAATTGAACTTCGGCCTGGCCTTCCTGGTCAGAAAAGCTTTCAGCCGAAGACTCGGCCGGTGATTCGGGGAAAACGATTTCCTGCAGGACTTCTTCCGGAATTGGTTCGGCCGCCGCCGGATCAAGGTAAAACTCCCTTATTTCCCGCAGTTTGCCGGCGGTATAGGGCGTCAGCCTGGGATTGGCTTTCATGGCGGCCATTATCTCCGGAAAGGCAATCAGCTTGAGCTGGTTTTCCAGCAGGAGTTCCAGGACTTCGGCTCCGGCGGACTCGGCCACCTGCACCAGTAATTGCTCGGGCAGGTTCAGGTTCAGCACCACTGCTGATATAACCGCAGTGTCTTCTTCGGCCAGCGCCTGCCCAAGCAGGTATTCAACCACCGGCAGGGCCGCGCCTTTCTTCTGCAGATAACCGATCCGGATTTCCCCGGGCACGGCGGCGATCTCCCGGCGGGCGGCCTGGCACCATTCCGGCAGGTACTGCAGGAAAACCAGGGCTTCCAGGTACTCCTCGGCAGTCAGGGGCAGTTCCCTGGCCAACAGGAAGGAAGCCAGATCCTGGCTGACTTTGCCGGCGGCAACCTGGCGCACCAGGGGGTTACTGGAGAGAGAGAGGGTCCGGTTATTCAATTTCTTTTTCCAAGCCGGGACTTACAAACAATTTGAACGATCTTTTATTTTCGGGAAAAGAACGCAGTTCCGAATCATTCAGCGCATAGCGCAAACCTGCCGGGTTGCCGATGTGCAGGGTGAAACTGTAGCCGTTCAGGATCAACTTGTCTCCGGCATTGTAAATTTTTTCAACAGCTTCTTCCGATCCGCGCCGGATACGCAGCCAGCAGTCCTGGGTAAATTCCAGACGCAATTCGAGCGGGGTGTAATCCCAGCTGAATTTCTCCCGGTCACTCAAATAGTAAGATCCGGACCGGGGAAGGTTAATTGAATCACTTTCATGATCTCCGGAACTGAACCTGAGCTGGCTTTTGAAAGCCCAGGCCAGACTCAGAATGATCACAAGCAAAACGAGAAAAAAAAATGCAAAAAACAAACCTCTGCGCCTGCTGCGGGAATACCTCACCTTTTGCATGGTTTCCCGGGTTTCCTGCTGTCGTTCCTGCAGCAAGCAATCTATTTTTTCCCGGTGAGCGAAGAAAAATTCGTTTTCATCCAGGCCCAGCACCTTGAGATAGCTTTTCAGGTAATACCTGATGTAAAAACGCCCTGGAATAAGCTCGAAGTGGTTTTCCTCCATCGCTTTCAGGAAAGTCAGCCCGATATGGGTCACAGACGCGATCTCTTCGAGCTCAACCTTCTTGGCGATCCTCTCGTCACGTAGAATTTCGCCCAGGGTTTTCATCTTTTCAATTGTATGAAAAATAAACGAAAAAAGTCAACAGTTAGAATGATTTTATTTCAATAAACATTTATTCCAAACCAGGTGTTTTCGTTTTTTCAACCGCAACCTGACCGCGGCGCAACCCGGCCAGGTTTTCCTCTATGTAAGCCTGCAGGAAGCTCCTGATTTCCGGGTGCCACAGAGGCAGTCCGCCGGCATGTTCGCGCAGTTCAGCAGTGTCCAGCTGAAACTCCCCCAGGTCGTTACGGTAACTGAACAGCAGGTCAACTTCACCAAGGGTGGTGGCCAGTGACAGAACCGCATCCTCCAGGTCGCCCATGGGCGGCAGGTCGATGTGCAGCCTGCGGAAAACCGCCTTGACTGAAGTCCCTTGCCCGGGAACACTGTCAATACTGAAGGAACCCTGGCAATGGAGCGCGGTCTGCTTGAACAGAGGCACGCCCAGGCCGACTTTCTTGTGGCTCTTGGTGGTGTAAAATGGATCCTGGATGCGGGCGGCGGTTTCCTGGTCCATGCCGCGGCCGTTGTCGCTCAGTTCGATTTCCAGCCGGTCGGCGAAGATGGAATCAAAGATACTTATGACTATCCTGCTTGCTCCGGCGGATACTGAATTCTGCACCAGGTCGAAGATATGAAAACAGATATCGTGAACCATCAGCATGCCTCCCTGCGACGTCTGACTGTATATCGCCCCTCGGCGATCGCGGCGAATAATTCGGCCAGACCGGCAACCTTGTTTTCCAAAACTACCAGGGCCCGACCAATGTCCCGGAGGTAATGGGCATCCGAGGCACTGACCAGGCGCATTCCGGCCAGGGCCGGAAAATCTTTCAGGACTTTATCTTCACTGGTATTGTAAGATATTTCCAGGGGACTGCCGGCCAGCTCGGCGGGCACGAAGCCCAGGTTCGGCAGCAGACCGAAACGCGGGCTTTCGACATGGGCCGGAATCACGAAACCGTTGTTTCTCTTCACTAATTCCACCAATTCAGGCAGGCTGAGCTGTAATGAATTGATCAACAGTATTTCCTCTGAACGCACGATCTCGCCCTGGAGGTCAACCACCACCTGGTCGCCGAATATTTCCGGATCGTTTTTTACCTGGGGGATGAAGGGATTGACTTCAGCGTAAAACTTCTCGGCTTCGCCGACCTCTTCAAAAAGGCATACCAGGTGGACTTCCTCGGCACTCTGGGCTTCCATACCGAGCAATACCGGAAGTCCTATTTCCAGTCCCGCCTCCCTGGCATAAAAACTGTTCTCAACGCTGTTATGGTCGGTAACGGCGATCAAGTCAAGAGACAGATCACGGGCCCGGCGTACTATTTCACGGGGCGACATTTCCAGGGAAGCACAGGGAGAAAGAGTGGAATGAATGTGCAGATCGGCCGTCAATTTCACGTTCCACCCGCCGCCGGCCGGCCGTTTACATCATTACCTGCATCTCCTGCGCCGCAACCGTATGTTGAATTATGCCAGAAACGAGTCTTCATAGAAGTCGATTTTAGCACAGGCGCCGCCCGCTAGAAAGCCGGCCCTAGGAAAAAGCAGCTGTAATGTGTTAAAATACAGGAAGTATTATCCCCCCGGAGGAAAACCCATGTACCAGAGAATCAAATACGATTTCAAGCAGGAATTGCTGAAACTGCGCGAAGCAAGACTCTACAAGGAAGAACGGCTGATTCATTCTGATCAGCAGGCCCGTATCCAGGTCAGCCATCCCGCCGGTTCAGCTCCGGTGGAAGTTTTGAATTTCTGTTCAAACAATTACCTTGGCCTGGCCAACCACCCCCGCATCATCGCCTCCGCTCACCAGGCGCTTGACCGCTACGGCTTCGGCATGGCCTCGGTGCGTTTTATCTGCGGCACCCAGGAACCCCACAGCGAGCTGGAAAACAAAATCAGCTCATTCCTGCAGACAGAGGACACCATCCTGTATTCTTCCTGTTTCGACGCCAATACCGGGCTGTTTGAAAGTCTTTTTTCCAGCGAGGACGCCATCATCACCGATGCCCTGAACCACGCCTCGATCATTGACGGCATAAGGCTGTGCAAGGCCAAGAGGTTCATCTTCGAACATTCGGACATGAATTCCCTGGAAAAAGCCTTGAAAAAAGCCCGCGAAGGCATGGACATCTGGGACGGTCCCTCTCTGTCCAAGGAACCGGTTCCGGCCCGCAACATCATCATCGCCACAGACGGAGTGTTTTCCATGGACGGTGATATCGCCCTGCTGCCGAAAATAATAGAACTGGCCAACACCTACGATGCCCTGGTCATGGTGGATGATTCCCATGCCACGGGCATCCTGGGCGCCACCGGCCGCGGTTCCATGGAATACCACGGACTGGTCGGTCAGGTCGACATCATCACCTCGACCCTGGGCAAAGCCATGGGCGGCGCTTCCGGCGGTTTCGTCAGCGGGCGCCGGGAGATCATCTCCATTCTGCGCCAGAAATCAAGACCCTACCTGTTTTCCAATACCCTGGCGCCGGCCATCGCCGCCGCCGGTATAACCGCTTTCGACCTGCTCGAGGAAAGTGACGACCTGCGGCGCCGATTGCAGGAAAACACGGTCCGCTTCCGCAACGGCATGACCGAGCTCGGCTTCGACATCATTCCCGGCAGTCACCCCATAGTGCCGATACTTTTTCGAAAATTCCCCGATGACGCCGCCATATCCCAGAGCCTGGCCGGCGATCTTTTCGGCGAAGGAATATACGTCACGGCCTTCTTTTTCCCGGTTGTTCCCCGGGGGCAGTCGCGGATCAGGGTGCAGATCTCGGCCGCGCACACTCCTGAGGAGATCGAACAGGCTCTCGAGGCCTTCGCCCGGGTCGGCCGCAGCCACGGAGTTATCTGAACAGCCTTAGCGGAAAAGCTTTTTCACCAGGCTGTTTTTTGTGGTATAATGGTATTTAAATCAAGGACAGAACAGGCATGAACAAACCTAGTCCCAAGAACGTCAAAGCTCCGCGGGGGATTTTATTCTGGATAATCGCCTTTTTCATTCTTATCATTCTCTGGAACATGCTCAATACAGTTTCCAGTGACGGCAAGGTAAAAAAACTCAAGTTTTCGGAGTTCATGGAAAGCGTTGAAAAGGGCCAGGTGCAGACCGCGTTCATCAAGGGCAACTCGGTCAGCGGGACTTTGGCCAGGCCGGAACAACCATATGAAACCTCGATTCCCTTCGATTACCCGGACTTCATTTCAATCCTCAGGCAAAACAACGTGGCTATCGAAGTGGAGAAAGCCGGGCGCAGCGAATGGCTGACCATTCTCATATCATGGGCCCCCTTCCTGATCATCATCTTCTTCTGGCTGGCCATAATGCGCCAGCAGGGCGGAAACAAGACTTTCACTTTCGGCAAGAGCAAGGCGCGCATGTTTTCCGGTGAGCGCAACAAGCTGACTTTCAAGGACGTGGCCGGTATCGAGGAAGCCAAGGAAGAGCTTTACGAGATTATCGAATTCTTGAAAGAACCGAAAAAGTTCCAGCGCCTCGGAGGGAAAATACCCAAGGGAGTTCTGCTGATAGGACCGCCGGGCACCGGTAAAACCCTGCTGGCCAAGGCCATCGCCGGGGAAGCCAACGTGCCTTTTTTTTCAATTTCCGGTTCCGATTTCGTGGAGATGTTCGTCGGCGTCGGCGCTTCCAGGGTGCGCGACCTGTTCGAGGAAGGAAAGAAACACTCGCCCTGCCTGATCTTCATAGATGAAATCGACGCCGTCGGCCGCCAGCGTGGAGCTGGCCTGGGCGGCGGTCACGATGAAAGAGAACAGACCCTGAACCAGTTGCTGGTGGAAATGGACGGCTTCGGCGCCAATGAAGGCATCATTATAATCGCCGCCACCAACCGGCCCGACATCCTGGACGCGGCGCTTCTCAGACCCGGACGCTTCGACCGGCGCATAGTGGTTTCATCCCCTGACGTCAAGGGGCGCGAAGCCATTCTCAAGGTGCATACCAAGAAAACCCCCCTGGCCGAAGACGTTGAGCTTGAAGTGGTCGCCCGTTCAACTCCTGGATTCACCGGGGCCGACATCGCCAACATGGTCAACGAAGCGGCCCTGTTCGCCTCGCGCAACGGCAAGAAAGCAGTTGAAATGTCAGACTTTGAATACGCCAAGGATAAAGTGATGATGGGCTCTGAGCGTAAAAGCCTGATCATCTCGGAAGAGGAAAAGGAAATAACCGCCTTCCATGAAGCCGGGCATGCCCTGATTGCGGCCCTGGAGAATGAAGCCGACCCTTTGCACAAGGTTTCCATAATTCCGCGCGGCATGGCCCTGGGCGTCACCCAGCAATTGCCGCTGAATGACAAGTACACATACTCGAAAACCTATCTCGAAGCGCAACTGGTGGTACTGCTGGCCGGCCGCGCCTCTGAGGACATCTTCCTGGGCAAGCTGACCACCGGAGCCGGAAACGATTTCGAAAGGGCCACCTCCATAGCCCGCAAGATGGTCTGCGAGTGGGGTATGTCCGACCTGGGCCCGATTTCCTATGACCGCAGAAGCGAAATGATCTTCCTGGGCCGGGATATGATGTCCCACAACGAGTACTCGGAAAAAACAGCCCGGCAGATCGACGATGAAATCAAGAAAATAATCGTCGGAGCTTACGAACGGGCCCGGAACCTGATCACCGGTAATCGTGAAGCTGTAGAAAAAATCGCCAGGCAGCTGCTTGAGAAAGAATCACTGAATTCAGACGAAATCGAATCGATTATAAAAAACGGAAAACTCCCGGAAAAGCAAAAAAAGAGTCCTCCGGCGCGCCCCCGCAAGGCAGCCGGCAGAAAAACAGCGAGCGCTGACAGTATCGTCTAGTGGAAAACCTGGTCAACACCCTGCGGACTTTTTCACTGGTTGACCTGATTGATGTACTTCTTCTGGCCCTGCTCTTCTATTACCTGATACTGCTGATCAAGGGAACCAAATCCTACCAGATGGCCATCGGCCTCCTGCTGATCGGACTGCTGGCCCTGCTGGCGGACCTGTTTAAATTCACCGCTTTTTCTTTCATTCTCAACAACTTCCTGACTTACCTGATATTTGCCATCATAGTTCTTTTCCAGGATGATTTCCGCAAGATTCTTTCCGAAATCGGCGGCCGGCTCAAAGCCACCAAGAAAAGCGCTGAAAGTGAAAGGATCCGGGAAGAAATAATCAACGCGGTCATCGCCATGTCCCTGGCCCGCATCGGTGCCCTGATCACCATTGAAAGAAAGAATCCCCTGAAAAACTACATCGACAAGCATATCAAGGTCGATGCCCGGGTCAGCAAAGACCTGCTGCTGACCATATTCACGCCCAACACCCCGCTGCACGACGGCGCGGTGATTATCAGCAACGGCCGCCTGGCCGCAGCCAACTGTTTTTTCAACCCGCCGCCGATGATCGAATTGACTCCGACCGGGGGGCGGCACCTGGCGGCCATCGGCATCACCCGCGATTACGACTGCGTAACCCTGGTGGTTTCCGAGGAGACCGGCAAGATTTCCCTGGCGGTCAACGGCGAGTTGATCAAGGGGCTCGACCGTGAGGGCCTGATCAGCAGGCTGCAGAATTACGGAATCTGATCATGATGTCTATGCGCAACCTGATTTTTAAAAACCTGGGCCTGAAAGTTTTGGCCCTCTTCATCGCTCTGCTGGTCTGGACCATTATCACCGGCCGGGAAAGAGCCAGTGACGAGATGACCTTGAGGATCCCGGTCGAGATCGTCAATCCCCCTCTGAACATCGAGGTCAAGAGTATCCGCCCCGAAGAAGTACAGGTTTCGGTCCAGGGTAAAACCCAGTTACTGAATGCCCTGGGCAGTCGCAGCCTGACCGTGCGCATCGATCTGGCACGTTTCAGCGAAAGCGCCAAACTGCAGTTCTTCGCCGAAGATTACATCGAAAAACCTGAAAGCCTGTCCATCCTTTCAGTCCATCCCAAGATGGTTGAAATTCACCTGGAAGAGCTGATTTCCAAGACCGTGGCCGTGCGCCTGACCAGTCGCGGCCGTTTGCCGGCCGGTTTCCGCCCTGAGGACCTGCGCATCAATCCGACCAGGGTGACCATTTACGGTTACCGCAGTGAAATAGACAAGCTGACCGCGATTTCCTCCGAGGAAATAGACCTGGCCGCCCTTGAACCCGGGGTTCCGCTGACCGTTTCCCTGAAACAGGGACCGGAAATACTCAAATTCGTCGACAGCCGTGAAATCCAGGTGTTACTGGCGGCCCGCGAAAAACAGGATAATGGCCGACCGAAATGAGCTCTTCGGCACCGATGGGATCAGGGGCCGAAGCGGCGTTTTTCCCCTTGACCCTGAATCCCTGCTGAAAATCGGCAATACTGCGGCCGGAGTATTCGCCGCCCGCCGTGTGTTGATCGCCAGGGATACCCGGGAATCGGGAACCGAGATCGAGGAAGCATTCAGCCGCGGTCTGACCGGAGTTCGCGAAACAGTCCTGGCCGGGGTGTTACCCACGCCCGCACTGGCTTGCCTGACTCTCCGGGGCGGCTTTGACCTGGGTGTGATGATCAGCGCCTCGCATAATCCCTGGCAGGACAACGGGCTCAAATTCTTCGGCCCCGATGGTAAAAAAATCAGCCGGGCGGCGGAAGGCGAATTCAACGCTGCGTTTTTCAGCCCGGGCCGGGGTAAAACCGGTCCAAACCTGGTCAGCAGGTCCGAACTGTCCGCGCGGTACCTGGAATTCCTGGAATCTGCGCTGGAACGTAAGCCTCTGCCAAGTCTGAAGCTGGTCGCTGATTGCGCCAACGGTGCGGTGGCCGCGGTCATTGAACAGGTCTTTTCTCATTTCGGTCTGAACGGTGAAATAATCAATGCTGCGCCTAACGGCCGCAACATAAACCTGGATTGCGGCGCAACCCAAACGAAGACACTGCAGGCGGCGGTCAGGGCCCGGGGGGCTGATCTGGGATTCGCCTTTGACGGAGACGGTGACCGGCTCATCTGCGTCAATTCGCAGGGTGTTGCCCTCGACGGGGACCACAGCCTATGGATACTGGCCCTTGACCTGGTTGAGAACGAAAAACGCTTCAACCGCCAGGTAGTCGGCACGGTAATGAGCAATTCCGGGCTGGAAACCGCCCTGCAGGAAAAGGGTATGGTTTTGCACCGCGCGGCCGTGGGCGACCGCGAAGTCATGCTCGAAATGAAAGCCCGGCAATCGATTCTGGGCGGTGAACCATCTGGACATACCATTCTGGGTCACCGGCATACGACCGGTGACGGCCTGCTGACCGCCCTGTTCATCCTGCGGGCACTTCAGGGCGGCGGCTTGAGTTTGGACCAGGCGGTCGCTTCACTTCAGCTCCGGCCCCTTTTGAGCCTGGACCTGCCGGTCGAGGAAAAGTTCTCTTTCAGCGACTGGCCTCCCTTTCAAAAACTGGAACAAGCATTCAAAGCTGAGACCGGGACTTCCGGACGTTTGCTGGTGCGCTATTCCGGGACGGAGAATAAACTGCGCATTATGGTCGAACACCCCGACCAGAATACGGCCTCCTGTTTCCTGGATCGCCTCCGGGATCTCTTCAACTCAAGGCAAGGAGAACTTAGATGAAACTGAGCGTTAACATCGATCACATCGCCACTGTCCGCCAGGCGCGCCTGGCCCAGGAACCCGACCCGGTCCATGCCGCGGTCCAGGCTGAACTGGCCGGGGCCGACGGCATTACCCTGCACCTGCGCCAGGACCGGCGTCACGTCCAGGAAAGAGACCTGGAACTGATAACCAGCCTGATGAGGGTTCCGGTCAACCTGGAAATGGCTCTTTCCATGGAAATGGTCAAGCTGGCCCTTAAATACAAGCCGAGTACCTGCACCCTGGTGCCTGAGTCAAGCGATGAAATCACCACCACCGGCGGACTGGACCTGGTTCTCTGCGGGCAGAAGGCCCGGGAAACAGCTGAAAACCTGAAAAGCGCCGGTATCAGGATGTCGGTTTTTATCGATCCCGACCCTGAACAAGTCAAGGCCTGCCATCGCCTCGATTTCTCCCTGATCGAAATCAATACCGGTCCCTTTGCCGACAGCTTTCCCCGGGGGGGCTGGAAAAAGGAACTCGACCGGATTGCCAAAACCACCCAGCTGGCCAGAAAGCTAGGCCTGACCGTGCATGCCGGTCACGGCCTGACTTATCAGAACGTCCAGCTGATCAAGAGCATAAACGAGATAGAAGAGCTGAACATCGGCCACTCCCTGATTGCCAACGCCTTTTTCCTGGGCCTGCCTGAAGCGGTCAGAAGAATGAAGGAGCTGATCCGCAGGTGAAGAAAGCGCTGAAATTCCTGGCCGGCACGGCCGCGGCCCTGCTGCTGCTGGAGTTTCTGCTCCTGCTCAGTTTCAGCCGGCCGGAAAATCCGCAGCAAAGAGACCCGGCCTTCGTCAAGGGAGTTTACCACCTGCATTCTCTCTTTTCCGACGGGCTGGGCGACCGGCGGGAAATTGCCGAGGCCGCCGGTGGCCTGGGACTTGATTTCGTCATTCTGACCGATCACGGCCGCCCCAATCTGGATTCCGCACGCTCCACCCTCAGGGAGGCCGGCACCCTTTTGATCGGCGGTTCCGAACTCACGGTGCGCGGAGGCCACCTGGCCGCAGCCGGTTTTGATCCCCCCGGTTATCTCTTCGCCCTGGAATCGCAGGATGCGATAGACGAGATAAGCCTCCAGGAAACAGGCCTGACCTTTCTGGCTCACCCCTTTGACCGGCGTATTCCCTGGACCGAGCCCGAAGTTCGGGGCATGACCGGCATTGAAATAATCAGCTATTACCAGCAGGTCAAGAGGATGTTCCCGCCCCGCCTGCTCAGCTTCTTCCTGCTCTACCCGTTGAACCCGGATTACGCCCTGAGCAGCCACCTGAGGTTTCCCAAGAGGGAACTGGCCTTCTGGGATGAACTCAACCGCGAAGGCGACTATCTCGGGATTCACGCCCTGGACGCCCATGCCAAGCTACCCCTGGGCCCCTGGAAAATCAAGTTTCCTTCCTACCGGGCCATGTTCAGGGTGCTTAACCTATATGTCAGAACGGGCGTTCCCCTGCCGGCCGAGGCCGATCGGGCCGCGGCGCTGGTACTTCGGACCATCAAGGCCGGAAACTTCTACAACGTGGTGGAATCGCTGGCCTCGGCCGATGGTTTTGACTGTTTTTTCGAACCTGATAACGGCCCGCCGGTCAGTATGGGGGGGACCAGCCGGGAAAGCGCGGGCGAATTCGTGTTCAAACTGCCCTTTCCCTTCGCCTGCAGGCTGGTTCTCTATCGGGATGGAAACCCGGTTGAATCGAGAAACAGCCGGGGAATCACGGAATTGCGTATACCGGCCGCCGGCCCGGGTGTTTACCGGGCCGAGCTGTACCTGCGCCGCCTGCGTTTCAGCAGAATTCCCTGGGTCATCACCAATCCCTTTTTCCTCAGGACCATAGTAAAACCGGAACCCCCCGAACAGGCTGAACTTGCAAAATTCTGGCCGGACCCGCCCCCAGCCTTCAGGCCGGAAAAAAACCCCGCTTCAGACTTAGATATGGAACAGCCGCAGACCAATACACTGAACTTCTCCTTTTCCCTGCTTCCCGACTCGGCCCAGAACCCGGATTTCTGGGTGGCGGCCGCTGACCGTGAAAATCGTGACTGGCGGGATGCCTCGGGTATCTCTTTTACCGCCGAAGCCTCGGTGCCCCTGCGCGTCTGGCTGCAGTTCAGGTCAAAATCCGAATACCGGGAAAACTTCTTTGAACGATCCATCCTGATCGGCCCGGAACAGCGATGCTTCATCCTGCCATTCAACACTTTCTTCGGACCGGAGTATCAGCCTGAAGCGGCTGACCTGAGGAACATTACGGCGTTTTTTTTCCTGCTCGACGGCCGCCTGGCCTACCCTGAAAGCCGAGGCGTCTTCAAGATAAGCGATCTGTCTCTTTTCAGGTAAAAGCATTCGGAATGCAACCTGCTTGACTCGGTGAAGCGCTTCTGATAAAGTCTGAGCAGATATCCCCAACTGAGGCAAATATGAATAAAACCATCGGCATAAGACGTGAAGACAAGAACGAATGGGAAAAAAGAGTGCCCTTGACCCCGGAAGACATGACCGCACTGATCAAGGAAAGCAACTTGGATTTCCTGGTCCAGCCCTCGGCGATCCGGGCCTTTCCTGACGAAGTCTACCGGGAAAGCGGCGCCCGGGTGACTGAAGATCTCAGTGCCGCGGACATTATCCTGGCTGTCAAGGAAATTCCGACCGAACTCCTGCTGCCAAAAAAAACCTACCTCTTCTTTTCCCATACCATCAAGGGCCAGGATTACAACATGCCCATGCTGAAAAAGCTTCAGCAACTGGACTGCAACCTGATCGATTACGAACGCATAGTCAACGAAAAAAACCAACGCCTGCTGTTTTTCGGCCGCTTCGCCGGCATGGCCGGAATGATCGAGACCCTGGCCGCCTATGGCAAAAAGCTGGATCTCTGCGGCTACCCTACTCCGTTGAAACGGGTTCGTCACGCCTACCAATATGAGTCGGTCCAGGCCGCCAAGGAAGAAATCACGGCCATCGGCCATGAAATAAGCGACCAGGGACTCAGTTTCGAAATCTGTCCCCTGACCGTGGGTTTCGCAGGGTACGGTAATGTTTCCCGGGGTGCCCAGGAAATCTTCGACCTGCTGCCCTTCAAGACTATATCACCGGCCATGCTGCCCCAGATGAGCGAAGCCTTCGCCGCTGATCCTTATCACCTCTACAAGGTGGTTTTCCGCGAGGAAGACATGGCCGTACCGCCGGCCGGCCGGACTTTTAATCTGCAGGATTATTATGATCATCCGGAAACCCACACTCCGACCTTCTCCGGCTACCTGCCATTCCTGGCTATCCTGGTCAACTGCATTTACTGGACGGAAAAATACCCAAGACTGCTGACCAGGGATTACCTGCGTGATCGCTCCAGCATAGAGGGGCATTCCAATCCCCGGGTGGTCGGAGACATCAGCTGCGACATCAACGGTGCGATTGAAATAACCCACAAGGCCACCAAGCCGGATCAGCCCTGCTTCACCTACCTGCCGGCCGAAGACTGTTTTGTCGATGGGGTCAGTGCCGGAGGAACCACGGTCATGGCCGTTGACAACCTGCCCTGCGAATTCCCACGGGAAAGTTCCCAGGAATTCTCCCAGGTATTGCGCACCCTGCTGTCTGACCTGGCGAAAACAGATTTCAATCTGCCTTTCACCGGACTCAACCTGCCCTTACCGCTGAAAAAAGCATTGATCCTGCAGAAAGGCGAACTTACTCCGGAATACCGTTATCTCGAAAAATTCCTTTAAAGGAGGACAACGTGAATAAAAAAGTACTGATACTGGGAGCCGGCCTGGTGGCCAAGCCCGGCGTATCCTACCTGCTGGGGCGGCCCGACATCTCGGTGACCGTGGCTTCGCGCACGGTGAGCAAGGCCGAAGACATGGTGGCCGGGAGCGTCAACGGCGCGGCCAGGGCGGTGAACATAGAAGACCGCTCGCAGGTGGCCGGGCTGATCGCCGAACACGACATTGTGATCAGCCTGCTGCCCTGGATTCACCATCTCAAGGTGGCTGAGCTCTGCCTCGAACTCAAGCGTCACATGGTCACCACTTCCTACGTCAGCGAAGGCATGAAAAAACTTGACCGGGAAGCCCGGGAAAAAGACCTGCTCTTCCTGAATGAAATCGGGGTCGATCCGGGTATCGACCACATGACGGCCATGGAGATAATCGACCAGGTACACCGTGCAGGAGGCCGCGTTGAGCATTTCTACTCCTATTGCGGCGGCTTGCCGGCCCCCCAGCACAACGACAATCCATTCGGATACAAGTTTTCCTGGAGCCCGCGCGGCGTGGTGCTGGCCTCGCGCAACCCGGCCCAGTACCTGGAAAACGGCCGGGTGGTGAAAATCGAAGGCCGTGACCTCTTTCTCGACTGCCTGCAGGAGGAAATCGAAGGCCTGGGCCGTTACGAAGTCTATCCCAACCGCGATTCCCTGCCCTACCAGGAACTTTACGGCATTCCCGAGGCCCAAACGGTCAAGAGAGGTACCTACCGTAATATCGGCTGGTGCGCCACCTTCAAGAAGCTGGTCGACCTGGGCTACATAGACGACCAACCGAAAGCGGAACTGGCTGGAAAGACCTACCGTCAGATAATGGCCGGGCTGGTAGGCTGTGACCCTCAGGCCGACCTGCGCGCTGAAACGGCAAAAAAACTGGATCTGGCCCAAAACGACCCGATTATTGAACGATTCGAATGGCTGGGACTGTTTACCACGGAAAAAGCACCTGACCAGGATACCCTGCTCGACGTGCTAAGTGATTTGCTTCAGCGTAAGCTGTTTTTCCGGGATGGTGAACAGGACATGATCATCCTGCGTCACCGTTTCGTGGTGGCCGATGCTTCCGGTAAAAAAGAAAACATCACCTCCACCCTGATCGATTTCGGCCTGCCCCATGGAGACACATCCATGGCCAGGACAGTCAGCCTGCCCATGGCCATTGCCACCGACCTGCTGGCCAAAGGCCGGATAAACCGGCGCGGAGTTCTGATCCCCCTCTACCAGGATGTGTATGAACCGGTACTGGCCGAACTGGGCCGCCTGGGCATAGCCATGAAGGAAGAACGCCGTCCCCTGAAAGATTGATATTCAGGAAAAAGAAAGACAGCCCAGCCAGCGGTTCAACCGGGGAAGAAGCGGCCCGGGAGTACCTGCTCAGCAAGGGTTATGAAATCATAGCCCATAACCTGCGCCTGGTCGGGGTTGAACTCGACATCATCGCCAGGAGCAACGACATCCTCTGTTTCATCGAAGTCAAGACCAGGCTGTCCGACAGCTGGGGACGGCCCGAGGAATTCGTCGACACCCGCAAGCAAAAACGTATCCTGCGCGCCGCCTCCCTGTTCGCCTCCCGGCCGGCCTACCGCGATCTGCGTATGCGTTTCGACGTTATCGCAGTCAGTCTTGGCCCGTCCGGTCCCGGGATCGAATACTTCGAGGATGCCTTCGGACTCTCAACAGAATAAGACCTGCTAATCTCAAAAAGCATCTTTTCGAGGAGTCTATATCAGCCGTTGCAGGATTTCGTTCAGCAGCAGTATTCTTTCGCCCGGCACAGCGATGAAACCGTTTTCCCGGCGCCGCAGGAAGCCTTCAGCCAGCAGGAATTCCATTTCAGCCTCCCGGCCCGTAAAGCAATCTGCGGGTAATCCCTGCAGCAATCTCAGCCCGGCGATCAACATTCGTTTTTTTTCCGGAATCAGGCTTGACCGGTTTTTCGGGAAACGGCCCCGGGCCAAAGAATCACAATAAGACTTCAGGTCGGGGTCATTGCAATAATCCTTTCCGCCTAAATACCCAGCCGCGGCCGGCCCCAGGCCGATGTAGGACAGATTGCGCCAGTAGCGCAGGTTGTGACGGCATTCATGCCCTGGACGGCAGAAAT
Source organism: uncultured Clostridia bacterium (assembly GCA_964457225.1). Taxonomy (GTDB): domain Bacteria; phylum Acidobacteriota; class Aminicenantia; order UBA2199; family UBA2199; genus CAYWEM01. Next base: position 418,412 of record CAYWEM010000001.1, read on the forward strand.
TACTGAGTTCGTAATGCGTAAAACCTGCGGCCAGTAAGTATTCACGGGCCAGGTAGTACAAGCCGGCCGCACGGTCCGACTTGGCCTGAATTCCGGGTACTCTTTCCAGGATATAGAGAGACAGATGAGGCACCTGCAGGGAGCTGATCTCTTCCAGGTCAGCCAGCAGTTCCGCCTCCGTCTGCCCCGGCAGGCCGCAGATCAGGTCTATGCTGTAGGTAGGCAAAGTGCTCGAAGCGACCAGATCCAGGGCCCGTCGGGCCGCGGCGCCGTCGTGGCCCCGGCCCAGGTATCTCAGGCTGTTTTCCTGAAAAGATTGTATTCCCAGGCTGAGTCGATTGACTCCGAGCTCCAGCCAGGCCGCAAGTTTTTCCGGTCTCAGATCTTCCGGATTGGATTCCAGGGTGAATTCAGTGTCCGGGACCGGCTGAAAATACCTGGACAGCAGTTCGACTATATCGGCCAGTTCCTCCGCTTCGAGCAGGGAGGGTGAACCGCCGCCCAGGTATACAGTTGCCAGGGGCTGTTCCTGATTCATCCTCAGGGAGGCTTCGAGAGCCAGGGCCCGCAGATAGCTGTTTACTTTACTTTTACACCGGACCAGCCGGTAGAAATGACAGTAATGGCAGGCGCGCCGGCAGAAAGGAAAGTGCAGGTACAGTCCGGTGCTGTTCAATCCCGTTTCAGGTGTTTTTCAAACCAGGCGAATATCTCCTGCCACCAGAAACGGGCGTTATGCGGCTTGGCCACGAAATGATCCTCATCGGGGAAATAGAGCATCCTGGATGGCACGCCAAGGCGCTGCAGGGCGGTAAACAGCATCAGGCCCTGGGAAACCGGCACCCGGTAATCCCTTTCACCGTGACTGACCAGCATCGGCACGCTGAACTTTGTGACGTGATTGGCCGGGTTCCACTTTTCATAAAGCTCGCTGTCCCAGGGAGTCCCGCCGTATTCCCATTCTTCAAACCAGAGTTCCTCGGTGCTGTAGTACATACTGCGGGCATCGAAAATACCGGCATGGGAAACCAGGGCTCGGAAAGGATAGGCGAAACTGTCCATGTGACCGGCCATCCAGTTGATCATGAACCCGCCGTAGGAAGCACCGGCTGCCACGAATCCATGCGGGTCGATGAAGGAAAAGTTCTCGACCAGGTATTTCTGGCCCTTGACCAGGTCGGTAAAGGGCGCCCCGCCCCAGTTCCGGGACACGGCATCGGTGAATTCCTGGCCATACCCGGTACTGCCGTGAAAATTGACCGCGGCCACCACGTACCCGGGGGCTGCGAACATGTTCAGGTTCCAGCGGAAATGAAAATCATCGCCCCAACTGCCCTGCGGGCCGCCGTGCACCAGGTATACCACCGGGTATTTCTTTTCCGGATCGAAGAAGGGCGGCTTGAGCAGAACACCTTCAACCTGGTTACCGCCGGCTCCGGCAAAGCGGAAGGTTTCGATGGGGTTCATGACCACGTCCCTGAAGTGCTCGCCGTTGATGTCAGTTACGGCCAGCAGTTTCTGGCTACGTAATTCGTAACGGTAAACTTCGTTGGGACGACGGGCATTTTGGTTGAAAAAGACCAGTTGCCGGCCTCCTCCGGCCACCTGCAGGCCCGAGGCGAATACCCGGTCCACCAATTTGGTGATAGTGCCGCGGCGGGTATCCAGGTGGTATACGGGTTTGTAAACTCCTTCGTAAACGATGAAGAAAACACTGCGCTCATCCGGGCTGAAGACGTATTCCGAGACTGAATAAGGAAAAGAGGCAGTCAGGTTACGCCGGGAATTATCGCGCATGTTGATCAGAACCAGGTCGCGTTTGTCGGCTTCAAAACCGGGGCGGGCCATGGCCAGGTAGGCCAGGTAAGTGCCCCGCGGAGAAAAGAAAGGATCAGCGTCATTGGCCGGGTTGGCCTCGGTCAGGTTTCTTTCCTCTCCGGTCTGCAGGTCACGCAGAAAAACATCGTTATTGGTCGAAATGGCCACCATTTCATCGGTGTTCTTGACGAAAGTGAAATAACGGCCGCAGGGAGAAAAAGCGAAATCGCGTCGTCCGCCCAGGTCAACCGGGGGAGTATCGAAATCACCCGGAGTCAAATCCTGGTACTCCATGGTTCCGGGCTGATGCAGGAAAACATGGCTGCGCTTGCCTTCTTTCCAGTGATTCCAGACCCGGTACAGCAGGCCGTCCAGAACCCGGGCGCTGACCTTGGATTCCTGCACTTCCTTTTCCCTGGCCACGCTTTCTTCCAGAGATGGTGCATCGGCGAATACATCCTTCTGAAAAGCAATGCGACTGCCGTCGGCCATCCAGGTGTAAATTCCCAGTCCGCCCGGAACCGAAGTGAGCCGGGTGACCTGGGTTGGATCAGCCGGATCCATCTGGAATAACTGGGCTTCCCCTTCCCTGGTTGAAATAAAGGTCAGGCGTTTTCCATCACGAAAAGCCGGCTGGAAGTTGTTTCCTTCCGAATTGGTCAAGCGGCGCAGGTTGCCCCCGGCCAGGTCGACCTGGTAAAGATCACTCTGCATTCGGTTGTTTTCAATGTCGGCACGCTGCACGGTAAAGACTATGCTGCTTCCGTCGGGAGACAGGGCAAGTTGCGAAAGCCTGGCCGCGCTGAACATATCGGCGAAGGTCATGGCTCTTTCCCGGGCCTGGACGCTGCCTGAGGCCAAGAGCAGGCAGAATATTATCAGTATTGACAAAGACAGCTTTTTCATCGGTGACTCCTGTGCTTACTTTATTTCAAGAATTGGTCCATCCAGTTCAGGTAGGGTTCAGAACCGGCAAACAGGGGAATTGCGATTATTTCCGGCACTTCATAAGAGTGAATTTTCCTGATGTCGGTTTCGACCTCGGAAAAAAGCCGGGCCCTGGTTTTTATCATCAGGGTCAACTCTTCATCACGGTGTACCCGGTCCTGCCAGAAATACCATGATTGCTGGGCTGCGGAGATGCTGACGCAGGCCGCAAGCCGCTTATCCAGGAGCGAGGCGGCGATTCTTTCCGCCTCCTCCCGGCTTGAAGCGGTCGAAAACACCATTATGAATTCACGGCATTCGGACATGACGCCCCTGTACAAAGCCGGAACAGGTACTGGACCTGATTATTCCTGGTCTTCGACTTCGTAGGTTTCTTCTCCCGCAGTCTCGGGCTCTATTTCCTGTTCAACGACTTCTTCGGTGACCATCGACTTCTTTTCCTTGTCGAGCTTGTATTCCTCGAGAGTCTGGATTTTGAAAATAACAAAACGGCTGGGGGTGATTCGGTCAGTCACGGGGTTGTGCAGCATATGCTTTTTCAGGGTTATGATGTATTCACGTTCCCCGGCATCGGAAGTGATCCGGACCAGCACCTCGGAAGTATGTACTTCACCCTTGAAAAGTTCCTGGTTGCTGTCAATGCTGGCGGAGAGGGTGACCATTCTCTTCTCAAAATCGATCCTTCTCTTGAGAGCGTTTTCATCAGACTGTATCTGCCGGAACTTGTCTTCTTCGGCCAGCAGCCTTTCGTTGGCCTCTTCGATATCAGCCTGGATTTTCTGTTTCTGGGCCCGGTTGCGGGTTTCCTTTTCCTTCAGTTCCAGATCGAATATCAGGTCTTTTTTGTCCCGCACCGCCATCAGCTGGTCTTGTTTCTGCTTTTTCAGTTCTTCCATTTTTTCCATCAGGCCAGGCAGAGGGGCATCTTCGATATAAGTGTTCTTGACTTCAACCAGCTTCCAGGAGTTGAATTCAATGGCAATGGGCTCGGCCGCCATGGCGGACATGGTGTCACGGTCGTTGTGGCTCATGGCTGAGAAATAGCGTGAAAGAGTGGCGTCTTCAGGTTTTTGACAAGAAGTCAATACAAAGACAAGGATACTGAGCAGAACCAGCAAAAAGACTTTTTTCATTTTTTTCTCCTTTTATTTGTAAAAATTATCGCCTCATTCAAGCCGATAAACCTTGGTAAACCAGGAAATACAGCCGGTGAGGCGAAAAAAAAAGCACTTGGCCGGGAAAGCATGATCTTCTTGTCAGACCCGACGGCACTCTTTTGCATGTAAAAATTATATGGAAAAAAAAAACTAAAATCAAGTCATTGTCGTTGTTTGGCGGAAAAAAAGCTCAGCCGCGGATCTGGTCAGTCCAGAATGTAGTTATGCGGATTGATGGGCTTGTCGAAATGGCGCACTTCGTAGTGCAGGTGGGGAGAGGTACTGCGGCCGGTGTTGCCCACGAAGCCGATCACCTCCCAGCGTTTGACCCGCTGGCCTTCCTTGACGTTGAAGCTGGCCAGGTGACCGTAGCGGGTCATGTAGCCGAAACCGTGATCGATGATGATCAGGTTGCCGTAAAAATCACGGTAGTCGGCCACCAGCACCGTGCCGTCGGCGGGCGCAATAACCCGGTTACCGTGCTGAGTGGCGATGTCGATGCCGTTGTGAAATTCCCTGGTTCCGGTGAAGGGATGAATCCGCCAGCCGAAGGCGTCGGTGATGTAGCCGCGGGTCGGCCAGATGGCCGGAGTGGCGGCCAGGCGGATTTTCTGTTTTTCAATGGTGCTCTCTATGAAGCGGAGAGTATCAACGATATCACCGGCGTTTTCTTCTATTTTCCTGGCCTTTTCCAGGATGCCGCTTTCAACGGGCAATGGTTTAAGGTCTACGTTGTTGAGCGGGGGAGCGGGAAAATCCTGATCCACGATGCTTTCACTGGGGCCGCCGCCGCTGCCGACTTCCTTCAGCGCCAGCGGAGAGGTCAGTCCCATGGCCACCATGATGCGTTCCTTTGTTTCTTCCATGCTTACGACTTTCTGATTGAGGGAGCTGACCGTGGCCGTCAGTTCATCGATCTTTTTCTGTTTGTCCGAGTTTTCGTACTGGAGCCGCTTCATCTCCTGCTTGTCCAAAGTGATGGTCAGGTAATGAAATATGACGAATCCGAAAAAGAGCAGCAGTACCGAGAAACCTATCAGCACCTGCTTGATCAGCTTGAGCGAGACGGAAAACTCCTTGTTGGCCGAGGTGGCGTCGGAAACGACTATTATCGAGTAACTTCGTCCCTTGGCCCTATTTTTCCCGTTCATATCAGGAAACCCCGCTCAAAGCCGGCTCGGCCGTTGTACCGGGAAACATCATTTCCCTGACCCGGTTCCGGACTTCTTCCAGCCGCGAACCGGGGGGAAAAATGGCCTTGATTCCCAGCTCATAGAGGGAACTGAAATCTTCTTCCGGAATAATGCCGCCCAGAAAAACCAGTGGGGGCTCAATGCCCTTTTCCCGAAAGGCGGCAAACAGCTTACGGCAGAGATGGTTGTGAGCTCCGGAAAGAATGCTCAGGCCGATGACATCAACATCCTCCTGAACAGCAGTGTTGACGATCATTTCCGGAGTCTGGCGCAACCCGGTGTAGATTACTTCCATGCCTGAATCACGCAAGTACTTGGCGATTATCTTGGCGCCCCGATCATGACCGTCGAGGCCCGGTTTGGCTATAAGAACCCGTATAGTTTTTTCCATAACCAAAGTATTTTATAAAAAAAAAAACTCATAGTCAAGGATTGCTTGACAGCTTTCCGTATTTAATGATATTTATTTAAAGCTCAGAAGGAGGTAGAAGATGAACCAGAAAACGATCGTACTGGCCGACAGCAGTTATACCATCCGCAGGATCGTTGAACTTTCATTTTCAGAAGAAGAAAGTGTAAAAGTCGTTTGTTTTGAAAACGGTTCCAACCTGCAGGAGCAACTCCCCCTGTTAAAACCGGAAATAGTGATAGTTGACATCAAGCTGCCTGAGGTCTCCGGCTACGAGATATGCAGGCAGATCAATCAGCATCCCGAGCTGCGTCACACTCTGGTCTACCTGATGAAGGGCGGTTTTGAGCCCGTTAACGAGGAAGCACTGTCCGGACTGCAGTTTGAAGATATAATCACCAAGCCTTTCGATTCAAACGTGCTGATGCAGACTATAATGAAAAAAATGGCCGCTGCGGCTGTTGCATCCCCGGCTCCGGAAATGGAACTACCCGAAGAAAAAGAGCTGATGCCTGAATCCATGCCCGAGGAAATCCCCGAAATGCCGGAAATCGAACCTGCGGCAGTGGAAAGTGATGAAGAACTGTTGTCTTTTTCCGAATTGAGAAAAGAATTCTCAGCCCAGGACAGTATTCCCGATGACTTGCTTACTGAAACCAGGTCCATACTGAGTGATGAAGTTCAGCCTTCTGAGGAGATCACCCAGGGAGCACAACCATCCAGAGAAGATTTCCTGGCTCCGGAGAGTGAAGACCAGTTCATTAACCCCTTTTTGGATGATGACAGCGAACCGGCAACCGGGCTTGAAGAACCCGAATCAGCCCCTCGGACGGAGGGGCAGGCTGAACCCGGGCCTGAAAGCGAAGTTGAAGCCGAACAAATCGCACCGCCCCCGATACCGGGTTCGGCACTTGAGGAGGATATCCCCAAAGATTTCATGTCTTCGGCTTTTTTAGATGAAGAAGAACAGGATGCAAAACCTGAGCTGGTAACTTTCGCCGAAGAATCCCACGACGACCTAAAGCCGGTGGGCATAGATTTCCCGCTTGAAGAACCGGCCCCTGCCGTCGCCGACCTGGAATCTCAGGAAACCGGGCCGACCGAAGCCGTTGATGACTGGATGAGTTCCTTCCAGGATGACCAGCCTGCGACCGCTTCTGAAAAAATCAGCTTCGTTGATCAGGATGAAAACGAACCCTTCCTGGCTGAATCGGAAAAGAACTACCACGATAAAATCCAGCAGGAAGAAGAGCCTGAAACCCCACCGGAAGAAGATTTTCCGCAGGTTACTGCAAGCCCGGCCACCGCTGAATTCAAGGTTGAAACCTCCGTTGCCGGTGTCTCGTCCCCCCCCGAGATCATGTCAGTGGATGAGCGTGACGAAATGCTCAGAAGCATCGAAGAAAAGATGACCATCGCGGTCAAGGAAATGCTCTGGGAAATATTGCCCGCCCTGGCTGAAAAAATGATCAGGGAAGAAATCGACAAAATCAACTCAACTATAAAAGAAAGCTGAACCAACCGCACTTCAGGAGCGTCCCGTGAGCGAGCAAGCACCATTGAACAAATCTTACAACCACTTGGAAGCTGAACAGGGCTGGTACCTCAAATGGCATGAGGCTGGCCTTTTTCAGGCCGACCCCCAGGCCCAGGGCACCCCTTTTTCAATGATCCTGCCCCCGCCTAATGTAACCGGTTCCCTGCACATGGGTCACGCCCTGACCTTCACCCTGCCGGATATCATCGCCCGGCGCCGTAAAATGCTGGGCCAGAACGTACTATGGTTGCCCGGGGTCGATCATGCCGGTATCGCCACCCAGATGGTGGTGGAAAAAAACCTTCAGAAAGAAGGTCGGCCCGGACGCGAGGATATGGGTCGCGATAAATTCCTCGAACTGGTCTGGGACTGGAAGGAAAAAGCCCAGCAGCAGATACTCGAACAGGTAAAAAAACTGGGGCTGTCTCTGGACTGGAGCCGCATGAAGTTTACCCTGAGCCCGGAAATGAGCCGGGTGGTCAGCCGGGTCTTCGTCAATCTTTATGAACAGGGACTGATTTACCGCGGCACTTACATGGTCAACCGCTGTCCCTCATGCCGCACGGTGCTTTCCGATCTGGAAGTAGAACACAAGGAACTCCAGGGTGAACTGGTCTACCTGCGCTACCCGGCGGCAGACGCCTCCGGCCGCTTCATCACCGTGGCCACCACCAGGGCCGAGACCATGCTCGGTGACGTGGCCGTGGCTGTAAACGGCAATGACCCGCGTTACCAAGACCTGATCGGTCGCAACCTGGAGCTGCCCCTGACCGGGCGGATCATTCCGGTTATCGCTGATGACGAAGTGGACAGGGAATTCGGCAGCGGCGCGGTGAAGATCACCCCGGCCCATGACCCCTTCGATTACAAGCTGGCCCTGCGCCACGGCCTGGAAAAAATCGAGGTCATCGACGGCCGGGGCCTGATGTCCGGCCCGATCCCGGAGCAATACCGCGGCCTGGACCGCCTGGAATGCCGACGCAGGATCACAGCCGACCTGGAAAAAGCCGGCCTGGTTGAAAAACGAATCCCTCACCTGCACGGAGTCGGTCACTGCCAGAGATGTGAAACCATGGTCGAGCCGCTGCTTTCGGAGCAGTGGTTTTTAAAGACCTCCGACCTGGCCGGCCCGGCCATCAACGCCGTGGAAAAGGGTGAGATAGTTTTTATTCCCGACAAGTGGAAAAAGGTCTACTTCAATTGGATGTACAACATCCAGGACTGGTGCATCTCCCGCCAGCTGTGGTGGGGCCATCGTATCCCGGCCTTTACCTGCGCCGCCTGCGGCCGCCTGCAAGTCAGCGTAGATCCCCCGGCCGCCTGCCCGGACTGCCGGGCCGAGGACTGGAGGCAGGACGAGGACGTACTCGATACCTGGTTTTCTTCCGCGCTCTGGCCCTTCAGCACCCTGGGCTGGCAGGACGACAGCGCCGATTTCAAGACCTATTACCCCACTACCCTCATGGCCACCGGTTTTGACATCATTTTCTTCTGGGTGGCCCGCATGATCATGATGGGCCTCCATTTCACCGGAGAGGTTCCTTTCCGCGAAGTTCTGATAAACGGCCTGATCCGGGATGAAAAAGGCCGGAAGATGAGCAAAACCAAGAACAACGTGGTTGACCCGCTGGTCATAATCTCAGAATACGGGGCCGACGCCCTGCGCTTCTGCCTGGCCGTGCAGGCCGTGCCCGGCATGGACATCGCCCTCTCGATCGACCGCATCCGTGGTTACAAGGCTTTTGCCAACAAGATATGGAACGCATCGCGTTTCGTGCTGATGAACCTTCGTACTGATGAACGGGAACTGGACCGTGAACTGCTTGAGGGGCTGGGGCAAACCGACCGCTGGCTGCTGCACGGCCTGAACAACCTGGTGGAAAAGGTCAACCGTCTGATGGACGATTACCGCTTGTTTGAAGCCGCCGACCTGATTTACCATTTCTTCTGGGACGAATTCTGCGACTGGCACCTGGAATTCGCCAAGAACGATACCGAAACAGTTGAGACGCGTTCGGTCCTGCGTCATGCCCTGGCCGTGCTGTTGAAGCTGCTGCATCCCTTCATGCCCTACATCAGCGAGGAAATCTGGCAGAAGCTGCGATGGGAAACAGAGCCTTCCTTCCTGCTGCAGACCCCTTTTCCCCAGTTTGACAGCCGGCTGGTCTTCCTGGAAGATTTTGACCAGGTTGAAACCTTGAAAAGCCTGATAAGCGAAACCCGCAGAACCCGCACCGAGAACCGTATCGACCCCAACAAGCGGGTCAGGATATCCCTGCTGCCGGACAGCCGGGATCGCGGCCGGGTCATGCAGGATTTACTGAAGTACTTCGATTTCCTGACCCGCAGCAGCGGCACGGAGATCATCGATCAGCGGCCGGAAGATCTAAAGGGATTCAAAGGTCTGCTCAGCGGCTGGGAAATAATCCTGCCCTTTGACGATGAAGCCGACCGCCTGGCCGAATTGGGACGCCTGCAGAAGGAACTGGAACAAGTCGAACGCCAGGCGGCCGATACCGAGGCCAAGATCGGCAACCAGGCCTTCGTCAGCCGGGCCCCGGCTGAAGTGGTGCTCAAGACCAAGCAGAACCTGCAGGCCGCCCTGGAAAAGAAGCAGAAACTTCAGAAGACCATTGCCGACCTCTCCTGAGCGCCTCAATTACCGGCATTTGCCGGTCTGCGGCTCCACCAACAGCTGGGCCCGGGACAACCTGGCATCTCTGCTCAACCAGCTGCCGACGGTCATCAGCGCACCGGGCCAGAGTGCCGGTCGCGGCCGAGACGGCCGCGCCTGGCATTCACCGCCCGGCCAGGGGCTCTACTGCACCATGGTGTTCAGGGCGGAGCCCCGTCCCGGCTGGCAGCTGATTCCCCTGGCCGCCGGCCTGGCGGTCATCGACAGCCTGGCCGCCGCCAGCGGCGCCGACTTCGTCCTGAAATGGCCCAATGACGTGCTCTGGCAGGAAAAAAAGATCGCCGGGGTTCTGTGTGAAAGCCTGGTGCGGGAAAACGAGATAATCTGCCTCTGCGGCATCGGCATCAACCTCAACCAGGCCGAGGCTGATTTCCCCTCCGACATCAGCGGCCGGGCCGTCTCCCTGAGACTGATCAGCGGCCGCCGACACCAGGCCGGGGAACTGATTACGGTACTGGCGGAAAACTTCTTCAGCCTGCTGAACCGGGCAGGCTGGGAAGAACTGGTCCTGCAGAGAGCCCGCCGGGCCGGATCCGCCCTGCTGGGCCGCGAGATCAGCTTCAACCTGCGCGGAGAGCTCATACAGGGCCGTTTCGCCGGACTGGCCGACGACGGCGGCCTGCTGCTGGAAACCCCGGCCGGCCGGCAAACCTTCCTGGCCGGCGAATTCGAATTGGGGCCAGGTCTAAACATTTGACAAAAGTCACATTTGCCGGCAGGCCGGAACATTGCCGCTGTCGGATCGTTGTGCTATAATTGCCTCCCGGGCCGATGTAGCTCAGCCGGTAGAGCGCTTGATTCGTAATCAAAAGGTCGGCGGTTCGATTCCGCCCATCGGCTGTTTTTATCCTCTTGCGAAATACCCTGGCAGGCTTAGATTCAATCAACAGGCGCCTTTACTTTTTTCAATCTCTGGAACGCCTGGTAATTTTTCAGAAGTTTAGATACTGCTGTCCTGCTGAAAAACCTGATGAGCCGAAAGGTATTGAGCAGTTTTGAACCATATGCCTTGTGCAGTAAAACTAGAAATGAAAGCGGTTTTAACAACACTGTATTTAAGAACATGAAAAAACTTATGAGCAACCTGACCAGGCGTCTGTTACGATGCTTCGCGAAGTACTCGATCATTGCAACCGGCAGTGTAGGCGCCATGCTTATCAGCTTGTTGAGAGTGGTCGAAGCCAGTTGTCCGTAATTGTCCACTCTCGGGTCGGTGAAAGGCAGGCCATCTGCTTTGGCCCTTTTGTGCAATTCGGTTCCCTGGTAAAAACACAATGAAAAAACTTGCAGCTGATACGGTTTGGGAATATGAAGAATTACTTTGAGCGTTTCCAGCACATCTTCCTCAAATTCATATGGATTATCAAGAATTACATCGTAATATGCAGACAAGCCCAATTCTTTTATCATTTCTATTCTGCTGAGAAACATTTCGCTGGTGGTATTTCGCTTGAAAACCTCGCGGTTGACTCGATCACTTCCCGATTGCAGGCCTAGTAAGACCATAATCAAGCCGGCTTCTTTGAGGAGAAGCAGGTTTTCTCTGTTGATATGGCGCGGAGTTGTCCGAATTACAAAAGGAACATTTATCTTACTGCGGTACTCGCGGGCAAATTCACGGATCCATTCATTGTTGTAGGTTAGAAAACAATCATCCTGAATGTTCAAAGTGAAGCAATCACTGAATTCCGAGATGATTTCAGAAATTTCATTGATAACTGAAGTAACGGATCTTTTTCTCACGGGGTACTTTTCATACAATTCCTTTAATGCCGAATTGCAGCAATAGGTGCAAGAAAAAGGACATCCCCGCGTGGTAATTACATTTGGAAAGGTTCCATTGTATCGGGAAATGGACCTGAACAATCTCTTGTCGACTTGCAGCAGCTTTTTTTTTCTGACCACGTACATGTTCCTGGGCAGATGCCCCGGAAAAGGAAACACATCGATATTTGCTTCAAGCGGTCTGGGAGGATTCAGCTTGACCTGATCATCCTGCTTAAGGCAAATTCCGGTGATTTCACTGAAATCCCGCTGCTCTTCAAGGCAGCGCAACAGTTCCAGGAAGGTATGTTCGCCTTCTCCTCTGACCGCGATATCACAAAACATCAGGCATTCATCAGGAGCAATGGTGGCATGAATTCCGCCGAAGACCAGGGGAATTCCCTTGAAGCGAGATCTGAATTCTCTGGCAAACTGGCAAGCTCGAAAAAACTCATAGGACATGAGGCTGATGCCGACTACATCAATTCTGTTTTCTGCTATGAATTCAAAAATTGCGGCATCAGAGCTGCAATCGGGGTCAGTCTGCAGTATCAGGCTGCTTTTGTAATTATTGGCCTCCAAGAAAGCATGGATGTATTTTGCTCCAATGATGTCTGCGTTATCCTGAAAAGAAATGATCGCAATGTTCAAAACGTTCTCCAATAGAAATTATGGCAAAATAATAATTCATTATGTCATTTTATGTCAAGCTGCTTTCATGTTTTTGCATTACTTCTGATAAAATTCAATCCAGACCAGTATAATGCAGATTAAAGATGGATAATGATCTTATTGATGATTTTAAATAACACATCAAATGATTGTAATTTCAATGTCATTTATTTAGATTGCACAATGATTGTTTTAAGAAATGATAATTTATTGCAAAACACCATCATTCAACATTGTATCACGCGGCATAGCAGCAAAATCGTTTTATAAAACTGTTTGAGGGTAGTCAAATAGAACCTGAATCAGAATTTGATTCGAAATCAAATGACCATCATTCCAATCACTGCTATCCGCTTGAGCTTTTTCTGAACAACCACCCCGGCCTGCGGGAAACCAATAATACTAAAACTCGCTTAAGTCCAGTTCGGTTTTTTTCGACTTTTATCCGCTGAAAGTGAAAATAGACTCCGGTCTATCATGAAATGATATGGCAGGCAATTTATAATTGCATTGGATGCGGGGCCCGGTGCCCCGCCTGTTCTTGGAATGGCCCGATTATGAAGACGGAGTCAGGGACTGGCCCTCAACTCCGGCCAACCTGCCCCCACCCGGAGGCAAGGTGGCAAAGCCAGAGCCCGCCTTTGATCAGGCGGCGACCATGCGCGGGAAAACCTGCTGTTTTCCGCTTTTCACGGTTCCGGCTTGCTCCGGCCGGTCCTTTTTTCCGTCAATAGCAAGCAAGTAAGCAAAGGAGGTTCAACATGAATGAGACGGAAAACAAACAGGTACAGGAAGTGAAGGGGATTTCAACATTTCTCTTTCGGCCCGAGGACGGCTTCAGCCAGGTCGAGGGCTACCAGCGGTTCCGGCAGGTAAAGGCCCTGTTCGCCTCAGCCTGGCGGAAAGTCCCCCAGACCCCGAGAGGCACGCCGCGGGAACTTTCAGCCTGGATGGAGAAACTGGGCCTGAAAAACCGGGAGAAATTCCTGCGCCGGCTGAAGCAGGATTACCCGCAGTTACGCCTTCCCTGGCCCCGGGAACTGCTCGAACTGCTGGGACTGCAACTGAGCGAACTGCACCAGGCCGTTTTGCTCGACCAGAAAGAATTCGATTTTTTCCTGCCCCTGGCCGAAATACCCCGTTATTACCAGTGGCGGGCCATGGCCTGCATTTATCCCCTGGAAGAAATACCCGCCGGTCTGAACCAGGATCAGGCCATCGCCTTCGTGCAGTCAAGGAGACGGGCCTGTGAAAGCTACCCGGCCCTGATCAAGTTCCAGGATTTGAAACTGATCCTGGTCTATCCCCGCAGTCACAAGATCCGTTTTTATCGCCCCGGCCTGCACGTCGAAGAAAACCGGCTGGTTTTCAGCACCGACGGCCGCACTGTCGGCCGCCTGATAGTTTGACCACCGGATTGCTTTGTTCAGAGTGAACTCACAGCAGTCATAATACATTCTTCCGGAAGAAAGGATATTCAATCCCCAGTCCTCCACAACGGCATGTGGATAACCCGGGCTACTCGGAAGCGGGAAGCCCGGCCGACTGTCATCGCCCTGTTTTGCCCTGTTCCATCTTCCCGATAAGCCCGATAACAAGGGATATCGGGACGGTCCAAAAATTGTCAACCACCTCGCAAAACTCGCGGCTGGCCAACCGGCACAGCTTTACACTCACGATTGTTAAGAATCAATTAATTCTGTTTTTGGCTTTCAACCGGCTTACATTGCCAATTCTTTCAGGCGCGGATTCGAGCTGTTATAACTCATGAAAATCATTTCTAAATCAGCATCCCGGTAGAGTCGCAGAGCACGACCAGGGTGATCTCGCCGGGCCGCCAGAGCCTCATCCTGGGTCCCCAGGTGCCACTGCCGCGGTTGACCAGCAAGGTCATTTCATCCTGTTGGTAGCGGCCGCCGACAAAGGGGTAGCGAATGGCCACCAGGTGGTTGAAGGGCCAGATCTGACCGTTGTGGGTGTGCCCGGAAATCATCAGGTCCACTCCGCGGGCCGCGGCTTCCCCGACCAACCAGGGAGTATGGGAAAGCAATATGAGTTTTCCTTCAGGCCGGCCTAACAAGGCCTGCTCGAGATCGGCCAGGCCTGCCCCGGGGCGGCGCCTGGAGGAAGTCAGGTCATCTATGCCCGCGATGATCAAGTTTTCAGCCGGGCTGACCCATTCGTTTTCCAGCAGGCCGATGCCGGCTCCTTCCAGGATCTCAGCCAGCACGTCCCGGCGGCCGGCTCTTTTTGATTCGTGGTTGCCCCGCACCGCCCAGACTCCCAGTGGAGCTTTGAATTCGCGCATCACCGGGATCATTTCAGCCGGGTCGCTGGCCCTTTCAAAAACATCGCCCAGCAGTACTATCATATCGGGCTCCAGTTCCATGACCTGCCTGGCCCGGGCCGCCAGCCAGGCCGGCCCGATTCCCATTTCTCCGGCGTGAACATCGGCCAGCACGGCGATGCTCGTCCCCTCGAGTTCGCCGGCCAGACCGGCAATCCGCACTTCAACCCGGTTGACCCGGGGCGGTCGCAAGCCCTGCAGTTGGGCCAGTAATACCAGGCCAAGCCCGCAAAGCAAAGCAATGGAGTGAAACTTGCTCCGTTGAGGGCGAAAAAACAGGCCGAATCCTCTCAGCAGGTCAGCGGCAAATAAGGCCACCGCCAGCAGGAACATGCTGGCCATCCAGTGCATGGCGAAAAATTCGAGTGTTTTTTCCAGCAAGCCCTGGTGGCCTCCGAAAACGCGGCTCAGGTAAAACAGCAGGCCGCTGACCAGGGCGAGCCGTAAAACAGTACGGCGGCCCAGGCGTTGTTTGACCAGGGGAATTCCGGAAAGACGCCAAAACAGATAGGCCTGCAGTAACAGTACAGTCAGGGTAAGCACGTTGCCGAAAATTGACATTAAAACACCTTTTCTTTTTGCAGTTCAGTACTTCGGTAATAACAATCACCCAATTCAACAGGACCTGGCCGCCGCTCCGGCTTCAGCCAGCAGTTCGGTTATCACCTCGGGCAGGCGGTGATCCACCTGCTCGACCAGGCGGTCGGCTCCGGCGGCCAGCAGGTCAGGCCCGCGCTGGTCACCGAAGGGCACGGCCACGCAGAAAGCTCCGCAGGCCCGGGCGGCCAGCACGTCGTGCACCGTATCGCCGACCACCACCAGCGGCAGCAGGCGGCCGGGATCACAGCGCCGGGCCCCGGCCTCGATCAGTTCACTTCGCAGTTCAGCGTCATCGGCATAGCCTCCCAACTCCAGGTTGAAGAGATCCAACAGGCCGGCGCTGGCCAGCTTGGCCCGGGCGCCGTTTCGCAGGTTGCCGGTGCCCAGGCCGATGACCGCACCAAGATCACGCAGGCCGTCTATCGCGGCCGCGGGCTCACCCAGGGCCTGGTAAGGATCATGAACGATGAATTCCTGCAGCCTGGCCAGGTATAGATCCAGCATGGTCCTGATCAGTTCGGGTTCCGGACGGCTCCGCCCGGCGGCCTCAAGCAGCAGGCGGGCGATAGCCGCATCAGTGCGGCCGGCGAAGTCCACCGCGGCAAGCGGACCCGGCGGATCGAGCAGGTCGGCCAGGGCCCGGTGCATGGCCCGGAACCCGGCACTGCGCCGGCCGAGCGGCCCGCGCAGCAGCGTGCCGTCGATGTCGAACAAGACCACCAAGCCCGCTTCTGCCTGACATCCTGAGCCGCTCATTTCGCCTCCAGAAAGTCTTTCGGATGCCGCGCGGTTTCCGGAAAAGCTTTCAAAATACGCCTGTCAACAGTCAATAGAGGCAAACCCAGATCAAGGGCCAGGCTGACGAATTCACAGTCGTAAGCGGAACATCGGCTGGCCTCAGCCATGGCCAGTACCTGGCCCGAATCAACCTGGTACTCCCGGCCGGCAAGCAAATCACAGGCTGCGGCCATTATCTCCCGGGCAGTCTGCAGTTCGACGATGCGGTTGCGCAGACAGCGGGCCAGGACGTTGCGCAACTCACTGCGCCAGAGCAGGGGGGCAGCCCATTTGGGATCGCGGACGAAGAGCCTTTCCGAGTATTCGCTGTATTCGCCGGCCAGGTACAGGTATCCGATCACATTAGTGTCCACGACAATCACGAGCGCCCCTCTTCCCGGGCCCGTCTGAATTCATCAGCGGAAACCGGCCTGGCAGTTCTGGCCCGCAGTGCCCGGGCAAGGTGCAGCTGCTTTTCAGCATCCCCGGTTTCAGGGCGAAGAGCTTTCTCCAGGCAGGCGATAACCTGACTGTTTACCGAGCGATGCCTGACGGCGGCGTATTTCTTCAATTCATCATATATATCTTGGGGGATGTTCTTGATGGTGATAGTCGGCATTTCTCTCCTCCTTGCGGTTTCATTTAGCAACCATTATGGCACCGCTTTAACTCTTAGTCAAGCTCAAGGCCTTTACTTTCGTTGACAGTGATCGGTTTTTTAATTATGCTGGCCTATCCGGAGAAAAGCATGCCCGAACTGCCCGAAGTCGAAACCATAGTGCGCCAGCTGTCCCCGGTCCTGACCGGCAGAACCATCAACAAGGTCCGGGTTTTCTGGGAGCGGAGCATCCAGGGCGACAGCCGGGAATTCAGCTCGGAACTGCAGGGAAAAATCATTTCCGGTCTGGAGCGGCGCGGCAAGTACATCCTGATCAAGCTGGCCGGGGAAGGCGTAATCAGCGTCCACCTGCGCATGAGCGGCCGGCTCTTCCTGGATGAATCCGTACACACTGAGAAACACCTGCGCCTGGCCTTCGACCTGGACCGGGGCGGCAGTCTTTTTTTCGCGGATACCCGCAAATTCGGCCGCCTGCGCTTCTGGCCCCCCGAACTGGAAATACTGCCCAGGCTGGGCCCGGATCCGCTGGACTCCAGCCGGGTGCTGGAAGTTTTGCTGAAATCGACCGGGAGCCGCACGGTGAAAGCCTTCCTGCTGGACCAGGAAAAACTGGCCGGGGTGGGCAACATCTACGCGGACGAAGTTCTGTTCAAATGCCGTATCCACCCGTCAATCCCGCTCAAGCAACTCAGCATCGAAAAGAAAGAAATGCTCAGCCGGGAACTGCCGCTGATCCTGCAGGCGGCCATCGAACGCGGGGGCACCACGGTTTACTCTTTCCGCGACGCCGAGAACCGTTCCGGCCGTAACCAGGACTTCCTGCTGGTTTACGGACGCGAGGGTTCAGCCTGCCCGGAATGCGGAGAGAAGATCAGCCGCAATCGGGTGGCCGGCCGCTCCACCCACTGCTGTCCTTCCTGCCAGAAAGAATGCGACTGAGTTTGTTGCAGCGCTGAATTCAGCGTAAAAAACCGGGATCGGTTTTTCAGGAGCCGGCGGCCCGGAATCCGGACTGATGCTGAAGGTGGAAAGTTCTGAGCCGTTCTTCCAGCAGGGGGAAAAGCTCGCGGCCGGTAAGCGAGACACAGGCCCTGATTCCCTCGTGGCGGTCACTGCCGGTGGTGCTGAGCGCAATAGCACTTATCCCGTAATAGAGCAATTCCTCAACCAGTTGTTCGCCGCTGAACCCGGGATAGCCGACGGTGAAATAAAACCCGTCGGCCAGAGGCCGGCCGTCGTCACTGTCGTAAACCAACTGGAAACCGTTGTCCAGGAACAGCTTTTTCATCACCCGGGCCCGTTCTCCGTATTCACTCACCGCCTCGACAAAGTTGTAGCGGCCCTGGTTTACCGCCTGGAGCAGGCCCAGCAGACCGTACTGGTTGGAGTGAGACACCCCGGAACTCAGGGCGTACATGGCTCCGAATATGTAAGCCCGGCCGAACACCGGGCTGCCGAACCAGGGCTCCAGGTCTGGGAATTTCCGGTCGAACAGGGCCGGGGATATGGCGGTCATACCTATGCGCTGACCGGCCAGGCTGAAAGACTTGGAGCTGGAGATGAGCAGGATGTAGTTGTCGGTAAAAGCGGCCGCGGTTGGAATATAGGGCGGAATGCCGGGCTGTGAATAATCAACCCGGAAATCCATGCCGAAATAGGCCAGGTCTTCCAGCACCAGCACCTGGTATTTGTCGGCCAGTTCGCCGATAATGCCGAGCTCAGTCTGAGTGAAGCATATCCAGCTGGGGTTGTTGGGATTGGAGTACATCAGGGCGGCCACATCACCTTTCTGCAGGTGACTTTCCAGCTTGGCCCGGAGTTTTTCGCCGCGGTACTCGTAGATGTCGAAGCTGTCCACCGGCAGGCCGATGACCTTGGCCTGGCGCTTGTTGACCGGAAAGCCCGGGTCTATGAATAGAATCCGGTTAAAGCCGGCCCGGCGCCGGGCGCTGACCATCATGGCCATGAAACAACCCTGCATGGAGCCGACCGTGGGAAAGCAGTGAGCCGGCTGTACTTCAACGTTAAGGAAGTTCCTGACGAACAGGGCGATTTCATCCTTGAGCGGCGGAATGCCGTCGAAGGGAGGGTATTTCGAGCCGACGCCCCTTTTCAGGGCCGCAATTTCGGCCTCGATGGCGATCTGCGGAGGCTCCAGGCCTGGAATACCCATTTCCATGCGAATGTAACGCTCTCCGCCGGCTTTTTCGATGTTGTCGACTATGCGGTTGAGTTCACGGATTGAAGCCAGTCCTACACTGGGCAGGGCCATTTCGGCGATTTTCTCCCTGACCAGGGCGGCGTTGATCGGAGTTTGCTTCATGACAGACCTCTTTGTTTTAATTCACACCAAATCCACTCTATCAGGAGGAATAAACAGAATCAATAGCCGGGCGATTCAATCAGGGTTACGGAAGCGGCATCAGTCAATCGCCGCTTTCCAGCTCCAGCAGACGACACCAGTCAGCCGCCGCGGTGTTGAGAGCTTTCAAGGCCGCATCGCGCCGGCGCCCCAGCCCGGCCAGCTCAAGCGCCCGGTCAGGATCAAGCTTCTTTCCCGGCCAGGGCATTTCCTGCAGGGCCCGGCAAAAAAAGAAATCCAGGTAATCGACGGCTGCTTCCGGGTCGAAAACCGGCCGACCCTCAATTTCTCGGCGGCCGAGCAGGTAATGAAAAGAATCCGGCTCGAACGCGGCGAAAATCGGGCCAGGGCCGAAAGGATTTATTTCCCCGGCGGCGGCAACCAGTCCGGCGGCCCGCCGGGCCACCGGGGCGCTGCAGCCCAGTTCCAGCAAGATTCGGCCCAGGGATTCGGCCAACTTTAGGCGCTGATCAGGGGCAGGCTGCAGTTCGGACCAGATCAGGTCCAGCAGGCCGGCGTAAAAAACGGTGGAAGAAGCGCTCAGCAGGTCACGCCAGGTCCTGATGACCCGGGCTGCTTCCCGGTTGCGGCTGACCAGGGGCAAAGCGGCCAGCGGGTTGGCCAGTTTCAGAAAAAGGCCGAGCTTTTTCGGCAATTCTTCCGGCTCCCGCAGACCGAACCAGGGGAAGCGCTCCCTGAAAGCGGCGATCTCCGCTTCCAGATCAGCCAGCAGGGGGGCCGGATCCGGGCGCCGTCCGCCTTCCAGGACCAGGGTCGAAAAGCTCTTCAAAAGGCTGACCGGGGGAAAACCTGCAAAAGCAACCAGCATTCTTCTTTCCCGGCGTTCACGGGCTTCGGCCTCAATATCGGGCAGGCCGCGGCCGTTGAGATCGGCGGCAATCTCCGCCCACAAATCGCGATCCCGGCGAGGCAGTTCCCGGAACCGGTGAAACACGTGGCGCTGGTAGGCGCCCAGTTCTATCCAGAGACCTTCGGCGGCCAGGGCCGAAGCTTCGCGGATGTATTCCAGCCCGCTGACCAGGTCGCGGAAAGCGATAAAACGGCCGGCACCCCGGGGCAGGCCCAGGGCCTGGGTCAAATCCCTGGGCCGTTCCCCCATGCGGGGCAGGGCCCGGTTGACCGAACCGGCGGCTTGTTCGTAGCGGTTGTGGTACACCACCAGGAAGCGTTCTTCCCCGGCCCGGTTGCAGAAAGCGATCAGATTTTCGTTGTTTACTCCCTCGCGGCCGCGGCATTCGAGCAGGTAAAAATTCTCCACTTCGGCGAAGAGTTCTCGCCGGCGCAATAGGGGAAATATCTCCCGCTCATGCCTGGAAATCATTTCAGGATCGGGTTTTTCCCCCCAATAGGGCCGGGCGTATTCCATGCCGAACTTTTCGGCCAGGCCCTCGACCTGGCCGTGGCCGAACATGGGCAGGCCGGGCAGGGTGACCATCAGGGTACAGACGCCGAAGTACTTGTCCTGCCTGCCGAACTGGGCGGCCGCGCTGTCCTCGTCCGGATTGCTGAGGAAGTTGACGAAACGTTTGAGAACCTGGGGATCAAAAGCCAGCACCTCGGCGATCATGGCCCGGAACTTATCGTTGTCCTCGTCTTTCAGAAAGTTCATGAACGCGCTGTTGTAAACCCGGTGCATGCCCAGACTGCGCACGAAATACCCCTCCAGCAGCCAGAAGGCCTCGGCCAGCAACAGGGTGCCCGGTGCTTCGGCATTGACCCGGTCGACTACTTCACGCCAGAATTCGCGCGGCATGGCCCGGTTGAATTCAGGAGCCGGCAGACCCTGCTCGGCCCGCGAGGGAATATCACCTCCGGTGCCGGGCACCGGGTACCAGAGGCGCTGGTAATGCCTCCTGGTCAGGGTCATGGCGGCATCGAAACGGATGATCGGCACCAGGCCGGCAACCGCCAGGATAGTGCGCATGACCGCTTCGCGCAGTTCCGGGTTCAGGTAATTCAGCTGGGCGGTATCGTTCCAGGGCATGCTGGTGCCGTCGTTGCCGTGATAAACGTATCGGACCCGGCCGCCGGCGCGCTCGCTGTGCCTGAAAACCACGGCCGCGTCACTGCGGTTGTAATAGTGATCCTCGAGCTGAATGCAGAAACGGGGATCGGCCGAGAGATCGGGACCATTGAAACTGTAAACCGGGAAAGGGCTGTGCGGCAGGGAAATGAACCAATCCGGGTGTTCACTGAGCCAGGGGGAATCCAGGCCCATGTGGTTGGGCACCATGTCCGCAGCCAGGCGCATGCCACGGGCGGCCAGGCGCTGTTTCAGGTTTTCCAGGCCGTCCGGTCCACCCAGGTCGGCGGCCACCCGGTAGTCGAATATGGAATAAGCCGAGGCCAGAGCTTCACTGTTGCCGGTCATGCGCTTGATCTGCCTGGAAGCGGGACTGCGCTCCCAGATGCCGATCAGCCAGAGCCCGTTGATCCCCCAGGCGGCCATGGTGTCGAGTTCTTCATCAGGAATTTCAAACAGGTTGCCCACCCGGCGGCCGTACTTTTCCCCGAGCTGGAAAAGCCAGACGTGCACGCACTTGGCCAGCAGGACCAGGCGCGACATCCAGTCGGTGTCTTCGGAAAAGCGCACTCCTTCGTGGAATTCAGCCGGAGCATCACCCAGCAGGGGGGCTCGGGCCGGGCCGGGGCCGGGCAAGCGGGCTTTACTTTCCTCGCGGATCAGGTCTTCGCCCAGCAGCAGGCGGTCCATAAAGGGCCGCAACAGCAGCCCCCAGTGGCTGCGCATGTATTCCAGCTGGCCGGCCAGGGAATGCGGCGAAGCCTTGGCCGGGGCGCGCAGCATTTCAATCAGGCTGGTTTTTTCAGGACCGAAGGGCGGCAAGCCGGACAGGTATTTTTCCAGGGAATCCAGCACCAGCTCATAGGGTGATTCCCGGCGCAGGTCGTCATCGCTGAAGAGTTCACGCAGAACCGCCGCGGCCGGGTTCTCATTGACCAGGGCCAGCAGGAGGCTCTCTTCGAGCAGTATTTCCCTTTTCTCCCGCCCGGTCGCCGAATCAGGTTTCCCCAGGAAGGAGGCGGCATCAAGATCCTTCACGGCCATTTCCGGAGCCGGGAAAGCCTCCAGGAATGCATGGACCGTTTTTTCCAGCAGGCTCGGCTCGGCCGATGCCTTGGTGAAGTCAGACCACAGAGCCGGTTTGACCTGTTCCCGGTAAATTGATATCAGGTAATGCAGGATTTCGTCGATCAGGGCCAGGGCGTTCAGGTCACCGGCCCGGACCGCCGCCTGCGGATGCAGATCGGCCTGGCGTTCCCGGTTCATCTGAGCTGCCAACCCGCGGGCGGCGGCGAAATCGGCGAAAACCAGGTTGCCGTTCAGGCTGAAAAGCTCCGTCGGCAGTGAATACTTTTTCCGGCATTCCGACCTGACCTGGAAATTACGGCCGCAAGAGCCGGCCGCGGGGCTGTCGACGGCCTGCAGGCGGCACAACTGCAGGTGCAGCAGGTTCACACCTTTTTTCGCATGGGCTTTCATGGGATTGCCTTCAAGTTAACCAAAAGTCGGGTTCCTGTCAATAGCTGAGGCCCGGCCGGCATGTGCTATAATGATTCCATGGCAAAAAGTCTCAGCTACTACCGGCGGCTCTGGCGGCTGAGCCGCTCTTTCAACAGGAAGGAAGTTTTCTGTGCCGGCCTGCCGATCCGGGTCTGGGTGGAAATCAGCGCCCGCTGCAACCTCTCCTGCGTCATGTGCCCCAACAAGGACCTCTCCCCGGAGGCCAAGGGAGACATGAGTTTTGAGGTTTTCAGGAAAACCATCGACCAGGCCGAAAAATTCGCTTTCGACATCACCCTCAATCACCGCGGTGAAGCCCTGGTGCACCCGGACATGGGCGAATTCCTGCACTACCTCAAGGGCCGGGGCATGGTCAAGAAACTCCACACCAACGGCATGCTGCTGGATCAGCGGGTCAGCCGGGCCATAATCGAGACTCCCCTGGACAGGCTTTCTTTCTCGGTGGACGGCATCGAGGCCGAAGAGTATGAAAAAGTACGCCGCGGGGCGAAATTCTCGGTGGTCATGGAAAACATCCGCCGTTTCCTGCGCCTGCGCCGGGAAATGGGATCCGTAAAACCACTGGTGGCCTGGGAATTCATTGAACTCCAGCCGGGCGGAGCTGAAACGATCCGGCAAAGCCCGATCTACCGCGAACTGCGCGGGCTTGGCCTGGATGAACTGGTGGTCAAGAAACCGCACAACTGGGGAGGGTATCTCCAGGCCGACATCAACAAGAGAAAATACAACTGCTGTACCTTTCCCTGGAATGCCCTGCTGGTGCTCTGGAACGGCGACGTTTCGCCCTGTTCACAGGATTTTTTCGCCCATTACATACTCGGCAACATCAATGAGAACGAGCTGGAAAAAATCTGGAACGGGCCTCAGCAGGCCCGCCTGCGCAGCGGCCTGGCCGCCGGCAGCTACCTTGAATTCCCCCATTGCCGCGACTGCGACCGCCTCTGGCGCAAGACCTTCATGGGCATCCCCCGCGAATACCTGGGCCAGCTGCTGCTGGGCCGAATGCCCTGAGGAAAAACAGCCGATGGCGGGCCGAACCGGCTTGTTGCCGCTTTCAATCCTGCTGTTTTTCAGCCTGTCCTGTGTTCCGGACCGCCCCCCGGCAGAAACCCGCCTGATTCTCTGCCTGGGCGACAGCCTGACCGCCGGCCCCTACGGCGATTACCCGGCTGTCCTGCAGGAATTGCTGTCAGAACGCGGCCTGGCCTGGCGGGTGGCCCAGGCGGCCCGTCCGGGCCACAATTCAGGCGAATACCTGGATTTCCTGTCAGGCCCGGAGAGGCCCGACCTGCGGGCCGAGATCGTCATCCTGCTGCTGGGCACAAATGACCTGCGCAGTGACGCCGATTTCACTCCAACCGCTGAGTTCAGGGCCAACCTGGACGCCATCCTGGAACAGATCAGCCAGGCCAATGCCGGACGGAAAGCCAAGCCCCAGGTCTTCCTGGCCACTGTTCCCCCGATTTTCCGCATCGACCTGCCGACTTTTTCCGAGCAATCGCGACTGCGCATCAGCCGGGAAATCAACCCGGCCATCCGCGAACTGGCCGGCGAGCGTGGCCTGCCGCTGATCGATTTTTTCCGGCTGTTCCGGGAGCAAAGGAAGCTGTTGCCGGGCGTCCATCCCTCGGAACCGGGCTACCGGGCCATGGCCGAACTGGTATTGAAACAGCTGGAACCTTACCTGTAAAGGTTTTTCACACAGCCGCCTTTACAGCACCCCTCGCTTGTATTAAAATTGGGCCATGAATTACATCATATTGGGCGCCGGCACGGTCGGCCTGCAGATAGCCGAGCAACTGATCAGTGAAGACAAGGACGTGGTTCTGATCGAGAAGGATCCCGACCGGGCCAGGAACGCCGATGAACATCTCGACTGCCAGGTGATCAACGACATCGGCAACAACGTTGAAGTGCTCAAGGAAGCGGGCATCGAAGCCTGCGCGGCTTTCATCAGCGTCACCGATTCCGATGAAGTGAACATGATTTCCTGCCTGCTGGTGGCCAGTGAATTCAACGTGCCCATGAAAATCGCCCGGGTGCGCAACACCGATTATTCAAAGTCGCGGCTCTTGCATCGGCCCTTCATCGGCATAGACAACATAGTCAACCCGGAAATAGAAACCGCCCGGGCCATCGTCAACACGGTCGAGCAGGGCGCCATCAGCGATGTACTGCTCTTCGAGGACAGCGAAATCCAGGTCCGCACCGTTTACATCGGCGAGAATTCCCGCCTGGCCGGACATTCCCTGGAGGTCATCCGCCGCAAGTTCACCCAGGAATTCCTGGTGGTCGGCATCCTGCGCCAGGACCAGGTGATAATTCCCCACGGCCGGACCGTAATTCAGAAGCACGATCACGTGGACCTGATCGCCACCCGGCGCAACATGGAAAAGATCTTCGCCGGTGCTGAAAATGAAAAAAAATCCCTGCAGAAAATCGTGTTGGTCGGCGGCGGCAAGATAGGCGCCTACGTGGCCGAACTGCTGACCAGGAAAGGGAGAAACCTGAAGATAATCGAACAGGACTACGAACTGGCCAAGAAGCTCTCGGCCCGCTTCCCCCAGGCCCTGGTCATCAAGAGCGACATTTCCAACGAAGACATCTTCGACGAGGAAAACCTGGGCAGTTCCGACTTGATAATCACCACCACCAACAACCAGGAACTGAACATCCTGGCCGCGCTCTACGGCAAATCAACCGGCATTCCCCGGGCCATCGCCCTGGTGACCAAGAAGAACTACCTGAACATCGCCTCCTCGGTGGGCATCAATTCAACGGTCAACCCGAAGATATGCACGGTGGACGCCATATTGAAGTACATCCGGCGCGGCAACATCAAGACCATTCATACTATTTTCGACGGCAAGGCCGAAATCCTGCAGTTCCAGGTCGATCCGGACCATCCCTTCATCGGCCGGGCCCTCAAGGACCTCGGCCTGCCCGACAACACCCTGGTGGCCTCGGTACAGCGCGGCAACCAGACCTTCATCCCCGGGGGGGAATTCACAGTCCGCAGTGAGGACCTGATGATCGTGTTCGCCGAAAACACGGCCATTCCCAGGCTCGAGGAACTGCTGGCCGAACGTTGATGAAAGCCGGTTTTTTTGTCCGCTTCCTGGCCATCCTGCTGTTGATCATCGCCGCATTCCAGATCCTGCCCGCCCTGGTGGCCTGGTATTACGGTGAAAACATCGCACTCTTCTGGTTCCTGGCCTGCATAATCGGGACTGCTTTACCATGTACATTCCTGGCCATATTGCTGAAAAAACACTCTTCAGCCACCTTGGTCAACCTGCGAATGACCTTCCTGCTGGTCACCCTGGCCTGGCTGTCCATTTCTCTGTGCAGTGCCCTGCCACTATTTTTTTCCAGGGCGATTCCCAGTCTGGCAGACGCATTTTTCGAAACGATCTCCGGCTATACTACCACCGGAGCTTCAATACTCACCGATATTGAAGCCCTGCCCCGCTCCATGCTATTCTGGCGATCCCTGACCCACTGGCTGGGGGGCATGGGCATCGTGGTGCTGGCAGTAGCGATTCTGCCCCTGCTTGGAGTCGGAGGAATGCAGTTGTTCAAAGCCGAGGCTTCCGGCCCGGAATTCACTAAAATCAAACCCAGGATCAAAGACACGGCTGTCAAACTGTGGCTGGTCTACCTGGGACTGACAATGTTTTCATTCCTGCTGCTGCTTGGGGGAGGACTTTCTGTATTTGACGCCCTGATACATACATTCGGCTCCCTGGCCACCGGAGGTTTTTCTTCCTACAATCTCAGCGCAGGCTATTTCAACTCATATTACGTCAATGGTGTTTTAACCCTGATCATGTTTCTGGGGGGAGTGAATTTCATTCTTCACTACAAAATGATCACAGGTCAATTCCGTACTCTCAGGATCAATTCCGAATTCAAGGCCTATCTGGCGGTTTTTTTTGCCGCCTCGGTCCTGATCGCCATTAACCTGGCCAAGGATGCCTCCTGGACTCTGAGTGATGCTTTTTCCCATGCCTCCTTCCAGGTAGCCTCAATTCTTACGGCCACTGGTTTTTCCAGCACCAACTACGAAATGTGGCCCAACCTCTCCCAAATCCTTTTGATTTCGTTGATGTTCATCGGAGGCTGCACCGGGTCCACCGCCGGTGGTATCAAGGTTCTCCGCCTTCTGACTCTGTTCAAGCAATCCCTGATCGAACTCAAACGCCTGATTCATCCCAATGCCGTCTTCACCCTGAAAATCAACGGCAACCCAATACGCAAAACTCATGTCTATGCAATTGCCAGTTTTTTTTTCCTCTACATCGCCCTGACCCTGATATCCACCATGGTTATCAGCAGTGCCGGAATAGATTTTCAGGCTTCTTTGACAACCGCCCTGGCCACTTTAGGCAATATAGGCCCGGGATTCGGCCCAACCGGTCCAAGCGGAAACTACGCTTTCTTCCCAGTCCCCATAAAGCTTTTTTTAAGCATGCTGATGATCATTGGCCGGCTTGAACTCTACACTGTTTTAGTGATTTTCACGCCAACTTTCTGGAGAGATTAAAAATCAGATGAGCGTTTTACTGATGACCCGCTTCCTGGCAACCTTGTTGCTGATAACTGCAACAAGTAAAATTGTGCCCATCCTGGTTGCCTGGCATTACGGGGAAATAAAAGAATTGATATCTTTTTCAACATGTATGGCCGTAATTGCCATACCCTGCATTCCGTTGGTTTTTTTGGCAAAAGAACGGACCAAGAACGAACAAACAATCAATCTCAGGAGCACTTTCGTGCTGGTCGCCTTGGGCTGGTTCAGTATTTCCTTGACTGGAGCTCTGCCTTTCGTTTTTTCAGGAACCATTCCTGGATTTATTGATGCATTCTTTGAATCTGCCTCCGGTTTTTCCACCACCGGAGCAACCATTCTGACTCATATAGAAGATCTGCCGAAATCAATGCTCCTGTGGCGCTCTCTGACCCAATGGCTGGGCGGCATGGGCATCGTGGTGCTGGCCGTGGCCGTTCTGCCCCTGCTGGGCATAGGCGGCATGCAGCTTTTCCGGGCCGAATCGCCCGGTCCGATTTACACCAAGGTCAGCCCGCGCATCAAGGATACGGCATTGAAGTTGTGGCTGGTTTACCTTGCGTTTTCTGCAATGCAGACCTTTTTTCTCATGATCGGGGGGCTATCGCTTTATGATGCGCTTTTACACACCTTCAGCACCCTGGCCACCGGGGGGTTTTCCTGTCACACAAACAGCATCAGTCACTTCAACAGTTTATATGTCAATGGAGTAATTACTTTCTTCATGGTCCTGGCCGGGATCAGTTTTGTTCTTCATTACAAACTTCTTTCAGGTGAAATCAAGCCGCTCCGGAAAAACTCCGAGATTAAAGCATATCTTACTGTCTTGCTTGGGGCTACCGTATTGATCGCAGTCAACCTGCACCGTGACGCGGGCCTTGACCTGGCTCAATCTATTTCCCATGCCTCTTTTCAATCCGCTTCGATCATGACGACGACAGGCTTCACCAGTACCGATTACGAACTTTGGCCGCGAACAGCCCAGACCATCCTGTTCTTTCTGATGTTCGTGGGCGGCTGCTCCGGATCCACCGGAGGCGGCATCAAGGTGATTCGACTTCTGACCCTACTTAAGCAATCCCTGATCGAGCTGAAGCGCCTGGTTCATCCCAACGCCATTTTCACTCTGAAAATAAACGGCAACCCGATCCGCAAGACTTTCGTTTACGCCATTGCCAGTTTTTTCTTTCTCTACATTTTCCTGGTCCTCTTGACCACCCTGGTAGTCAGCACCGCCGGCCTGGACATACTTTCCTCACTGAGCACGGCCCTGGCCACCATCGGCAACATCGGGCCGGGTTTCGGAGCCGTCGGCCCGACCCAGAACTACGCTTTTTTCCCAGGCCCCATCAAGCTCTTTCTCAGCCTGGTGATGATCATCGGCCGGCTCGAACTATATACCGTGCTGGTTCTTTTCAGCCCGGCTTTCTGGAAAAAATAGGCCGGCCCGGAATCGATTGATACGTCATTAACAACGGAGATCACGATGCAGTTAATCGCGCCCCTGACCGGAGTGCTGGTTTTCATCTTCCTGGGCTGGCTCTGTTCCAGCCGACGCCGGCTGATCCGCTGGCGCACGATTTTCAGCGCCCTGGCCATCCAGTTGCTGATAGCCCTGTTCATGCTGAAGACTCCCATCGGAACCAGGGTTTTTTCCCTGGTCAACCGGCTTTTCCTGAAACTGCTTTCCTATGCCGACCAGGGCAGTCGTTTCCTCTTCGGCCGGCTGGTCGATTCCCGGGAAATCGGGGCCACCCTGGCCTTCCAGGTACTGCCGGTGATCATTTTCATCTCGGCCCTGATGGCCATCCTGGTGCACCTGGGCCTGATCCAGCGCCTGGTCCGCTTCTTCGCCGCCGTTTTTTACCGTCCCCTGCGACTCAGCGGCGCCGAAGCCTTCATTTCAACCCTGCTGATCTTCATGGGCATCGAGGCGATAACCGGGGTCAAGGCCTACATCGCCCGCATGACCCCGGCCCGGCTGTTCACTGTAATGACCACTTTCATGGCCACCATCGCCGGCAGTGTCATGGTGGCCTACACCTCTTTCGGAGCCCAGGCCGGGCACTTGCTGACCGCCTCCCTGATGAGCGCCCCGGCGGCCGTTCTCTTCGCCAAGCTGATGATGCCGGACGAAGAGGAACAGGCCGACGACCCCCTGGCCCGGGTCAGCCTTGAGAAAAGCGAAGGCAACCTGATCGCGGCCGCCGCCTCCGGAGCCGGCCAGGGCCTGCAGCTGGTCCTGCAGATCGGCGCCGTTTTGCTGGCCTTTATCGGCCTGATTCACCTGCTGACCGATTTACTGGCCTGGACCGGCTATGAACCTCAGAAACTGCTGGGAATGGTCATGGCTCCGGTAGCCTGGCTGTTGGGTGTCCCCTGGTCTGAAGCACTCCAGGTCGGAGAACTGCTGGCGGTCAAGACCATATTCAGCGAGTTTCTGTCTTACCTGCAACTGCAGGAACACATAGCCGCCGGCAGTCTCAGCCCGCGGACCATCGTCATCAGCACCTACGCTCTCTGCGGTTTCACTCATTTCGGCAGTATCGCCATCCTGATCGGCGGCATCGGCACCCTGGTGCCCCAGCACAAGCAGATCCTGGCGTCTCTCTCGTTAAAGGCCCTGCTGGCAGCCTTCCTGGCCACCTCGATGACCGCCTGCCTGGCAGGTCTTCTGAGCTGAACCGGAACAGGCCTAATCTACCACCATGGTCTTGACGTTGACGAATTCCCGGATGCCGAAAGAACCCAGTTCACGGCCGTAACCGGAATTCTTGACGCCTCCGAAAGGCAGCCTGGGGTCTGACTGGACGAAGGAATTGACGTGACAGATCCCGGCCTGCAATAAGTGGCGGGCCAGGAATTCGCCTTTTTCCCGGTCGGCGGTGAACAGGGCCGCCCCCAGCCCGAACTCGGTGTCATTGGCCAGTTCAATGGCTTCCCGCTCGTCCGCGGCCGAAACAACGGCAGCCAGCGGACCGAAGGTTTCCTCGCGAAAAGCGGCCGCTTCCCTCGACACCCCGGTCAGCACGGTCGGCTCGTAGAAAAACCCGGGGCCAGGCCCGGGGCGCCCCCCCGCCAGGCAGGAGGCACCGGCGGCCAGGCTTCTCTGCACCTGGTCATCAAGCTCGTCACGCAGATCCCGGCGGGCCAGCGGACCGATAAAGACTTCGCGCTTCAGGGGATCTCCGCAGACCAGCCGGCGAACTCCATCGAGGAACAAGTCCAGGAAATCGTCCAGCACCGTCTTTTCCACGATGATCCGCTTGGCCGCGATACAGCTCTGGCCGCTGTTCAAAAAGCGGCCCAGTATGCAGGCTTCAGCCGCGGCCGTTAAATCGGCGTCGGCCAGCACCACGAAAGGATCACTGCCGCCCAGTTCAAGTACGCTTTTTTTCAGGGCCCGGCCGGCCAGGGCGCCGATTTCGCGGCCGACCGGAGTACTCCCGGTGAAAGTGACCGCGGCGATGCGGCTGTCAGCGATCAGGCGGCCGACGCTCCGGCCTTCCAGGGCCAGGTTACACAGCAGGCCGGGCCGGGCCCCGGCCCTGATGAAGATTTCTTCAGCCGCCCGGCCGCAGCCGAAGGTATTGAGGGCATGCTTGAGCAGTACCGGGTTGCCGGCCATCAGCGCCGGGGCGGCAAAGCGGAACAACTGCCAGAAGGGGAAATTCCAGGGCATGACCGCCAGCACCGTTCCCAGCGAAGAAAAGACCACACTGCTCTTGAGCCGCTCGGTTTTGATCTCTTCATCGGCCAGGAAAGCAGGGCCGTTTTCAGCGTAATAACGGCAGACCCTGGCGCATTTTACTATCTCAGCCTCCCCCTGGCTCAGAGGTTTACCCATTTCCGCGGCCATCAGAGCGGCCAGATCGGTCCGGTCCTGTTCCAGGACGGCGGCCAGGTTCAGCAACAGTTCGGCCCTCTGACTCATTGGAGAGCGGCTCCATTCCCGGTGGCTCTCCAGGGCCGCAACCAGGGCGGTTTCGATTTCGTTTTCGTCAAGAATGGGGTATTCGGCCAGGATTTCTCCGCTGGCCGGATTCACGGTTCTGATCATCGGGCACCTCGTTATCGGAATTGTATTTTAAGGCCCGGGCCGCCCCCCGGTCAAGGTCGTTTATTCAAAACGTTGACCGCAAGGGGCAAATCGGTTATAAAAACCATGTCACAATAGCTTTTCCGCCAAAGGCAAGGAGGTCCAGTCATGGCCGACAAACTTCTCTTTCAAACCAGTTGCGGTGCTTCGGGCGACATGATCCTGGCCGCCATGCTCGACCTGCTCGGGCCGGAAGAAAGCGAGGAATTCTGCCGCGCTTTTCCACAAAAACTCGGACTGGACCTGCGCATCGAGAGCAACACCATAGAAAAAAACCACCTGAAGGCTCGGCAACTCAGGGTTCTGCCGGGCCAGTCAAGAAATCTCAGCCATTACCACGAAATCATGGATTTCATCGCCGGCACCGGCCTTTCGGCAGAAGTACGCCGGCGGGCCGCCGCCATATTCGAGAGAATATTCGCCGCCGAGGGCCAGGTACACGGCCGTGATCTGCAAAAAGTCCACCTGCACGAACTGTCCGCCGACGATTCCCTGGTGGATGTAATCGGTTTCTGCTATCTCTGGGAACGGTTTTCTTTCTGTGAAATTCTTTTCACCACCCTGGTCACCGGTCACGGTGAGATCAGCACCGCCCACGGCATGCTGCCCGTGCCGCCCCCGGCCGTGGTGGAACTTTGCCGGGGCTTCCGCTGTTCTTACGGCCGCATCGCCAGTGAACTGCTGACTCCGACCGGGGCGGCCATCCTGACCAGCTGGGGCCGCCAGATCGATGACACGGAAAGTTTTATCATGCGGGACTTCGGCTGCGGGGCCGGAGAAAGAACCTTCGCCGACACGCCCAATGTCCTGCGCCTGTTCCGACTGAGAGGGACGGCTCATGAGGCCTTCCTGGATGATGAAGTAAGCGTGCTGACCTGCAACCTGGACGACATGACCCCCGAGGCACTGGCCCATTTGTGTGACCGGGCCATGGCAGCCGGAGCCCTGGATTATTTCATTTCACCGGGACTGATGAAAAAAGGCCGGGCCGGCTTCTGCCTGACCTTGCTCTGTCCCCCGGCCGCTGAAAACGACATGATCTTCCTGCTGCTGGCCGGAAGCAGTACCCTCGGAGTGCGCCGCCGCGTTGAAAGCAGGGCTTTGCTGGCCAGGAGCCAGGAACAGGTCACGGTGCGGGGTCAGCAGGTCAGGATCAAGCAATCCCGGGCGCTTGACGGTTCCATAATCAGATGCAAGCCTGAAGCAGGGGATCTTTCCGAACTGGCCGAAAAACTCGGCATCAGCTGGCCGGAGGCCCTGAAACTGGTGGAAAAAACCCTGGAGGAGAAGCATGGACACTGAAAAAATCAAATCAGGAGTGCAGCTCATACTTGAAGGCATAGGCGAGGATCCTGACAGTGAGCGCCTGCGCCTGACCCCGGAGCGAACCGCCCGCATGTTCCAGGAAACCCTGGCCGGCACCGGTCACGATCCTTGTGAATTCCTGCAGGCTCTCAGTGAAGAAAAACACGATGAAATGGTGATCCTGAAGGATATTCCGCTTTACTCCATGTGCGAACACCACCTGCTGCCCTTTGCCGGCACCGCTTCCCTGGCTTACATCCCCAAACACGGCCGCATCATCGGGCTCAATTCAATCGGCCGGCTGGTAGATTGCCTGGCCAAGCGCCTGCAGATACAGGAACGATTGACCAAGCAGATAGCGGACGCCATGACCTCCATTCTCGACCCCCTGGGCGTTATGGTGGTAATCAGGGCCGAACACCAGTGCATGACCATGCGCGGGGTCAAGAAACCAGGCTCGATCACCGTGACTTCCGCGGTACGCGGCGTGTTCCGTGAAAAATCAACCACCCGCCAGGAAGCCATGTTCCTGCTGGGTGAAGGCGGCCGGCACTGCTGAAGCTCAGCGGGTTAAAACCAGCTTGAAGGGCATGATATAAGCCGGTAAACCCTGCTGCAGTTTTTCCATGGAAGCTTCCAGTTCCCTGATGCCGATGCCGGCCCTGACCTGGCCCATATCCAGGATCATTTCAAAAAAACCCTTTTTGCGGGGTTGAAAGATAAGACCGACCTGTTCTTCGGGAGCAATTCCGGCGGCTTCGCGGGCCGCGGCCACGGCTTCGGGCAATCCGCCCAGGGCATCGATCAGGTTCAGCTCCAGGGCGGTCCGGCCGCTCCAGACCCGGCCCTGGGCCACGGCTTCAATATCGCGGCGGTCCCGTCCACGGGCCGCAGCCACCTTGTCCACGAAATCATCGTAAAAAACGTTCATCATCGAAATGACCCGCTTTTTTTCTTCCGGGCTGAAAGGCCGGTAATCGGAAAACATGGCCGCGGTTTCACTGGTCTGCAGTATTTCCTTGCTGACCCCGATCTTGTCGTAAAAGCCCTTGAGCACGAATTTTCCCATGATAACCCCGATAGACCCGGTAATGGTCTGGGGCTGGGCCAGTACCCGGGTGGCGGACAGGGAAATCCAGTAACCCCCTGAGGCGGCCAGGTCGGACATGGAGACTATCAGGGGCTTTTCGGCCAGCAGGAGTTCCGCCTCGCGGCGGATCACTTCCGAGGCCACCGCCGATCCACCGGGGCTGTCCACCCTCAGTACCACAGCCTTGACCGAGCGGTTGCGGCGCAGGGTTCGCAGTTGTTCGGCCACGGTATCAGAACCCATGGCCTGGCCGCCGAACATGCCCGAGCCGCCGCTTTTTCCGGTGGTTATTTCACCGTCGGCGAAGAGGACGGCGATTTTACCCTGCCCGGGAAAGGGCTCGGGCTTGCTTGTTTTGGCATAAGTGCCGAAATCGACCAGCCGGCCCGGAACCAGGTCCAGGGCATCCAACACCTCATCTTCGTAGCCGAGTTCATCGAAGAAGCCATGCCGCAGGTATTCCTCAGCGGACAGGGGTGAGAGAGCTATTGTTTCTCTGACCGCTTCCTGTTCAAGATTGCGATTGGCGGCGATCAACTCTACTATCGAGGCTTGAAAATCCTCCAGTATCTTACCGGTGGCTTCCCGGTGGGCCGGGCTCATCTTGTCCTCGGTGAACATCTCGGTGGCCGACTTGTACTCTCCGATGTGAAACAGCTCGGCTTCAATACCCAGCTTGGCCAGCGTGTTTTTGACAAACATGGCTTCCGCGGCCAGGCCGTTGATGGTGTAAATACCGCTTCTGAAAGCGTAAACCTTGTCGGCGAAGGAAGCCAGCAGGTATTCCTTGATGCCCCCTTCCTCCATGAAAGCAAAAACCGGCTTGCCTGATTCCCGGAAGGATTTCAGCAGGCCGCCTATTTCATTCATTTTGGCCAGGCCGCCGCCCAGGTACGATATCTTTAACATCACTCCCCTGATGCGTTCATCCTGCCTGGCCCGTTCCAGTTGGTACCAGAGGTCTCGTACAGTCACAGGGGCGCTCTGGAAAGGGAAAGAGCTGGTATAACTGTCCATCAGGGAGCCGCGAAGTTCGATTTTGAGCAGGGCCTGCTGCGGAATGTTCGGTTCCTGGGTTATTTGCAGGTATATGAATCCGGCGGCCAGGAACAAGCCCACCAGGAACAAAATGAGGATCAACAGCACTATCAGGGTTCCCCTTTTCATATGAAACTCCTTCTTTCTTTTTTATAACTCAAGTTATTTTATACTCTAATCAGCGGAAAAAAGTTTCCTGACTGCGGGCCTGGATATCAAAGCGATTCGCCGCCGCTGATCAGCCTGCGGGCGATATCCGGCAGGCGGCTTATTTCTCCCTTTGACAGTACCACATCGGCTCCGGCCGCTTCTCCGCGCAGTTTTTCCAGGGGATCGTCTATGGAAGAAATCATTATCACCGGGAAAGATCGACCCGGCCCCGCCGCCAGGCGGCGCACCAGGCTCAGGCCGTCAAGCAGGGGCATTTCAATATCTGTGACCAGCAGGTCGCAAGCGGACTCCGTCTCCTGCCGGCCTGCGCCTGCGGCTTCAAGATGATCAAGGACCTCCCGGCCGTTGCTGAAACTGCTCAGTTTGCTGAAACCGGCGTTACCCAGCACCCGCCGCAGTTGTTCGGTCATCAGTGGCGAATCGTCCACCAGCCAGACCCGGGAAGATTCAATCCTGGGGTCATTTTGGGCGTCGGCATCCTGCGGGATCAGGCTGGGAGCTATTTCCAGGATCAGCCCTTCGTAATCAAGCATGGTTATGATTCCGTCATCGGTTTTAACCGTGCCGGTGATCATGGGAGAATAATTCCTGATCTTGCCGGCGGCCTCGATGTTTTTCCAGGGCACGGTATGAATCCGCTCCACTCCATCCACCCACAAACCAACTTCCAGGTCCAGGAAACGGCAGATCAGTATCTTGCCGTCATCCGTGTTATCCCCGGGCACATCCAGCCAGGAACGCAGGCAAACCAGGGGAATCACCCGGTCGCGAAGCTCGAAAATGCCGACGATTGACCTGTGGGCATAGGGTACCTTTTTACAGCCGATCAGGGGAACTATTTCCCTGACCCGGGCGATGTTGATGCCGAAGCGATGCTCTCCCAAACTGAAAACGACCATTTCCATGGTGCGGTCAAAATTGTTCCTGTTTTCCATCGGGCTTTTCACTTGTGCTCCGCTTTTATTCTGCGACAGCAATCCTTGCCCGGCGATTCGGCCAGCAGGGCCGCGGCCCGGACGGGACAGCCGTCGGCTTCCGGCAGGGACAGGGGCAGGCAGCTGAAGATAAAAT
The DNA here is from genome assembly GCA_964457225.1 of uncultured Clostridia bacterium. Classification (GTDB taxonomy): domain Bacteria; phylum Acidobacteriota; class Aminicenantia; order UBA2199; family UBA2199; genus CAYWEM01. The sequence continues at coordinate 454,219 of CAYWEM010000001.1, forward strand.
CACGTCCGACCAGTTGATCCAGGCTGGTCAGGTTTTCAACGATCAGGATATCAGCAGCCAACAGGGTCCGATGTACTTCGTAGCGGGCGGCATCGTGAGCATCCACGGAAATGGCGTCAACTCCGATTCCCTTCAGCTTGAAACCGGTCAGCCATTGGGCCGCGGCCGGGCTGAGCACCGGGTAATCCCTGAAGTAATCAGGCCGCCCCCAATGCCGGCTCCAGGAAGTCAGAAGCAGCAGAAAATCGGCCCGGGCTATTACGGAGGCTTTGTCTTCCAGGCAAGCATGCTCAACCGGCCCCGGGGGCAAAGCGCGCAGGTCGAGCACCAGTCCGGGCCCGATGAAAGCAGAGAGCGGGAAATCCCCCAAGTGTTTTCCACCGGCGATCATATGCGCCGGTGCATCGACGTGGGTTCCGGTATGGGATCCAAGCTTCAACAGGCTTTCCGCGAATCCGTGCTTTTCAATCAGCAGTGGTTTTTGGAATTCAGGTTCAGGAGTGCCCGGAAAAACAGGCATACCTTCGACCAGGGGGTGGGAAAGATCAATGACCTGCATTTAACCTCCGCAGGCTTTGATTCTACCACAAACAGAATAGCCGGTCATCTTTATAGATTTGGGGTGAATTCTCAAAATAAAACCAGCAACAAAATAAATCATGTCCGGCGGGATATTTTTCCCGGGCAAGATATTCGGTAATCAGCATGCCGGGCTTTTCGGATGCCGGGAAAGCCGTTAATATCAAATGTTGACGGGTTGCCCCCAAGGACTGCCTGCTTGACAAAGAATCTTTTTGATAATATGATGTTTTATTGAGAAACCGGGCTCTGCGGACAAAAGACTGAACACCGTGTCATCTGTAATACCGTATACATCACCCTGAAACTTGATAAAAATGAATTTATGCGAGGAATTTGAAAAATGAGATTTGAAGAACTCCGGCTTCATCCCGATTTATTGCGGGGTGTGGCGGAAATGGGTTTTACTGAACTGACCCCGGTGCAGGAGAAAACCCTGCCGAAATCACTTGACGGCAAAGACGTCGCCGTCCAGTCTCAAACCGGCACCGGCAAGACCGCCGCCTTCCTGCTGACTATCTTTCAAAGGCAGCTGCAAAGCCCGGGCGAACCAAAAAAAGCACTTATCATAGCCCCGACCAGGGAACTGGCCGTGCAGATAGAGGCCGAAGCCCGCTTGATCGGACGTTACCCGGGATTGAGAATAGGCTGTTTTTACGGCGGTGTCGGCTACAACCGCCAGGAAAACCTGCTCAAGCAGGGAGTGGAAGTAATGGTGGGAACACCGGGCCGCCTGATCGACCTGGGCCAGAAAGGCCTGCTCAAAACCGCCGGCATCGGTTTTCTGGTCATCGACGAGGCCGACCGCCTGTTCGACATGGGCTTCCTGCCCGACATCAGGCGCATCCTGCGCCGCCTGCCCCAGGCCCGGGAAAGGCAGACCATGCTCTTTTCGGCCACTCTTTCCGGTCCGGCCATGCAGATCGCCCGTGAATTCATGAACGACCCGGAAAAGATCTTCATCAACCCTGAGCAGTTGACCGTAGACAAGATCGACCAGGAGCTGTATCACGTCGGTCAGCGGGAAAAATTCAGCCTGCTGCTGGGCCTGCTCAAACAGGAAAATCCAGCCAGCGCTCTTTTTTTCACCAACATGAAGCACGACGCCGAGAGGCTGAGCCTGAAACTCAACCAGAACGGCTACCGTACCGAGTTCCTGACCGGGGACCTGTCTCAGAGCCGACGCTTGGCCATTATCGATGACTTCAAGCACGGCCGGCTCCAATACCTGATAGCCACCGATGTGGCCGCCCGCGGCCTGCACGTGGAGGGCTTGGACCTGGTGGTCAATTTCGACCTGCCTGGTGACCCGGAAAACTACGTTCACCGCATCGGCCGCACCGCCCGGGCCGGTAAAAGCGGCAAGGCGGTCACCCTGGTCTGCGAGAAATACCTGGACAGCCTGGAAGCCATTGAAGGTCTGATAGACATGAAAATCCCGGTGAAGTTCGCAGAAGAACAGCTGTTCCTGGCCGACCGCAGTCCGAGCCGTTTCCCCGGAAAACGCGATCGGGGCGGACGGCCAGGCAGGCGGACCGGCGGGCCGCCCCGGGACCGTCGCGGCCAGGGCAGGCGCCCGGGTTCCTTCAGCAAGTCCGGACCAGGGCGCTGAACCGCCCGGCTCAATCCGGCTGTTTTTTTGTGAATTTGAAAGACCCCGGCCGGCCGCCGCGGAAACGACGTGGGTACCGGCCGGGGCTGTGTATGGAAACCGATTCTTAAACGAAAATCCGATCCGCCTGGTTCCCTGTTTTAACCTTATTCCACGACCGGAGATTGCCTGTGATTGTTCTTTAGCTTAAAATGCAGGTCGAACTGAAAATCCGGAGGCAATTAAAATGAAACGCAGGGAATTCATCAAGGCAGGCGGTGGCGCCGCTCTGGTCGCGAGCCTTGGCCGGACAGGCCTGACCGGTTCAGACCAGCCCGGAACCGAAGTCGCGGAATTGAGCATCAGCGAGATTCAGCAGGCCATGACCGCCGGCCATCTAAGCTCGGCCGGACTGCTGGAAAAATACCTGGAGCGGATCAGGACCATAGACCGCAATGGACCGAAAATCAACTCCATCATGGAACTCAACCCGGAGGCAGGCGCTGAAGCGGCCGCCCTGGACAACGAGCGTCGCACCAAGGGGCCGCGCGGCCCTCTGCACGGAATCCCGCTCCTGCTCAAGGACAATATCGACACCCGCGGCCCGATGCGCACCAGCGCCGGTTCACTGGCCCTGGCCGAACACGTGGCCGCGGCCGACGCCTTCATCGTACAACGCCTGCGCCAAGCCGGCGCGGTCATCATGGGAAAAACCAACCTGTCCGAATGGGCCAACTTCCGAGCGGACAAATCCACCAGCGGCTGGAGTTCGCGCGGCGGCCAGACCAGAAATCCATACGCCCTGGACCGCAATCCCTGCGGATCCAGCTCGGGATCAGCCGCGGCCGTGGCTGCAAGCCTTTGTTCCGCGGCGGTTGGTACCGAAACCGACGGCTCGATAGTTTCCCCGGCTTCCTGTTGCGGGGTGGTCGGGATCAAGCCCACCCTGGGCCTGCTCAGCCGCAGCGGCATAATCCCCATCGCGCACAGCCAGGATACGGCCGGCCCAATGGCCCGCAGTGTAGCCGATGCCGCAATCCTGCTGGCGGCCATGGCCGGAGTCGATCCAAGCGACCCCGAGACCGGCCGGGCCCAAGCTCATATCCGCCGCGATTACAGCGACTGTCTCGACCCCCGCGGCCTGGCCGGGGCCAGGATCGGGGTTCCCCGCCGCTTTTTCAGCCTGCATCACCTGCTTGATCCCCTGTTGGAAGAAACTCTGCAGCAACTGCGCGGCCTTGGCGCCGAACTGGTGGATCTGCCTGAAGCATTCGCCGGCGGCGAAGTCTGGCGGGCTGAAATGGAAGTACTGCTTTACGAATTCAAACACGATCTCAACCTGTACCTGGGCCGTTCGGCATCGGGATTGGAAACCCGCAACCTGGCCGAGCTGATCGCCTTCAATGAAAAGCACCGCCGGCAGGTCATGCCCTATTTCGGCCAGGAACTGTTAATCAGGGCCCAGGCCAAGGGACCGCTGAGCGAACAGGCCTACCTGGATGCCCGGCACAAAGCCCGATCCCTGACCAGGGAAAACGGCATTGATGCCGCGGTAAAGGCTCACCGGCTGGATGCACTGGTCGCTCCGACCATCGGGCCTGCTTGCGTCACTGACCTGGTTTGCGGCGATCGATTTTTCGGGGGCAGTTCCTGGGTGGCCGCGGTAGCCGGGTATCCCTCGATAAGCGTGCCGGCGCTGAAAATATATGGACTGCCGGTCGGACTTTCCTTCTTCGGGCCGGCCTGGAGCGAAGCCAGGCTGATCAGTTTAGCTTATGCCTTTGAACAGGGGGCCGGCCCCAGGCTGAAACCCGGCTTTCTGGTCAGCTCCGCCCTGCCTGCTAAGGGCGCCTGACCGTCACCGAAACACGTTCACTCTCGTTACCCGCGGCATCCACTGCAGCCACCAGGTACAGATATGATTTGTTTATCTCTATGTTGTAATCAAGGTAAAGCGGGGAATCGGCCGGAACCTCCGCCAGCATAGAGATCAGCTGGTCAGACTGGTCGATTTCCCGGCGAAAAACCCGGAAAAAAACGACCTCCAGTCCTTCCGCCTCATTCTGGGGATTATCGGTCCATTCCAGCAGGTTGAAGTGATTGTTGAAAAAGCGGTTGATCCTGATTGCGGTCAGGCGGCGGCCGGTCAGGTTGACAGGAGCCTGCAGACCGGCTCCAACGACGATGGGTTGAAACGAGGTGAAGAAGATATCCTTGGCGTTCTGGGGACCCTGTTCGTAGATGAAAAAGACGTTGTCATTGGGGCCGCCGGCGGCGATCTGGGTAAAATAGGGGTTGGCTATGGGATGAGGGAAAAAATTCAGCGGCTGGGCCAGAAAAGTTCCGCCCGGAGGAGCGTAATTGTACTGGGCATTGAACAGGCTTCCGTAAGGCCCCAGGGAAAAGGCGACGTAACGCACGCCGCTCCTGGTCAGGGCGATGGTCGGCAAAGTACTGTAACCACCCCGGCGCGAGGCGAAGGAACGGTCCACCCAAGCCCGGGCATTGTTGTCCCAGCGCTGGTAATATATATCCAGGATACCGTCCGGATGGTCCATCCAGACCAGGTGCATGTCACCCTTTTCATCAACCTCTATCTTGGGATGAGCCTGGGCATTATCCAGGGGCAGGCCGTCATGCCGGGTGGTCCTGGGCAGTTCCCAGTCCCGGCCGACCTCCCGGCTGGTCCAGTATATCGAGTAATGCAGGTCCCGGCCGGGCATGTACTCGGGCCAGACCGCGTAGAATTTGCCGTCCCGGCCGTAGGTCACGTAAGACGATTCCGAGGCTGAAAACACGCCCGGGGTGTTGATGACCCTCCAGTCCGTCCAGTTGCCGTGATCGCGGTTGCGGCCCCAGACCCGGCGATGGCCGGTGTAGGAAACCACGGAAAGATTGCCGTCATCGTCACTGGCGATGTAGGGCACTTTCAGCTCGTCAACACTGCTGTTCATGGTAAAGGGCAGTTGATCCAGGCTCCGGCCGCCGTCGGCGTGAATGGTCAGCAGGGACAGGCCGCGCAAACCCGCCGGACAGCCCATGTTGTTGACCCAGACCACGTAGACGTTGCCGGCCCGGTCAACCGCGATCGAAGCTTCCCGCGAGGGGCAGTTGCTGTTGCTCAGGTTCTCCCGCTCACTCCAGCCGTTGCGGTCGTGGCGGCGGTAATAGATATTGGCCACCGTACTGCTTTCAAACTCGGTCCAGACGACGTGAATCACGCCCTGGCCATCCACGGCCATCCGCGGATACAGGGAAGCCCGGTTGCTATTGGAGAGATTTACCGGCGCTTCCCAGGCGGACAAGTAACAGAATGACGACAATAAAATAATCGACAATAAAACAATACGAGGCATTTTCAACTCCGGGTTAATTTTTGATCACTTAATATATATATTATATATTAATATTGCATGACTGACAACAAAACCAATTAAAAGAGGTCGTGCTTTCAGTCTTCCATCCTGGTGGCGATGACCAGCTTTTTCACCCCGCTTTTTTTCACCCTGTCCATCACCCTGACCACCAATCCATGGGAAACCTCGCGGTCGGCCTTGAGCAATAATGCTCCGTCCTTCATCTCAGGTAAAACCCGGCGCATCCTGCTTTCCAGTTCATCGATCGAAAGAGCCTCCTGGTTGAGAAATATACTGCCGTCGGCGCTCAGTGACAGAACGTACTCTTTCTGTTCCAGGGGATCGGAACTGCCGGCCTCGGGCAGTTCAAGCTTAATCCCAGGTTGCTCGAGAAAAGTCGAAGAAACCAGCAGGAAAATCAGCAGCAGGAAGAGGACGTCGATCAGGGAAGTGATACTGATCATGACCCGCCTGGGTGAACGTCCGGGCAAGCGCATGTTCAATGCTCCGTCCCGGTCGGAAACTCGGCCAGGCGTCCCAGCAGGAGGTTCAGGTACTTTTCGATTTCCAGGATCAGGGCTTCGGCCTTGCTTCCGAAATAATTGTGGGCGACCAGGGCCGGAATGCCGATGGAAAGACCGAAAATGGTGGTGATCAGGGCCTCGGATATGCCCCCTGACAAGGCGGCGGCCTGGCCCACGCCCATGACCGAAATCACGTCGAAAACCTTGAGAATGCCGACTACAGTTCCCAACAGGCCCAGCAGGGGCGCGACGGCCGCGATGGTTTCCAGGATCGGCAGGCCTTTTTCCAGTTGATGCATTTCCTGTCGTCCCTGGTCGAACAGGTTTTCCTTTACCTCCTCCCGGGAACGCGAAGTATTCGCCAGGGTCAGGCCGGCCATGCGGGCCAACGGCCCCCCAAACCGCTCACAGGCAGCCAGGGCCATGTTGATGTCAGCCCGGCCGCGCATACTTTCCAGCACGGCCACCAGTTCCGGCGCTATTATTTTACCTCGGCGCAGGGAAATCAGTTTTTCAATGACAATGGCCAGCAGGCCGATCGAACAGAACAGCAGCGGTACCATGACAATACCGCCCTTGGTGAGAAAATCCCAGACTTGTTGCATCAGTGGCCTCGCTTATTTGTTTACAAAATAGGAAAACCTGGCGGTGACTTCGAGATATTCCTTGGGAAAATCAAGGGGCAGGCGGCGGAAAGGGGCCGAGCCCAGCACCGCGTTGGCGCTGGTTTCCATCAGCGAGCGGTGCCCCTGGTAACCCAGGATTTGCAGGTCAGCCAGCCGCCCGTCTGGAAAAATCTTGAAGCGCAGCAGGGTGTCACCGTCGATTATGCCCAGCTTGCTGAAAGCCATGGGTGGAAAAAGATTGTTCTGGATCCTGCCTTTCAGTTCCAGCATGTAGGGAGCGAAGTCCCAGTCGTAAGTATTGAAGGAAAGACCGCCGCTGTCCCTGACCCTCGATTCCAGTTCGCGATGAGCCACTCCCGGTGAGCGGGGCATTTCCTGGAGCCGCTGCATGGGCTCCTTCTGGACAGGTACTTTCAGTTCTCCCGTTGCCGCTTCGAGTTCGCTCCGAGCGCGGGCGGCGGCATCTTCCAGCTCCGCCCGGCCGTCAGGATTACTCTGCGGATCAGCTGCCGTAAGGCCCGGCCGGGGAGGTGCTTCATGAGTCTGAAAATCACCGGCCGCGTAAGGATCCTTTCCCGGCGGTACCGGTGGAGAATCCTCCTGGTTGCGGGCCAGGGCATTACGGTCCGACAGGAAATCGGCCGGCTGGTCTTCGGGCCTGGACAGGGCATCGGGCGGTGTTTCGATCACCCGGCGCGGCAGATCTTCATCCTGCAGTTCAAGCACTATCGGAGCCAAGGGCACAGCCTGCGGCTCGTTTTTCAGGCCGATGAGCCCCAGACGGAGCGCGCCGCCCCAGATTAAAAACAGGAGCAGGTGAAGCAATAACGACAGAAGCAGAACTTTTTTCCGGGCCGCCTGTTCAGCTTCGACTTGGCGGCCGCCAGAATAGTTGAGCGAGGGTCTTTGGTTCTCCATAAAATTTTCGTCGTTTTTTCCATTATATCATCTTCAGCAGGCCGGGCAAGAAAAAAGGGCGGATTGCCTGAAAACCCTCCCGGGACTGTAAACATACTCCCATTATTCAGCGATCCTGATACTTCACTTTACCGGCTTGGTTGCTTCTGGTAAAATCAAGTTCATGCTTGCTCTTTTTTTTCTGCTGTTCCTGCCACCCCTGTTGGCGGCTCCCGCTGAACCGATCAGGGACTACACCTCGCTCAGGCGTGAAATGGTCGAAGCACACATCCGCGGCCGGGGAATAGTAGACCAGCGCATACTCCGGGCTTTCGACCAGGTTGAACGCCATCTGTTCGTCCCGGGAAAATACCGCCACCTAGCCTACCAGGACACCCCCCTGCCGATTGACGAAGGCCAGTCTATTTCCCAGCCTTACATCGTGGCCATCATGACCCACGTGATAGCCCCGGACGCAGCCAAGAGAATCCTGGAAATAGGCACCGGCTCCGGTTACCAGGCGGCCATCCTGGCTGAACTGGTCAACGAGGTCTATACCATAGAAATCAACGAAAAACTTGCCGCTTCCTCAAAAAACCTGCTCTTGAAGCTGGGATATAAAAACATCAGCTTTAAAACCGGTGACGGCTACCTGGGCTGGCCGGAACAGGCGCCTTTCGACGGCATCATCGTGACCTGCGCTCCGGACATGATTCCCCAGCCGCTGATCGATCAGCTGGCTCCGGGCGGACGCATGGTGATTCCGGTCAGGTACGCCTCCAGTGTTCAGGATCTCATCCTGATAGAAAAAACTGCTTACGGCCGACTCAAGCGCACCAACCTGATGCCGGTCCAGTTCGTCCCCCTGATCCGCGGCCGGAATGGCTGAGCGCATCCTCGAAGAACTCAACCCCCGGCAGCGCGAAGCAGTACTCTGTTTCGACCGGCCGCTGTTGGTGGTGGCTGGAGCCGGTTCCGGCAAAACCAGGGTCATCACCCATAAAATAGCCTACCTGGCCCTGGAACGCGGCCTGCCCCCGGCCGCCATCCTGGGGGTGACCTTTACCAACAAGGCTGCAGCTGAAATGAAGAACCGCATCGAACAACTGACCGGACTGCCGGCCCACCGTTTCCGCATCTCCACTTTTCACGCCCTGGGTCTGCGCCTGTTGCGTGAAAACGCTCTCCAGGCCGGATTCGGCCCTGACTGGGAAGTAATGGACGATGCCGAGCAGAAGAGATTTTTCACCGACCTGGAAAAGAACCTCAATTCATGGCCCCGGGAACTGAAAAGTGAGGAAGTAAGGCGCAAAATCAACCTGGCCAAGATGAAGGGATTCTTTGCCAACAACCCGGAAGCACTGCGCAGCTGCGGTTTTTCCCTGGCCGAGAGGGATATTTACGGCAAGTATCACGAATGGCAGAAGGAACGCCGGCTCTGGGATTACGAAGACCTGATATCCCTGCCCGTTCAATTACTGACAATCCGGGAAGAACTGCGACTTCACTACCGCGCCCTTTTTCGTTACCTGGTTATCGATGAATTCCAGGACACCAATCCCAACCAGTACGAACTGATCCGCCTGCTGGTGGACCCGGAAGCAGGAGCGGTGACCGCGGTCGGTGACGACGACCAGTCGGTTTACTCCTGGCGGGGAGCCGAGCCGCGCTTCCTGCTCGAATTTGAAAAAGATTTCCCCAAGGCCCTGATAATAAAGCTTGAACAGAATTACCGCTCCACGGCCAGGATTATCGCCTTCGCCAACCAGGTCATTTCCCGCAACCGGCAGCGCCGGCCGAAAAACATGTGGACCGAAGCCCAGCCCGGAGCCCCGGTCTTCCTTTTTAAAAGCCGCAGCAAGGAGGAGGAAGCCGCAGCCGCGGCCGACCTGGTTGAAAACCTTCTGCAGCGCTTCCCGGAATGGCAGCCCATCCTGTTGCTCTACCGCATTCACGCCCAGTCACTGGCCTTTGAGAATGAATTCCGGTCCCGCGGTATCCCAGTCCAGATTCTCAAGGGTCTCAGCTTTTTCGAGCGCCGGGAAATAAAGGACAGCATGGCCATGCTGCGCCTGGCCCTGAACCCGGCTGACGATTATTCCTTCACCAGGGTCTGTGATGCCCTGCCGCTGGGCATCGGTCCCAAGACCCTGGCCGCTCTGAAAAGTACAGCCGCGGCCCAGGGGACATCCATGCTGGAAAGCTACCTGGCCAGGCCGACCCGGAACGAAGATACTTTCTTTCACCGGCTGGCCGCGGGGCTGGCGGATTTCAATACCCGCAAACTCAGTGATATTTTCAGGCGGGTCCTTGGCTTTTCCGAATACCTCGACCTGCTGGAATCAAAGAACGAAACGGAAAGACTGCTGAACATCGAGGAACTGCAGGAATTTATCTCCAGGTGGGAAACGGAACATCCGGAAGAACCTTTTCAGCACCTCATGGACAGCCTGGCCCTGAACGCCCCTTCCGGGAAAAGCAATCATCGTGGTCCGGTCTTCCTGGCCTCAATGCACAATGCCAAGGGACTGGAATTCCCGGTCGTCATCGCGGTCGGCATAAATCACCAGTACATGCCTTTTTTCCTGAGCCGCGACCTGGATCAGCTGGAAGAAGAAAGAAGGCTTTTTTACGTGGCAGCCACCCGGGCCAGGAATCTGCTGGTGCTTTCCAGTGGTTCACCCCACATTTCCCCCTTCCTGGGACAGATCGCCGACAATTACTACTTCAGCGCATCCGGAGTCGGCGATGTAATCAGGGAGCTGGGGGCCGGCGATGAAACAGCTGAAAAACCTGGACTGGCTGTACTTCACCCGGTTTTCGGCCCCGGCCGGGTTCTGGAAAAGCTGGGAGAAAAAAAGTACCTGATCGAATTTCAGGAGCGGGGACTGAAAACCATTGATGCTGCTGTGGTGCCGGTGGAGTTCCTTTAAAACAACTTTTATCCGGAATAATCAGCGCTGGATGACCGGGGCGAATTTCGGCTGCAGGCGCAGACTGACGATGGCCTGTTTTTCACTGAAACTGAATTCCTGACTGGCTCCGCGCATCACCAGGTCAATTTTCAATACCTGGCGGTTACTCAAGACTATTTCGGCCTGCAGGGGAAAAATGTAATCCGTATCCTTCTGGATTATGTTCAACCTGGCCTGGTTGCCGTTGATCTCGATCCTGGTGGATATTTCCGGCAGGCGCCGGGAATAGATCCAGTCGCGGAAAAACTTGGCGATTTCCGGATCCCCGGAACTGAAGTGATCGGTGAACTGCCTGGAACTGATGTTCTGGTAGCGCCGGCCGGCCAGCAGCGACTGCACCCGGGCCTGGAACTCAGCCGGACCCAGCAGTTCACGCAGCATCATCAATACCAGGGCCGACTTGTTGTACACCACGCTCTGGTAAAGCTCCAGGTTGTCTTCCAGGTTGGCAATGCGCAGGCCGTAAATCGGGGGACCGGCCTGGCTGTCCCTGACGACCCCCCGGCGTACCCGGCGCAGTAGTGAATCGAAGCGGGCCGCCGGCCATATAGCCTCCAGGTAGCTGAGGACCGCAAACTGGGCCATGCCTTCGGTTATCCAGACATCACGGTATGAATCCCAGGAGACCAGGCCTCCCCACCACTGGTGAGCCAGCTCGTGCACCAGGTATTCATCACGAGTCCCGGAAAACACCACCGGACTGGTTATACTCAGGTTTCTCTTCTGGGCCGGGTCCACGTTGAGCAGTACGAAGCCCTGCAGACTGCTGCCTCCTTCCTGGTAAAATCGCCGCAGCAGCAGGTTTACTTCCGGAACGTCCAGCATGCCGAACAAATCGATCAGAAAGTCAAAACCGGACTTCATTTCACCGACATTCAGATAGGAATGGTACTTGAAATCACGGGCGCAGTAGATTTTCAAAGGAATCCTGCTCTTCAGCTCGCGGGCCAGGTGAAAAGAACCGCTGACCAGGGAAAACCCCTTACTGCCAGGACTTCTGAACTGGCTGACCAGTCGCTTGTCTTCGATACGCTGATCGATCAGCTGGCCACTGGCCAGCACCTGCATGCCGTAGGGCACGGAAACGGTCACCTGGCTCTTGAAAAAGCCTATGCCAGGATTGGGGTAAAAATTCTGGTGCCGGGAAAGAAAATAGAATTCATCGATCTTGCGCCCCAGGATTTCAGGAGTGGCGTAAACCGGGAACTCAGAGTACTGGTTGTCTTCCCTGGCCCGCCCCCTATAATAAAAGGCAATACGATCCTGCTCGGGTCCCCGCACGAAATAGCGATCGTCCTTGCGAAAGAGATTGTAGGCGCTTTTCTCCCCACCCAGCACGGCGCTGATGGAAAGCTCCTCGTCCAGGAACAGGGTCTGCTGGGCCGAGGCCCGGTCGAAGGTCAGGGAAGCAGTTCCGGCCAGGCTCTGATCAAACGGATTGTAGTGCAGGTTAAGAGAAAGCCTCTCCAGTTGCAGTGGTGAACCGAAGCGCAGTTTAGGGCCGGATTGGGCATTGTAACTCAAAATGATCTTGCTGCCCTGGGACTGGGTCAGCCTGGTGTCGGGAGTGTTGACCGGGTTGAAATCGTAAAGAAAATATGATCTCTTGGTGTCTTCAAAAAAAACCAGGTTGGCATCGGACCCGGCTGAAAGATACCAGTATTCCTTGAAATCTTCCTGGAAAACACCGAAGTAATCCTGAACATAACGCAAAAGCGGCAGTAACAGCATCAGGTCGTCTTCCGGGGGCTCTTCCGCCGGCCCCAGGGCGGGCGGGCGGGTGTTGTCGGCCAGCAGGAAAACCCCCCACTGATTGTCCCGGGAAAAGCTGTCACCGCGGTAGCGGCGTTGCAGGGTCAGGCGCTCTTCTTCATCCTCGGGACTGATGAAAAAATTCCAGCGGCCGATGAAGAACCAGGGGCGGCCGGCCGGCTGCGGTTCGTACAGATAACCATCCTGCAGGGTGATCCGGGCATCCCCCACCGCGAATGAGTAGTTTTTCAGGCGATACCTGAGGAAGGATGAAAAAAAGTGAAAAGGCTTGATCTGGTTGGCGATGCTCAGGGAATGGTAAAACCCTTCTTTCCGGCTGAAGAAGATATTGCCGGTTTCGGCATAGGTGCTGAACTTAACCTGGTAAAAAAGTGTTTCCGGCCCCTGGGCCTCGAGGACTATTTTACCGGCATCGGCCAGGTAATTGCGTAAAACCAGGTGGCTGTCATCGGAAAACACGTCTTCCAGAGCAGGCCAGTTCTTTTCCAGGATCAATTTTTCCAAATCCTCCGCCGCCTGCAGGGAGCCTCCGGCCAGCAGCAGAGCCAGGAACAACAACAGCAGTTTTCCGGTTTTCACGATACGACAATGGTAATACAAATGAAATCATTTTTCCATAAGCGGCAAAAAACACGGCCAGGGCAAAACCCAGCTGTAAGTTTTATTTATTTACTCTTTCGATGTAGGAACCATCCCTGGTGTCGACCTTGATCCGGTTGCCCGGTTCGATGAAGGAAGGTACCTGCACCTCCAGGCCGTTTTCCAGCAGTGCCGGCTTGTAAGAAGCCTGAACAGTAGCTCCCTTGATGCTCTTTTCAGTCTCGCTGACCGTGAACTCCATGGTCAGCGGCGGAATCAGGTTCATCGGCTGGCCGCGAAAGGATTCCAGGGCATAAGTTATATTCTCCTGCAGGTAATAGATTTTTTCTTCCAGGAAATCATGATCCAGGCTTATCTGTTCGTAGCTTTCGTTGTCCATGAAAATGTAGTGGTCACCGTCATGGTAGGAGTAAAACACCTGCCGAGTCTCCAGCACCACCCGCTCGACCCGTTCATTGGAACGAAAACGGTGGTTACGGATGGTCAGGTCGTTGAGATCGCGGATCTTGGTCTGGACCACGGCATTGCCCTTGCCGGGGGTGACGTGCTCCATGTCCTCGACCCGGAACAGCTTGTCGTTCAATTGAATGATCATTCCCTTTCTGATCTGGGTGGCGTTAATCATAGATTCCTCCGCTTGTTATTTCATCTTCTAAATCAAGCCGGTTGGTCCGGATGTAAACAAGGTTTTCAGCCCGATCGGCCAACAGGAACAATTCCCCGGCGTTTTCGGCTCGGAGCAGACCAGGAACTGCGGCAGGGCGGAAATCAAGTTCCAGGTTTTTTTCCAGAAAAGCACGGAAAGAGGCCAGGAAACGTTCGGCCGCCTTCCTGTTCTGCCAGCTTGACTTCCAGCACAGCAGGTGTCCGGCGCCATCACTGAAAAGAGCGTACCTGTCTCCGTTCCAGCCCCGGGCTGCTTCCATTTGGGGGTTTTCCGGGTCCAGCAGGACGTTCAGGTTGTATTCACCGACCACGCCCCGGTTCAACTCAACCAAGCCGCTTGGGATGTATTCGACCGTCACCGGGGCCGGCCGCCATTTTTTTAAATACTTGGCCGGATCGATGAGCTGGGCCGTGTTATCCGGCGGAGCGGCCAACATGCGGTTGATCGCCGACCATTTGCCTTTGCGGGCGATAGCCGAAACAAACCTGAGTCCGATGCCGTAAGGCATCACCAACTGGTGCCGCAGGATGGCCGGGGCGGTGTGCAGGCTGGGCGAAAACCCGGCGCTGGTCAGACCGAGCAAGGATTGCGGGCTCAATGATGAACTGAAAGATCCGGGATCAAGCCCCATGAAACGCAGCATCAGCAGGGTGGCATCTCCTTCAAGAGCGGCCAGCACGGCCAGTCGGCGATCGTCGAAATCAGAGTAATCCCCCAGCAGGCGACGCAGGGAAAAATGCTGGTCCTGCAAGGCATGGCGCAGTTCATGGGCCAGGATGGGGCCGTGAAAAGAGGGGATATCCCGAAATTCCTTCAGCACCACCAGTTCGGCGTTTTTTTCGTTGTAAAAACCTCCGGCGTTCTCCAGGATCAACTGGCGGCGCAAGCGGTGCAAATCGGTAATATCCCGGGTAAAACCCATCAAATTCAGGAAAAGGGCATCTGTGGCCGCGCTTTCCGGGCTGTAATCATTAGCGTAAATTTCTTCAAGATAGCTCTCCAGGGAGCGGCGATCCAGATACTTGATCTCGACGTCCTTTTTGAAATCCAGTTCGCCGATGGAACTTACCAAGCGACGGATTTCCACCGGACTCCGGGCCGGAGTTCCGAGGGTAATCAAAACCAGAAAAACAGATAATAGTAGTGTTTTCAGTCGCATATCGGGAGTATTATTTATACCATATAAGCCGGACCGGGTAAACCGGCCGACTCAGTTGAGCGGGCCGAAACGTTCAGCGGGCCAGTAGCTGAAGACCACCCTGGCCTGCAGGTAATCAAGCGGAACCACTCCGAAGGTCCGGGAATCCTGGCTGATGCGCCGGTTGTCACCGAGCAGGAAATAATGACCCGCAGGAATCAGCAGGGGTGACATATTTCTGATGGCCCCGCCGTTGTCCTGGTTTTCCCGGTCGGCCAGAAAAGGTTCGTTAAGAGGCTGGTAGTTGATGAAAACCCGGCCATCCCTGAGCTCGATGATTTCCTCCGGCAGACCGATGATCCTTTTAACCACTGATTTTTCCGGCTGGTCCGGCCGATAGAGCACCACCACGTCGAAGCGGCGCGGACCGGAACCACGCAAGGCGATTTTTGAAACCAGGATTCTCTGCTGGTCGTTGAGCAGGGGCAACATGGAATCGCCCTCGACCTTGAAAGCCGACAGCACGAAGTTGATCAGCAGGAAAGAAAGCACGGCCGCCACCAGGATGCTGAACAGCAGGAATTTCAGAGAATCTCGGCGCTTTTTTTTCGGGGTCATCGGCTTGAATTGTATGTTTTCCAAATCTGATTGTCAACCTGCCTGACTGGTCGATCTCTCAGCAGGCATTCGTGAACAGAGATAAATAAGGAAGGCTTTTATCCGGCAAACCCCGCTTTATTCCACGGCGGCCGCCTGGGCGGCCAGGGCGGCCAGCACGGCGCGCAGGGCCTTGATTTCACTGCTGTGAACCTTGAGTTCGCGATATCCCCGGGTGCCGACATAGCGGAGCTTGACCTTACGGCCGGCGGCGACCTTCCTTACCAGTTCGTATTCGTCGGGATTCATAGCAATGTCGTAGTATTCCAGGATTCCCCCGGCCCCGGCTCCCGAAATCTGGCTCATGCCGTCTCCGCTCAGGCCCTCGCTGAAGGATTCACTTCCCGGCTGGTTGGTTCTGAAAAGATCCTGG
The DNA here is from genome assembly GCA_964457225.1 of uncultured Clostridia bacterium. GTDB lineage: Bacteria > Acidobacteriota > Aminicenantia > UBA2199 > UBA2199 > CAYWEM01. Next base: position 469,975 of record CAYWEM010000001.1, read on the forward strand.
GTGCGTACCGTGCCCCGCACTTCCAGGTTTCCCTCAATGCCATCGACGTCAAAAAGGAAATTTTTCAGGAACAACTGCTCCCGGGCGAAATGGTTGATGCGCAGGCGCAGGGTCAGGCCCTGGTCGGCATCGTGTTTCAGCAGGTAGATGAAAAGGCTGGCCCGCGGGCTCAGCCCCCGGGGCATCAGGGTGGTCACCCCGCGCCGTTCGTCTCTTCTCAGAGTGAGCTTGTGATCACGAGACAGTTGTTCCAGGTCCGAAGCCGCGGCGCTCAGCAATCCGCCGGAAAACAGGCCGATCAGCAATATTGCCGGAATTGTTCTGTTCATGTCGCCTCCCTTTAAGTAACCAAGTATAAACCATTAAACCGCCCGTTTCCACCCCAGGTACTTGACCTCGCAGTGTAATCAGCCTATAATGGCTTCCTCTGGGCGATTAACTCAGCGGCTAGAGTGCTACCTTCACACGGTAGAAGTCAGAGGTTCAAATCCTCTATCGCCCATTCTTTTCTCTTTCAGAGCATCAAGCGGAAAAACATGCCGAAACATACAAAACCACAGCCCCTGATGATCATCCCCTTTTTTCCCGGCCGGGACCTGCTGGACCGTGAACGTCAGCGAGCCTTAAAGGTCAAAGAGCTGTTCCGGGCCGAACTGCTACGCTTCGCAAACTGTGAAATCCTGAGCGGCTTTGTCGGTTATCCCTACCTCGAAGTACTTCTGCGATTTATGCCCGACTGGAGACATAGAGAAATCTATTTCCTGGGCACGGCCGGCTTCCTGGGCCCTGAACCGCCGCCCCCGACCCCGCTGCAGCTCGACAGCATCAGCGCGGATCCGGCCCAGTTCCTGCTCAGCGAACAGGAATACTTTACACTAAAACCTTTCCCTGCCTTTCCGGCCGTGCCCGGAGTCAGCGTGGATCTGCCGGGCCGCGAAAACGACTCCTGGCTGGCCGAACAGCGCCGGGCCGGGCGCAGGGTGGTCGAGATGGAGATATACGCCCTGGCCGCCCTTTACGGTCGTCCCCTGACCGCCCTGGTGGCGCTCAGCGATTACTTCGACCCCGGCGGGGCCAATCGCCGCCGGCCGGCCGGCCTGGTTGAACAGGAATTCGAACTGGCCTACACTCAAATCAGGAGATTGATAAATGAAAGACAAGGTGATCCTGACCCGGCCCCTACCGGCCGCAGCCCTGACTGCGTTGAACCGTGAATTCACCCTGCTGTCGGCCTGGGAATCCGGCCTGGAACCTGCAGATCTGCTGAGGGCCAATCCAACCTGCCGCGGGCTGATCTCTTTTCTCTCCGACCCGGTCGGCCCGGAACTGATGGCCGCCGGCCCTGAATTAAGAGTAATCGCCAATTACGCGGTGGGCTACAACAACATCGACCTGGCCGCAGCCCGGGCACGCGGCATCTACGTCTGCCACACGCCCGACATCCTGACCGCGGCCAGCGCCGACCTGACCCTGGCCCTGCTGTTGGCCGTGGCCCGGCGCCTGGTGCCGGCCGATGCCTTTACCCGGGCCGGCAAGTTCAAAGGCTGGGAGGCCGAGCTCTTTTTAGGCCGAGAACTGCAGGGCGCACTGCTGGGCATAGTCGGACTGGGGCGCATCGGCACGGCCGTGGCCCGGCGGGCGGCGGCCTTCGGTATGCGGGTGGCCTATTATTCGCGAACCCACAAGCCTGAACTCGAAGAAAAAGAGGGCTGGCGGTTCATGGAATTCGACCGACTGCTGGCCGCGTCCGATGTTATCAGCCTGCACTTGCCCTACAGCCGGGAAAACCACCACCTGATGAACCGCCGGGCCTTTGACCTGATGAAGAAGGATGCCATTTTCCTGAACGTGGCCCGCGGCGGCCTGATGGATGAGGCGGCCCTGGCCGAAAAACTGAAAAATAAAGAACTCTTCGGAGCCGGGCTGGACGTTTACGAACACGAACCACTTATAAACGAAAGTCTCTTGGCCCTGGAAAACGTGGTTATGGTTCCGCATATCGGCAGTGCCACCGACCAGACCCGCCTGGCTATGGCCCGGATGAACCTGGAGAGCGTCAAGGCCGCCCTCGCCGGCGAAAAACCGCCCCACCTGGTCCCCGCCCTCGGGGACGGTTCTTGATTTCTTGACTTTATCGCCGGCACCCAGCCGTAATTGACCCTGATCCCCCCAGATCAGGAGAAACAGGCGGTGATCTTGACACTTACAGCGACGGTTCGGAAAAAGTAGGCCACCCTACTCCGAGGGATGCTCAGGGCCGCTTTTTCAGACTTTCCCAGAATTGCCGGGGATTGAGTATGGTTATTCGGCCGTAAGCACCCAGAGACAGCAGATCACGGTCGCCGCTGACGATGCAATCGGCTCCGCAGGCCAGAGCCAGGCCGATGATGTGATCATCATTGGGATCACGGCAGACTTGTTTTTTCAGTTCGTTGGGCTCAACCAGGCAGCAGAATTCCCTGAGAAAAACCAGAACTTCGGCAACGGCGGCCGGAGGCATTTTCAACTTGAGAGCCAGGTTTTTCTTCAGCTCGATCAGCAGTTTTTCACTGACCTGGATTTCGTGCTGCTGCAGGCAGAGTTCAAAAACAGCGTGCGAAAGACCTCGTACGGCAAAAGCAGAAAATATGACATTGGTATCCAGAACGATTTTCACTAGATCTGCTTGAATACGTCCTCATCTGTCAGAAGGCCCTGGGCTTCGGCGAACGGCAGCACCAGATTACGCAGTTTGCGGAAGCGATACAGGGCAATGTATTTCTGAAGTGATTCCCGCACCAGGTCACTGACCGGCTTGCCTTCCCGGCGACTTATTTCCTTGAGATTTTTGTTGATCTCCTCGGGCACGCGGATACTGATGGTCTGACTCATGTTTTCTCCATGTAATACAATGTAATACATAAATCGCTTTTTGTCAACCTTCCTGGAAAAAACAAGGGACGGTTCTTGATTTCTTGACTTTTTAGCCGGCGCCCGACCGGAATGACTCTTCTATTCAGGAGCCGGAGAATCACAAAAACCTTTTTAAATTCTCCTATTCCCGGTCAGCCAGGCTTCCGGCCCGGTCAATTTCGCTTATCCTGTACCCTCAGCCTTTACTTCAGCCCTTGAGGCGCAGGGTCTCCTGCAGGATCTGGTCCGAGGTGGTGATGATGCGGGAATTCGACTGGTAGCCGCGCTCAAAGACGATCATGTTGGTGAACTCGGTGGCGATGTCCACGTTGGACGATTCCAGGGCACTGCCGATCACCGTACCGCGGCCGCCCGAACCCGGGGCGCCGATCGAGGGCGTTCCCGAGGCCAGGGTGGCGGCGAACAGGTTCTGACCCACCCGGATCAGGCCGCGGTTGTTGTTGAAAGTGGCCGTGGCCAGCTGACCCAGGGGGGCGATCTGGCCGTTGGAGAAGATGCCTTCCAGGATGCCCTCGTTGTTGATGATCAGAGAGGTCAGGTTGCCCGGGGGGTAACCATCGGTGAAAGTCGAGCTGGTTGACGAGGGCAGGGGGTAGCCGGTCAGCAGACCGACTCCATTGTCGTCGTAGAGCTGCCAGGTGAAATTGAGGGGATCCGAACCGTTGGTGAAGGCCGGAGTGGCCAGAGCCACATCGCCAGCCGGCACAATCATGGTGCCGCTGCCATCGAATTCGACCAGGCCGGTACCAAGCACGAAGGGCGTGCCGGGCACACCGCCGACCACGTCATCGCCGGGCAGGGTCACTTCGTAGCTCCACTGGTCGTTGCCGCCGACTATGCCGTTGTGGGTGAATTCTATGGACAGGGTATGCGGGGAACCCTTGCTGTCGTAGAGGGTAAGCGAAGCCGAATAAGTGGCCCCGACATCATCCCGGACGTTCAGGTTGCCGATGATCCTGGCCAGGGTGGTTTCCTGGGGCGGCGAAATGGAATTGGCCGGCAGGTAGATGGCTGACAGGGTGCCCGAGGCATTGATAGTGCCGTCCGGGTTGCGTTGAGTGTAGCCCAGCACGTACTTGCCCGAAGGGTCGACCAGGTAGCCTTCACGGTTGAAGGAAAAATTGCCCGACCTGGTAAAAAAACGATCCTCCGGTGTATTTCCGACTACGAAGAAGCCGTTGCCCTCAATGGCCACGTTGGTGGCCTCAGTGGTCCGCTGTACCGAGCCCTGGCTGAAGATGCCGTCGATGGAATTGGTCAGGACACCCAGGCCGACCTGCATCGGGTTACCGGCGCCTGAGGTGGCGATACCTCCGAAGGTGGCCGTGACCAGGTCGTGAAAACTCATGGTCGAGGCCTTGAAACCGGTGGTGTTGATGTTGGCCAGGTTGTTGCCGACGATGTTCAGGGCGCTGGCATAAGCCGAGAGCCCAGTGAGACCTGAATAAAAAGATTTGATCATTGTTCGCTTTCTCCTTGATCGAGTATCACTTCGCTGATATCGGCCAGGTTGATCCTTTCCTTCCAGGATTTCAACCAGATCTGGTTGCCTTCGAAGTAAACGGACTGTACCAGGAAATTGGCAAAAGTCACGGCTCCGTTCAATTTCTCGTTGCCGCTGCCCACTATTTCAAAGCTGTAGTTTCCGCGGGCCAGTTTTTCGCCCTTGTCGTCGCGACTGTCGAACCAAAAGCTGTTTTCTCCGTTCTTCAGCTCGGTCAAAGAAATTCTCCTGACCAGTTCGCCGTTTTCGTTACGTACCTGCAGCCAGGCCTCGTTGGGCAGTTCATCCAGGTTGAAGCGGAGTTCAACTCCCGCGGCATTGCTGATGCTGAAACCATCGCCGGGCACCATGACCCTTTTGCCGATCAGGTTGACCATCTGCGAGTTGGTGGCCGCGCCCTGGGTCAGGGCCAGCAGTTCCATGCCGGAGGCGATGTTCTTCATCTGTTCCAGCGAGGAAAACTGGGCCAATTGGGCGATGAACTCGGTGTTCTTCATCGGCTCCAGCGGGTTCTGGTTGATAACCTGGGCGATTAAAAGTTCCAGAAAGGCGTCCTTGCCGAGTTCGCCGTCACGGCCCTGGTTTGAACCGGCCGCCGGCAGGTTGGTGTTCAGAAATCCTACCACGTCAATCATTTGCGCCTCCGATTGACAGGAAGCAATAACCCTGCCAAGTCGATGGCCAGGCAAAAGCCCTGTTTTACTTGCCTCCTCGCTGTTCACCGCGGCCAAGATGGGAAAAAACTGCTGTCTTACCGGGGATTTTTTTGCCGGGTTGCGGATCCGGTTTTACCCTGCCTCTTCCTCTTAAAGCCTGACATTTTTCAATATGCTATAATCCTTGATCATGGCGGCAAGCAGGCTGGGACAGAACTTTCTGGTCAACCGCGAAGTTGCGGCTCGCATCGCCGGGCTGGTGCCCGTGGACGATTCTCCCCTGCTGGAAATCGGGCCCGGCCGCGGCGCACTCAGTGAACACCTGCCGGTTCTTTTTCCCGGCCGGTCCCTGGTACTGCTGGAAAAAGACCCCGACCTGGCCGCCGACCTGCGCCGCAAATTACCAGCAAGTATCCCGGTACTCAGCCAGGACGTGCTGGACTGCGACCCGGGCCGGCTCTTTCCAGGCCGGACCGTCAGCCTGCTGGGCAACCTGCCCTACTACCTCTCCCGGGACATAACCGACTGGGTGCTGAAGCACCGAGATTCAATCAGGCACGGAGTATTCATGGTGCAACGGGAGTTTTTCCGCAAGCTCAGCGCGGGCGCCAACGCCCAGGGCTTTTTCTTCAATTCGATTTTCAGCCTGCGCAGTCATTTCGGGGTTTCCCCGGGTTCCTTCGCTCCGCCGCCCAGGGTCTTTTCCGAGGTGTTTTCCTTTCAGCCCCGGCCGGAAAGCTGGAGCGAGCCCGGTTCAGGTTATTACTCATTTCTCAAGCTGGCTTTCGGTCAGCGGCGCAAGACCCTGTTGAACAACCTGGGCCGGAGTTTTCCACCGGATAAAGTGAGACAGGCGCTGGACAACCTGAGACTGGATGAAAAATGCCGGGCCGAGCAATTGCCGGGCCCCGACCTGCTGGAAATCTACAGAAAACTGGCCGACTGAAAATTCAGTCCAGGCCGAAAAAACCGTTCACCCGGCGCACCGCGGCTTCGGTACCACCCGAAAAAGCGCGGACCATGGCCAGCCAGCCGGCCCCGGCTTCTTTCAGCAGGCCCATGTTTTCCAGGTCGATACCGCCGATGGCCACCAGTGGGACGGTACTCAGGGCCAGGGCCCGACCCAGGTCTTCCAGCCCGACAGGCTGGTAGCCTTCCTTGGTCGGAGTGGCGAAAATCGGGCCGAAGCCAATGTAGTCGGCTCCTTCCCGGCAGGCCCGGCTGACCTGCTCCAGGTTGGTGGTGGAAACCCCGATCAGCATTTCCGGCGGGGCGATTTTCTTTATCTCACTCAGGGGCAGATCTTCACGTCCGATGTGCAGACCGTCGGCCCCGCTGAGCATGGCGATTTCCAGGTTGTCGTTGACAATGAAAAGAGTGCCCGAGGCTGCGGCCAGTGGTTTGATGGCCCGGGCCAGGGCCAGCAGTTCCCGGGGACCGGCCTGCTTATCTCTTAATTGCAGGGCCCGGGCTCCGGCGGCGCAGGCAGCCCGGGCCAGTTCCAGGTGATCACCGCTGGTTATGACATATGCTCCTCCGCGCCGGGGATAAACCGGCCGGCCGTTCAGGGACCGTGAGCGCGAAGCCAAGTAGCGGGCCAGGAACTCCCGGTGGCTTGGAAAAGCTATTTGCGGCAATGATTCCGGAGCAAAGAAGGCGGCATCCAGGCTGTCGTCCCCGGCCCGGAGAGTTCCGGAAACGGCCCTGACCGTGAAACCGGCCACCAGCACTGCCCCATAGACTGAACTTTCCTCGCGCAGCAGGCCCAGCGGAGAATCGATTTCCCCATCCAGTCCGGTTTCCTCGGCCAGTTCCCGCAAACAGCATTCTTCAGGGCTTTCATCTATTTCCATGAATCCCCCGGGCAGGCACCAGGTACCGCGGGCAGGTTCCACTCCGCGTTTGACCAGCAGTATGCCATGCGGTCCCTCGACCAAGGCCGCGGTGGCCGGCAGTGGATTGGCGAAAACCACCCGGCCGCAGGCAGAACAGACCTGGCGTTCGCGGCCCTCAACCAGAGTCCGACTCAGTATCCCGGCGCACCAGGGACAATGCTTCTTGTCAGCCACGGCAGCGCTCAATCAGCTCAGCGGCCACTTTTTCTCCGGAAAGCAACATGCCGCCGAATACCGGACCCATGCGCGGCGCACCCTTGACCGCATTGGCCGCCATGCCGGCCACGTAAAGACCGGGATAAACCTCGCCGCTGTTCAGCAGGGTCATGCTTTCACCACGCTCGGCCCACATCGAGCGCTCACCGACCACCCCGCCGGTCTCGGTGTCAAGCCGGGCGTCCAGCTTGCGGGCCACCAGGGAGCATATTTCGGCATCGTGACCACTGCCGTCGACCAGGAAACGGGCGGCAATCGCCAGGGGATCGACATGCAGGCCCAGGCGTTCGACCGGGGACCACTGCAGTACCAGCCCGGCCACCCGGGCGGCCCCGTTTTCCTCGCGGAACATGACGTCGACCGCCTTGATCAGGTTGAAGATCCTGGTGCCCGAACGCACGCAGGCGGCCACAAGTGTAGCCACGGCGGCCACGCTGTCGGCCACGAAGTAACCTGGAGCATGCTCCCGGCAGGGCAATTCAAGCCGGTCCAGCAGGTGGCGGGCTTCCTGCTGAACCACGATGTCGTTGAACATCATGCCGCCGCCCCACATGCCGCCCCCGGGAGCCAGCTTAGATTCGAACAGGGCGCAGTTCAGGCCGGCCTCACCCAACAGAGTGCCGCAGAGCAGGTTGGCCGGGCCGGCCCCGACCAGGGCCACGTCCAGAGACAGGGATTTGGTCAGCTTGGCGAAGTACGATTCGATTATGGTTCGTGATATGGTTATGTCATCCAATACCATTTTATGCTCCTTGAATTGGGTTCCGACTGGATCAAGTTTAGCCGATTTAGGGCTGAAAAACAACCGGCAGGACCGCCCTGGATCACCTGGAAAGAGCCGACTGCGCCTTGACAATCCGGGGCAAAACTAATAGAGTAAAAGTCTTCCAGGAGGTTGAATGCCCAGAGAACTGCTTTCCGGCAACGAAGCCGTGGCCAGGGGCGCCTGGGAGGCGGGAGTGACTTTCGCCGCCGCCTATCCCGGCACCCCGAGTACCGAGATCCTCGAAAACGTCAGCCGTTACCGCGACGACATTTACTGCATGTGGGGCAGTAACGAAAAAACTGCCTTGGAAGCCGCCATGGGCGCCAGCTTTACCGGAGCCCGATCGCTGGCAGCCATGAAGCACGTTGGCTTGAACGTGGCAGCCGACCCGTTTTTTTCGGCCGCCTACATCGGCTCGACCGGGGGGTTGATTATAATCAGCGCCGATGACCCGGGCATGCATTCCTCGCAGAACGAACAGGACAACCGACTCTACGGCGTGGCCGCCAAGATGCCGGTTTTCGAGCCCAGTGATTCCCAGGAGACCAGGGACATGGTCATCGAGGGCATCCGGGTTTCCGAGGAATACGATGTGCCTCTGCTGCTTCGCATGACCACCCGCACTTCGCATTCCCGCTCCGGGGTGGAACCGGGAGAACGAAGCACTCCCCCCGAAATCGACTACAAAAAGGATTTCGCCAAGCGCTGCCTGCTGCCGGCCAATGCACGCAAACGCCACCAGGACCTGGAATTACGGCTGGAAAAACTGGCCGCCTACAGCTCGGTCTGTCCTTTCAACCGCATCATACCGGGCCGGGAAAGAATCGGAGTGATCGCCTCGGGCATTTCCTATCAGCACGGCCGTGAAATCTTTCCGGAAGCCTGGTTTCTCAAAGTGGGCATGCCCTTTCCCTTTCCGGAAAAACTCTGTCTGGAATTCCTGGAAAAAGTCGATACAATCTACATACTGGAAGAAAACGAACCTTTGCTGGAAAACTTCGTGCGCCTGCTGGCGCCGCAAAAGCGGATCATCGGCAAGGATCTGTTTCCCCGTTGCGGGGAAATGACTCCGGACGTCATCAGCGCCTGCCTGGAAAAGGAAAAAAGCAAGCCGGAACCTGATTACCCGGCGGCCGTGCGCCGGCCGCCCACCCTGTGCGCCGGCTGTGGGCACCGTTCGGTGTTTTACAACCTCAGCCGTCTCAACCTGACGGTTACCGGGGATATCGGCTGTTACACCCTGGGCGGACTGGCCCCGCTTAACGCCATGGACCTCTGCGTGGACATGGGCGCCAGCATCACCACCCTGCTGGGCATGGAAAAAGCCCTGGAAAAGGGTGGCCGGACTCCCCGCCAGGTGGCGGTCATCGGTGATTCCACTTTTTTTCATTCCGGCCTGACCGGCCTGCTGGACATCATCTTCAACAACGGCAAGTCCACGGTGCTGATCCTGGACAACAATATTACGGCCATGACCGGCCACCAGGACAACCCGGGCAGCGGCCGCAACCTGATGGGTCAGCCAGCCCCAAAGGTGGACATCGCCAAGCTGGTGCGCGACGGCCTGGGCATTGAACACACTTACGAAATAGACGCCTATCGGGTCAAGGAAATTCGCGAACTGCTGAAAGATGAAATCGCCCGGCCCGAACCCTCGGTGATAGTGGTTCGTCGCCCCTGCATGCTGCTCTTCCGCAAGGCTGTCTGGTCCCCCATGCTGGTAAAAAACGATGTCTGCACGGCCTGCCGCGCCTGCCTGCGGGTCGGCTGTCCCGCCCTGACCACGGACTCCGACGGCAAGGCCACCATAGTCAGCGCCCTGTGTACCGGCTGTACCATATGCGCCCAGGTCTGCCCATTCCAGGCCATAGTTTTCCAGGATGAAAAAGGCAACCATGCCGTAAACTCCAGCCTGAACGGCAAACGTCCCGGAGGTGCCAAGTGAAAACGACCTCGATCATCATCTGCGGAGTCGGCGGCCAGGGCATCCTGACCGCTTCGGACCTTCTTTCCGATCTGCTGCTGGCCGCCGGTCACGAAGTGAAGAAGAGCGAGGTTCACGGCATGAGCCAGCGCGGCGGGGACGTCATATCGACGGTTCGATTCGGCCGGGAGGTCTTCTCTCCCCTGGCCCGCCGGCGCGGATGCCGCTTTATCCTGGCCTTTGAAAAACTCGAGGCCCTGCGCAACCTGCCCTACCTGGACCCGCAGGGCACCATGATCGTCAACGATTTCAAGTGGTATCCGCTGCCTGTGTCCGTGGGACTGGAAAAATACCCTGAAGACATAGAGAAAAACCTGAGGCAATACGCGGCCGAAGTAGTCCTGATCCCGGCCACGCGCCTGGCCCTTGAGGCCGGCAATGAAAAAGCCTCGAACACCATCATGCTGGGAGTGCTGGCCGCCCGCCTGGGTGTAGACCGGGAACTTTGGCTGGAAGTGATCAGGAAAAAAGTACCGGAAAGATTCCTTGAGCTCAACCTGACCGCCTTTGAGCTTGGGTTCAGCTTCAAGGAAGCTCCCGCCGCCGATTGATGCCGCTGCTGATCCTGCTGATCCTGTTTTTCCCGGCCAGGCCGACCGAGGTTCCGCCCCTGCTGCAACAGGCCCGCCAGGCCATCGCGGCGGCCCAGCCCTTCCAGGCTCACTTCCGGCAACAAGCCCTGATCGACGGCCGGGTGGAGTTGCAGGAAGAGGGCGTCATCCTGGTCGCCGACCCTCGGCGGCTTAAAATGACTTACCAGGAACCGGAGGAAAAAGTCCTGCTGGTCGACGGCGAACAATTCGTTTTTTACCAGCCGGAACTGCAGCAGGCAGTCAGGGGCAAGCTGGGCTGGGCCCTCCGGGAAACCATCTGGCAGGTGTTGTTCGCAGAGCATTCCGCCTCCAACCTGAGTTGCCGTGAAAGCAAAAGGCTGATCGAAATCAGGCTGGATGATCCTGATCAGGAAACCATTTTCGAGGTACAGCTTGGGCCCGGGTTTTTGCCGGTGCGGGTACGCCAGTTCGATGGAAGCGGCCTTGAGACGGTCTTTGTATTCAACTCCTACCAGCGTAACATTCCGCTCAAGGAAGGAGACCTGAGCCTGGTCCTGCCGGTTGGAACCGAAATAATTGAACAGGAAGAAGAACTGAACTGAAACTTTTTTTCACGGAGTCCGTAATATGCAGATAGATGACGATCAGATCCTGGTCCGGGCCATACTGGACGGCGACAGATCGTCATTCGAGGAACTGATGCAGAGATACAACAAGAGGATTTTCAACTTCATCCTGCGCATGGTCAGGAGCCAGGAAACAGCCCTGGAACTGAGCCAGGATTTCTTTCTGAAAATCTACGCCAACCTGGAAAAGTACAATTTTCAATACAAGTTCTCCACCTGGGCCTACAAGATCTGCCACAACCTGGTGCTGGACCACCTGCGCCGCCAGAAAGGCATTACCCATTCTCTTGACGACGATTCGGTCTCGGCCCGGGAATTGGTCCAGGCCGAGCATTACACCAGTGACAGCGGTTTCAGTGAAATGGCGGCCGAGGAAGTAAGGCAAATTCTCTGGCAGGCCGTAGACAGGCTGCCGCTGAAGTTCCGGGAACTGATCCTGATGCGTTTCGTCCAGGAATTGAAATACGAGGAAATATCCGAAGTGACCGGCTTGCCGGTGGGCACGGTCAAAAACCGGATATTCAAGGCCAAGGAGTTTTTACGCCTGGAGATGGAAGGCCATGAAATGCTTGTCTGATTTGCAGATCCAGGAATACATCGCTCAAGATGGCGGCAGACTGGCCAGGTCCATTCAGAAAGACCATTTGCAGCGCTGCCCGGAATGCAATCGGCGACTGCAACAATTCCAGGTCCTGGAAGAAGCCCTGAGTGACCCGGTCTGGCACGCGGCACCTGATACGATAATCAGCCGGGTCATGGCCCAATTGCCCCAGGCCGGCCGCCCCCCCTATGCGGCCATCATCTCCCTGCTGGCCGCTTCGTTTCTGCTCCTGGTCACCTGGATTTACACTTATTTCGACCTGGCCAGCAACAGCCTGGTCAAAGTCCTGCAGAATTCTTCAGAAAGCACCTTCAGCTGGTTTTTTTCGCTTTTGCGCCTGATCAGCGATGTTTTTTCACTGCTGCACGCCGGATCCAAGATCACCGGGCACCTGCTGGCAGCCCTGCCCGGGATCGGCCCGCTCAAAGGTGAGCTGGCGCTTCTGCTTGGTCTCATTCTGGCCCTGAGCCTTTTCACTATCCAGCAATTCAAGTCAAGAAAGTTCAAGGAGACGCAAAAATGACAGCCCGTAGAGCCGCCCCGTTCCTGTTCCTGCTCATGCTGGCCGCTTCCTTCCTGGCGGCTGAAAATGAAAAGACAATTGAAATCGGCCCCGCTGAAATCCACCAGAAAAGCATCACCTCTTTCGGCGGCACCCTGGTGATTGCCGGCACGGTACGGGAATCGGTACTGTTGATCGGCGGCCGCATGATCATTTCCGGCACGGTGGAAAAAGACGTCATGGCCATCAACGCCCAAGTCCAGGTAGAAACCGGGGCAACCATCCTGGGAGATCTGCTGGTGGTGGGTGGCGATCTGCAGCGTCGTGAAGGCAGCACCGTCCAGGGTGAGATTTTCTACCTGCGCAGCAGTGAAGACCTGAAAAGAATCGCCTCAGGATTACTGCCCTTTGTTTCTGAAGAGCGGGCCTTTTCTTATATGCGTGTGGCCAAGGCTCTGCTCTGGCTTATAGTCACCCTGCTGGTGCTGGCCCTGCTTCCCCGCCAGGTGGAACTGGCCGGCGAATTGATCAGGACCAGCGTCCTGCGTACCACCGCGGTCGGACTGCTGACCATGCTGGCTTTACTGCTTTCCGCGCTGGTGGCCCTGGTACTCAGCCTGCTGTTGATCGGCATACCACTGCTGCTGTTGATCATGGCCGTTTACCTGGCCCTGCTTGCTTTCGGTCGGGCGGCCCTCTTTTATTTCATCGGCGCCAGCATTTTCCGGACCTTGAGAGTAAAGGGCAACGGCGCGCTCTTTATCGTTTGCGGCCTGCTGTTTTATTTCATCCTGCGTTTCATCCCGTTTTTCGGCACGATCATCGTACTGCTGGTCGACTTCCTGGTCATCGGCACCGCGATCACCATCGCCGGCCGGCGTTTCATGCCCGGCAGGAGAAACCGGACCGCCCTCAGTTGAGCCCGGCTTTTTCCAGGAATCGCCGGCGGAATTCAGGAGGGACGGCCAAAGGCCGCGAGTTTTGATCGATAAAAACGTGGACCGTTTCACCTCGGCAAACCAGGCCGCCGCTGCTTTCATCGATTATCTCGTACTTGATGGCGAAGCGGGCCCGGGAAGATGGTGATGCGATTCCCAGTATCAGCAGCTGATCTCCGGCCCGGGCCGGGCTGATGAATTCAAGTGAAGCCGAAATCAGCACCGGAAAGGCCTGCCAGCTGAAAAAATCGTTGAAGGAAAGACCGCGGGCGGTCAGGAAATCGTTGCGGGCTTTTTCAAAGTAATTCAGGTAAACGGCGTTGTTGACGTGCCCAAAGGCATCCAACTCATAACTGACCACCGTGTGACGGCTTTCCAGAACATCCCCGCCCCGGCGCATTTGGGGCCCTTTCAGCGCAGCGGGAGGCATCAATCCTCCATTATGTGCTTTTCCCTGGTTCTCTGAATTTCTTCAATTTTGGCAATAGCCTCATCGACCTGCTTTTGTATTTCATCATAAAACCTGGTTTCTTCGTCTTCACTGATTTCCTTGTCATCCTTCATCTGGCGGCCGGTATCACGATAATCGCGGCGGACGTTGCGTACCGATGTCTTGCGTTCTTCAGCGTACTTTTTCAGGGTCTTGATGATTTCCAGGCGCCGCTGTTCATCCAGGGGCGGAACGAAAAGTTTGATCACCTTGCCGTCGGAAACCGGGTTGATTCCAATGTTAGCGTTGCGGATGGCCTTTTCCACATCAGGGACCAGCTTGACGTCCCAGGGCTGAACCACGATCAGGTTGGCCTCGGGCACACCCAGGGTGGCCAGCTGATTGAGCGGAGTGGGAACCCCGAAATACTCGACCTGGATGCCGTCAAGCACCGCAACCGAAGCCCTGCCGGTCCTGAATTTGGCTATTTCCTTGCGGAAGCCTTCGATGATCTGGCTACACTCGTTTTTCAGTTCTTCAAGCAGATCCTTGATCATGGTTTTCTCCATGCAGGGTCACCAGGGTGCCGATGGCCTCTCCTCTGACCGCTTTAAGGATATTGCCGCTCTGCTGCAGGTTGAAGACCATGATCAGCAGGCGGTTGTCCTTGCTGAGGGAAATTGCCGTGCTGTCCATTACCTTCAGTTCACGGCTGAGCATTTCCGAATATGAAATGTTGTCGAATTTGACTAAACCGGCTACCTTACGCGGATCATCGGAATAAATTCCCTCCACCCTGGTGGCCTTGAGCAGAATGTCGGCCTTGATTTCAATGGCCCGCAGCGCGGCTGCGGTATCAGTGGTGAAAAAAGGATTTCCCGTGCCGGAAACGAAGATGACCACCCTTCCTTTTTCCAGATGACGTACCGCACGGCGGCGAATGAAGGGTTCAGCCACTGCCTTTACTTCCAAGGCGGAAATCACCCTGGTCAGCAGGCCGTTGTTTTCCAGGGCCGACTGCAGGGCCAGCCCGTTGATGATGGTGGCCAGCATGCCCATGTAATCGGCGGAAGCACGATCAATGTTGAGATCTGAAGCCGCCGCCCCCCGGAAAAAATTTCCGCCGCCGGTGACAATGGCTACCTGGACGCCGAGATCATGAACCTGCTTGATTTCCCGGGCAATCTTGTCGACCACCCCGGGATTGATGCCGAAGTTTTCATCCCCCTGCAAGGCCTCACCGCTGAGTTTCAGCAGTATACGCCTGTACCTGGGGGCCGGTTCAGCCATCAGGAGTCTTCGCCCACCTGATAACGGATGAAACGCTTGATGACTATGTTTTCTCCCACCTTATGAATCACTTCGGACAGCAGGTTCTCGATAGTCTTTTTTTCATCCTTGAAAAAAGCCTGGTGCAGAAGGCAGTTCTCACTGTAGAACTTGCCCAACTTGCCTTCAACGATTTTGGCGATTATTTCGGCGGGCTTGCCGCTTTTTTTCAATTGTTCTCCGTAGATGTCACGTTCCTGGGCCAGCACCTCTTCCGGAATATCCTTTTCTGATATCCAGCGCGGATTCATGGCTGCTATCTGCATGGCGATTTCCTTGAGCAGTCCGAGGAAATCCTCGTTCTTGGCCACGAAATCAGTTTCACAGCCCAGTTCCAGCAAAACTCCGATACGGTTGTTGGAGTGGATGTACGAACCGACAGCTCCCTGGTTGGTAGCCCGGCCGGCCTTGGCCTTGGCTTTTTCAAAACCCTTCTTGCGCAGAAGTTCAATGGCTTTGTCCAGGTCATTACCGCTTTCCTCAAGAGCCTTCTTGCACTCAATTATACTGATCCCGGTCTGCTCGCGCAGTTTTCTGACCAATTCCATGTTTAACGCCATTTAATTCACCGCCTCTTCAGCTGTTTCCAGTGCATCATTTTCATCAGCAGTATCTTCAACCTGTTTTTCAGCCATGAACTGTATCTTTTCCCGCTTTTCCAGGCCGGCTTTATAGGCCTCGCCGATCTTGCCGACAAAAAGACGGATGGAGCGGATGGCATCGTCATTGCCCGGCACCGGGAAGTCGATATCCTCCGGATTGGCATTGGTGTCGACCAGGGCCACAATGGGGATGCCCATTTTTTTCGCTTCCAGCACGGCGATGTCTTCAAATATCGAATCGATCACTATCAGCACTCCGGGCAGGCCGTTCATTTTGCGGATCCCCCAGAGATTCTTGTACAACTTGCGGTATACTTTTTCCAGGCGGGACTGTTCTTTCTTTGACTTGACTTCCCAGCGGCCGTCACGCTTCATTTCATCGAATTCCAGCAGTTTTTCGATACTGTTCTTGATCATGCCGAAATTGGTCAGCAGGCCGCCCAGCCAGCGCTTGTTAACGTAATGCAGGCCGGATTCCTCGGCTATTTCGGCAACGATGGCCTGGGCCTGCTTCTTGGTGCCCACGATCAGGGCTTCCCGGCCGGCTGCAACTTCGTTGATAATAAAATCAAGCGAGACCTTGAACAGGTCTATGGAAACCTGCAGGTCGATGATGTGAATACCGTTTTTCTTGCCGAAGATATAAGGCTTCATCTTCGGATTCCAGCGCCGGGCCGATTCGCCGAAATGAACTCCGGCCTCGAGCATTTCCCTCATGTTTATTGATACCATGGCCATTTCCTTATCTCTTGTGATACTGGGAAGCCTTGCGGGCTTTCAGCAGGCCGTATTTACGGCGTTCTTTCTCGCGGGCATCGCGGGTCAGCAAGCCGGCCTTGCGCAGGGAAGATTTAAGCTCAACGTTGAAGTCGAGCAGGGCCCTGGCTATACCGAGCCTGATGGCACCGGCCTGGGATGAAACCCCTCCCCCTTCCACTTTGACCCAGACGTCGAAATGATCGACCACGTTGGTGGCCGTGAAAGGTTTCATGATGTCCAGTTTGTGTATTTTCAAGGGGAAATAGTCTTCGAAAACCCGGTTGGTCTTGTTGACCGTCAGATTTATCGCACCCTTTCCCGGGCGCAGCAACACCCGGGCTACGCTGGTCTTTCTCCTGCCCGTCCCATTGTATTGAATGATGCTCAACACCGCCTCCTATATCTTTTCTATATCTTTATGATTTCAGGTTGCTGGGCCTGGTGCCTGTGCTCCGGTCCGGCATAAACCTTGAGCTTGCGCAGCATGCGGCGATTCAGGTTGTTCTTGGGCAACATGCCTTTGACCGCGTTCATGATGACCCGTTCCGGATGGGTGGCGCGCATTCTGGCCAGGGTGGTTTCCTTGATGCTGCCGACATAGCCGGAATGCCGGTAATAGACTTTTTGACCTTCCTTGTCACCGGTGGTGGCTATTTTGTCGGCATTGATCACCACCACGAAATCCCCGCTGTCGAAAAAGGGAGTATAGTAAGGTTTGTCTTTGCCGCGCAGGATGTCGGCCACCCTGGAAGCCAGCCGTCCCAGGATCATTCCTTCCGCGTCGACCAGCCACCATTTGCGGGCGATGGCCGATTCAGCGGGTAGATAGGTTACATTCTTTGCATTCAGTTTCATTTATGACCTCAAAGAAAATGAGCCTACAAATTACAACATTTTCGCGACTTTGTCAAGTTGCCGCCTGGTCCAAAAGACGGACTATCCCCTCCTGTTATTGATTCGGCCGGGGAAATCTGCTATATTGTAGGGCATGAGATTGAACAAGCAGCAGATCGAACACCTGGCCTTTCACCTGGTCAACGGTCTGCTCAAGGAAAACCTGATTATCAGCGAAAACCGGGAGAAAATCCGGGAAGACGTCCAGAACCTGATCGCCCGTGAACTGGAAAAAGAAGATATGCTGGACGAAAAAGTCAGGGAAATCCTCAAGGACAAATTGAACGAAATCCGCAACACCAACATCGATTATTACGAGATATTCAAGATGGTCAAATCCAAGCTGGCCGAACAGGAAAACATCGTACTATGAACCTGAAACTGACCAAGAACAAAATCAACCACCTGACCAGGATCATCACCGATTACATCCAGAACAACGATGAACTCGACTACAACGTTGAAATCGGCGCCATCCGCTTCAAGATCTATCACCTGATAGTTGAAGAACTGAAGGTTTTCGCTGTAATCGAGGAGCAGGCCCGGGAAAAGATCCTGGCCCAGAAGAAGAACATTCCCGAAGGTTCGAGGGAGTGGGAAATTCTTTTCCGCAAGTACACCAACGAGGCGCTCAACGGACTCGGACGCATCTGGAACTGATCGGTTCCGGCTAGTTTGATTTCAAGTACTTTTCTTTGAGCAGTCGCACCATGGCGGCGTTCTCAGTATGCCCGGTCATCTGGGCGGTGATTCTGGCCCGCAGGGGCCGTCCCAGTAAATAGAGATCACCGATCAGGTCCAGTATCTTGTGGCGGGCCAGTTCTTCGGGAAAACGTAGTTCGGTGTTGATGATCCTGCCGTTGTCTATCATGATGAAATTGTTGATCCGGCCCCCGGCGGCCAGCCCCATTTCCACCAGCTTGTTCAATTCCTGCACGAAACCGTAAGTCCGGGCCGGGGCGATTTCTCTTTCGAAGTCCTCGGGCCCCTGCATGGTGAAGCTGTATGTCTGCCTGCCCAGGGGCTCGGGATATATGCAGGTGTAATCTATGGCCAGCAGGTCATGCGGTTCGATTTTTATATATTTACTGTCCGGACCTTCCTCGCCGAGGAGCAGGACCTGATCAACGCAGAGTTCGCCGATGGTTTCATCCTGTTCCTGCACGCCGCATTCCCTGATGAAGTGACAGAACTGAATGGCTGAACCGTCGTCGATCGGTACCTCGCGATTGATCTTGACCGCCAGGTTGGTGATGCCGAAAGCATGCAGTGCGGACATCAGGTGTTCAATGGTCCGGGCCTCCATGGAATTCCGGACCAGTGAAGTGGCATATCCGGTGGAACGCAGGTATTCTATGGTAGCCGGAATGAAGCCGGCCTCGGATATGTTTTCAAAACGAATGCCCTGGCCGGCCGGCAGGGGGTTGACGGCCATGCCCGTTTTTTCACCTGAATGAAGCCCGAGCCCGTAGAAAATACCGCTGTTGCGTACTGTTTTCTGGCGGCGCAGCAAGTCACCGGAGCACTCATCGATCATGAATCCGGCCGTCGGCTTCCGGGCAAGCTCCTTTTTTTCAGCAGGTGAGAGCTCTTCGCTTTCCCGGCGCAGCATCATTTTCAATTTGCGGTTTTCTTCCAGAACCTGCTGGTATTCCAGAGATCTCTGCAACACGAAGACCACTTTGTCCAAGCTGAGCGGTTTTTCCAGAAAATCGTAGGCTCCGGCCTTGACTGCCGACACGGCAGCGTTTATCGAGCCATGACCGGACATCATGATCACCACTTGCAGGGGTTCCAGGGCCAGCATGCGCTTGAGAACTTCGATACCGTCCATGCCAGGCAACCAGATATCCAGGAAAACGGCATCCGGCCTGACCAGGCTGAATTTTTCAAGGGCTTCAGGGCCGTCCCCGGCAAAAAAAACCTGGTAGCCCTCGTCTTCCAGGATGGAAGCCAGGGAAACCTGAATGTTTTTCTCGTCGTCAACCACCAGTATCTTTTTCATGAAACCAGATTATAGGGCAGTTCGCAGGAAAATAAAAGAGCAGAAGTCCGAAACATCCTGATTAACATCAATTGCCTCGGGACGGCCGAAGCCGGTTTCTCTTGTTTCCGGGCTGTTTTTGGGGTAAAATAGGTCATGCGACCATACCTGATTCTATTTTCATCCTGGCTGCTGCCCGGCCTGGGTCATTTCATGCTCAAGCGCCGGCTCAAGGCCCTGGTTTTCTTCTGCGGCATAGTCACCATGCTGGTTCTGGGCCTGCTGATGGGCGGCAAGTTCTACACCCGCGAATCCCTGCATCCCCTGCTGCTGCTGGGCCTGTTCGCCGACTTCGGCAATGGTCTCTTCTACTTCGCCATCAAGCTGGCCGGCCTGGCCGCGGGCGACATTCGAGCCGAGACCTTTCACTACGGCACCACTTACCTGGCCGGAGCCGGGTTGCTGAACTACCTGGTGGCCCTGAACGCCTTTGATATCGCCAGGGGGAAGAAGTCATGCTGATCAAGAGCCACCTGCTGATAATGCTCGTTTTCGCCCTGATCACCTCGATCATGCTGGCTTTTATCAGGTGCGAGGAAGCCGCGGCGGTGAAACGATACGCCCTGAAACTGTTTCTCTACATGAGCGGCAGCGTGGTGGCCATAAGCTGGCTGATGCACATTCTGTAATCAGCCGCCAATTCAGTTTTTATTATCGTGCCGGCCGCCCAGTTTGGCAACCAGGTAGCGCATGGCCCGGTAACTTAATCCCAGCCCGGCCGCGGCTTTTTTCATATTGCCCTGGCTCAACTTCAGAGCCTCGGCGATTATCTTCCGGCTCAGTTCATCGATGAAATCGTTCAGCTTGAGTTCTCCGTTTTCCAGGGCGCGACGCCAGTCTTCGCAGGCGGCCGGACCGCTTTTCTTCTGATTGAAGCGGATCTCGGCGGCCAGGCTCGACGCCCTGATCCGGTCGTCCTGTTCCAGGGCCACAGCTCTCTCGATACAGTTTTCCAGTTCGCGGACATTACCCGGCCAGTCATAGGACTGCAGCAGGGCCAGGGCCTGGTCATCGATACCGGCCAGGTTCCTGGAAAAGCGCTGATTGAAAATCCTGATGAAATGATCCACCAGCAGGGGAATGTCGTCCCGGCGGCGCCGCAGGGGCGGCACTTCGATGTTGATCACGTTCAGCCGGTAATAGAGATCGGAACGAAACTCCCCTTTTGCCAGCAAACTGCCGAGGTCGCGGTTGGTGGCTGCTATCACCCTGATGTCGATCTTAACTTCCTCGTTTGAACCCACCGGCCTGAGGCAGCGTTCCTGCAGAACGCGCAGCAGTTTTACCTGCATGGCCGGTGACATTTCGCTGATTTCATCGAGCAAAACCGTGCCGCCGCCGGCTTCCTGCAGAAGTCCCTTCTTGTCCTGAAAAGCATCGGTGAAAGCCCCCTTGCGATGCCCGAACAGTTCGCTCTCCAACAGGTTTTCCGGCAGGGCTCCACAGTTGATGCTGACGAAAGGCCGGCTGCTGCGCCTGCTCTTGTTGTGAAAGGCCCTGGCGATGAGTTCCTTGCCGGTACCGCTCTCGCCGGCGATCAATACCGTGGAATCCGTACGTGCCACCGTATCGATCAGCTTGAACAGTTTTTTCATTTCCAGGTTGCGGCCGACCATGCTTTCATAAGACTGCAGACGCTCTTTCAGGACGACTATCTCCTTTTCAGCATCGAGCCGGCGCAGTGATTTGGCGATGACTATTTTCAATTCCTCGTTGTCAAAAGGTTTGATGATGTAGTCTTCCGCGCCGAGCTTCATGGCCTCAACGGCATCATTGGTCGAGGCATGGGCGGTCATCAGGATCACCGGAAGATCGGGATCGATTTCCTTGATCCGGGCCAGCAGTTCCAGGCCGCCCAGGTCGGGCATCCTGATATCGGAAAGCACCAGGGCGAAATCGTTTTTGTTTATCTTGGCCAGGGCCGTTGAACCGCTCTCAGCCTGGTCGATGTCATAACCGGCATGCTTGAGAACTATGGAAAGCATGCTGCGCAGGCTTTCTTCATCATCAACTATCAGGATGCTCGCTCTTGCTGCAGACATAGAATCACCTCTGTTCCCGCTCCCTTGCGGGAGATGAATTCAATGGAAAAGCCGTGTTCATCGACGATTCGTTTGACCACGGCCAGGCCCAGGCCGAAACCGCTGGCAAAGCGTGAATAAAAAGGTTGACCGATTCTGGCCAGCTCAGCCTCGTCCATGCCCAGGCCGTCATCCCGAACCGCCAGGTAAGTTTTATCGTTCCTGGTGAAAACGGTCAATTCGACCAGGCCCTGCCCCTGAACCGCCTTCACCGCGTTGGAAATCAGGTTCCAGAGCAATTGCCGAATCTTGCGCCGGTCGGCCCAGATAAAATCCCGGCGATTGTAACGTTTGACGAAATCTATCCCGGAATTGTTGAGCTTGATGATGTCGATGATTTCATCGAGCATGGCCGCCAGGTCTATGTTTTCGATCTCCAGGGGCGTAACCCGGGAAAAATCCAGAAAATCGGCGATTGATGAAGAAAGCCGGTTCGATTCCCGGACGATGATCTCCATCAGTCGGGCCGATTCTCCGCTGACTCCCTGTTCCCTGCTCAGAAACTGGGCCGCTCCGGAAATGGAAGCCAGGGGGTTGCGGATTTCGTGAGCCATTACCGCGGCCATCTCGCCTATCAGGGCCAGGTGTTCACGCTCCTTGAGTTTTTTTTCTATTTCCCGTCGTTCGCTCAGGTCAGTCAGTAAAAAAACCACCAGGCGGGAAAACATGGATACCTTCTCAACCAGGGAAGCGGAAATCCCCAGAAAACGGCCGCCGATTTCCCGTTCAAAGTAATGACGGGGAGCATCGGCTGAAAGGTCCAGGATGGCTTCCAGTTCGTCCCGGCTGAGCAGCAGGTCGATCACGTTCTCCTTTTTTTCCAGGGGCAGCAGCAAACCCGCCCGCCGGTTGAAGGAAATGATCATGCCGGTCTCGTCGCTGGTCAGAAAACCGTTGTCCATCCTTTCCAGCACGGAATTGTTTATCTGGCGCACATCGCGCAGGTCTTCCTCGACGCTTTTCAACCTTTCGCCCGATTGGCGCATTCTTTCAAAATAGTATGATGAAAGGGCGGCCACCCCGGAAAAGGCGAAAAAACTCAGCATCAGGTTGTAGATAAAGGTGCCCAGTGATATGTCCAGATCCTCTCCGGCCGGAAAATACGGAATCAGATTCAGGTACATGAGATCAGAGAGAACCCCGAAAGCGATAAAGGCGAAGGCGGCCATGTAGATGGTGTCACGGCGTTGCAGGAAGAGGGCTGATACTATGATCGGCAATATGTACAGAAAATAGAAAGGGCTGACAATACCGCCGGAGAAATAAACCAGCACGGTGATCAGCAGGATGTCCAGCTGCAGCTCCAGGAAAACAAGCTTTCGAATGCTCATGATCCTGGCCAGCAGGAAATAGAGACTGCCGAGAAAAAGACCGGCGCTCAAGGTGAAAAGTATGGCCGGAGTCGAATAGGGTGTTTCAAAAACCAGCAGTACCAGCAGGGAAACGCATATAAGCAGGCCCAGCAGGGCGATGCGCAGGGCATTGAGATAGAGCAGCCTGCTCCGGGCAGTACTGTCTTTAAGAGCCGTCAAAATCCCGTTTATCCGACCTTGCCGATGATGTCGAAGAGAGGCAGGTACATGGCGATGACCACGCCGCCGACGATGCCGCCCAGAATCAGGATCATCAACGGCTCCATCAGTGAAATCAGGGCTGAAACGGCCTGATCCACTTCCTCATCGTAGAAATCGGCTATTTTGCTCAACATGGTGGACAGGGAACCGGTCTGCTCACCGACCCCGATCATCTGGGTGACCATGAAGGGAAAAACCTTTGATTCTTCCCAGGATTCCCAGAGCGGCTTACCTTCCTGCACCGAAAGGCGGCTGCGCAGGATGGCATCTTCAACGATGGAATTACCGGCTGTTCTGGCCGTGATGGTGATGCTTTCGATTATTTCGACACCGGAATTCAGCAGGGTGGAGAGAGTCCTGGTGACGCGGGCCACGGCGACTTTCCTCAGCAGGGGACCGAATATCCAGAGCCGCAACAGCAGGCGGTCCACGGTTCTGCGGCCTTTGTAGGTCTTGTAATAACCCCGGAAGGACACCAGTATGACCGCCAGGGCGATGACCACGTAGAAGATGTTGGCCTGCAGGAAATCGGAAAGCCCCACCACCACCACGGTGGCATAGGGCAATTCAGCCCCCATTTGTTCGAACATCTCGGTGAAAATGGGCACAACTTTGATCATGATCACCGCGGTCAGGGCCACGGCGATGATCAGCACCGCGATCGGATAAGCCAGGGCTCCCTTGACCTTGCCGACCAGCTTGGTGGTGTTTTCAATGTAACTGGACAGCCTCAAGAGAATAGTATCCAGGTTGCCCGAGGCTTCACCGGCCTGGATCATGCTGGTGTAAAGATCGTTGAAGACCTGGGGATGCTTTTTCAGGGAATTGGAAAACGAGGATCCGGATTCAATGTCATTGCGGATTTCCTTGAGGATCTGCTGAAAGTTCTTGTTTTTTTCCTGGCCTCCGAGAATGCCCAGCGACTGGGTAATCGGCAGGCCGGCGTTGAACATGACCGAAAGCTGGCGGTTGAAAACCGACAGAGCGCGCAGAGAAACACCCTTTTTACCGGAAAGAAAGGGAATAGCGAACTTGGGCGCCTTCTTCTCAATACTCAGCACCTGGATCTGTTCCTTGCCCAACACAGTGGCCAGTTCCATGGCGTTTTTCGCCTGCCGTTCACCTTCTATGATAGTCCCGACCCTGTTTTTGCCCTTGTATTTGAATGAAGGCATTTTATCCCCCTAGAAAGTGAATTTTGCTTTACCGGGCTGCTGATCCCGGGCAGGTCCGGCGTGCGGCGTACGGAACTGTCCCGGAATGCTTATCGGGCCTCGGTTTACCAGTTCCTGCAATTCTTCCGGGTTGTGCGAATAACTCATGGCCTGTTCCAGGGATATATCGCGCTTGAAGTAGAGGTTGGCCAGAGACTGGTTGAAAGTTATCATGCCGTATTTTTCCTGTCCGGTCTGCATGGATGAATATATCTGGTGAATTTTGTTGTCGCGGATCAGGTGACGGATGGCCGGAGTGGGCACCAGCACCTCGACCGCCAGGCAGCGGCCGCGGCCGCCCTGCTTGGGCAGCAGGGCCTGGGTTATGATGCCTTCGAGCACCATGGACAGCTGGGTACGCACCTGATCCTGCTGGTGGGTGGGGAAAACGTCGATGATGCGGTTGATGGTCTGGGCGGCTGAATTGGTATGCAGGGTGGCGAAGGTCAGGTGGCCGGTTTCGGCGATGGTGATGGCTGATTGGATGGTTTCCAGGTCGCGCATTTCACCGATCAGCACCACGTCGGGGTCTTCACGCAGTGCGGAACGCAGGGCCACGGAAAAACCCTTGGTGTCGGCATGCAGTTCACGCTGGTTGATGGTGGCTTTCTGGTGGGAATGCAGGTATTCGATTGGATCTTCGATGGTTATGATATGCAGGGGTTTTTCCCGGTTGATCTTGTCGATCATGGCGGCCAGGGTGGTGGTCTTGCCCGAGCCGGTCGGACCGGTGACCAGCACCAGGCCCCGGGCGTGGTTGGTCATGGTCGGCACGATCGGCGGCAGGCCGAGCTGTTCAAATGACAGTATCTCGTAGGGGATTCTTCTGAAAGCACCAGCCACGGCACCGCGCTGCATGAAAATATTGGCCCGGAAACGGGCCAGTCCCTTGATGCCGAAGGAGAAATCCAGTTCCCAGTTTTCCTCGAACTTGTACTTCTGGTTGTCGTTCAAAATGCTGTACACCAGTTGCTTGGTTTCAGCCGGGCTTAGGGAGGGCTGGTCGATTTTGACCAGGCTGCCGTGCACCCGGATAATCGGCGGCGAATTGGTGGTAATGTGCAGGTCGGTACCGCCTTCATCCACCATCATCTTCAACAACTGCGGCAATGGTAATGCCATTTGTTCTCTCCTTTCCGCTAAAGCCTGGTCGTCTCCCGCAGAACTTCCTCGATCGAGGTGATTCCGTTCTTGACCTTTTCCAGGCCGCTCATGCGCAGGGTGAGCATACCCTTTTCCTTGGCCTTCTGGCGCAATTCCGAGGTGGAAGCCCCTATCAAAACCAATTCCCTGAGTTCTTCATCCATTTCCATTACTTCGAAGACTCCGACCCGGCCCTTGTATCCCGTCTGGTTGCACTTGTCACAGCCCTTGGGCTCAAACACCTTGATGGTCTTGGCTTCTTCCGGTGAAAAACCCACCTCGATCAAGGTCTGGGCCGGCACCTTCACTTCCGCCTTGCATACTTTGCACAGCCGGCGCAGCAGTCTCTGGGCCTGCACCAGGCGCACGGAACTGGTGACCAGGAAAGGCTCGATGCCCATGTTGACCAGCCGGGCGATGGTCGAAGGGGCGTCGTTGGTGTGCAGGGTGGAGAGCACCAGGTGGCCGGTCAGAGCGGCCTTGATAGCGATGTCCGCGGTCTCGAAATCCCGGATCTCCCCCACCAGGATGATATTGGGATCCTGGCGCAGGAAGGAGCGCAGGGCCGCCGGAAAGGTCAGGCCGATATGCTCCTTGATGTTGACCTGGTTGATGCCGAACAGGTTGAATTCAACCGGGTTTTCCGCGGTGAGTATGTTGACTTCCTCTTTGTTGAGCTTGGCGATGGCGGAGTACAGGGTATTGGTCTTGCCCGAACCGGTCGGACCGGTGACCAGGATGATGCCCCAGGGTTCCTGAATGTTGCGTTCGAACTTCTGCAGGGACTGGGACTCGAAACCGAGATCGGTCAGGTCGAGCTTCAACTGGTCCTTGTCGAGCAGGCGGATGACCACTTTTTCACCGTGAATGGTCGGCAGGGAGGAAACGCGCATGTCGATGACCTTCTTCTGCCCGTTCACTTCCATCTTGGTCTTGATACGGCCGTCCTGGGGCAGCCTTTTCTCGGCGATATCTATGCCGGCGATCAGTTTCAGCCTGGAAGTAATCTTGTTTTTCAGGTTCATCGGCGGAGTCATGAACTCGTGCAGAATGCCGTCGATGCGGAGCCGGATGCGGAAGTTTTTTTCATAGGGTTCAAAGTGAATATCGGAAGCACCCTTGCTGATGGCATCGTTGAAAACCAGGTTGACCAGCTTGATCGCCGGGGCGTCCTCGTCTCCGTCCCCGGATTCCAGGGCCAGTTCATCCTCTTCAATGTCCATCACCTCGACCGAGGAATCATCGCTCATCTCGATTTCTTCGAGAAATCGCTGGACTTCGATGCCGGTGGTCGAGCCGTAGTACTT
>CAYWEM010000002.1:0-187752 GCA_964457225.1 uncultured Clostridia bacterium
TATACACCAATTATGCCTATAATAAAAGATATTTACCCTTTTTCAGTGCCGACTACATACCCCGAATCAATGGTACGGGTGGTGGATTCCCCGGGCGGGGAGACCCCGCCCCTACATATGTCGCGTTTTCATGTTGTGATCAATAACCGTGTGATCCGGGCGGGGAGACCCCGCCCCTACATGGAAAATTTTGATTTATTTTGATCAGCTGGGTATTATTCAGATATGGATTTTGGGGGCAGATTTCGTCGCCGTTCAACCCGCCTGGCCGGCTATGATTACTCCAGTCCGGGAGCATATTTTGTTACCATTTGCACCAGGGAGAAGCAATGGCGTTTTGGAGAAGTAATTGCAGGCGGAATGTTGTTAAACTCATCCGGATCATTGGTTCAAACAGTCTGGCGGGAAATGGGCAATGTTTATCCTGAAATGGTTCCTGAAGCTTTTGTGGTCATGCCCAATCATGTTCACGGCATAATCATCATAAAAAAAGATGTAGGGGCGAGGTTACCTCGCCCCGATGTTTGCAATGAAATACTGGGGAATCCGGGCGGGGAGACCCCGCCCCTACATGATGTTATCGAGCCGAATAAATGCAAACCATCTCAACCGCTTACCCTGGGGCGGATAGTTGCTTATTTCAAATACCAGACCACCAGGCTGATCAACCGGCAACGCGCCACACCGGGCATCCCGCTGTGGCAGAGAAATTATCATGATCACATTGTTCGGGACCAGGCGGAATTAAATCAGATCAGGCAATACATCCTTGAAAATCCGATTAATTGGCCGAATGACTCGGAAAACAGTAATACGTAGGGGCGAGGTCTCCTCGCCCCGATGTTTGCAAATCTGGGCGGGGAGACCCCGCCCCTACATTGATGTTGCCCGGGGTCATAATTCATAGTCCCGTAGGGGCGAGGTTCCCTCGCCCCCGTATATTGTGCCTCGCCCCTGGTTCATGTTGTGATCAACGACTGTGTAATCCGGGCGGGGAGACCCCGCCCCTACATTGATGTTGCCCGGGGTCATAATTCATAGTCCCGTAGGGGCGAGGTTCCCTCGCCCCGCACATTGTGCCTCGCCCCTGCTCCTACAATCATAAATTATGGCAAAACGACCGGGCTAAGGTCTGTTCTGGAGAAGTCATCACCCTTGAACAACAGGGCTTCCCCCGGTATTTTGCCTAGGGCGTAGGAACAGCAATCTCCGATGTTCAAACCGGCCGGATGACGGACCTTGCCGTAAAACCGCCAGGCTTCCCGAGCCATTTCTGTTTGTTGGCTGTCCAGGGGGACAATTTCAGCCTGGATCTGGTGCAGCAGCAGATCCAGTTCCCTGCCGCCGGCTTCTCCTTTCTTGGCTTCGATCACTATGGCCGCCTCGAGCTGTGAAAACGAGCTTACCAGCCTTTTTGGATCGGCGGCGATGGCCCCGGCCATGGAGGGAGCGACTTCTTCACCCAAGAGCAGGGCGATTAGTGCCGAGGAGTCGATGACCATCAGGCCGGCTCTCCATGCTGTCCGTAATTCAGTATTTCATCCGGATTACGCTGATCCTGGTCGGGCAGACGGCTACAGCGGGCGGAAATGGCCAGAATCCTGCTTTTCAGGTCGAGCGGTGATTTGCGCCCGCGCAGGCGCTCCAGCCTTTCTTCCAGGGCGATGATTATGGCCTCGGTAAGGCTCTCGCCTGTTTCACCGGCCACGGTCCGGGCCAGTTTTTCGGCGGTTTCATTACGAATGCTCAAGGGCATGGTTGTCTCCTGAATATATACAAAAGTATATAATCAATAAAAATCTGTTTGTCAACAAATAAGAGCATATCCGTAGGGGCCGGGTTTCCTCGCCCCGAAAACCCGCCCCCGGGGTTTGCAATGAAATATCGTATAATCCGGGGCGGGGAAACCCCGCCCCTACATGGTGTCGCGTGGGTTTATAATCAACCGTCCACGTGTTGTTTTGTAGGGGCGAGGTTTCCTCGCCCCGATGTGTTACCTCGCCCCCGATGTGTTACCTCGTCCCGGGTTCATGTTGTGATCAACGACTGTGTAATCCGAGCGGGGAGACCCCGCCCCTACATGGTGTCGCGTGGGTTTATAATCAACCGTCCACGTGTTGTTTTGTAGGGGCGAGGTTTCCTCGCCCCGATGTGTTTCCTCGCCCCCGCATTATGTCCGCCCCAAATAAATATTTGACCTGGTTGTAATCCCGGGGCGGGGAGACCCCGCCCCTACATTGGTGTCGCGCGGGGTTGTAATCAACCGTCCACGTGATATTTTGTAGGGGCGAGGTTCCCTCGCCACGATGTGTTACCTCGCCCCCGATTATGTCCGCCCCAAATAAATATTTGACCTGGTTGTAATCCCGGGCGGGGAGACCCCGCCCCTACATATGTCGTTTTTCCGGCAAACCTTTTCCATGTCGGGCCGTATTAACTTTTACCGGCCAAGCTGAGCCGGGAATAAAATGACAAGGAGTCCAACATGGTAAAAAGAATAACCATTCTGGCCCTGGCCCTGATGTTCTGGCTGTCCGGCGTTGGCCTGGCCGAGGATTGCACCGATGACACAGTGGCCGTAAAAAAAGTAATTGATGAAGCCTATGTCCAGGCAGTACACAACCAGCGCAACCCCGAGGCCTTTGCCGCCGGTTTCCATGAAAATTTCTGCATGTACATCCTGGCCGAGGGCAATCTGCGCGAATTCACCCGGGCCCAGTGGCTGGAGAACCTTTCCCGGCCGGCCCAGGCCGCATTGCCGGAAACCAGGGCCGTTTACCGTGATATCGATGTTTGCGGCGACGCCGCAGTGGTCAAGCTGGAACTCCACCGGGGGGACAAGTTGATTTTTACCGATTACCTCAATCTCTACCGCTTTCCCGACGGCTGGAAGGTTGTGGCCAAGACTTTTCAGCGGCACTGAGTTGTAAACGCATTGGGCCCGGCCTTTTCGTAAAAGGGGCCGTTGCTATTGCCTTGAAGCTTCGTAACACTTAGAATCATTCCATGAGTTCATGGAAACTGCATTTCAGCAAGAAAACGACCGGTCAACAGGCTGAGCAACACGCTTCATTCGTGGTGGCCGGGCTGGACGAAGCCCTGGAAAAACTGCGCGCGGACACTGCCAACCCCGGTTCCGACCGGGAATTGCGCCGTTCTTTTGCTGATTACAATCTGCATTACGATCCGGCCGCCCTTGCTCTGCCCCAGGCGCGCTCCGCCGCTTACCGGGAACTGGTGCTTGAGCTGTACCGGCGGATTTCCGGGCGGGAATACGATCCGGAAAGAACTGAACTGAGCGATTCGGCTGCTTTCACCGGCCGGAGCGATTCTTTTCCCTATTGTACCGGCAGTCCCGGTCTGACCGCCCTGAACCTGGAAATGATCGCCTCCGTGCTGAGATTGTGTAACGGCCTGCCGCCTGGAGCCCGGATACTCGAATTCGGCCCGGGCTGGGGCGAACTGACCCTGGCCCTGGCCCGGCTGGGCTTCAGGGTGACCTGTATCGACGTTGAAGAAAGGTTTCTGGCCCTGATCCGGAGCCGGGCCGAAATGCTGGGTGTATCCGGCATCAGCACCGTACGGGGGAGTTTTCACGCTCTGGCCGGGCTGGAAAACGGGTTCGATGCGATTGTTTTTTTCGAATCCTTTCACCATGAAATCTTTCATTACGAGTTGCTGGAAAAATGCCTGGCCAGGTTGAGGCCTGAAGGCATCATCATCCTGGCCGGTGAACCGGTCAGTCCGGCCAACCCGGTACCCTGGGGACTGCGGCTTGATGGCCAGTCCCTCTGGAGTATTGCCGTCAACGGCTGGATGGAACTGGGTTTTTCAAGCGACTACTTTGAAGCCATGTTAACGGATCTGGGGCTGTTGTTCGTAAAACAGGCAACGCCGGAGATCAATTGCCGGTCTTACCTGGCGGCCCGCACCCTGCGCCTGGATTTTGAGAATGCTGCTTTCGCCGGCCTGGTCGGCAAGAGGGCCGGTTCGGGTATGAGTGCCGATGGCCGCCCCGGTATCCTGGTTTACGGGCCTTACCTGCATCTGGGGGCGGGACAGTACAGCCTGCAGTGCTTTTACCGCCAACCCGATACAGTAGGCGATGAAAGCGCCCAGGTCAGGCTGCATCTCTGGCACAGCCAGGGGAGCGAGGTTCTGCTCAGCAGGCTGCTCGATCCCGGTGAAATGACCCGGGTGCATTTCACCTTGCCCCGGGAAGTGAGCAATCTTGAATTCGTCATCGAAACCGGACCAAAATCGGTTTTCACTTTCGATCATTTTTTATTAAGCCGGGATTCAGGGCATTGAAAATACCATGGCGCACGCCTTGGCCTTGATTTGCTTTTTTTTTTTTCGCGGCATATAATCGAAAAACCTTTTCGACAAAATTCCTGAGGAGATCCTGATGACCAAAAAGAGCCTCGCTTTCATCGGTGCCGGACGCGTCACCCGCATTCTGCTAGAAGCCTGGCGCCGTGACTCCGGCCTGCCTGCCAGGGTGGTGCTCTGCGACCCTGATGAAGCGGCCCGCCAAAAAAGCAGGGAATTGTTTCCTTCCATAGAAATCCATGCTGATAACGAGCCGGCGCTGGCCTGTGACCTGGTCTTCCTGGCCGTTCATCCGCCGGTCATACCCCGGGTGCTGGGCCAATTGGCCGGACGGCTGAAGAAGAAGGCCCTGCTGGTTTCCCTGGCGCCCAAATGGAGCCTGGCGGCCATGGAAAAGGAACTGGGTGGTTTCAACCGCCTGGCCCGCATGATTCCCAATGCGCCTTCAATGGTCGGCAGGGGCTTGAATCCCATAGTTTTCAGCCCGGTCCTGGGCCAGGCTGATAAAAGAGGATTGCTTGATCTTTTCAAACCCTGCGGCGAATGCCTGGTGGTGGCCGAGGAAAAGCTTTCGGCTTACGCCCTGATAAGCTTCATGGGGCCGAGCTATTTCTGGTTCCAGTTACAGGAATTGATTGAGATTGCTGAAGAGTGCGGTTTGACGGCCAGGGAATCACAATTGGCGGTTCTGCGCATGGCCGCCGGTGCCGCCGCCATCTTTGAAGATTCCGGCTGGCCGTTGGAGGAAATCAGCGACCTGGTGGCGCTCAAACCCCTGGCCGAGGACGAGGACGGCATTCGCAGGCTTTACCGATCAAGACTTTTACCGCTCCTGGAAACACTGCGCGAAGAATAACCGGTTTTTAGAAAACCGCTTCCACTATCCGTCGGACCGCCCTGGCCTTGCCCATGGTGAAAAAATGCAGGGCCGGCACGCCGAACCTGAGCAGGCCCCGGGCCTGTTCGACGGCCCAGGCTTCGCCGGCTTCCCTGACCGATTGGGAGTCGGAACAACTACGGATCTCCTTGACCAGATCGTAGGGAATCTCGACGTGAAAGGTCTGGGGGATGATCTGCAGCTGGGAGGCCGCGGTCAGGGGTTTGAGGCCGGGTATTATCGGCACTTCGATCCCGGCTGACCGGCATTGCCCGACGAAACTGAAGTACTTCTCGTTGTCGAAAAACATCTGGGTGACGATGTATTCGGCCCCGGCGGCCACTTTCTGCTTGAGAAACTCGATGTCTATACGGAAATTCGGAGCTTCCTCGTGCTTTTCCGGGTAGCCGGCCACCCCGATACAGAAATCGAGAGCCTCGTTGTTTTGCAGTTCTTCGTCCAGGTACAGGCCGCGTTTCAGGGCGGCGACCTGGTTGACCAGTCCCAGGGTGTTGGCATGGCCTTCCCTTTCAGGTTTGAAAACGTTGCTTCCCCTTTCCGGGTCGCCCCGTACCAGCAGAATGTTGTTTATGCCCAGGAAGTGCAGGTCGATCAGGGCGTTTTCGGTTTCTTCCCTGGTGAAACCGCCGCAGATGATGTGGGGAACGACGTTAAGCCGGTACTTGTTCTTGATGGCCGCGGCAATGGCCACCGTGCCCGGCCGCTTCCGCACCGTCCTTTTTTCCAGGAAACCGTTGCTCACCTGCCGGTAAATTACTTCTTCACGGTGATAGGTGACGTTGATGAAGGCCGGGTTGAAGGGCAGCAGTTCATCAATGGTCTTGAAAATGGCGTCAATGGTCTGGCCCTTGAGCGGGGGCAGGATTTCAAAGGAAAACAGGGGGGCATTTGCTTGTTTCAGGCAGTCGCTGACCTTGGTTTCAGGCGAGGTTAAGTCGGGAACGGATTGATTTGGCATCTGTTTTTTTCCTTTTGGCATAAACTTCAAGCTGGTCGGCGCCGACCCGCGGGTTAAAATAAAAAGCTCCGGGATGGGCGAAAACCGCTCCGCAGATCGAGCTGGCCGGAATCATGGCCATGGTCTCACTCAGCTTTATCCGGCAGGTCTGTTCGGCCTGGAGCATTTTCAGTATGGTTGCTTTCTCACCGTGATCGGGCCAGGACTGGAAGCCGGGCGCCGGCCTGACGGCACTTCGACCGCCGTCCGGAGCATAGCCCCAGAATTCGGATGCGATTTTTTCCTGCAGTCTGAGCACCAGGGCTTCAGCCAGCCGGTTGGCGATGAGGTTGAGCATGGCCGCCCGGTAGGGGTCACGTTTTTCCTTGATGAAGAAAGTGCTCCATTCCGTCAGCGGGCCGCCGGCACTGAGCGCAAACAAACCCAGATAGTCTTCTTTTCCAGAGTCCAGGGCCAGGATGAAATCGGCCAGGCAGGGGCAGGATCCATCGGGACGGGGTTGTTGATCACGCATGAAGTGGAGTACGGCCGACGGCTCAGCGGCGGAACTGGAATCGAACAGCAGTATTTCCTCGTCCCGGCCGGCTGCACGGAGTATCGAGCAGGCCCAGCGCAGTTCGATCATTTTCCTGTCGATTATTTCGGCCAGGAAATCACGGGCCTCGACCAGCAAGGATTCGGCATCAACTGAGTGCTGACTGGCTTTAACCCGCCATTCAGCCAGGTAGAGCCGCCAGTCGATCAGGCCGGTCACTTCCTCCAGGGGCATCAGGCCGCTGAACAGATGCCCGGGCTTCGGCGGAACTGTAACTGATAACCCGGGTTGCGGGCGGCGCCGGCGGGCTTCTTCCAGGGAGAGCAGTGAGACCTGCACTGCTTGCTGTTCGTTCCTCAGGGCTGCGTATTCGGCGCTTATTTTCCGGATCAGTTCCGGGCCGGAAACCGGGTCCAGCAGGCGGGGCAGCAGGCCGGCTGCGGCCGAGGCGTCGCCCAGCTGAATTACCGGGCCGGAATAAAGAGGGGCAATCTTCAGGGCTGTATGGCGGCGTGAAGTAGTCGCTCCGCCGATCAGCAGGGGGATTTTCAGGCCGGCGCGTTCCATTTCCAGGGCCACCGCGGCCATTTCCGCCAGCGATGGAGTTATCAGACCGCTCAATCCTATGGCCGCCACCTGCTGTTTTTGCGCGGCGGCCACTATCAGCTGGGCCGGGACCATCACGCCCAGGTCAATTATGCTGAAACCCTGGCAACGCAGGATATCGGACAGGATGTTCTTGCCTATATCGTGCACGTCACCTTTGACCGTGGCCAGCAGTATCCTGCCCCGGCCTTCTCTTTCCTGATCAGCCTGGTCGCGGGGGGTCAGCAGGGCGGCGGCCCGCTTCATGGTGCGAGCGCTTTTTATAACCTGGGGGAGGAACATGCGGCCTTTTTCCAGGCGATCTCCCACCACGGACATGGCGTTCATCAGGTGGTTTTCCAGCAGGGCCAGGGGGTCCGGGCAGAGTTCCAGTGCGGCCTGGATCAATTCTTCCAGGTTGGCTTCATGCCCCTGGATGACCGCTTCAGCCAGGGCCGACAGGGGATCGGCCAGGGTTGGCCCGGATTTGCTTTCTTCACGGCCGCCCGATTTGCGGTCCGGGTTGGCAGCGGCGTAAAGGGCCAGGTTTTCGGCTGCATCCGCTTTACGATTGAAAACGAGGTCTTCAACCTTTTCCAGCAGTTCCGGAGGGATTTCATCGTAGGGGAGTAATTGGCCGGGATTGACAATGCCGAAATCCAGTCCGGCTGCGACGGCATGGTAGAGAAAAACGGCGTGTATGGCTGAACGTACTGTTTCGTGACCCCG
Source organism: uncultured Clostridia bacterium (assembly GCA_964457225.1). GTDB lineage: Bacteria > Acidobacteriota > Aminicenantia > UBA2199 > UBA2199 > CAYWEM01. Next base: position 8,038 of record CAYWEM010000002.1, read on the forward strand.
AAAGGAAAAGGAAATGTTACTGATGCCTCCGCTGGTCCGGACTCCGGGCAGGTTGGCCTTGACCCAACGCAGGCTTTCCAGGAAAGATATTGCCTGTTCCCGGGCTGAAGTGTCTCCGGTGCCCAGGGCCAGCACGTTGAGGTCGAAGACGATGTCTTCAGGGGCCAGGATCTCTTCCCGGGTCAGGATTTCATAGGAACGGCGACAAACTGAAATACGCCTGTCAGTGGTCAGGGCCTGGCCTTCCTGGTCACAGGCCATGACAATCACGGCCGCCCCAAGTTCGCGAAGCCGGCGGGCCCTGCTCCGGAATTCCTCTTCTCCCAGACCCAGTGATATCGAGTTGACGATCGCCTTGCCTGAATTCCTTTGCAGGGCGGCGATAATCACATCCCAGGACGACGAATCGATCATCAGGGGAACCGGGGCGCAGCGTTGGTCAAGAGCCAGGGCGGCCAGAAAGGAATTCATGGCCAGGCTGGCGTCGATCAGCGGGGCGTCCATGCAGACGTCTATCAGGCGGGCCCCGTTTTCAATCTGTTCGGCGGCCACTTCCACGGCGGAATGGTATTCGCCGGCGGCAATCAGCTTGGCGAATCGGCGTGAACCGGCCACGTTGGTGCGTTCGCCGATGTTGATGAATGATCCAGGCTCGATTACCAGTGGATCAAGTCCACACAGCCTGGTTTTTCCATCCGGGGACTGGGGCCGGCGCGGTCGGGCCCGGGCTGCGACCTCGGCCAGGGCGGCGATATGCTCCGGGCCGGTGCCGCAACAGCCGCCGACCAGGTTCAAAACGCCATCGTTCAAGAGGGTCTCCAGCAGTTCGGCCATTTCTCCGGGGGACTGCAGGTAGCGGCCTTCCTCGTCAGGCATGCCGGCATTGGGGTAAGCGATCAGGAAAGCGGAGGTTCGCCCGGCCAGGCTGCGCAGCAGTGGGGTCATTTCAGCCGCCCCCCAGGAACAGTTCAAACCCACGGCCAGGGGGCGGACATGATCGACGGCGATCAAAAAGGCCTCGATATCCTGTCCATTGAGCAGGCGTCCACCGGTGCTGGCCACCGAGGCCGAGATCAGCACTGGAATTCTACCCCGGGGATCGGCGCGTTGCACGGCCAGCAAGGCCGCCTTGGCGTTAAGGGTGTCAAAAACCGTTTCCACCAGGAGGCAATCCACTCCGCCGGCCAGCAGTCCTTCAACCTGGGGCTGGTAGGCGGCGGTCAAGCCGGCAAAGTCTGGCCGGTCGCCGCTGCTTTCCAGGGAAAGACTGATTGAACTGGGACCGATGGAACCGGCCACCAGCCTGGGGCGGTCGGGTTGCTGAAAGGACGCGGCCGCTTCCCTGGCCAGTTCAGCGGCGGCCCGGTTTATCTCGCGGCAATGATCCTGCAAACCGTACTTCTGCAGGGAATGAGCATTACCGTTGAAAGTGTTGGTTTCGATTATGTCAGCCCCGGCTTCCAGGTATTCCCGGTGAACTCTTTTTATCACTTCAGCCTGGGTCAAATTGAGTACTTCGTTGCAACCCTGGAGCTGATCGGGATGTGAACTGAAGGTAAGGCCCCGGAAATCGGCTTCCTGCAGGCCCGCGGCCTGGATCCTGGTGCCCATGGCCCCGTCTATGACCAGCACTCTTTGTGAGAGAAGATTTTCCCAATCGCGCCGGTCGAAAAGGGTTTTACCGACTGTGATTTTATCTGATTTATCCTGAGAATTCAGCACTTTTCCTCCTTGGAACAGATGATTTTGGGGTTGCTGGCAATCCCGGAACGTGCCCGCTCAAGCAGAGCAGGGACGACCCGGGCCGCGCATTATCATCAGGAAAAGTTGCCGACCGTTCATTGTTTTGATGATACAACATTAAACGCCCGCCTGTCAAGGGGATTTTCCACCCGGCCTCCGAGTGCATTGTTGTTTCTGGGCCAGAGGCGGCAGGGCGAATGGGGGCAGGGACCTCGGTACTTGTTTAAAGTGAGCGTGACGCCGATTCCCGGGCGCGCACCAGGTGGTAGAGAACACGGTGGGCGGCAAGCTCGATGCCGTGTTTGTCGGCCAGGCGCAGCAGGGCCCCGCTGATGAACTCGTTTTCCGTGGGTTTGCCGCGGCGGATATCCTGAAGCATTGATGAAATGTTGTCCGAATCTATGAAACGGTTGAGAAAGGCGCAATCCATTTCCAGTTTTACGCCTTCAGCCGCGGCCACGGCCAGGGCCTCGTTCAGAAGCAATGTCTTGAGCGGATCGTTTTCAGTCCGGGCTATTTCCCGGTTGTTGGCTTCCAGCACCACGGAAAGGGGATTGACCACCGAGTTGACCAGCAGCTTGATCCAGCAGTAACGGGCAAAGTCCGGAACCACGCGCAGGGAAACAAAACCGTTTTCCAGGATGCGGGGCAGGCCGTGTAGCCCGGAAGAAGGGTGCAGTACCAGTCCGCCTCCGTAATATGCCGTCAGGCCCGGCTCAAGCAGGGTGGCGCCGATCGAGGTGATAGCCCGCTGAATTGAGCTCGGCGCCGGCTGCAGGGGCTGCAGGGCCTGCCGGGCTGCCTGCCTGATACCATAGCCGTTCTGCAGAAAGAGAAAGACAGTGCTGGGCCTGACCCGGTTTTTAACCTGGTCCAGAGCCCCGGGCAGGTCAACGGCCTTGACCGCCATGATCAGCAGGGTGTCTTCCAGGTCGAAATCAAGCATTTCAGCCACCTGCAAGGCAATTTCCGCGCTGACCTTGCCCTGCAGGCGCAGGGGCCCTGATTTCAAAGCCTGGTACTGGCTGCCGCGGGCGATGAGAGTCAGGGGCAGGCCTGAACTCTTGGTCAGGGAAGCGGCCACCACGGTGCCGATGGCTCCGGCGCCGATCAAAACCACTCTGTTCGGGACTGGAGAATTGTCTTTGGCGGACATGGGTGTTACATCCTCTTTATGATTATCAGGCTGAGGTCGTCCCCGGGCCGGGCGAATGCCTGTATATCCTGCACCAGCACCTCGTATATTTCCCGGGCCGGCCTGGCCTTGTTTTCAGCCAGAATCCTTTCCAGCATTAACGGGAAAAAGAAACGGTTGTTTTCGTCCTGGTGCTCGCTCAGCCCGTCTGAATAGAGCAAGAGAATATCACCGCGGCCCATCAGGCTTAATTCATTCAGGGCGTATTCTTTCTTGAAGCGGGCCGGCTTGCGGTAAGTCTCTGCTTCCCAACTGCCTCTGGAAGGCATGATGCCGATGGGGGGGAAAGAAACGAAATTCCCGTTATCGATCTGCATGATGCGGTTGAAATGACTCGAAAAAACCACCGGCCTGGGATGCCCGGCTGAAATGAAACGGAACTTGCCGTTCTCGAATATTTCCCCGTAGATCATGGTGATGAACTTGAACTGGGAAGAAGAATGGTAGAAACGGGTGTTGATGTTTTCAAAGAGGTCAACCGTGATTTCTCCGTGCTGCATGAGTTCGTACTGGGCTCCAAGCAAGAAGGACTGATGCAGCATGGCGGTCAGCAGCGCATCGGTGATGCGGTGCCCGGCCACGTCAGCTATCAGCAGTCCGGCTCTCTGCTTGTTCAGGGCCAGCCGGGCGGCGACTTCAGCACGGCCTTCGGCTTCAGCGGCGGCGATTCTCTGGTCCAGGTCATAGCGCCGGTTGAAGTCGACGAAGATGATGTGATCTCCTCCGGCTATGCCGTTGAGCGGAACAGTGCGGCCGTAGATGTCGATGCCGTCCAGATCGGGGATGTCACCTGAAGAGGGAATGACGTGGCGGAAAATGTCCTGGAAATTGTCTATTTCCGTGTGCAGCACGGAAAGATCACACTGGCATTTTGTCAAGGGAATTTCTGTCATATCATTCAGTTATTAAGTGCTGATTATAGGAAAAGCTCGGCCTGCTGTCAAATCGGCACTGATGGCAAAGTATTCCGGTATTACTTTTTGAGTTACCGGTATGCCGGGCTTTACAACAGGCAAGGGAATGGCTATAATAACAATTAAGTTGGTGACCATTTCCATAGACCTGGTTATTCACCTGTTAAAGCAAGCTGAAAAAGACACCGCGGATTTTTACGACACCATTGCCCTGGACAGCTTGCTGAGATTTCCTGAGCTTTCCGCTCTCTTTTCCAGCCTGGCCGAGGAAGAAATCATTCACCTGAGAATAGTGGAAATGGCCCAGGTTTATCAAAAATCAGACAATGCTGCTTTTGTGGAAAACCACGATGCCCAGCTTGAAATCAGGGCCTTCCTTGAATTTGTCGCCGAGCGAAAAAAAGCTTTCCTGGATTTCTCCCCGCGCCTGACTGAAAAGGATATTCTGATGATGGCCGAGGAAATCGAAAAACACCTGGTTGAAAGGCACCGGAATATGCTTTTGGCCGCTTCGGATCCTGTTCTTTGCTCCCTGTTGGACAACCTGTCCCAGGCCGACCAGCAACATCTCGAGCGTCTGAATTCATTCCTGAAAAAAGTACTTCCCGGTTAATAACCGATCAACTCAGGTTGCCGCAGGCAGTACGGTACGGGCAATGAGCGCAATAGCCCGGGTTTCCCGGATCAGCGCTGAATTCCGGGCGCAGCAGAATGTCGTTCAACAGTTCAACCAGGTCTGATTTAAAGGCCGCCAATGCGGCCTGTCTGGACAATTGATCCTTCAGCTGACTGCTCAGGGGATAGAAGAACTTCTTTTCTTCGCGCAGAAAGGCGAATGCACCGTCAAGATCGCCTGAACGGTCGTTGATTTGCAGCAGCAGCATGTAGCACAGCAGTTGAAAATGCCGGCAGTTTTTTCGAAATTCCCTTCTGGCTTTCTGGGCGGGCGCTGCCTCCAGCTTGTACAACTCCGGCGGTAGCAGGCTTTCCTGCCCGGCTTTAAAGGAGTGCACGGCTCCGCTCTTGTAATCGATCACCCTGAGCAGTTCCCCCTGCCGTTCCAGTCGGTCGATCCGGCCCTGCAGTACAATGGCGCGGGCCGCCGCTTCAAGCGTTATTTCACCCTGGAGCTTGCTTTCCAGCCCGACGATGACAATACGCTCATCAGCCTCTTCCAGGCGCTTGCTTTCAGATTGAAGGTATTTTTCCACTTGTTTCTGAACTACGTGCAGGCGGATTTTTTCCAGTCCGTTTTCAGGATCAAGGTCCAGCAGGCGGGCCTGTTGCTCCAGCAGAATCCTCAGTTCGGCGCCGGCCGGGAATCCAGGCCCGGAAGATGTCCGGGCGGCGAAAACCTGTTGCAGGATCTTGTGTATCAGGGTGCCGCAGACCGCCTGATCACTGTCCTCGATCAGCTTGTCCGGCTCTTTCAGTTCCAGCACCCGGCTGTAATAAAAACGCAGTGGGCAATTCAGGTACAATTCCAGAGCCGAGGGGCTGAAAGTTCTCCCGGCCAGGAATTCCCGCGTTTTTTGGTCTTTTTCAACCCGGTTCAGTTCCGGCGGCCTGGTGCGAAGTTCCAGTGAAACCGGTATGGTGCCTTGCCATTGCCCGGTTTCCTGCTCGGCCTCGAACACTATTCTCTTGATGAAACGGCTGGCTTCAGCGTATTCACCGCTGTTTTCCTGGGGACAGATGATGTCAACCCGGCCGGCGCCTCCGACCAGGGAGAAGAAGTTGTATGCATAGAGTTTCTCCTGTTCGGGATAAAGCCGCAAACCGAGGACTCGACGCAGGTCATAGGGCAGCAGGGGATCGTACTTGTGACTTTGCGGCAGTATTCCTTCCAGGGCGTCGCAGATGATCACCCTCTGAAAACGCAGGCCCCGGAATTCAAGCAGGCCCATGACCTGGACTCCGGCCAGCGGGGATCCCTCAAAATGCACCCGGATTCTGGACAGGAAATGGCGTATCAGCGCGGCTGTTTTTTTCGGTCTGGGCTCACCCGGCCAGGATTCTTCGTGCTCCGAGGCGAAATCGACCAGGTTTTGCAGGCTTTCCTGGATTGATTGGGCTATATCGTTGAAAAGCAGGTAGGATTTAAACGCCGGCCTTTCCCTCAGCCAGAGCACCACCTGAAGCAAGTGGGCGCTGATTCCGGCCAGGTCCGCCCGGGCCGGAGGAATGAAACGATTGTGCCAGGCTCGCAGTTCAAGGCCGGCCGCCTTGGCCTGCCTGATTTCGTCCAGATCGGTTATTTCCCTGAGAACCTGTTCGTAATTACAATTTATCAGGTTTCCTGAACGAATTCTTTCCGCCAGCAGGTCAAGCCCCCGGGCCAGGGTTTCATTGTCAGTGCTGTTTTCAGCTTGACGCGTGTAGGGATGACCGAGCAAGCCCAGGTAATCCTGGCCGCGAACCTCTTTCTGGCCGGAGTTTTCCCAGAGCTGCAACATGTTGTTCACCAACTGGTAGAGGGGGGTCCGCTGCAGGGGGTAACCCAGGGTAATGTTGAAAGGCAGATCTTCGGGTTTTCCCGGGAAACGGGAGACGACACCCTGGAGGAAAGGAACCAGGGAAGTCGGATCGGCCAGGACTATGCCGATGCTGCCCGGCCGGGAAATATCCTCCTGACGGCTTATACCCCGGAGCAGTTCACTCACCAGGGCCATTTCACTTTCCTTGCCGGTTACCTGGTGCACCTTGACCCGGTCAGAAAACCGGTTCCAGGTTGGAGCCGAGTGCGCGGGGCTCGGTATTTGCAGACCAAGCTCTTTCAGGCCGGCCAGCTGCTGGGCGAAGGGTGAATCGGCTTCCGGAAACAGTGCCGGGTCACTGCGTATTATGAAAAGGGTATCAGCCTTTTTTTCCTTGATGATTCTCTTCAACACGCTTTTCTCACAACGGTTGAAGGTGTTGAAGGCGGCGAATACCCAGTGCCTGATTTCCGGAAGGGTCAGGTTGCCGGATACTGCACTTTCGGCCAGGCAGCGTAAGCGGAAAGCCCGGCCGGCTGATTTTGACTGCCGGCAGAGCCGGCTGAATTCCCGTACCAGGGAAGGCAAACCGGCAATGAATTCACTGTAGCCAAAGTGGTAATCGCCCAGGCCGGCGAATGCGCTGAAGGTTTTCTGATTGATTTCACTCAGATCATGGCCGTCGACCAGGATTTCATCTATTGCGGCCAGCAGTTTCAGCGCCCAGGGGAAAAAAGTACTGAAATCGCCTTGAGCGTTGAAACCGCCGTAGATTTCCCCGGGATACACTTTCCGGGCCGCCTGCTGGACCAGACTGGCCGCCCGCAGTTCATCCTGCTGGCTGAAACCAGGGAAATTGAGATCGAAGATCTGGCCGAAAAACTGCTCGGCCGAATAAAGCCGGGGAGGAAAAAAAGGACCGCTGCATCTGCGGCCCAGCTCTTCGAGCAGAAATGTCTTCAGGCGCAGGCTGGGAAAAACGATCAGTTCGTCCCGAAAATCGAGGTTTTTTGTCCAGTTCAATTCGGCCAGCACCGCGGCCACAAAATCATCCTGCAAAGGTGTTATCCTGACCACGGTATTTCCTCCGCCTGCGGCGGTTCCAGGTAGAGCAGGAAACCGCGGATTCGGGTGTCGGCCGGGGATGGAACCAGTTTCATGTATTCCAGCAGCTGCCTGCGGTGATCTTCCGATCTTTCTGATCCGGTTTTGAATTCGATCACCCAGGTTTCATTTTCTTTTTCAATCAGGCGGTCAATCCGGTATGTTTCGACTACTGCTCCGCAGGACCTGGCTGTTTCCACCTCGGTCGAGCAGAATCCGGTTCCGGAAAAGAAAGGCCAAACGGACGCGTGGGTCAGGAACAATACCAAGGCTTCAATGTCCGTCTCTTCAGCCTGCAGCTGCTTCGATCGTTCCCGGAGCCCGGCAAGTAAGTCTTCCGGCCGTCGGTACAGGCCAAGGCCGGCCAGCAGGTTGTGCAGACGTTCACCACGAGCCGCGGCCGGGCTTTGCTTGCCGGTCGCTTCGCGGCGCCGGCGAAAGGCGAACCGTTCGATTTGCCATTCCCGGGTCAGCATCAATTTACTGCTGTGGCTCAGTTTGTGTTCCGGCCTGATCCCGGGAGCTGCGTCGGGGGTTACCAGCTCGCCGAATTGCCGGGTTTCCCTGATTTCACCTTCTTTCGGACGACAGAACGGGTGTCGGCGCACAATCTCGGCCAGGTTGGCAAAGGCTTGCCATTCAGTTGAATCAGGTTCTTTTTCTTTTTCAGGACACTCCACGATCATGTTCAGGACATCCCGAGCCCTGGTGGTGGCGACGTAAAGCAGGTTGAGACTGTCCAGGCAGGCCCGGGAGATTTCCGCCTGGTACAATTCCCTCAATTCAGGGACGATTGCGGCGTATTTTTTTGAGGCGTAAACCAGTTTGTCCTGGGAAAGGTGGTAATTGGCGCTGCTTTGCGAACGGCTTCCGGACATGAGCAGGGGCAGGATCACCACCGGGAACTCCAGCCCCTTGGCCTGGTGAATGGTCAACAGGCGTACGGCGTCAATTCTTTCCGGCAGGGCTACGGAGCGACCGGAGTTCTCCTGGTCCAGGCGGTCCCAGTAATCGGCCAGGGCCGCCAGGGAATTGATGCCCTGTTGTTCCAGGTTGTGAACCAGATCTAGAAAAGTCAACATAAAGGGCATACTTTGCGGCTGGTTCTCTATCACCCGGAACAGGGCGCAGGCATCGGAAAGCAGGTCGTAGGGCGGGAGATAGCCCGCGGCCAGACGCAGTGGCTCGATCAGTTTTTCCCAGGCCCGGGGATGTTTTTCCCGGTAAATGCGGTAAACCGGCTTTTTCCCGCGACCGGGCAGACAGGTTTCATCGAGTTTTTCGGCTTCAGGCAGAGCACTGAATATCCGGCCGCTTATCAGGGCGTGAAAGGAGATGTCGTCCCGGGGGTTCTGCAGGAAACGGACCAGGGCCATCAGTTCATTGACACTGTGCTCAGACTTGAGCAACAAGGCCTGACTCGATACGCAGGGAGTACCCCGGGCTGACAGGATGGCCATGATTTCTCTCAATTGATCGTTTTTTACGGCTAAAACCGCAATATCACTGTTCTGAAATCCCAGGTTGCGAAATTCCTCGACTGCATCAGGCACTGACGCCAGGCAGGGGGGAATGTCATCGATTTCTTCCTCCTCCGCCTGTACAGGGTTCTCGCTGGGGATAAACTGAATTCTGACCAGACCTCCGGCCGCGTCTCTGGCTGGTATCTGGCCGGAGTTGCTGAAGTTGTTTCGAATCATATCCTGGAGCTCCGGATTGGGAGTGGTCTGAGATATGCTGTCTGCGGCCCAGAATAGATTGTTGAACCTGACTATTTCCCGGCGTGAACGCCAATTGGCGTTCAATTCCTCCGAAAATGAATCCGGGGCCAGGTGGTCGATCGCCGGTACTTCCCGGCGCAGTGCGGCCTCGTTCATCAAGTCGGCACATCCGCCCCGCCAGCGGTAAATGGCCTGCTTACGGTCTCCGACCAGGAAAAGCGAAGCTCGCTCCGTTGCCGAAAGGGTTTCGTCTATCAGGGGAGAAAGTGCCTTGAACTGCAATTCCGAGGTATCCTGGAATTCATCGAAAAGAAAGTGACGGTATCGGTCTGAAAGCTTCAGGTACAGGTAGGGGAAGGCTTCCATGGACCAGTCTGACAGGTTCTTTTGCAGAAGCCGGCTGAATTCCGCGACGTATAGTTTTTTTCGTTCCTGGTTCCAGAAAGATTGGAATTGTTCGAAAAATGCCAGGTAGGGGACTGAAAACTGCTCGGCAATCACCATGATGACCCGGCGCAGGCAGGTCAGCGACTGGCTGAAGGAACGAGAGAAACGTTCGGCATAACCCGGATCGTGTTTCTTCTTCAGCAGGTCCAGGCTGTTTTCTCTTTTGAAAAAGGACAGAGAGATCAGTTCATTAACGGCTCCAGTCCGTGGCAGGGCAAGATAATCGTTCAACTTCTTTCTGAAAGATTCGCTCACCTTGCCGCCGTTCAGATTGGGATTCAGGCCTCCTTCGGGGGCTGATTCATTTATCAGTTCCTGCAGTATTCCCAGTTTTTCCGCCAGTTCCGCCAGTTCAGTCCGGATAGAATCAGACCCGGCCTGGGCGGCGGAGTCCGGTTGCCAGTTCTTTTGCCGGCTCAGGTCAAACAATTCGCTCAGCTTGGTGATGATTTTATTTTCGACCTGCCAGCCGGGGAATCCATCGGAATTCCAGATAAACTCGATCAGTTTTTCAAGCGAATCCCAATCTGTTTTCGAACTGCGGGAAATAAAAGCCAGCAGGGCCTGGTCGAGGTCTTCCTTCCAGGAAAGCGCAGTTTCCAGGTCGGGCGGCAGACCCAGGTCCGGAGAAATCACCCTAATGACGTTGTTCAGCATGGAATCAATGGTGCGCACGTTGAAATCATCGTAATGACTTACAATGGCGGCGAAAAGCCCGGGGGCGCTATTTTTAACAATGTCTGCATCACCCAGTCCAAGCTGAGAGGCGATTTTTTCCAGGCATTCCCGGTCAGCCGGCTCAAGACACTTGCCTTTGGCCGCCAGTGAAAATTCACGCAGGAACCCGGTGACTCTTTCTTTCATTTCCGCGGCGGCCTTGTTGGTGAAGGTGAGCGCCAGTACTCCGGCCAGCAGGCGGTGAAGTTCGGAGGAATCACGACCTGAAAGGCTGAGAAAAGTGCTGAAAAGCCTGGTGAGAATCATTTGGCTCAGGTAGTGGGTCTTTCCGGAACCGGCGGAAGCTTCGACTTTCTGAATGAATCCTTTCATGCTGGGTGGATTATAGCATGAAGGAGTTTTTGTTCCCTGTTGGGAGGGCCTGAAACTTTACTTTTCATGTCCAGCTATCTATAATAAAAAAAATGTCGCTGCCAATGGAAAAGGAAAAAACAATCACCCTACCTGCGGTTTTAACCGCCGGTGCAAGCGGGAAAATCTGGCGCAGTTTTGAAAACCTGCCCCAGGATACCGAGTTGACCGTAGATTTCGGCCGGGTGCAAAGCATGGATTCTTCCGCGGCCGCCCTGCTGTCCTTGCTGAGACGCAGGTTTATCCGGCTTGAAACGATTAACCTGGGCACCCAGGAGCAGCGCATGCTTGAGCTGATGAGCCGGGAACAATCCGGGGCTCAAGTTGACAAGCATGTTAAGCCCGGTTTTATGGCCAGGCTGAACACCAGGATGCTGCGCTTGGGAGGCACGGTAAGTGATTCGATTCTGCTGGTTTCGGACAGTGTTTTTCACCTGGCATCCTACCTGGTTCGCCGCCGCGGGGTTCAGCCGGGTGACGTGGCCCGGCAGATTTACCTGATGGGCTACAAATCCCTGCCGATAATCACGGTTATTTCCCTGCTGGTGGGCCTGACCATTTCTTTGACCACCGCAGCCCAGCTGCGTCTGCTTGGCGGCGATATTTACCTGCCTTCCATCGTGGGCTTTGCCATGATAAAGGAACTGGTGCCGCTGATGACCGGCATTATCCTGGCCGGCAAGATAGGAGCTTCAATAACCGCGGAAATAGGGACCATGAAGGTTCTGGAAGAAATAGACGCCCTGCGCACCATGGGGGTTGATCCGGTTCGCTTCCTGATGGTGCCCCGCTTGCTTGGAGTCAGCGTGGCGGTGCCTTTATTACTGGTCTGCGCGGATTTCATCGCTGTTTTCGGCTCGATTCTGGTCGGAAATATAGTGTCATCGATCCCGGCCGGGCTTTTTATCAAGGAAATGTTGTTGATGGTCGGCCTGTCTGATTTCATGCTGGCCCTGCTGAAAACCATGACTTTCGGTTGGGCGGTGGTCTTTTCCGCCGGTGCCATGGGTTTCCGGACCAGCGGAGGGGCTGAAGGAGTGGGCCTGGCTACCACCGATTCAGTGGTGATGTCCATTTCAATGATTATAGTTATAGACTGCATTTTTGCCTTGTTCGAGTACTTTTAATGAATGCAGACAACCTGATTGAAGTCCGCGATCTCAGTGCCGGCTACCAGGACAACCCGGTACTGAGAGATGTTTCTTTCGACGTTCCGCGGGCCAGCACCACGGTTATCATGGGCCGCTCCGGTTGCGGCAAGTCGACCCTGATGAAAACGATGATCGGCCTGCTGAGGCCGCTGGCCGGTGAAATAGTTTACGGCGGATCAAGCCTGAGTTCCTTTTCCGAAAAAGGAATGCGTGCTTTTTACCGCAGGCTGGGAGTACTTTTCCAGGGCAGCGCCCTGCTCAATTCCCTATGCGTGTCAGACAACGTGTCATTGCCCCTGCGACTGCGCTACCCGGGAATGCCCCGGCAGCTGGTCGAAGAGATGGTGGCAGCGCGCCTGGCCCAGGTCGGTCTGCCTGGTGTTGAAAGCGTTTTTCCCGGCGCCCTGTCTGGCGGCATGCGCAAGCGGGTCGGCCTGGCCCGGGCCCTGATCATGGACCCGCAGATCATTTTCTGCGACGAACCTACAGCCGGCCTTGACCCCATAAGCTCCGCCGGGATAGATGACTTGATCCTGTCTCTGCGGGATCAACTGGGAGTGACTTTCGTGGTGGTCACCCACGAACTGGCTTCAATCCAAAGAATATCGGACCGGGTTGTCTTTCTGCACCAGGGAGTTCTGCTTTTCCAGGGGGAGCGGGAGGCCATGACCGCTTCCGGGCATCCGGAACTGAGCAAATTCATGGCCGGGAAGGGAAACAATGATCACAACTGAGCAAAAAACCCGCCTGGGAGCATTCCTGCTGGTTTCGATGATTATCATGATAGTGGTGCTGGGGATTTTCCTGGCCCCGATGGTACGAGATTCCGGAGATCAATACCTGATCCGTTTCCGGGGGATTTCGGTCAACGGCCTGAACGTGGGCGGAGCGGTCAAGTACCAGGGCGTGGAAATCGGCCAGGTCAGGGAAATCACGGTTGATCCTGATGACCTTGATGCGGTGCTGGTGAAAATCAGGGTGCGCGAACTCTTTCCGATGAAGGAAAACATGGAGGCCAAACTGCAGTTCCTGGGCATAACCGGCATACGTTACGTGGAGCTTTCCGGGGGAAGCAATGATGCAGCCAGGCTGAAGAAGGGCAGTGAAATTCCACCCGGCCGTGGGATCAGCGAACAGGCCGAAGACGTGGTGGCCAATATCGACGAGGCTGTTCAGAACCTGAATGCTCTTTTACAGGCGGAAAACCTCGACAAGATAGCCTTGTTCCTGGCCAACCTGGAAGACAGTTCAAGCATGATCAACCAGGCCTTGTCCGAGAGGATTGAAAGCATAAAGAGTACTTTTTCCAGCCTGGCTGAGGCCAGTGTAGACCTGCAGGAGACGGCGGCCGCCATGAAAGTGATTTCCGGTCAGTTGGTAAGCGGATTGGAGATAGTTCCCCTGCCGGGCCTGCTGGCCCGGGCTGACGCCATGATGGCCGGCCTGGAGAAAAGAGTTTCCGATGATGAAATGGGAATCACCCTGCAACGCATGAACCAGGTGCTGGAAACAGCCGATGCCACGATGAAGAAAATGGGCAACCTGTTTGTATCACAGCAGGAGGAAATAAGCCGCACCTTGGTAAGCCTGAGGGAAGCCATGGAAAACCTGTCCAGGCTGAGTCGCGATATGAGCGAGGATCCGACCAGCTTGATCAGGGTGCGCCGAGAAACCAGGAGGAAAAAATGAGACTCGCCTGTAAATTGTGCGGCGCCTGCTTGTTGCTGATGCTTCTGGCGGGCACGGCCTGTCTGAGGGTGCCGGCCCGCCAGTACTACCAGGTCAGGGTTGCGATCGAAACTTCACGGGAAACGGTTCTGCCCGGCAAAGTCCTGATCGTCGGCCAGGTGGATATGGATGACTTTTACGATAATTACCGCATAGTTTACCGTGATTCGCCCTTTCAGGTTAATCACTATCTCTACCATCTCTGGTTTCGCAAGCCCACCCAGATGATCAGGGAAACTGTACTGGAAAGCTTCAAGTCCGGCAATGTCTTCACCAGGGTACTGGACAGCCTGGCGGAAGGAGACCCTGATTACATCCTGAAAACCAGGGTTTTGTACGTTGAGGAAGTCTACCGGGGACGTCAGGCCAACCTGGCCCGGCTTGGCATGGAATTGCGCCTGGTTGATTTCCGAACTGATGAAACTGTGCTCTTCCATTCATTCGATCGTCGTGAGACAGTATCCGGTAAACGGGTTGTCGACCTGGTGGAAAAACTGTCCCTGATCCTGAGTCAGGAAATCCAGGTTTTTATCGACCTGGCCGGGAAAAAACTGGGCTGATTCTTATCGGTTGCTCTTCCGGTTGACCACGTCTTCCGTATCCAGGGCAATCATCAGTTCTTCATTGGTCGGGATCGCCATGATGGCGACTTTCGATCCGGTTTTAGAAATAACGGCTTCTTTTCCCCTGACCTTGTTTTTTTCTTCATCGAGTTCGGCTCCGATTATCTCCAGTCCCTGGCAGATCATGGAACGCATTTCCCAGCCGTTTTCTCCCACTCCGGCGGTGAAGACAATGGCGTCAAGACGGCCTTCCATGTGGGTGGCCAGGGCGCCGATGTATTTACGGGCATGATGGGCGAAAATTTCCAGGGCGAGTTGTGCCCTTTTATGGCCGTTTTCAGCGGCTTTTTCTACGTCGCGCATGTCATTGGTCAGACCGCTTACGCCCTTGAGCCCGGATTCCTGGTAGATCAGGTGATGCACTTCGCGGGCGCTCAGACCCAGTTCTTCCTGCAGGAAAATGATGATGGCGGAATCGAGATCGCCGGCCCTGGTACCCATGGGGACTCCGCACATGGTGCCGAAACCCAGGGTGGTGTCAACCGAACGTCCGCCCTTGACCGCGGTCAGGGAAACCCCGTTGCCCAGGTGGCAGGTAATGCAGTTGATATCATCCGTGTTCTTGCCCAGTATCTGGGCGGCCCGCATGGATACGTACTGGTGCGAGGTGCCGTGAAAGCCGAAGCGGCGTATGCTGTGTTTTTCATAGTATTGATAGGGCAGGGCGTAAATGTAAGATTTCTCCGGCATGGATGCGTGGAAGGCGGTATCAAAAACACCAACGTGCGGAATGTCGGGCAGTACTGCCTTGACCGCTTCCAGACCCATCAGATTGGCCGGGTTGTGCAATGGAGCCAGCTTGGTTGACTGCTCGATTAGAGAAATTATCTCCGGGGTCAGTTCTTCCGATTGGGTGATTTTTTCACCGCCGTGAACAATGCGATGACCAACGGCTTCAATTTCCTTGAGGTCTTTGATGACGCCCTGCCGGGGATCGGTCAGGCGTTGCAGGGCCATGCCGATACCCTGGCGGTGATCGGCAATAGCCAGGGTTTCCTTGGTTTTTTCGCGGCCGGCCGGCTCATAGGTGAAAATGGAATCGGCGATGCCGATGCGTTCTATAAGCCCCTTGCCCAGTGATTGACTGTCTGAGGTGTTGATCAGCTGAAATTTGATCGAGGAACTGCCGCTGTTGATAACCAAAATCTTCATTGTATTTTTCTCCTATTCTGCTTCAATTGGCGGCAGGAAGAATCATTAAAAAAAATTATAGCATTTTCGGATTCGGCTGTAAAGCCAGGTTCGGTTTGTTTTTTAACGAACCGGTCAATTGATAAAAAGCGATTTGGATGAGAAATCCGGATCTGAAGTAAGATTGATGCCGAGTTTACGGAGGCCTGCCTCGTCTCCGGGAGTGGGCATGTGAGTCAGGTGTGCTTCGCAGTTGCGCAATTCCTTGACTTTTTCCAGGGCGGCCTGGGCCAGCGGGTTCATCTGTGCTGAAATCCCAAGGGCGGTCAGGGTTTCGTTCAGGTCCAGTGATATTTCCCGGCCGCACAGTATTTCTTTTTTCAGGTGGAAAAGAGAATCGATGATCAGGGGCGGCAGGAGATGGATTTCATCCGGAATCCGGGCCAGGTGTTTCAAGGCGTTGAGAATCAGGCTGGAGGCGGCGTGAAAAAGGGGTGAATTCTTGCCGCTCAGAATGAGTCCTTCCGGCAGTTCCAGGGCGGCACCACAGTATATGCCCTCGTTCCCCTTGCCTCCGGCCCGGGCCTGCTCGGCGGCCAGCCGGGCCGCCGGTACCACCGGACGATCTTCAGGTTTAAGCTCAAGGTTTTTCATCAACAGGTCCAGCCGTTCAACCGTTTCCTTTTCAACGAATCCCATGGCGAATTCACACTTGTAGCGGAAATACCGGCGGATGATTTCCTGGCCCGCGGCCCTGCGGACTGACTGGTCATCGATTATGCCGCAGGCTGCCTGGTTGACTCCCATGTCCGTAGGAGACTGGTATTGAATGGGGCCGCGGGTGATTTTTTCCAGGATTCTGCGCAGCAGGGGGAAAGCCTCGATGTCACGGTTGTAGTTGACCGCCCTGATATTGTGGGCAGCCAGGTGGAAATGATCGAGCATGTTGCAGTCTCGCAGTTCGGCGGTTGCGGCTTCGTAGGCCGTGTTGACCGGATGGTCAAGCTCAAGGTTCCAGATCGGGAATGTCTCGAACTTGGCGAAACCCGCGCTGACCCCGCGCCTGTGCTCGTGGTAAAGCTGGCTCAGGCAGGTGGCCAACTTGCCGCTGCCCGGTCCGGGACCGGTCACTGCCACGATCGGTTTTTCGGTGGGAATGAAAGGATTGGCGCCATATCCTTTCTCGGAAACAATGGTTTCAACATCAGTCGGGTAGCCCTTGGTGAAACTGCTGGTGAAAACCTGGACCCCTCGTCTTTCAAGTTTGTTGCGGAATATCCGGGCCGAATCCTGTTCCTGGTAGCGGGTTATGACTACCGCGGTCGGCCTGATATTTCTTTCCGCAAGTTCGTCGATCATTTTCAGCACGTCGCTGTCATAAGTGATGCCGAAATCGGCCCGGATTTTTTTCTTCTCTATGTCTCCGGCATGAATGCAGAGTATTATGTCGATCTGCCCGGCGAGGTTCTGTAAAAGCCGCATCTTGACGTTCGGGTCGTATCCCGGTAATACCCGGGCGGCATGATAATCGAACAGGAGCTTGCCGCCGAATTCGAGATAGAGTTTGTTGTTACAGAGTTTTACTCTTTCCAGGATAGCGCTGGTTTGTTCGGCAAGGTACTTTTCGTTGTCAAAACCGATACCGGGCGGCATTTATGAAAACCTCCGTTCAGTGCTTAAAACAGGGAATTCATTATGCCCCAAGTACCGGAAAAAGGCAAAGGCTCCGGCGGCCATTGTCTTTATGACCGGGAGCCCCTGCTTTTGACGCAAAAGTTAAATGCTTAAAAACCCTTTTCGCTGGAGTTGAAACCCTGCTGTCTCTCGGCCATGGCCCTGCTTGAACGGAGTATTTCCGCTTCAGCCGGAGCGTGATCCTGGAGCTGGCCGGAAAAGTACTTTTCATATCCATTGAGATCCATCAGGCCGTGCCCGCTGAGATTGAACAGTATTACTTTCTCCCGGCCTTCCTGGCGTGCTTTTTCAGCTTCCTGGATGACCGCGGCCACGGCGTGGCTGGTTTCCGGAGCAATGATAAGTCCCTCGCAGCGGGCGAACAAAACCGCGGCCCGGTAGCATTCAAGCTGGTTGACGGCCCTGGGACTTACCAGTCCTTCCCGTACCGCCTGGCTGACCAGCGGAGCCATGCCGTGGTAACGCAACCCTCCGGCATGGATTGGAGCGGGAATAAAATCGTGGCCCAGTGAATGCATGGCCAGGAGCGGAGTCAGGCAGGCGGAATCACCGTGATCGTACCCGAACGAAGCCCGGGTCAAGGTCGGACAGGAGGCAGGCTCCACCGGGATTATTTCCAGGTCGGCCCCGTTTATCTTGTCATTGACGAAGGGAAAAGCCAGGCCGGCGAAGTTGCTGCCGCCGCCTACGCAGGCGATTACCGTATCCACCTTGTTTTCATCTATTTTGGCCAGCTGTTTTTTCGCTTCCAGTCCTATTATGGTTTGATGCAGCATGACGTGGTTGAGGACACTGCCCAGGGCATAGCGGGTGGATCCGCTTGAATCACTGACCGCAGCCTCAATGGCCTCACTGATGGCGATGCCGAGACTGCCCGTAGTTTCAGGGTCACGGGCCAGAAAAGAACGACCAACCGCTGTTTCCATGCTCGGGCTCGGCAGGCATTGCGCGCCCCAGGTTTCCATCATCAGTTTTCGGAAAGGCTTCTGGTCGAAACTGATGCGGACCATGAAAACCCGGCATTCCATGCCCAGAATTGAACAGGCGAAGGCCAGGGCACTGCCCCATTGCCCGGCTCCGGTTTCGGTGCTGAGCTTGTTTATGCCGAATTCCCTGTTGTACCAGGCCTGGGCCACGGCTGTATTCGGCTTGTGGCTGCCGGCCGGGGATACGCTTTCGTTTTTGAAGTAAATCCTGGCCGGGGTTTTCAGGAATTTTTCGAGACTCAATGCCCGCTGCAGGGGAGTGGGACGCCAGCGGTACAGGATGTCCAGGATTCCTTCAGGAATGTCGATCCAGCGTTGGGAACTGACTTCCTGTTCGATCAGGTTCATGGGGAAAACCGGAGCCAGATCCTGCGGTGACAGGGGAGTTCCCCCGGGCCCCAGAGGCGGCAGCAGGGGGCCCCGCAAATCGGCGGCCAGGTTGTACCACTGGCGGGGCATTTCGTCTTCGCGCAACAATACCTTCAGATTCATGTGCTCTCCTTTTTTTGTGAGTTTAACTGTTCGAATCAGTCTTTTTTCAGGTTTTCATCAAAAATCCTTTTCAGTATGGATGAAGGTTTCTTCAACTCGCGGGACCCCCGGGTGATTTTACACAGGCTCATGCCCAGGCAGTCGGCGATTTTCCTCTGGCTGATTCCCCGGTGCAGCATTTCAACCAGCTGCCAGCGGCCGGCCACTTCCCTGAGTTCAGCCGGAGTAAGGATAGCTTTCAAGAAAGCTTCGATATCAGCCGGGTCTTCCAGACGGGCCAAAACCGCGGCGATTTCACTGATTTGCTTTTCAATTTGTACTTTCATGTGTTACTTCTGGCAGCAACGTTACTACAAAAAGAAACACTTGTCAAGCCCACCGGGATTGTTTTTCCTCACTGTAGTTTCGCCGGATTAAGGATGCTTGTTGAGCGGAAAAAACCGGGTTCATAAAAAGGCGGACGGCTATGAACCAGGATGCCGAGACTGAACCGGATTGACACCGGGTGCCGATGTGTTTATCATCATGTTCAGGAGACAGAATGGCCCGAGAAGTATTTTCCGAAAAAAAAGTCAGTTGCCCATCATGCCGCGGTTTTTTCAACCTGCGTTTTCCCAATCCCAGGCTGTACGCCGCTTCAGGCAGGGACAGCGATCGCCGGGTAACCGGGTATACCTGGGCCCAGGGGGTCAAGACCGATGTACTGCCCCATCATTACGCCGTCTGCCAGTGCCCCCAATGCCTCCTGGCCGATCTTCAGGAAAATTTTGAACAGCCTTCCCATACTTTGAAAGCCCGGGCGGTTCACCAGGCTTTGGCTCAGCTTCCGGAAATTAAAAAACAGGTTTTACAGGAATTACGTGTTTTTTCTGCTGCTTCAGCCGAGCTGGATTGGCGGGGAGCCATCGCCCTGCACCTGGCGGCGATTTTCTGTACTCTTCTGCCCGGGGAAAAAGAAAAAATCGACCATCAGAAACTGGGGCGCCTTTTCCTGCGATTGTCCTGGCTTTTCCAGGAAATGGAGCCCCGAAATACCCGGGAAGTCAGCGGGGCTGGGAGTTCCACAACACGGCAGGACAAGGTTTTTCAGGAAATTGAGTCTGTTCAGGGAGAATTGAACGCCCTGATGCTCAGATTGTCAGATCTGAGGGGGCTCATGATTGAAAACGGGCCGGAAACAGACCGCTCCCAGGGAGCGGAGGATGATTCCAGGGCGGATATGATCTCGGCCGTCATCGACAAGGCCCGTGAATTGCAGACTCTGCTGGAACTTCTGCACCATAACGTTTCAGGCGGTGATTCTCACGGTATCAATCCTGGAAGCGGAGAAAACACTCAGGTCGGAGATATACGCGTGTTCGACGGCTTGAAACGCTGGTGGCCTCAGGTTGCGCTTGATGAAAGAACCTGCGTCCGCCACGCGGTGGAAGCCTTTTCCTACAGCTTCAGCTATGAGGACACCGACCAGAGCATTGAGCAGGGGCTGGCCCTGGTCAATCTAATTGTAAAACTGCTGCTGAAAATAGGTGACCTGGAGGCCGCGCTGGAACAGGTACTCCAGATCTACAAGCGTGGATTCCGGGATCGACAGGAATTACAGCAGCGTCTCAGCCGGGGCCGGCAGGAAAAGAACATGAGCGAACTGGATCAACGAAACATCACCCGCAAGATAGCCTTTGTCAACAGCACTCTTTCCCAGGCTGCTGAAACCCGGAAAAACGTTCTCGAGCGACTTTTCCAGCGGGACCAGGATCGTTTGCAGACACTTTTAGACTCCATGCCTGACAAGAGCATCGAAGAACGAAAAAAATCACTGCAGGCCGCCGGATTTCACGAAGAACTGGTCCGTTACATTGATGAATCAGGTTTGCTGGGCCGGGAGGAAAAATCAAGGGGTTGGTTCGGCCTGAAAAAAAAATAAAGCCGGCGGCCGCTTTTTGGATTTCTCAGGAATTGACTTTGATTTGGTCGGTAATGAGAAATGAACGGCGGCACAACTCACTGTAAAAAGCGTTGTTGTCCAGGTCGATTTCCTGGTAAAGCACTCCCCGGGGAACTTCCGGAGCCGATATCATGGCGGCTACGATGGCGGCCGGGAAACCGGTGCTGCGCTGCATGGCGCCCAGGCCGGACTGATCGCCGCGGTCGATCAGGGTTATTTCCCTTGTTTTACCGTCATTCCTGACCCTGACCAGCAGTACAACCAGGTCTTTCTCATCCGGATAGGCCAGTTTTTCCTGCAGCAAATGGGCCATGATTTCAGCCGGAATCAATTGCCGACCGGCAACGGTGATCGGTTTTTTATCCAGCAAACCCAGATCACGGAGCAGTTTGATAGCCGCGCAATGACCCGGATAACGCAGGGTTTTATAGGTGTAATCACGAACTCTTTTGCGCAGGGTCAGGGGCGCGGTCGAACTGCCCCCTGAAGTGGTAAAGGCCTCCAGCAGGCCCAGACCGGGAATGTGGACCGATTCAATTTCTTCCAGGGTGGGCACTTCCTGGACTTCGTGGTTGCGTATTACGTGGGCCAGGCCCGAGTATTCGTTTAAAAGGCCCAGGGCGCTGAAAACCACCTTGTAGTTCAAGGGGCCGTCCGGGTTGACCGGCAGGCCGCCGCAATAGATTTCAACCACCAGATCGTTTCCTTCCTCCTCGGCTATGGCCATGGCCGCCAGGTTGTTGCCCATGCCGGGCATCAACCCGCAATCGGGTACAATGGTCACCCCGGCCGCCCTGGCCTGTTCGTGGAACTGGTGCTGGCTGAGGACCACTTGAGTGTTGCCGCCCAGGTCGACCATGTGACAGCCTGCGGCCACGGCCGCCTCGGTCAGTCCCGGGTTGAAAAAATAAGGAACTGCGCTTATTACGGTGCTGAACGAGGAAAAAACCTGTTTCAGCCGGGCCGGGGCGTCACCGGCGTCAAGAACCAGGCGCCGGCATTCGACGTCAAGGTTTTTCGCCAGAAAATCGGCGGCTCCAGCCAGGCAGGCGGCATCACTGTCAGCCAGGACCACTTCGGCTTGCCGGTGGAATGTCAGCAGGTCGTAAGCTATGGCCACGCCCTGCATGCCGGCTCCCACGACCAGGTATTTGTTCATGTTTGTTCTCTCCTTGACATGGAAAACTAATACACCAGGGATGGTTTTTTGTCCAGAGTTTTTTTGCTAAAATGATCATTCCCGGATACTTTTAATCCGGATTCCCCCTTGGAGGAAAAATGGGCCAGGTTGATGATTTTATCGCCTTTCGTGAAAAAATGAATGAAGAACTCCTGCAGAATTCCAATCTTGAGCTGAAACGCTTTTTCGCTCTGGATGAAAGGTGTTACCAGGCGGGAGCCCTGGATGTCAAAACCAAGGAAATGCTCGGCCTGGCGGCTTCACTGGTTTTACGTTGTGATGACTGCATTTCCTATCACATCATGCAGGCGGTGCGGGCCGGGGTGAAGCGGGAGGAATTGCTGGAAGTTTTCAGCGTGGGCCTGATCGTCGGCGGATCAATAGTTATTCCCCATCTGCGCCGGGCCATGTCTTTTCTCCTGGAACTTGAAAAGTCAAACCAGGCCGGCGCGGACTATTCAGGCTGATTCCATTCAGCCCCCTGCTTATCCTGCTTTCGGGAAAAACCTTTTTTATACTGAAACGTATTTCACTTCGTAAATGAATTCATCAACTCGGGCTTTTCCGTTGACATGATTAAAAAAATAAATATTGTTTATACAATGTCTTGTCATGATAAGACATTAAATTGTATAATCGGCTTTTCGGTATTTTCCGCGACTCTTGTTGAAAAGGGAGGTTGGCATGAATAAAATCTGGAGATGGATACTGGGAATCTTGTTTTTGGCGGCAGTGACGGCCTTTTTTGTCTACCTTTTCACCGTCGAAAAAGAAAAGCCGGAAGCGGAGATAATAAGCAAAACGGAAGACACCGGGGATGCCGGCCGGGAAATACGGCTCCCGGTAAAAACAGTAGTGGTTGAGCGTGGTGAGCTTCCCTTGCGGATGCGCATATCAGGTGTCGCCGACAGCCATGAAAAATCTGTTTTAAAAGCCGAAGTTTCAGGTTATATCGAGGAAATCCATTGCCGGGTGGGCGACCAGGTGAAAGCCGGTCAGGAAATCGTCATTCTGAATGATCGTGAAAAACGAATTGAGCTTGAATCCGCACGGGCCAACCGGCTGAAAAACCTGGGCAAGTTCCTGGTCACCGAGAACGACAGCCTTTACCGCCAGGAAGAGATCGAGCCGGAAAAGAAAGTAGTGATGGAAGAAAAAAAGAACAGCTACCTGGCCGCGCTGGAATCGTTCCGCCTGGGGAGAAGCAGTGCCGCTGATCTGGAAAAAGCCAAGCATGATTACGAGGCCTCCCTGGTTTACAGCGGTGAACTGCGCGAAGAGATCCGCAAGGCCGAGATCGGGCTGACCGATGCGGTTATAAATGAGAAGAAAGCCGAATGGAACCTGGAACGGACCAGGATCCGCAGTCCTTTTCATGCTACCGTGGCCAACCTGCGCCTGAGCCGCGGCGAGCAGGTGAGTGCCGGGCAGGAAGTTCTTTCTCTGGTCAACCTGAGAAAACTGTTTGTCAGGGGCTATGCCCTGGAAAGTGAAATAAGCAGGCTGGGGCCCGGAGTCAAGGTCCGCATCGGTTTTGACGCCTTCCCGGGGGATTACGTGTACGGCAGTATTACCGCCCTGGCGCCGGAAGTCGATGCCGATAAAAAAACGGTCACCGTTTATGTCGATTTCGACAACCCGGAAAGCAGGTTTTTCCCTGGTATGCACGCTGAAATGGACGTGGAATACCAGGTCCTGCGGGATGTGCTCAAGGTTCCCAGGAATGCCGTGATCCATCGCCAGGAACGTCCTCTGGTCTTCGTGGTCAGGGATGAAACCGCTTTCTGGGTCTACGTGGAACTGGGAGAAAGAAACGAGGAGGAATTCGCCATAATCGGAGGTGAACTGGCCGCCGGTGACCAGGTTATAGTCGAAGGTCATCTGACCCTGGGTCACCAGGCCAGAGTCCAGGTGGTGAAATGAGCCTCACTTCAGTTTGCGTCAGAAGACCGATCGGTACTTTCATGTTTTACCTGGGAGTACTGTTGCTTGGAGCGATTTCTCTAAGGCAGCTGGCGGTGAACCTGCTGCCTGATTTGAGTTATCCCAAGCTCTCGGTTTTGACCGAATACGTCGGGGCCGGGCCTGAAGAAGTGGAAAGCTTTGTCACCACTCCGCTTGAAGCAGCGGTGTCTTCGGTTTCAGGAATCAGGCGGGTGAATTCCATTTCCCGAGAAGGCCTCTCCCTGGTGACCCTGGAATTCCACTGGGGCACTCACATGGATTTCGCCCTGCTGCATACCAAGGAAAAAGTCGAGGAAACGAGAAGATTCCTTCCCGAGGATTGCGGGCATCCGATCATCCTGGAATGGGATCCCGGCTCGGCTCCGATCATCATTTCCGTCATCGAGGGCCGTGACATGACCCGCAAGGATCTTCGGGAAATGGCTGATCTGGTCATCAAGCCTCGTCTTGAACAGCTTGAGGGCGTGGCCGCCGTGGAAACCGCCGGAGGTGACGAAGAAGAAATATCGGTGGAAATAGATCCGGAAAAAATCAAGAACCTCGGCATAACCATCAGCGACGTGGTTGAAGCAATCAGGAGAAACAACGTTTCAGTCAGCGGGGGGCATATCCGGAAAGACAACCTTCTGTTCACCTTGAAAATCGAGGGAGAAGTGGCTGGCCCGGAACAGATTGAAAAGCTTACCCTCAGCTGGTTTCCAGGTCGCCAGGTTCAAGTCGGCGATGTCGGCCGGGCTTTTTTCAAGAACAAGATCCGGCAGGGTGATATCCGCCTGGACGGACGCCCGGTGATCGGTCTCATGGTTTATGGAGTGCCGGGCGGAAATACCGTGGCCGCAACCAAGGCTGTGGAAAAGGTTTTTTCCGACCTGCTGCAGGAATTCCCGGTCATTTCCGTCACCCTGGTACGCCAGGAAGCGGAAATGATAAACTCGGCCATCGGTTCTCTGCAATCATCGCTCTATTTGGGAAGTATTCTGGCTTTTTTTGTTCTGCTGCTCTTTCTGCAGAACCTGCGTGACCCTCTTTTCATTTCTACGGTCATTCCAATCGCGGTCATCGGAACTTTCGTGCTCATGTTCTTTGCCGGGGTGAATGTGAACATAATGTCCCTCGGCGGACTGGTGCTGGGCCTGGGCATGTTTGTCGACAATTCCATCGTGGTGCTGGAATCCATTCACCGGCATCGTCAACTGGGTAAGAGCACCCTGGAGGCGGTTATAACCGGCAGCCGTGACGTGGCGGGCGCGATAACCGCATCCACTCTGACCACGATTTCCATTTTTCTCCCGGTTATCTATCTTTACGGTGTGACCGGCCGTCTTTTCCGCGACCAGGCCCTGACCGTTTCCTTTTCACTGCTGGCCTCACTTTTCGTGGCTTTAAGCCTCTTGCCGGCCATGGCGGTTTTTCGGGAATCACTCCGGCCGCTTGCCGCTGAGAACTTCGAGGCTGAAAAAAAGTCCCGCAGACATCCGCTGAGCTATCCAATACTGGCTTTGAACTGGCTGTTAACGGCTCCATTCCGGCTGCTCGGCTGGTCGATCGAAAAAATCGCCCTGGGCCTGAAACTGTTGCTGGCATTCCTGGTGCGCCTGGTTTCAGTGCCGATCCGCCTGGTTTTCAAGCCCGTTTTTTACCTCTTCAACAGGTTTTACGATGCTTTTGACCTGCTGTATCACCGGATACTGGAAGGTTTCCTCAACCGGAAAAGAAGGGCCGTTTACCTGGTGCTGGCCCTGCTGATTGCCGCATTCGGCTTGTACAGCGGTTTGAAAAAGGAACTTTTGCCTGTCCCCCAGACAGCCAAATTCGAGATAGAAGCTCATTCTTCCCCGGCTTACGGTTTCACCGAGACCGACCGCATTGCCGCAGTAATTGAGAACAAGTTGTCAGCCCTGCCGGGAGTGCGCCAGGTCTTTGCCGAGGTAGGGGCGGCCTTCAAATTGGCTGCCGATGAGGAAGGTTTTTCAATCAACCGGATGCGTTTCATCGTGACCTGCCGACACAGTCATGATCGCGACCAGGTCATGGACGCGGCCCGAGCCCTGCTGGAGCAGTCAGAGCTTGAATCGTATTCCGTATTCCGGGAAAAAAACACCTTGTCACAATACCTGGGCGGCGGTGTGGACAATTTCCAGCTCAAGGTGTTCTATGAATCCCTGGGCGAGGGCCGGCGGGCTGTCACCGAAATCCTTGAAGTTTTGCGACTGAGCACAAACATGGATGACCTGAAAGCCAACAGCGGATCGGGTAAACCGGTTTTCCAGCTGCGCTTCCGGGAGTCCGTGCTGGCAGGATTGAACGTGTCGAAACGTATGCTGGCTTATTACATAAACCAGGCGGTCCGGGGGGAAAAAGCCGGCACTCTGCAGCGGGTGCAGAGAAGCCTGGATATTTTTGTGCGGGTGCCTCAGTCGGATGAACGTGAATTGCAGGAACTGCTTGATCTGCCGGTGAACGTCGCCGGCCGGAGCCTGTACCTGCGCGACCTGGTGGAACTGCAGGAAATGCCTTCCATCGCCGAGATAGCCAGGGAATCGCAGGGACGCTATTTTCTGATCTCGGCCAATGTGCCGGCCCGGGACCTCCCGGCGGTCATTGAACGAAGCTCAGCCGCCCTGGAGGAATTACAGCTTCCGGTCGGGACCAGAGTCGTTTTTTCCGGTGAGGAGGAAGAACGGCGCAGGGCTTTTTCCCATATGCAGCAGGCCATCCTGCTTTCAATCCTACTGGTTTACATGGTCATGGCCGCCCAGTTTGAGAGCCTCATGCATCCTTTCATCATCATGCTGACCGTACCCATGGGCATGGTGGGAGGCTTCCTGCTGCTTTTCCTGACCGGTTCTTCCCTGAACATCATCTCCGGTATCGGGCTGATGGTCATGGTGGGAATAGGAGTGAATGACGCCATTGTCAAGGTTTCTTACTGCAATCAACTGATCAGGCAGGAAAAAATGCCCCTGAGAGCCGCGGTGATTGAAACTTCAAGGGTGAGATTGCGGCCGATCCTGATGACTTCAATGACCACCATTTGCGGCCTGCTGCCGATGGCCCTGAAAAGCAGCCCGGGATCGGAACTGCAAAGGCCGCTGGCCCTGGTGATCATCGGCGGCCTGGTCTTTACCACGGTCATGTCCCTGCTGCTGATTCCGGTTTTATACGAATTCCTTGAAAGCCGGAGGTCTGAGTGATCTCCAGGATAGTCGCCCGGCCGGTGCTGGTATCGGTTGTTTTTCTGATAGTTCTTCTGCTGGGCTTTTATTCTTTTCGGAACCTGCCCATTGAAATGGTACCTGATGAAAGCCTGCCTTCAATAAACATATCCTATTCCTGGAGCGGAGCTTCCCCGGACATGATCCTGCAGAAAATCGTCATGCCGGTCGAAGAAGCGCTTAGCGTGATGAAGGGAGTGCAGGCCATCAAGAGCAGGGCCAGGGAGAATACCGCCTCACTGGATATCGAATTCCGGCAAAACACGGAAATGGACTTCACCCTGGTGGCCATGCGGGAAAGGCTTAACCGCCTGCAGAAGGAATTACCGCCGCAGGTGCAACTGCCCAGGATTCAGTCCCACGTGCCCGAAGAATTCCGCAAGAAAGCATTTCTTTCAATCGGCGTTTACGGGGATCAGTCTGTTTTCGCCCTGCGCAACCAGGTTGAACGGGATGTATTGCCGTATTTACGCTCACAGCCCGGGGTGGAAAGCGTGGACCTGTTGGGCGGAGTGCCGCCGGAAATAAAGATCACCGTCGACCTGGACCGCATGCGGCAGCTGGGATTGCCCATGAGCCTGATCAGGAGCCGGCTCAATGAAAACTTTTTCACCGTCAATTCGATTTCTCTGCGGGACCAGGGCCGTGAATTACTGCTGGTCCTTTCAGCCGCACCGGAAGACCTCTCTGACGTCAGCTCGATAATCCTGACCCGGATCGGCAATAAAAACCTGCGCCTGGATGACCTGGCCCAGGTGACTTATGGTTTTGAGGAATTGCGTAATGAGGTGCGCTTCCAGGGCAACCCGATCATCAATTTGGATGTTTACAAGGAGAAGGATACCGGCTCGATGGCATTTGCCAGGCTGATCAAGGAAAAACTGGCTCAGATAGCGGATCGACTGGGCGGTAAAATTGAATTCGTGATCGCCCATGACGAGAGCCGGGACCTGGCTGAAAAAATCCGCCGGCTGGTTTACCTGGCCGTTTTCATCCTGATAATCATTTTTGTCATTCTGGTCCTGATCATCAACGATTTAAGATCAACGCTGATAGTATTCTCTTCGGTGTTTTTTTCTGTTTTTTTCACATTTACCGTTGTTTATCTGACCGGACTGCCGCTCAACATCCTGACCTTATCCGGGCTGGCGCTGGGGTTCGGTCTTTTCGTCGACAATGCAGTGGTGGTATTTGACAGTGTGCTCAGAATGAGGGAGCAGGGTTGCGGAGAAAGGGAGGCGGCCGTGCAGGGGGCGGCCAGGGTGTTTCTGCCGGTGCTGACCTCAACCCTGACCACTATCGTGGTTTTCTTTTCCTTCGCCTATTTCCAGGGACGCCTGAGGCTCTATTACCTGCCGCTGGCTTACGTGATAACCGTGGCCCTGCTTTCATCGGTGCTGGTGGCTTTTACCCTGATTCCCTCGCTGAGTTCCCGGCTGCCGCTGCGTGTCAGAAAGACCGAAAAGCAAACTGCGGGCCGCAGCGGACGATTTTTCTCCTTCCTGTGCCGTTACCCTCTGCTGTTGCTGGTACCGCTTTTTCTCTTTTCCTGGTTTACCTGGCTGGAATTCGATGACAAGGTGTCTTTCGGGCGGTTTTTTGCCTGGGAAGACCGCCAGGAACTGCGAGTCGGTCTCCAGTTTCCCCGCGGTTTTGATTTCGAGGAAGCCAGGAAAACGATCATGTTATTCGAGCAACAGGTCATGGCTCGCCCGGTGCCCAAGACAGTACAGTCAAGGATTTTTTCTGAAAGAGCCATGCTCAGCATCACCTTTCCGCCGGAAATCGAGTATTCCCACCATCCCTATGCCATGAAACAGGAATTGATCTCCATCGCCACCAACCTGGCGGGGATAGGGGCCTGGGTTACCGGCTTCGGCCGGGAAGACAATTATTACGTTTCATTTCTGGGTGACCGTTCCTTTTATCCCTATTCCATCAGATTCAAGGCCTTCAATTACGAGAAAATGCGGGATTACCTGAATGATTTCGTCACTTACCTGAAGGGCAACCGCAGGGTATTGCAGGTGGAAATCGACACTGACCCTGATTTTTTCTTTTCGTCCAATGAAAAATACTTTGCCCTGCGGCCCGACCAGGAGAAAATGAAGAAATACAACCTGCAGACCGACACCCTGGTGCCCCTGCTTCATTCTCTTCTGCCCCAGAGAAACAGAAGCAACAGAATGCGACTGCAGGAAAGGGACATGTACGTTGAAATCAAGGCCGAGGACATCGAAGATCTGGATTTACCGGAAATCATGGAAACCAGTTTAAAAACTCCCCAGGGAATTCCCTTCCGCCTGCAGGACCTGGCTTCGGTAGAGGAAGTTCAGATGAAAAGCGGGATCGCCAGGGAAAACCAGGAATTCATCGCCGCGGTTCGCTGGGACTATGCGGGTTCCCCCAGGGCCGGAGAACGTTTTTTCAATGCCGTGTACGACAATCTGACCGTTCCGCCCGGTTTTACTTTCGGCCAGGAAGAGCGACGTTTCATGATGACCGTCCAGGAGAAAACACAATTACACCTGGCCATAGCCCTGGCTCTTTTACTGGTCTACCTGTTTCTGGGCATGCTCTATGAAAGCATCGTTCAACCTCTGCTGATAATGATATCCATCCCCCTGGGCCTGATAGGAGTGGCCTGGGCCTTTATTTTCAGCGGCACCGCCTTTGATTCTTCTGCTTACATCGGGGTGATTCTGCTGAGCGGCATCGTGGTCAACAACGCCATTCTGCTGATCGACAACCTCAATCGCCACCTGGCCGAGGGGGACGATCTGTTCACCGCTCTGAGCCTTGGCGTCAGGGAAAGGATCAGGCCTATTTTAATGACAACGTCCACCACGGTCATGGGCATGCTGCCCCTGGTGATCTTCCGCAAAGCCGGGACGGCAGATATCTGGTCTTCACTCGCCCTTTGCATAGTCGGGGGATTAAGCGTTTCAGCCGTCTTGATAATGCTGGTCCTGCCCCTGGCTTATTATTTCCTGTACCGGCTGGGCAGGAAACTCAGCGCTCAAGGCAGTTCCAGAAAAACGCCGTAAATCGTTTTTTTGCAAATTGAACCCGTTTTATCGATATTGGCGAATTTATCTCTTTAAAAAGCCTGCATGGGTTGGATAACAATCAGTTGTTTCATTTCGAAAAATTGTTGTTATATTACAGCAAAGTGTTGAAATATCAGTTGTAATCAATTATAATTGCTTTACATGAGAAGAAGAGAAATTTGGTAAACTGTTTTTCAAAAGAAGAGGAGGTGCTTATGAAGAAAAAAAGAGAAACCTATTGGGATTTCACTCCGGGGAATTACCTGAATCGCTTCCTGATCAGGAAGCCGGGCGGCCGTCACATTGATCCTGAAGTGCAGTTGCAGAACATCGACAAGGCTCAGCAGAAAATCGCCAACGCTTACTTCAAGCTCTGTTTCACAAAAAAAGGCATGCCCCTGAAGAATTTCATGGACAACCTGGAAAAGTACATTCTGGTCGACATGCTGACCGCAACCCAGGGCAACCAGAAGGCTGCGGCCGCAATTCTGCGTATTAAACCTACCACGCTTCATGAAAAGATGCGCAAATACGGAATCAAATCATCGGACATCAAGAACCTTGAAATGGTAGATTTTGGTTCCATATTAAACGAAGAAGAAGCTTAAGCGCTCAGATCGAATTAAAATCAATTCCGCCCGGGCCTTATACTGAAAACGGCCCGGGCTTTTTTTTTTAGTCTGAATCGAAAACTAAAAAAAAACCAGATCCCTTCGGCAACCCTCCACCAAGTTTCTGTGGAAATCTCCCCCTTGGGGATTTAGGATGCACAGCCAACAAGCATTGACTTGATTTGCACAGTTATCAAATGCCATAAGCGCCTATAATAAAATAAAATCAATGAGTTAAATTGATTAATGACCGGATGTCTGTCTTTATCGGGCCTTTGGCATGATTTGCATTCAGGCCTTCCCTGGAATAAAATCTGCTGATGACAAGAGCAAGAATACCGGGCGCTTTTCCAGTCATTGATAAGGCCCGTCCCGCAGGTGCCGCGGGATGAAAATGAATCCGCGCTGTATGCCTTGTATTCTCAGCCAGATCCTGCGCTCAGCCGCAGAGCTCAATCTTTCCCCGCGAGAATCCTCTTTTCTTTTACGCCGTGCTCTAACGGCATTCGCCCGGCTTGATCCGGCCGACATCAGGCACAGTGCTCCCCGGATGGCCCGCCGGCTTTTCGCTCCGATCGCGAGATTCAGACCCGGTGTCGATCCATTCAGGGAAATAAAAACAGCCCAGAATCAAATGGTTTTACAGCACCTGGAATGGTTCCGCTCCCTGCTGAGACAGGACAAGGATCCCCTGGCCAAGGCCCTGCAGCTGGCCTTACTTGGAAATGCCATAGATCTGGGGGCCGCCAGGGAGTTTTCCAGGGAAGACGTTTTTCAGGGTGCCTTGCGCAGGTGGCGGGCGCCGTTTGCCTATAAACGATTTCGTCGGCTGCTGGCCGGTTCGCGTAAACTGCTTTACATTGCGGACAATGCCGGAGAGGCTGTTTTCGATGCACTTTTCATAGAAGAGATAAAAAAATTCAACCCGGAAATTGAAGTCATCGTAGCGGTCAGGTCTCAACCGGTGGCCAATGACGTTACTCTGACCGAAGCCGTCCAGGCCGGTCTCGGTGAACATGCCCGGATAATTGAAAGCGGCTCGAACCTGGCCGGCATTGAATTCTCCGGTACCACTTCGGTTTTTCGCCGGTCTTATCGGGAATCAGGCCTGATTCTGGCCAAGGGGCAGGGTAACTTCGAAACCATGGAGGAAGAGGCTGACGGCCGGGTGTATTTTGCCTTCATGGTTAAATGTGACGTAGTGGGCGATTACCTGGGCCGGCGAACCGGAGAACTGGTTTTCGCCGGCCCAGATAAAGGATTGTTTCGCAAAAACAAAGAGGAGAAAACATGAACCAAGCTCCGGCCGGGCGCATAACAGCAGTCGATTTCTGCAAGTTCCTGGTGCTCTTCCTGATGGTGCAGGGGCATTTGTTCCGGGCTTACCTTGATCCCGGGTTCAAGCAGGCGAAATGGTTCTTTTACCATGAGCTCGTTCATGGCTGGGTCGCCCCGGCTTTTCTGTTCATGGCGGGATTTGTCGCCTACCTGGCTCATTTCCGCCGCCACGATCAGACTTCATTGCTTTCCTGGGTTGCCCTGAAGCGACTGGGCCGAATACTCTTTTTATTGGTACTCGGATACTGGCTGCACCTGCCCTTTTTTTCCCTGAAAAAATCATTGGCTTACCTTCAGGCCGGAAAGGGTGATTCCTTTTTCCAGGTGAACATACTGCAATGTATTGCCGTATCCCTGCTCGTTTTTACGTTGCTGGCCCGGCTGATCAGGGGCAAGACCCTGCTGGTGGCGGTTTCGGCGCTCCTGGCCCTGTTTTTCTTTATCGGCCGGCCCTGGATCGGAAGCATTGAGGTGAACCGCCTGGTCGATGCTTATTTCAACCCCGGACTTTCCTATTTCCCCCTTTTTCCCTGGGCCGGATTTCTCTTCTGCGGAGTCGCGGCCGCCTGGTTTCACGAAAAAATGACCAGGTCTTTTTTCCTGTTCACGACAGTGGGCGGCTTGTTGCTGATACTTCCTCTGCTGGCGGAAAAAAACTGGTCAGCCGGAGTGATGACCGCGTCAAGGCTGGGCGGAATTCTGTTACTGTTTTCTATTTCATCCGTACTGTCAATGATCTCGACCCGCAGAATAAGTGATTTCATTTCCGCGGTGGCCGCGGAATCTCTCTTCATTTACGTGTCCCACCTGCTTGTCATTTTCGGTTTTTTCATGCACCCTGGTTTGCGCCCCCATTTCAGCCAGTCCCTGAATCCGCTCGAGGCGCTCAGCCTGTTCCTGCTTCTGGAAACCGTGATACTGCTTGTTGCCTGGGTTTACCACCTGGTGAAAACGAGGCACCCGGTTTTGTGGCGCCTGGCCTTCATGCTGAGTTGGGCCGTTTTCCTGTGGCGTTTCATCGTCCGTCCCTACTGAATGATCGGGCAACAGGATCAAGACTTGAGTTGTTGCGGCCGTAAACCTTTAAATTGTCCCCCAATCGTGCTATCATAAAGCATTCAAAAATGGACAATCAGGCCGATACAAATATCGCTGCAGAAAAGAAAAACGTTGCCCCGGCCAGGCCGGTGGCCGTGATCAAGGAAACCAGGCAGAGCGCTTTTATCAGGCGCATAATGGACCTCATCGCTCCGCATATATCCTTAAAATCCAGTGACAAGGTGGCCATTAAAATCAATCTGTCCGGATCGCGGGAAATATACGCCAACACCCATTACGAAACCGTGGCCGCCCTGATTCAATACCTGCAGGAAAACCTGGCGATCAAAGACATCACGGTTGTGGAAGGATCCGATGGAGCTTACTTTTCCGGAAAGACCACCTGGGATATATTTTACAAGTTTCGTTACAAGGAAGTCGAGCTGATGGGGGCCAAGCTGGCCAATCTCGATGAATTGCCCCATAACCGTATGCTTACCGTCAAAACCCTGCGGGGAAACCAGGAAATTTCCCTGGCCGAGTTCCCCTGCGATTACCTGATCTCCCTGATTCCGCCCAAAACCCACAACATCCTGCCTGTTTTCCTTTCCATACCCAACCTGATCGGTTTCGTCAAGGCTGAACAGCGGGTTTTCATGTTCGGAGCAGGCAGCGCTGAAATGAAGAAGATCAATTACTTTCAGAACGAGAAATACTTCGACCTGATCCACTGCACCAATCGCAATTTTGTCGAGCTGGCCAAGCTGATATCTCCTTCCCTGACCTTGATTGACGGCATATACGGCATGGAAGGCAAGGGACCGATCAAGGGAAGTCCTGTTTTCCACGGTTTTTCAGTGGCCTCGGAGGATGCTTTTCTGGCTGATGCCATGACCGCGCATATAATGGGATTTCCTCCCGGGGAAATACCGTACCTGGTCATGGCCGAAGAAGATGGGCTGGGCCGGATTTCCCTGAGCCCGAGCATCGGGGTCGATCCCAATTACGCCCGCTTCCCCTACAGGCCTCACCCCCTTTATCACCGGCAGAAAAAGTGGCGGCGTTGAATTATTTTTCCTGAAAAAAGCCCGGAGGAACTTATGATCAAAGAGCAATTAAAGCGAAAAATCGATGCATTGCTGGACGGTTCAATTGGTAAAGACGCCTTTCTTGATTTTATCGGGAATTTCCCCTACAGCAATGATGTTGATATAAAACTGGACTTTCAGAGATCAATGCGCCGCGGCTTGCCTGAGGTAGTTTTCGGTCAGAACAAGAGTCTCCGGCAATTGCAGGCCATAGCCCTGAAATTGAGCGAAATGGGCGCGGAAATGATATTCACCAGGATTTCCGAGGAAAAATTCACCGCCATGACCGAGGTTGTGCCGGAACTGTTTTTCCATCCCAAGGCGGCCATGGTTACCGGGATAACCGAACCAGAATTAAAGGCCCGCGGACGAATCCTGGTACTCTCTGCCGGGGCGTCCGATGAGCCGGTTGCCGAGGAAGCTTTCGTTTCTGCGCGCTATCTGGGCAATTTGGCCGAGCGTCAATACGATGTCGGGGTGGCTTGTCTTGACCGTATCCTGGACCTGGCTCCCAGGCTGAACGATTACACCGCCCTGATTGTGGTGGCCGGCATGGAAGGAGCCTTGCCCTCGGTGGTGGCCGGTCTTACCTCCACTCCGGTTATCGCCGTTCCCACTTCCATCGGATACGGCGCCAATCTTCAAGGCATGGCTGCGCTTCTGGCCATGCTCAATTCCTGTTCGGGCGGTGTCAGCGTTGTCAATATCGACAACGGCTTCGGAGCAGCTTACCAGGCCTCGCTGATCAACCGCAAATGCGGCTGAGCCGCAGCTCTCAGTCGATTTCAGTATTCCCGGTCCGAAGAAGCCCTGACCGCGCGATTGTGCGCCCAGCTGCGAATCTTCTTGATCTGTTCCTCCATGGTGGTGGACAGCGGGACTGAATTGCCGAAGATTACGAATAGATCGTCTTCGCTTAGTTTCCGGTTTTCGTTGAATGCCTCGTACATGCCTGATATGATGACCTGTTCTATTTCGCTCCCGGTCCAGCCTTTGGTGATCTGGGCCAGTTGCGGCAGGTTGAAATCATCCAGGTTGTTGCCGCGTTTTTGCAGGTGGATGCAGAAGATATCCTCCCTTTCCTGGCGGGACGGCAGGTCAAAGAAGAATATCTGGTCGAAGCGCCCGCGGCGCAGAAGTTCAGGCGGCAGCAGGTCAATCCGGTTAGCCGTGGCCGCGATGAAAATGTCCGAAGTGTGTTCCTGCATCCAGGTTAGGAAAAACCCGAGAATACGCGATGAAACGCTGTCACTGTGCTTGTCGCTGATGCCGCTTTCAATTTCGTCGATCCAGAGAATGGCCGGAGCCAGGGCGTCCATGGTTTTCAGCGAGCGTGAAAAAACCGCTTCGGGCGGGCCGGCAATGCCAGAGTATACCAGGTTCATGTCCATGCGGAACAGCGGCAGTTTCCAGAGCGAGGAGATAACCTTGGCGGAAAGGCTTTTCCCGCAGCCGCTGATGCCCATGTTCAGAACCCCCCGGGGGCGGTCCAGGCCGAAATCCCGCGCTTCCTGGGAGAAAGCCTTCTGCCTCTTTTTCAGCCAGTCCTTGAGTTTGTCCACCCCGCCGAGATCGTCTATGGAAAAAGCATGGGTGAAGTATTCCAACACGCCTTCACTGGCCAGCAGTTTTTTCTTTTCCTGGTGAATACGGTCCACCAGGCCGGCATGAATGGTGCTTTGTCCCTGAAAAGCCTTGAGAAAAGCCTTGTGGGCTTCGTCCTGGGTGAGTCCCTGCACCGCGACCACGAAATGACGCTTTTCTTCCGCATTCAACTGGACTTTCATTCCGGCCTTGGTCATCGATTCAAGAAAACGGTGAAAAAGAGCTTCGAGTTCTTCAAAATCAGGCAGGTCGAAGGCTATGGTCTCAACTTCCTTGCGCAGGTTGTCGGGCAGGAAGGGATCGGGAGAGAGCAGGAACAGCGTTTTCTTGGTGCTTTTAAGGGCCGAGTAGCATTCCCGCAGCCGGCGCACCGGTTCAGGGTCTGACAGCAGGGCGTTGAGATCGTTGAAAACGAAAAACGCCGGGTCCCTGAAAGCGATGACCTGCTGCAGGGCCTGGTTCGGATCGCGGCTGTCCGGCAGGGAAGCATCACCGGCGCTCAAGCCCCGGCTCAGGTCCCAGGTCAGGAAATTGGCCCGGCCGGATTGCGGGGCCAGTTTGCGCAGGTAGCTTTCAACCCGTTTTTCCTCGGCCGAAACTATCTGGATCAGGGGTTGATTGGCGATCAAGGCATCGCGGATCAGGCCAAGAGCTTTAATCATGACTGACCTCCAGTCCGTAGTAATCGATTATAGCGTTGTACTTGAAGAGCAGTGTTTTGATCCTTTTGTTGAACGCCCAGGCCGAGCCCAGACTGTAAAGCGGCACGTAAACAGCCTCGGATTCAAAGAGTTCGTTGATGGCCTGCATGGCGGCGATGGTTTCCCTGGGATCAAGAAATGGCAGGAGATGGATGCGGTTGCGTATTTCCTGGCTGGCCCGGGGAAAGAAATTCATGAAACCTTCTTTTTCGACAAACTGAATGAAAAAACTGTAGGCCGAGGGGTATTCCGGCAGAGCTCCGATCAGGAATGGATCATCGGTTGCAAAAATTTCCCGGTTGACGTAATCGACAAAATCGTTTGAGACTCTTATCTCCAGGTTGATGCCGTAAGGGAGCAACTGCCGGCGGAGGTTTTCCGCCACCTGCTGGCGGCCCATGGACGCCACGGTCAGCAGGGGCAGGCTTACATTCAAAGGTTTTTCCGGAATCGGAGCGGCTTCGATCCGGTAATTGGGGTTGAAACCGAAGACAGTCATCGGGATGAGCATGTGGGCCGGGTTGGCCAGGTTGGCGAAGACCTCTCGTACCAGTTGTTCGCGGTTTATGGCCCGGTATATCAGGCGGCGGTTTTGGACGTTTTGCAGAAAACGGTGCTTTTTGGGATTCAGTATTAAAAAGTTGATTATGTTCGGAGTGCTGTTGGCCAATCTCCAGTCGGGATCGGCCGCGATCGTGTCCAGTTCCGAGCGGTAAAGCTGGAAAATGTCGAAATCCATCCTGGCCTGCAGGTCCAGGGGCTCTCCGGTGAAATAGATGTCGATATTCCGGACGGTTCCCCGGCGGCGATGCGGCAGTTCATGACGGCTCAAGCTGAGGACCTGGAAGGATTTGCCGGCCTCTGAGCGGGGGGCCAGATCAATGAATTTGAAAGGGCCGCTGCCGATCGGGCAGGAACTGAACTCAGCTTCACTCATGCCGGCCAGTTGCCTGGGCACGATGGAGGTGAAATAGGCGGAAAAAAGTTCGAGTATGGCCGGGAACTCCTGGTCAAGGATTACTTCAAGGTTGTGATCGTCGATTATACGCAGTCCGCGGATCTTGCTTTTACTGCGGGCCAGGAAATCAGCGACTCCGCTGATGAAATTCAATTCCGGGAATTGAGCGGCCTTGGCCTGGACTACTTTTTCCAGGGTGAATACCACGTCATGGACCGTCAGCGGCATACCGTTGTGGAACTTGATCCCGGAGCGGATTTGAAATGAATAGGTCTTGCGGTCGCTGGAAATATGCCATTTTTCGGCCAGGGAAGGGTATGGAACGCCGAGGTGATCCATGCCGATCAGGGTTTCGAAAAGGAGTTCAGATATCTGCATGTCGAAAAAAGTCGAGCCGCGGTAAGGAACGGTTGAAACAAACTGCTGTTCTTCCAGGACCCTGAGGCTGATATCATCCATGGGCAGGGGAGCAGGGCTTTCATGGCCGGCGCAAGCCAAAAAAAACGGCAAAATAAAATAAACCAGGTATTTAATTTGTTTTTTCATTAAAAACGAATTTTGATGGCTCCCGGCCTGATCAGGAATTCGGCCGGCAAATCAGGTCCGGTTTCGCCGTCGAATTCAGTACTGACCGGGTTCGCGGATTCCACGGAAAACGAAGAAACCCGGTGGACCTCAACCAGATGATGACGGTTCAGCGTGCCCCGATACAGTTTTCCGGCCTGGGTGATCACCCGCCAGGCGGGCATTTCCCTGATCAGGACCAGGTCGAACAGACCGTCATCGGGAAGGGCGTCGGGCGCAATTATCATGCCGCCGCCGAAAACCCGGCCGTTGGCGGCTGCACCCAGCAGGAAGCGGCCCCTGATTTCCCTGCCATGGTCCAGTTTCAGGCTGAGTTCTGGACAATTGTAATGATTCAGTGTTTTCAGCAGGTTGGCCAGGTAACTGAAAGGACTGCGGGAGCGGCCGGCCTTGCTCATCCTTTTTATTACTTCCGCCCCGAGTCCGAAATCGGCGACGTTGATAAAAAAGCGGCGGGTCGGTTCAGCCCGCCCTGGAAAAGTTATCTGTCCTACGTCAATTCTGCTGGCCCGGGCCTCCTTGATCCGCCTGATCGATTTCAGAAAGTCCCGGGGCAGCCGCAAAGAGCGGATGAAATCCGAACCGGTTCCTGATGGGACAATGCCCAGGGCGGCTTCTCTGTTTATCGGTTCGGCGTCAGGGCCGAAAAAACCGTTGGCGATTTCATTCAGCGTGCCGTCGCCGCCGACTCCGATGATCAGGTCAAAACCCTGTTTCAGCAGTTCCCTGGCAATGGAGGTGGCCTGGAAAGGTTTCTCGGTGAAAACGAACTTGAATTCGTGGAAACAACCGGCCAATGCCTGGCGAATGCCCTGCCAGATCTGGCCCGTGTGGCCGTTGCGGGCTGCCGGGTTGACTATGACGAAAACTTTTTCCATGGTTTTACTCGGTCAGGTCCGAGCCGGGGCAATGGTATCATTCCAGCACTTCAAATCCTGAGTGCTGTTTTGAGGGCAGGGTGTCGGTTATCATGATTCGGCCTTCCGGTGTGACGAACTTGTAAATTCGGGAACTTCCCGAAGAAATGCTGTCATTCAGCCCGAGAAATCCGTTTATCCGCCTGATGTAGTCACGGGTTTCCCGGAAGGGCGGCACACCGCCGTATTTCCTGACCGCTTCTTCTCCGGCGTTGTAGGCGGCCAGGGTCAGGGTGATGTCCTGGTTGTATCTTTCATACAGGTATTTGAGGTGCCGGATTCCGGCGTCCAGGTTCTGATCTACGTTGAAGCGGTCGCTTACTCCGTACTGGGCTGCTGTGACCGGCATCAACTGCATCAGTCCGACCGCCCCCTTGTGGGAAACGGCGTTCGGATTGAAACTGGATTCGGCCCGGATGACCGCTATCACCAGATCCTCACGCAGGTTGTGTTTTGTGCTGTAATGACGGATGAGGTTGAGATAGGGCGCCGGGACCTTCATGACCGCCGGACTTCGCCTTGGAGAAGAAATGAAACTGACTGTTCCCTTTCTGCCTGCATTCGCCGCCTGCCTGATACTTTCAGGCGAATCACCGGCATTGAGCTGAATTACACCGGTCAGCGAGGCAAGCAGGCAGAATATGAGCAGCGGAACAGCACGTGATTTCATGTCATTCGCCTCAACACATTCATCACCTGGTCACGGAAAGCTTCCTCGTCTTTTATGAGGTCGCCGCCGGCCTGGGCAAAATCCGGCCTGCCGCCGCCGTTGCCGTTCAGGGGGGCAACCAGCTCCCGGGCAATTTTAACGGCATCGTATTTTTTTGTCAAAGCCGGATCCAGGGTCAAGGCCAGCGAGGACTTTTCAGTGCCGTTCAGCGCCAGGATCACCAGTCCCTTGACCTGGTTGCGCACCTGGTCGGCCAGTCCCCGCAGTTCTTTGGCTTCAAGCCCTTCGATAACCGCCAGGCATACATTCAGTTCTCCGACCGAAAATGCTTTCCGGGCCAGATCCGAAGCCAGGTTGTTCAGATCGGCTTTTTTCGTTTTATTCTCGACCGGCTGGCGGTCTTTTTCCTGCAGAACTTTGACCTGCTGCAGCAGGTCGGATGGTTTGACCCGCAACAGTAAGGCCAAATCCTGGCTGATCCGGGCCTGGGAACTCAAGTGCAGCCAGGCGGCTTCACCGGCCAGGGCTTCGATGCGCCTTATTCCGGACGCTATCGAAGCTTCCGAGACTATGGTGAAAAGACCAAGCTCTCCCGAGCGATCGGCATGGGTGCCGCCGCAAAGCTCAGCTGAAAAATCACCTGCGGTCACCACCCGCACCTGGGATCCGTATTTGTCGTTGAAAATGGCGATGGCACCGGAACGGACCGCTTCATCGTAATCGCTCAAGTTGCTTTTTATGACCAGGTTTTCCCTTATCTTGGCATTGACCAGTTGTTCGATCTTGTTTATTTCCTCGCGCTTCAGGGCCTGCAGCTGGGTGAAATCAAAGCGCAGCTTGTCTGGGCCCACGTATGATCCGGATTGCTTCACGTGCGGTCCCAGCACCTCCCTCAAGGCGGCGTGCAGCAGGTGGGTGGCGGTATGATGGGCGGCGGTGGCCCGGCGCAGCCGGCGGTCGATCGATACCCGCAATCCGGAACCGGTTTCCAGGTATCCCCGGGTTAATTTGACCAGGTGCAGGTGAATGCCGCCGGGAGTCTTTCTGGTTTCGAGTACTTCGAAAAAACCGTTTTCACTCCACCCGGTTCCGCGGTCTCCGATTTGCCCCCCGGCCTGGGCGTAAAAAGGGCTGGGATTGAAAACCAGTATAGCTTCCCCCGGAGAGATCAGTTTGGTCGTTTCAACGCCTTCGTGGTAAATGGCCAGCAGTTTCGCCTCGGCCTCAGGTTGGTCGTAACCGATGAAGTCAGTGGGGGCGACGGCCGGCTCGATGTCCATCACCTGGCTGCGGCGTTTTTCCTGCTGGTCGGACCTGGATCTCTGTCTCTGGGCCTCGAGTTCCCTTTCAAATCCGGCCATGTCTATCTGCAGGTCTCTTTCAACGGCCAGGTCACGGGCGAAATCGAGGGGAAAACCGTAAGTGTCGCTCAGCCTGAAAACTTCCGCTCCGGAAAGAACAGCACTGTCGGAGGCAACGGTTTTTTCCACCAGTTGCAGGAATGATTTCAAGCCTCCGGCCAGGGTGTGATGGAAGCGGTCTTCTTCCAGGTCGACGGCTTCGATGATGAAATCTTCGTTACTGCTGAGTTCAGGATACCACTCGGACATTTCGCTGATCACTTTCCGGCAGATCGGAACCAACAGGCTGCGGCTGTTCTTCAGCTGCAGTCCATGCTTTACCGCCCGGCGCAGCAGGCGGCGCAGCACGTAGCCGCGGCCGTCATTGGCCGGGAGGATTCCATCTGCGATCAGGAAAACCAGGGCCCGGCAATGGTCGGCCATGACCCGCAGTGGAACCAGGGCCTCCGGGGCGTCTATGTTGCAGGCCAGGGAATCAGCGGCCGCTTCTATAAGCGGCAGAAACAGATCGGTCTGGTAATTGCCCGGGACTCCCTGTATTGAAGCGCAGAGACGTTCCATCCCCATGCCGGTGTCGATCGATGGGGCAGGCAGGGGAGTGAGTACGCCGTTTGCTTCTCTCTGGAACTGCATGAAGACCAGGTTCCATATTTCCACAAAACGCCGGTTGCCTTCACTGAATTCAGCCGGACCGAAAGCCAGGCCGCGGTCGAAGTAAATCTCGGAACATGGTCCGCAGGGGCCGGTGTCGCCCATCTGCCAGAAGTTGTCACTTTCGTCGCGCCTGCTGATCATTTCCGGGGCCAGTCCTATGACCTGCCGCCAGATGGCCGCCGCTTCGTCGTCTTCTCGGAAAACCGTGACTCTCAGTTTTTCCCGTGGGATCTGGAGCACCTCGGTCAGGAATTCCCAGGCCAGGGCAATGGCCTTTTCCTTGAAATAGTCGCCGAAGGAAAAATTGCCCAGCATCTCGAAAAAAGTGTGGTGACTATCCGTTCTGCCTACTTCATCGAAATCGTTATGCTTTCCGGAAACACGCAGGCACTTCTGGATGGTGACCGCCCGCTTGTATTCTCTGCTTTCCCTTTGCAGGAAAACGTCCTTGAACTGATTCATACCCGCATTGGTGAAAAGCAGGCTGGGGTCGTTGAAAGGAACCAGTGGAGCTGAAAGTATCTTCTTGTGATCCTGTTGCTGGAAATATCGGTAGAATTCAGATCGGATTTCTTTATGGGTCATGTTTTTTTATTCCAGAGTGAGCAGGTTTGGATCCGCCGGGTGACCCGGTTCATTGTGAGTGTTTTTTTCACTGCCGATGCTGGAAATCCGCTTTTCCATTTCCTCCAGCGACATTTCCTTGGTGCTCTGAATGCCGAGCTTCTTCAGCTTGAATTCATCCGGGTTGGATGTCCATTTGAGGGCCTCTTCGAAGCTGATCATGCCTTTCTGGAAAAGTGAGAAAAGCGATTGGTCAAAGGTCTGCATTCCGTACTGGGAAATGCCCTGGGCGATCGTCTCGCGGATCAGCTTGGTTTTTTCGGGCACCACGATACAGTCGGAGATAAAAGGAGTGTTGATGAGGATTTCCACGGCGGGAACCCGGCCCTCGCTGTCCTGGCGGGGGAGCAGGCGCATTGATATAATCGCCTTCAAAACCGAGGCCAGCTGGATGCGGATCTGCTTCTGGTGATAGGGAGGGAACATGGAAATAATCCGGTTGATGGTTTCCGGGGCGTCCAGAGTGTGCAGGGTGGAAAAAACCAGGTGACCGGTTTCGGCTGCCAGTAATGAAGTCTCGATGGTTTCCAGGTCGCGCATTTCACCAACCAGGATCACGTCTGGATCCTGGCGCAGCGCACTGCGCAGGGCCTTGGCGAAGGTGTCGGTGTCCGCCCCGACTTCCCGCTGGTTGATGATCGATTTTTTATCGCGGTGCAGGTATTCAATGGGATCTTCAATGGTAACAACGTGTTCTATCCGGTGCACGTTGATGTGATCGATCATGGCGGCCAGAGAGGTCGATTTGCCGCTGCCGGTGG
The DNA here is from genome assembly GCA_964457225.1 of uncultured Clostridia bacterium. Lineage (GTDB taxonomy): Bacteria > Acidobacteriota > Aminicenantia > UBA2199 > UBA2199 > CAYWEM01. Next base: position 50,797 of record CAYWEM010000002.1, read on the forward strand.
TTCCGGTGACTATGACCATGCCCCGGCGTTCCTCGGCGATTTTTTCCAGCACCATTGGCAGGTTGAGTTCGGCTATAGTGTGAATCTTGGTGGGGATGATACGCAGAACCATGCCGACCGCGCCACGCTGGTAAAAAACATTGCAGCGGAAACGGCCCAGCCCGGGCAGACTGTAGGCCATGTCTATTTCATGCTCTTTCTTGAACCTTTCCTTCTGATCGGAATTCATTATGGAAAAAGCCATGGCGATGGTATCTTCAGGCATCAGCCTTTTCAATTCGAAAAGCGGATTCAGAATACCGTTGATACGAAGAACCGGGTTGTTGCCGACTTTCAGGTGCAGGTCGGAAGCCCCCCTTTCCACGGAAATCTTTAACAGATCGTCGATGTTCATGTACTTACACTCCCGGAAAGATTTTCAGTCGATAACATGCTGGTTGCGACCGCGATCCTGCAGAAAACGCTTCATGGAACGGTCGTAGGTCTTCTCAGCGGCCGTGGAAAAATAACAGGCCGGCAATTCGCCGTTAAGGCGATGGTAATGCAGGCAGTCACAGCAATGCCCCTTGCGGGAGCAAGGCGTGTATGTACAGTTGCATAAAGTCATATTCTTTTCTTTATGACATTCCATTTTGTCTCCTGTCCTTGAATTATAATAGATTTCCCGGATTATGAAAAGGCTTGGCAATAAGCGGTTTTTTCTAATATAATCTAATCATGCCGCAAAAAGGCCGCAAGCTTTCATTCACCCTGGTCCTGATGTGCATTTTTTTCCAGGCCTGTGTCCATCAGGTTAAAAAACCAGAGTTGCGGCCCTTCAGACACGTTGAGTTTGAGAGCGGGATCGCTTCCTGGTACGGTGATGATTTTCACGGCCGTCGCACGGCCAACGGTGAAATTTACGACATGCACAAACTGACCGCCGCTCATCAGACTCTTCCTTTCAACACGATTGTCGAAGTTGAGAACCAGAACAACGGCCTCAAGGTGCTTGTCCGCATCAACGATCGCGGCCCTTTCGTCAAGGGGCGGATTATTGACCTGTCTCTGGCCGCGGCCCGGCGCCTGGAAATGGTCGGGCCCGGTACTGCTCCGGTCAGCCTGAGGATTACCAGCCCGGGCAATCGCGATTTCCGGCGGGACGCGCCCCTGCGGGTTGTTTTTTTTCTCCAGGCCGGCGCTTTCCGGGACAAAGCCAACGCTGAAAGGCGTCTGCGGGAATTGACGGCTCTGACCAGGGCGGGTCTGTTTTCATTGGTCTTGAATGAGGGAATTTATCGCATCTGGTCGAAACAATATGAAAACAGGTCCGAAGCCAGAGAACTGCAGGCTTTCCTGGCCCTCAAAGGCGTGGAAAGCGTTCTTCGGGAAACATTCAGATAAACAAATGCATTGGAGGAAATAATGAAACAACGAATCATGTCTGCAACGTGCCTGGCACTGATCTTGTTACTGGGCGCAACCTGGCTGCCGGCCGTAAATGCCGCCGCCCAAAACGATGAAAAAAGGAATTTCGTGCTGATTTTCGAGATCCTTGATTACAACAACGATATCGGTAACGCAGTCCGGTATTTCTTTCAGAACGTCATCAGCCCCGGCGACCAGCTGATTGTGTACACTCCGGCCAAGGTTTACGGTTTTTCCCCGGCCAAGCTTTCCAGGCCGCCCCGCGAACAGGCCGCCGAATTGCAGCAGATCCTGAAAGTTGACACGGCCAGTGCCGCCGCCCGTTATCGGGACATAATTGCGGCCATGCGCCAGATCGTTGAAGAAGGCGGTGTTGATGCTGAAGTCAGTGAAGCCAACCTGGTCAACTACCGCAACCAGATGGATAACATGCGCCAGATGCGCCAGATCAACGAAAACATGATTTCCGGGATCGCCAATGCCTTCAAGGGGCAACCCGGCAATCATCACCTCATTCTTTTTTTCCAGGCCGAGTTCCGGCCTATTCCCAGAAAGGAAACCATCGACCGCATGAAAGAGAATCCCAGGCTGGGTTTTCATGCCACCACTCTCTTTCTGCAGGACCAGGTGGAAAAGAGAGTAGATACCGACATCATCAAGGAAGCTTTGACCAGTGCCGGCGTACCCCTGCACCTGATTTATTTCAGGGGACGTACCCTGAGAATGTCCACCGGCCAGCAGAAGGAACATTCCCTGGATATCTGGGATGCATTCAAGGAAATAGCCGCAGCCACCGGAGGCCGGGTTGAATCGGCAGCCGCGGTCGAAGCCGCGCTCAAATCCCTGCATCCTCATTTGAAATAGAATATTTGTGAGGCTGAACCTGGGCAACTGTCGGCATTCCCCGGGGACCTGTTTTATCAACCCCTGACTTGCCCGGGCCAGTTGACAAGCGTTGTTTATTAAAATAGAATCTGCCCATGGAAGCAAAAGAAATCCCTGACATTCAACTGGAAGAATTGCTGGAAACGATCCGCAGCGAAGGGGTCGACAAGGGGCGCCGGGAAAGCAGGGCCCTGCTGGACGAAGCCCGTGCGCAAGCGGAAGAGATCAGGAACAAGGCCGGTGCCGAGGCTGAGCGAATCCTGAGTGAAGCCCGGCGCGAACGCGATCGCCTGGAACAGGCCGGACGTGAATCACTGCGCCAGGCCGGACGTGATCTCCTGCTTCAGGTTCAGCGGCAGCTGCAGGCTCTTTTCAGCGCAATTCTGCGCCGGGAAGCCGCTGCGGCCCTGAAAGGCGATGAATTGTCAGCTGCCATCCTGAAAATGATATCAGCCTGGAAGCCCGACCAGCAGGACATCACCCTGCTGTTACCCGAAGATTTGCACCGGAGCCTGGGCCAGTCCCTGCAGAAAGCCCTGGCGGAAAAACTGGCTGCCGGAATCGATATTAAAGTAGCCCGGGATTTAACCACCGGTTTCAGGGTTTCCGTGAAAGACGGCAATTCCTTTTTTGATTTCTCAGCCGAGAGTGTCGCCGAGGCCCTGGCCCAGTATCTGAACCCCATGATGGCTGAAATAATCAAGGAATCGCTGGAACAAGAAGCGTGAACCGGCGCCAATACTACTTCCTGGTTGCAGCCCTGCCCCTGCTTTTACCTGAAACTGAATCATTTCCGGCTGAAAGCGATTTTCTGTCTTTCTGCAGGGAACAACTGCATCCCGAGGACTTCCAGGTTTTAGAGTCGGTCAACCTGGAATCAACGCAGGCCGGGGCCGATTCCCATCCGGTCTGGTCCGCCTGGGCCGCCCGGGAAACCGCGCTGCGCAATGAACTGGCCGTGAACCGCGCCCAGCGCCTTGGCTTGGATGCCGACAAGCATCTGCGACCGGGACGCTTTTTCACCGGTCTTGATGAAATCGTTAAGGAAGCCTTGCAGGCGGCCAATCCCCGCCAGGCTGAAAAAACACTTGACCGGGCCCGCTGGAAATACCTGGATGAACTTGAGCCGGGTCATCATTTTGACCTGGGCCGGCTGATCGTCTATTACCTCAAGCTGCAGCTGCTGGAAAAGAGTTCCAGGCAAAGCTTCGAACCTGGGCTGAAAAGCTTTCAGGAAGACTATGCCCGGGTGCTGGCACAGGCGGACCCCTGGGTAATCACCGGCAATAACCATTAGAAACGGAGAAGCTAAATGACAAAAGGAAAGGTTGTCGGGGTCAACGGCAACATGATCACGGTCGAGGTTGCGGCTGATGTTTCCATGAACGAAGTGGCTTATGTGGCCGCGGCCGGAAAAAAACTGAAAGCCGAAGTAATCAGGGTGCGCGGAAGTCATGCCGAACTGCAGATATTTGAAATGTCCCGCGGCATCGGTATCGGCGATGAAGTCGAGTTCAGCTCGGAAATGCTGAACGTCCGCCTTGGACCCGGCTTGCTCTCCCAGATATACGACGGGCTTCAGAACCCCCTGCCGGAGCTGGCCGCCCGCTGCGGTTTTTTCCTGGAAAGGGGAGTTTATCTCAGTCCGCTCGACGAGCAAAAGGAATGGGAATTCACTCCGGTTGTAAAGACCGGGGATCGTGTTCAGGCCGCCGACACCCTGGGGACTGTTCCGGAGGGGATTTTTTCACACCGCGTCATGGTGCCTTTCGGCTTTTCCGGGAATTACCGGGTCCACAGCGTGGCCCAGGCCGGCAGCTACCGGATCGACGAAAAAATCGCCGAACTCGAGGATGAATCCGGACGCGTTCTGCCCCTGACCATGTCTTTTCACTGGCCGGTCAAAAGACCGGTGACCTGCTACAGCGAACGCCTGCGCCCGACTGAACCCATGGTCACCAAGATCAGGATTATCGATACTTTTCTGCCGGTGGCCCGCGGCGGTACTTATTGCATTCCAGGGCCGTTCGGCGCCGGAAAAACGGTTCTGCAGCAGGTGACCAGCCGCAACGCAGAAGTGGACATAGTGATTGTCGCCGCCTGCGGAGAAAGGGCCGGCGAGGTGGTTGAGACCCTGAAGGAATTCCCCGAGCTGACCGATCCCAAAACCGGCAGATCACTGATGGAAAGAACCATCATCATCTGCAACACCAGTTCCATGCCGGTGGCCGCCCGGGAAGCCTCGGTTTACACGGCCATAACCCTGGCCGAATACTATCGGCAGATGGGGCTGAACATCCTGCTGCTGGCTGATTCGACTTCCCGCTGGGCCCAGGCTTTACGTGAAATGTCCGGCCGCCTTGAAGAAATTCCGGGAGAAGAAGCATTCCCGGCTTACCTGGAATCGGTCATCGCCAGTTTTTACGAAAGAGCCGGCCTGGTGCGATTGCGAGATGGGTCAACCGGGTCCATCACCATCGGCGGTACGGTCAGCCCGGCCGGAGGCAATTTTGACGAACCGGTGACCCAGTCCACCCTCAAGGTGGTGGGTGCTTTCCACGGTCTTTCCCGGGAAAGATCCGATGCCCGCAAGTATCCGGCCATCCACCCCCTGGAAAGCTGGAGCAAGTACTCCGGCCTGGTGGACCGGGAAAGCACCGAGTATGCCAGGACGATCATCTTTCGGGGCAATGAAGTGAACCAGATGATGAAAGTGGTCGGCGAGGAAGGCACTTCGCTGGATGATTTCGAACTCTATCTCAAGGGTGAGTTCATCGATGCGGTTTATCTCCAGCAGAATTCATTCGACCCGGTGGATTCAGCAGTTGGCACCGAAAGACAGGCCCATGTCTTCAACCTGCTTTTTTCCATCCTGATATCGAAATTCAATTTCAACGGCAAGGATGAGGCCCGCACCTTTTTCAACCAGCTGCGCCAGAGATTTCTCGATTACAATGGAAGTTCCTGGCAGGGAGATGATTTCAGCCGGATTGAAAAGGAAATAGTGGCTTTTGTTGAAGCCAGGCGCAACGGCTTCGACGAGGCCGGCAAAGAGATCTCAGATTCAATAGCCGCCAAGAGGAATGAAAAATGAAAAAGGTTTACAGGAAAATAGAGGCTATTGCCGGAAACGTCATCACCGTGAGAGCCTCGGATGTCCGTTACGGCGAACTGGCCGTGGTCAGTTCCGCCCACGGCGAATCGCTGGCTGAAGTTATCCGCCTGATGGAGGATCGCGTGTCCCTGCAGGTGTTCGCCGGCGGTCGGGGCATTTCAACCGGTGACCAGGTGCGGTTTCTGGGGCATCCGATGCAGGTGTCCTTCTCGGCCAACCTGCTGGGCCGGATTTTTGACGGGGGCGGCAAACCCCGTGACCGGGGCCCGAGACTTGATGAAAACATGATCGAAATCGGCGGACCATCAGTCAACCCGGCCAAGCGGATCATCCCGCGGAACATGATCCGAACGGGTATTCCCATGATCGACCTCTTCAATTCCCTGGTTGAATCACAGAAACTGCCCATATTTTCCGTATCGGGTGAACCCTACAATCAACTGCTGGCCCGGATAGCCCTGCAGGCCGAAGTGGACATGATCATTCTGGGCGGCATGGGTCTAAAATACGATGATTACCTGTTTTTCAAGGACACCCTGGAAGCCGGCGGCGCCCTGAGCCGGACCATATTCTTTGTCCATACCGCTTCCGACCCCATAGTCGAATGCCTGCTGGTGCCGGATATATCCCTGGCCGTGGCCGAGGGTTTCGCCCTGCAGGGCAAAAAGGTACTCGTACTGCTGACCGACATGACCAATTTCGCCGACGCCTTAAAGGAAATCTCGATCACCATGGAACAGGTCCCCTCCAACCGCGGCTATCCGGGTGACCTTTACAGCCAATTGGCCTCCCGTTATGAAAAGGCGGTCGATTTCGAAGGGGCCGGATCTATCACCGTACTCGGAGTAACCACCATGCCCGGTGATGACGTCACTCATCCCATTCCGGACAATACAGGTTACATAACCGAGGGCCAGTATTACCTGAGGAACGGCCGCATCGAACCTTTCGGGTCGCTTTCCCGGCTGAAACAGCTGGTCAACGACAAGACCAGGCCGGATCACCGGGCTTTGATGGATGGAATGATCACGCTTTATGCAGCTTACAAGGAATCACTCGAAAAGAAATCCATGGGGTTCAAGATGACCGAGTGGGACCAGAAACTGCTCAAGTACGGAGTCATATTCGAGCGCGAGATGATGGATCTTTCGGTGAACATTCCCCTGGAAAAGGCGATGGACAACGGCTGGCGGATTCTTTCCTCCTGCTTTACCCCGGAGGAAACCGGGTTGCGCACCGAACTGATCAACCGGTTCTGGCCCGGTAGGACTGAGACGAACAACTGATTATGGCTGCGGTCAAGCTTACCAAAAACGAACTGAAAAAGCAGAAGGACGCCCTTAAGCGTTACCGGCGCTATCTGCCCACCCTGATGCTGAAAAAACAACAACTGCAAATGGTTATCAGGCAGGTCGAGGCCAAACTCCAGGAAAAAAACAGCGCCCGCACCCAGGTGTTCAATTCCTTGCAGGAATGGGTGGCCTTGTTCGCCCCGGGTTCCCCGGTTGGCGATTTACTGCGGATCGAAGATGTGAAGACCGGCAATTCCAACGTGGCCGGAGTTGAAATCCCGGTTTTGCAGGAAACCGTTTTCACCCGTGAAGAATACGATCTGTTTCAGACTCCCCTGTGGCTGGACCAGGCCCTGGAAACTGTTTCCCGCCTGGCTGAACTTGACGTTGAAATCGAGGTGCTCCACGAACAGATAAGATTGCTTGAAGCGGAACTCCGGGTTACCAGTCAGCGGGTCAACCTTTTCGAGAAAGTAAAGATTCCGGAAGCCCTGGAAAGTATCAGAAAGATCCAGATATATCTCGGCGATCAGCAGACCGCGGCCGTGGTAAGGGGCAAGATCGCCAAGAACAACCTGGTGAGAAGGGTGGCATCATGATCCTGCCGATGAAAAAAGCCACTCTGGTTGTGCTGAAAAATCGCTCCGGGCAGGCTTTACACGATCTGCGATCCTTGGGCCTGCTCCACGTTCACACATTTGATGAAACTTCCCCTGCGATCCAGGAATTGAGGGATGAAAAAAACCTGCTGGAAAAGGCCCTGTCTGTTTTGGGAGCTGCGAAGCAGGCTGAGCCGCTTCCCATGGAAGCCGACCCGGAAAATGCACTGGAGCTTGCGGAATCCATTGTTGAAAAAAACGAGCAACTGAAATCCCTGAAAGAAGAAATACAAAACCTGCAAAGGGAATTACTCAGACTGGAGGAGTGGTCGGGCACGGCGGCGCCGGAAATAGATGAACTGCGCGAGGCCGGGATTCCTCTGCATTTTCTGGAACTGCCGCCTGACAGGGCGCCCGATTTGCCGAAAAACGGTAAATACTTTGTCGTCAAGCGGGGCAAAAGCATGTTGCGCCTGGCGGCTTTCCTGGAAAAAGAGCAGATTCCGGCCGAGTTTCAGCAAGTAAGCCCCCCGTCCAGAAAGCCTGGCGAAGTGGAAAAGGATCTTGCCGAAAAAAATCAGCGGCTTTTTACCCTGGAAAAAGAACTGCTGGATTTTACCGCCTCCCGCCCCCTGCTGCAAAAAGCCATATCCGCAAACGAAAAAAAGATGGAATTCGCCGCAGTCACGGCCGCGATGGGCCAGGTCGAGGATTTGAGCTGGATATCGGGTTTTCTGCCCGAAGAGAGGGTGGCGGAAATAAGGGAAGCCGCCCGTAAAAACGGTTGGGCCCTGCTGCTCCAGGCACCCGGTCCAGCTGACCAGGTGCCGACCGAAGTCCGGAACCGCCGCTGGATAGATGTAATCAAGCCTGTTTTCCAACTGCTGGGAACGGTGCCGGGTTACCGGGAGTACGATATCAGTTTCTTCTTCCTGCTTTTCTTCGGTTTTTTCTTTGCGGTCATAATCGGAGACGCAGGATACGGAGCGGTTCTGCTGGGCGGAACCCTGTTTTTTGCCGGGCGGACCAGGACCGGGGGCGGGGAGATTCCCCCTGCGGTCAGGTTGATGCTGCTGATGAGTACGGTCACCATCCTGTGGGGGGCGCTGACCGGTACCTGGTTCGGATCCAAAACCCTGGCCGAACTGCCGGTGCTTGCCTGGATGACCATTCCGGCCATTGCCACGTTCAACCCGGCCAGCGCTGAAAACATCAAGTTCATCTGTTTTGTGGTCGGTACCCTGCAAATCTCCATCGCCCATATCTGGAATTTCCTGCGCCAGAGCAGGGAAAAGCCTTTCATCAGGTCTCTGGCCCAGTTGGGCTGGCTTTTTCTGGTATTGGGGCTGTTTTACCTGGTATTGAGCCTGGTTCTCGACAGTGAAAAGTATCCCCTGCCTGTTCATGCAAGCTGGATGATGATGGCCGGCCTGATCTTCATCATAGTTTTTTCACGGCAGGAAGGCCGTTTTCTGCACGGAGTGGCCATGGGCTTCGCCAACCTGCTGACCACTTTTCTGAGCAGTATCAGTGCCTTTTCTGATATCATTTCCTATATCAGGCTTTTCGCAGTCGGCCTGGCGACCGTAGAAATCGCCAAGAGTTTCAACGAAATGGCCGCCGGAGTCGGAGGCGGTCTGATCGGCATAATAGCCGGTTCACTGGTTCTCCTGCTCGGGCATTCGCTGAACCTGGCCATGGGTGCCTTGTCCGTGGTGGTTCACGGGGTGCGCCTCAACATGCTCGAGTTTTCCGGGCACCTGGGAATGGAATGGACCGGGAGACCATACAAACCTTTTAAGGAGTAAAAGATGAACTTCGGTTTAATCGGAATCGGTGCGGCATTGGCTCTGGCCGCCATCGGCTCGGCCCTGGGCGCCGGAGCCGCCGGCATGGCCTCGGTGGGCGCCTGGAAGAAGTGTTTCGCCCAGAACAAACCCGCACCTTTCATGCTGGTGGCCTTTGTCGGCGCCCCTCTGACCCAGACTATCTACGGTTTCATCCTGATGAACACCCTGAAAGCGGCCGCGGACAAGATCGATCCCGGGATGCTGCTTGGTGCCGGAGTGCTGGGTGGTATTGCCATGGGCTTTTCCGCCTGGTTCCAGGGCCGGGCCGGCGCCTGCGCCGCCGACGCCCTGGCGGAAACGGGAAAAGGCTTCGGTAATTACATCATGGTACTGGGCCTGATTGAAACCGTGGCGCTTTTCGTCATGGTCTTCCTGATGGGTGCTATCGGCTGAACTCCGACTTAGCCCGGGTTGACAGGCCCGGCCCCCGGTTGTATTATTGGGCGGGCCAAAAATGACGCCGCTAACCGGAGGCCCAAAAAGGAGGGTGGAATGAGAAAGCTTTACTGCCTGTTGTTCCTGTCTGTGCTGCTCATGACCTTCTGCTCTGAACCACGCCGGGAAGAGATTGTTACAGCCGCCGAGCAGGAAAGTGCCTTGCCCTCTTCAACCCGGGATGAAGCCCCGGCCGGAGCCGAAGCCCCCCTGGTGATAATCGGGGCTGATTATCATCCGCTTCAGCCGCACGGCCACCAGGATATTCAGTTGAGGCCGAAAATAAAGGGAATCGCCTCGGATCTGATCAGTTACGATTTTCGCTGGTTTGTCAACAACCTCGAAGTGGAAGGTGATTACGGAGATACTCTTTCAGCCGAAGTTTTCGAAAAAAATGACTGGGTTCATTGCCTGGTCCAGGCCCGCTCCGGTGATCAGCAGTCAGCCTGGTTCAAGAGCGACCTGGTCAGGATACTGAATTCAACACCTTCGGTTGAACCGCTGTTGCCTGCGAATTTCAGCCTGCCCGGTACTTTCACCTACCAGATTAAAGCCTGGGATGACGATGAAGACGAGATCAGCTTTGTCCTGCTCGACCCGCTGGACATGGGCATAGTGCTTGATCCCCGGAGCGGATTGCTGACCTGGGAGATTACTCCGGCCATGTTGCCGCAACTGGAGGATGAAACCGTGGCCATCAGCTTCGAGGTGAGTGATGAAGACGGAGCAACTCACCAGGCCGAGTTGCTGGTCCATTTCCGCTCCCGGGAACAGCACTGATCTCAGATAGTTTCCGCGAGTGATCCCCACTTTCAGTCTGCTTTTATGCCCGCATGATTTGACTGATTGTTATTTTGTTTTTGTTGATGCTATACTTGCATCATGCGGCTTAGCCAAAGGGGAAAAGAAAGGGCCGAAAGGCGAAAAAAACTGGTTTTGCAAGGCAAAGTGCTGAAAGCCGGACATGAGCGCTGTTAAAGTGAAACTATTTTCTTTCTGGCGTGATACTTCCATCAAATGGAAAATGCTGATCCTGGGCACCAGTGGAGTTATTGTCATGGGCCTGGCCGCCCTGCTTGTATCATTGGTCGTTTCCACCAGGGTGCAGACCAAGATCAAGGCCGGTATGCTTGAAAGCCTGACTGAAAACATGCATGAACGGCTGATCGAGAGAGTTGCCATTGCCGAGTCCTTGCTGGGCCGTTACCAGGCCCAGGCCGGAGAACAGAACGAAGCAGAACTCAAGGAAAAAGCACTGGCGGTTTTGCGGGAACTCAGATTCGGCCCTGAACAGAGGGATTATTTCTGGATACACAGTTTTGACTCCGATCGTCCTGAAGCCCCGGTCATGGTCATGCATCCGATCCTGAGCCGGATGGAAGGTTCCTCCCTGCATGATTTCCACGACAAAGAAAGATTCGAGGAACTGGTGCTGGACGGAATTCCTTTGTCCAGAGAAGACCCGCGTTTCCGGGAAATACCGTCCACCAATCTTTTTATCGGCATGAACCGCCTGGTACGGGAGCGGGGCCATGGTTTCATCAGTTATTTCTGGAGCAAACCCGGTCAAGACGAGTCCCGGGCCTACCGAAAAACTTCTTACGTGAAACTGTTTGCACCCTGGGGCTGGGTGGTCGGCAGCGGAGCCTACCAGGACGAGTTTTCCACGGCGATGAAGCAGACGGTATCAGGGACGGCGGCTGTTTTTGTTGCGGCCAATCGCCTGGAAATCGGATTACTGCTCGTTTTCCTGGCCTTGGTCGCCCTGGCCGCGATTCTGTTTTCGGTCGGCCTGACCAGGCCGCTTTCCCAGGCAAGCCGGGTGGCTGAGGAATTTTCCAGGGGGAACCTGCAGGCCCGGATCGAATATCGCGGCCGGGATGAAATCGGCGTGCTGGCCTCCTGCCTGAACGAAACCGCTGAAAAACTTGAACAGGATATCAAGGCCCGTGAACTGGCCGAGTCGGCGGTCAATGAAAGCCAGGCCCGCATGCTGGCCATTTTTGACGCCATTGATGAACCGGTTTACGTGGCCGACACATCCACTTATGAATTCCTTTTCGGCAACCGGTCTCTGCTGAATAACTTCGGTCCGCCCGGAGGAAAAAAGTGTTACGAGTACCTGCAAAACCTTGATAAACCCTGTGACTTCTGCAGCAATGACAAGATCCTGGGTGAGTACGCCGGCCGTTCCTATGTCTGGGAATTCCAGAACCAGGTCAACCGGCGCTGGTATCGTTGTATCGACAAGGCCATACCCTGGCCTGACGGCCGCCTGGTGCGCTATGAAATGGCCATTGACATAACTGAAAGAAAGCAGGCCGAGGAAGAAACCAGGGCTCTCAACCGAAAGCTGGCGGACAGTAACCGGGAAATGGAACAGATGATCTACATAGCTTCTCACGACCTGCGTTCACCCCTGGTCAACATTGAAGGCTACTCCAGGGAAATTGAACTGCAGTTGGAGCAGATGCGCGGTGAGTGTTCCAGGATGGAGAAGCCGGCCGAGTCCCTCGAATGCCTGAAAAGCGGATTTGATGAACTGAGCGATTCCCTGCGCTATATCAGGAGCAGCGCCGCCCAGATGGACGCCCTGCTCGGCGGCCTGCTGAAACTCTCCAGATCGGGACGCCAGGCCATGAACCTGGTTGACCTTGACATGAACGAGATCGTGGCCAGGGTTCTTGAAGCCAGCGAATTCCTGATCGAACAATCCGGAGCTGAACTGCGACAAAACCCGTTGCCGCCGGGTCGGGGAGACCGGGTCCTGGTGAACCAGGTCTTCGCCAACCTGCTGCACAATGCCATCAAGTACCTGGATCCCGGCAGAAATGGCCGAATCAGGATAAGCGGTGCCGAAGAAAAGGAGCGGGTCGTGTACTGCCTGGAAGACAACGGTTTGGGGATTTCCCCGGCTTATCACCAGAAGATATTCGAAATATTCCAGCGGCTTGAGCCCGGGCGTTCACCCGGCGAGGGACTCGGCCTGACCATCGTGCGCCGTAACCTCGAACGAATGGGCGGTTCGGTCTGGGTCGAATCCGAAGAAGGCCGTGGCAGTCGGTTTTTTTTCGCCCTGCCCGGGATAAAAAAGCCGATATGAAAGGAGTAAATGAGATGAAAAAGGAAGTCGTAATACTGATGGCTGAAGACGATGAAGGACATGCCGGTCTGATCAAAAAGAACCTGGCCCGGGCCGGAATAATCAACCAGGTGATCCATTTCAGGGACGGCCGCGAGATCGTGGATTTTCTGTTCAGAAGGGATGATGAAACCGGCAGAAAAAGTGGAGATGCATATGTCCTGCTGCTGGATATCCGCATGCCAAAAATAGATGGTGTCGATGTGCTCAGGATGGTCAAGGAGGACTCCGAATTGCGCAAAATGCCGGTCATCATGATCACCACCACTGATGATCCTCGTGAAGTCGAAAAATGCCATGAACTGGGCTGTAACAGCTATATCAGCAAGCCGGTTGAATACGAAGGCTTTGTCAATGCAATTCGACAATTGGGGCTGTTCCTGGCCGTGGTCCAGGTGCCCAGCATCAACGGTGATTCCTGAATGAATCCGGAAAAGGATGAATTGAAAAAGACGCCTGGCCAAGCTGAAAACCAGGCCGAGCGCCGGGTGCTGGTGGTTGAAGACGATGAGGGGCTGCGGCGCTTGATTGTAAAAAGACTCAATGCATCCGGATTCAGCGCCGCCGAAGCGTCTTGCGGGCGGGAGGCGCTGAACAGCTTGCAGCAGGAACCGGGCCGAATCCTGGTGCTGGACCAGATGTTGCCGGATATGACCGGCAATGAACTGATAAACAGGCTCCGCCGGGATGGCGGGGAGATACCCTTCATAATCATGACCGGCCAGGGTGATGAACGGCTGGCCGTTGAACTGATGAAAATGGGGGCCCGGGATTACCTGGTCAAGGGGCTGGATCTACTTGAACTCTTGCCTGGAGCCTTGCACCGCCTCTGCAACGAGCTGGAGACTGAGAACAGGCTGGCTGAAGCCGAAAAAGAACTGCTCAAGAGCCGCGAACTGTTGAACGAAACCGAAAAACTGGCCGGAATAGGCGGCTGGGAATGGGACGTGCTTTCTGAAACCATGCTCTGGACCGAGGAAACCTACCGCATTCACGACCTCGAACCCGGGGAAATAGGCCCATTGTCCAGCTGCCATATTGACCGCAGCCTGGAATGTTACCGGGAAAAAGACCGTTCCCTGGTGCTGGCCGCTTTCCGTAACTGCTGTGAAAATGGACTTCCCTACGACCTGGAGGTTCCCTTTACCAGCGCGACCGGAAGATCCCTCTGGATCCGCACGGCCGGCCGGCCGGTTTATGACCGGAACCGGGTGGTCAAGGTGGTCGGCCACATCATGGACATAACCGCCCTTAAGCAAGCCGAGCAGGAAAGAGAGCTTTTGCAGGAGAAACTGAACCAGTCCCAGAAAATGGAATCGGTCGGTCGCCTGGCCGGGGGGGTGGCCCACGATTTCAACAACATGCTCGGCGTTATACTCGGTCATGCCGAGTTACTTCTGCAAAACGTTTCCGAAGCGGATAAATCCCGCAGGAGCCTGGAGGAGATAGAGAAAGCGGCCCGGCGATCGGCCGGACTGGTGAGCCAGTTATTGGCTTTCGCCCGTAAGCAGACTATTGCACCCAGAGTGCTTGATCTGAACGACACGGTGTCCGGCATGCTGAACATGTTACAGCGGCTGATCGGAGAAAACATCGATTTGACCTGGATACCCGGAACCGGACTATGGCCGGTGAGCATGGACCCCAGCCAGGTCGACCAGGTCCTGGCCAATCTCTGCGTCAATGCCCGTGATGCCATCAAGGGAGTAGGTCAGCTGACCATTGAAACCGCCAACCGCGAGTTTAACCGGGAATTCTGCCAGTCGCATGACGCTTACCTGCCCGGACAATTCATCATGCTGGCGGTGAGTGATGACGGCTGCGGCATGGACACCCGGACAATCGCCAACCTGTTTGAGCCGTTTTTCACCACCAAGGAAATCGGCCGCGGCACCGGGCTCGGGTTGGCCACGGTTTACGGAATAGTGAGCCAGAACAACGGCTTTATCATCGTGGAAAGCGAACCCGGCCGCGGCAGCACTTTCAGGGTCTTTATACCGCGTTATGCGGGCAGCCCCGCTGTTTCAGGGGAAAAAGTATCCACAGTCACCGCAGCGAAAGGTTCGGAAACGATCCTGCTGGTCGAAGATGAACCGTCTATCCTGGAAATAGGCCGAAAAATGCTCGAACATCTCGGCTACCGGGTGTTGGCCGCGGAAACTCCCGGCGCAGCCCTGCAAGTCGCAAGGGAGCATGCCGGCGAAATTCAACTGCTGATCACCGACGTGGTCATGCCGGAAATGAACGGCCGCGACCTGGCCAGAAACCTGTTGAGCATCCATCCCAGGATCAGGAGATTGTTCATGTCGGGCTACACGGCCGATGTGATCGCCCATCACGGAGTGCTGGATCCGGGAGTGCATTTCATGCAAAAACCGTTTTCATTGCAGGAACTGGCGATGAAAGTCCAGGCGGCGCTGGCAACATGAAACGCTTAAAAGAAAAATACCGGAAGCAGGCCATCAAGCAATTAAGGTAGTTGAGTAAATGATTCTGAAGGAATTCACTTTTTAAAATGAGGAACATTTGAAAAGCAAGCCGTCTGTGAACAACGGGGAAAAAACGATTGACCTGTACGAAGTACTGGCCCTGAGTCCTGATCCGGTAGTTGTGACCGATACGGCAGGTGGGATACTGTTTGCCAATGAGGCCGCTGTCGTTATGCTGGGGGCTCCGGCTGAAAAGCTTTTTGGCCGGTCTTTTTTCTCCTTGATGACCGAGGATGAGAGCTCCTGTAAACGCCGGCTTTTCGAGGAATTGCTGAGCGACTTGTCGCCCAGGCGCTGTCAAGGGAATCAGAAAAAAAATCATCACGAATGCCTGCTCAAACCGCTGTTTGCTGAAAACCAGAGCTTGCAGGCTGTTTCTTTCTATTTCCAGGGTACTGAAGCTGACCCCGAAACTCTCAGTCGGTACAATAAATTGCTGGATATGATCCGTCGCGCCCAGGATGATTTTATCACCAGAACTGACCATGAAAGCGTTTTTAACGATATTCTGCAGTTACTGATTGAGAACAGCGCCAGTTCATACGGGTTTCTTGATGAAGTTCTGTATACTCCTGAAGGCAAACCGTTCAAGCTTAACCTGGCCATGTCCAACATTTCCTGGGATAAAGCATCGCAGGATCTCTACGAGCAGTTGAAAAACAGGCAGTTGGAATTTCACAACCTGGACAACCTGGCCGGTTATCCGGTTACTGAAGCCCGCCCTGTTTTTGCCAATGATGTGCCGAATCATCCTGCTTTCCGAGGCCTGCCGCCCGGTCATCCCGCCCTGAACACTTACCTGGGAATTCCACTGTTCAACGGAACGAAGGTCATCGGCGTGATCGGCTTGGCTAATCGCCAAGGCGGCTACACCGAGTCCGTTGTTAATCTTCTTGAACCCCTGATCAACACCTGTGAAGCCATGATCCGGGCTGAACAGATTTCCAGAAAGGAACTTGAAATCCAGGAGAAATTGCGGGTCAATGAAGAAAAGTTCCGCCGCATAGTTGAAACAACCAGCGAAGGCATCTGGATGGTTGATGCCGATCAACGGACCTACTACGTCAACCGGCGTATGGCCGCCATGCTGGGTCGCAGTCCGGAAGAGATGCTGAGCAAACCTCCTGAAAGCTTAGTTTTCCCCGAAGATCGGGAAGCGCACCGGGCTGAAATGGCCCAACGCTACAGGGGGCGGGAAAACAGGTATGAACGCCGTTTTCTTCATCAAGACGGTCATCCGGTCTGGGGACTGGTTTCCGCCACGCCCATTCTAGATGAACGGGGAGTTTTCCGGGGTTCATTTGCCTTGATCGCCGATATCAGCGAATTGAAGTCAGCAGAGGAGAAATTACGGCGGAGCGAGGATCAGTTCCGCAGGATATTCGAGGTGGCTTCCGTGGGCATAGTCCAGGCCGATCCCAGAAAAGGCAGGATCGTCAACTGCAATGACACCTATTGCCGCATTACCGGCTATTCCTTCGAAGAACTTCTGGAGATCGATTTTCCCGAATTGACTCATCCGGATGACCGTGAATCCGATTGGCTGATCTTTTCCCGGGCCGCCGGGGGTGAAACTCCGAATTACCTGAATGAAAAACGTTACATCCGCAAGGATGGATCGGTGATCTGGGTCCGGCTCAATGCCGCTTTCATCCGCGATCAGCAGGGCCGGCCGCTGAAAACCGTGGCTGTCTGCGAGGACATAAGTGAGTTGAAAAGGAAGGAAGAACTGCTCCGCCAGTTGCAAAAATCAGAAAGCCTGGCCCGCATGGCCGGGGCCGTGGCCCACAAGTTCAACAACCATCTGGCCGCGGTGCTGGGCAACCTGGAAATGCTGCTGGAGGACCTGCCGACTGATTCAGATCCGTATTTGCGGGCTACGGAAGCATTGCAGGCCGGCCGCCAGGCGGCGGAAACAAGCGGCATGATGATGGCTTACCTGGGACAGAAGATCAGTAAACGTGATCAGCTTGATCTGGCCTTTTTCTGCATGGAACAGACGCCGTTGCTTGCGCAGGATTTGCCGCGGAGCGTAAAAATTGAAACCGTTTTTTCCGGCGCGCCCTTGCCGGTCCAGGTGGATGTCGGGCAGTTCAGGCAGGCAATAATTCAGGTGCTGAACAATGCGGTTGAAGCTATGGCGGCCGGGACGGGAATTATCAGGATCACCTGTGCCAGGGCTTTTGCCGCCGGGATTCCCGAGTCGGGACGTTTCCCCGCCGACTGGCAGCCGGACCGCGCAGCTTACGCCTGCCTGGCCATCGCCGATAACGGCTGCGGCATTTCCAGTGAAAACATGGACAAACTTTTTGATCCTTTTTTCAGCAGTAAGTTCACCGGACGGGGCCTGGGCCTGCCCCTGCTGCTGGGCTTTGTCAGGAGTCACGGAGGCGTGGTCACGGTCGAGAGTGAAAGCGGAATTGGCAGTGTTTTCAGAGTTTATCTGCCTTTGACCGCTGAGGACAGTAAGCTGGTCGAAAAAGAGAACTGCTGAAAAACTTCAGACCCTGCCTGGCCCGCAGAATTGCCTGATCAGCCCGGCCTGGTCCGGAAAAAGGTCCAGCAGTTTGTTGGGGGCAGCCAATTCGAAATCACTGAAATCGAAACCCGGGGCTACGATGCAGTTCACCAGGGAATAAGGGCTTTTAGGGTGCGGCCGGGCGGCGAACCAGGTCCCGGCCTTGACCGTGTGATTGAGGCTTTCTTCAGCCCGGCGGCCGGACCCGAGCATTTGCAGGCTGTATCGCCCTGATTGCTCAAGCTGGTGGATTTCCAGGCCGCCGCCGGCCAGAAAAATCCAGAGTTCGTCTGAACGGATACGGTGCCAGGCTGAAAACGAACCGGCCGGCAGCAGGTAGTGAATGGCGGTGGCCAAAGATCGTTCACCCTCGAATTCACCCGGCAAGAAAGCACCTGGTATGCTGATCGGGGAGCGATACCATTCCCGGTACCAGCCGCCCTCGGGATGCGCCTGCAGTTTCAGCCTGGCAATCAGTTCCCGGCAGGTTTTCGGGGCGACGGAGGCCGGGGGGGCAGTTTCGCCCCGACCCCGGTCGGCTTTATTCATTGATCCCGGCTGGTCAGGCCTTTACCTGCATGTCCGCCAGGATGGCTTCGAGGTCTTCTTCGTGTTCCACCTCGTCGCTGAGGATCTCGAGGATCAGGTGGTAGGTGATGGGGTCCTTGCCTTCGACGAAATCCAGGATCTTTTTGTAGGTCATGATGGCGCACTGCTCGCCCTTGATGTTCTGCTCGACGAGCTTCCGGGTGTCGGGATTGCTCGGTGCTTCGTAACCGCAGCCCGATTCCTTAAGGATTTCCTGGGGGGTGATCAGCGGAGTACCGCCCAGGGTTAAAATCCTTTCGGTGAGCAATTCAGCGTGGTGCAGTTCTTCATTGGCGTGTTCCATCAGTTCCCCGGCGATTATGCCGCGCATCCGGCCGGTGGCGACTTTGGCGCCGACCCAGTACTGGTAGTAAGCAAGCCACTCATCGGCATAGGCTTTGTTAAGCATGACCAGGAGCTTGTCGACGTCGACGCCGACGATTTCTTTTCCTTTGGTGCCCATGTTAAACTCCTTGTGATTTATTTGTTCCGGGATAAATGCCCGAAAATCCATTCTATACTCCGGGACAACTCCAGTCAACTCTACCTGATTCCCCACTTGAAAATATGGGATAGGGGAAAGGGTGAAGCAAAAGCGAACAACCCCCCTGAGGGGGACAAGAAACGAAGGTGCAGGGAACCGACAAAGCCAGGCTGGACGTGCCCCTTGGGGTAACATGACCACTGTCTGAGCGAAGCGAGTTGGTCATGTTAGTACAGCCTGGCTTTACGTCGGTCTGCACCGTAGTGGTGAGCGTTGATTCACCCTTTCACTCAGGTAAACCCAATCCCTGTCATGCTTTTCCGAACAAATACACAATTCAGGCGGGGGATCATGGATTCATGGCTCAAGTTGACAAAAACCGGCTGTTCGAGTATTCATAGAATGATCATGGAGCTTCGATGAAACTCTGGCCGATGTATTTGCCCTGCTTGCCGGGCCCATATCGATCAGGTCTTTGTCACTCAATCTGAAATTGGAGTCTGAAACATGACTGATCCCGCCGAAAACCAAGAAAAAGAAGGACAGGAAGGAAAGATCCGCCGTCCCAGCCTGGCCGCCGCCCTTTTCCCGGTACTGCTTCTGATGGCCATGCTGACCGCCAATGTCTTCCTCTTTGATGACACTCTTGACGGCGCCAACCAGATGGCCCTGCTGCTGGCCGCCGCGGCCGCCGCCCTGGTCTCGGTTTATTACCGGATTTCCTGGAATGAAATCAGTTCGGGCATAGTGGCCACCATAGGCTCGGCCATGCCGGCTATCCTGATCCTGCTGTTCATCGGCTCCCTGGCCGGCACCTGGCTGTTGAGCGGAATAATACCGGCCATGATCTACTACGGCCTGGATCTCATCCAGCCGGGAATTTTTCTCTTTGCCACCGTGCTCATCTGCGCCCTGGTTTCCCTGGCCACCGGCAGTTCCTGGTCCACGGTAGCCACTATCGGCGTGGCCCTGCTGGGCATGGGCACGGTACTCGGCCTGGAAAAGGGGCTGGTGGCGGGAGCCATCCTTTCCGGAGCCTATTTCGGCGACAAGATGTCACCGCTTTCAGATACAACCAACCTGGCGCCGGCCATGGCCGGCACCGATCTTTTCACCCATATCCGCTACATGGCCCAGACGACCATGCCGACCATCATAATCACCATGATCATCTTTTTCGTCATCGGCCTGACCCGCTCGTTCGCCGATGTGGCCACCGAAATGGCCGGAGTTCAGGAAGCCATCATGGAGAAATTCATGGTGCATCCCGTGCTTTTCCTGGTCCCGGTGCTGATGATCATTCTGATTGTCAGGAAAATTCCGCCGCTGGCCGCTCTGCTTTTCGGTTCCCTGGCCGCGGGCTTGATGGCGGTTGTTTTTCAGCCCGAACTGGTCAGGGAAATGGCCGGTATCGAGGGGGGCACACTGAAGGTTTCCTACGTCGGAGTCATGAAATCGATGTTCAGCGGCATAACGGTCCCGACCGACAACCCGGCCCTGGCCGACCTGCTGGACAGCGGCGGCATGGCCGGCATGCTGCCCACGGTCTGGCTGATAATTTCAGCCATGGTTTTCGGCGGTGTCATGGAGGCCGGAGGCCTGCTGAGCAGGATCACCTCGTCCATAATGCGCCTGGCCCGGTCAACCGGTTCCCTGGTGGCCACCACGGCCGGAACCTGCCTCTTCCTGAACGTCAGTGCTTCCGATCAGTACATATCAATAGTCCTGCCGGGAAGGATGTTCAAGGAAGCTTACCGGAACCAGGGCTTGAAACCCGAAGTTCTCAGCCGGGCCCTGGAAGGATCCGGCACCGTCACCTCGGTGCTGGTGCCCTGGAACACCTGCGGCGCCACCCAGTCAAGGGTGCTGGGGGTGCCGACCCTGGCTTACCTGCCCTATACCTTTTTCTGCCTGATGAGCCCTTTCATGGAAATACTGTTCGCCTACCTCAACATCAAGATAAGAAGAATTCCCGTTGAAGAAAGAGAGCGTACGGCCGGCAAAGCCTGAAGCCGAGGACTCTTCCCCCGGGCCGGTTACCGGCTTGAACCGGGGGGGGGATTTACTGCCCGGCAAGTGGCTGGTTCATTGTCCCGACGGTTCGCCGGATCGGCGGGAACTGCTGGAACTCCTGCTGGAACTGAGCCGGGTACCCGGGTTGCGGGAATCCGCCGCTGAACCTGTTGAAATCGAACTGCGCGGCCGCGGTTCAGAATTGAGCCTGGTAGTGAAAAGCTCCGGCAAATGTTTTTTTTATACTCCCGGCGGCGGCGGATTGACTGAACTGCCGCCGGCGCTCAGGCCTGAACCATCACCGCGCCGCTTCCCCCTGCAACCCACCGAAAGAGTCAGCCTGGTTTTCCCCAGTTTGCCCAGTGACCCTCGCTGGCGCTCAATCGGCCTGCCCACCGCCCATCTTTTCCTGGGCAGCAGCCTGGCCGCAGCCGGTTTCAAGGTCTATTCGCGGGTAATCACACTGCCGTCCGTTTTACCGCCGGAAAAAGTTAAATCCGGCGAGTTTCTCGGCCTCACTCTGTTCGCCGATCTTTTTATGGAGAGCCGCGCTTATCTGGAAGGGATAGAGTTGGAACCCGGAGCTTTGCTGGCGGTCGGCGGTCCCCTGGTGAGCAACAGTTTTCTGCCGAGCGTGCTGAACTTGCCCGCTGTACAGCTGTTCATCCGCGGGGAAGCCGAGTTCGCCCTGCCCAAGGTTCTCAAAGCACTGGCAAACGGCGATTACCGCTCCTTGTTCGCTGTTCCCGGGCTTTTCCTGCATTTACCGCCCTGGCTGGTGCTGTCCGATTCCGACCTGATCAGCCGGCCCCCGGATTTTTCATCGTGGCCGATTGATCTCAGCAGTTTCAGTGCCGGCCAGTTGGCAACCGGACTGGAAACAGCCCTGTCCAGGGGCTGTCGCAGATCCTGTGTTTTCTGCAGCCAGGTGTCCGGTCGCCGGCTCCGGCAATTGCCGGCGAAAAAATTCGGCGCATTGCTGGATGCCTACCTGGAGCAGGCAAGCTCACTTGGACTCCAGGCTTCAATAAAACGAACGGTCAACATCAACGACGATGACCTGCTCCAGGATCCAGGCTATGCCGCCCGGATCCTGGAGGAAATGAAGCAGAGGGGGTTCTCCAGCTGGGGTGTGCAGACTTCACCGGCTTCATTGCTGGGTTCGCAGGACGGCCTTAAACTCGACCTGCTTGACCTGGTAAGCAGTCCGGAATACTTCGTTTCCGGGCGACCGCTATTATGGCTGGGTACTGATGTCTTCCTGCCTGAGCGGGCCCGGCGCCTGGGGAAACCGCTAATTCCTGAACAGCTCTTTCACCGCCTGCTGGCCGCCCTGGAAGAAAGGGGAGTGCGGCACTGTCATTACTGGATAAGCAGTGATGCCCATACTGACTGGCTCGAGTTCTGCCGGGAGTTCGTTTTCATCTGCAAACTGGTTGAGCAGTATCCCCGTTTTCGCCTGCTGGCCCACGCGCCTTTCATAATTCCCTATCCGGAAACTGTCTTGTTCAGGCAACTGGCCGGCCGGCCTGGCCCCGGGAAGATCGTATTCCGGAAAAAAGAAGACCGCCGGGTCGGACTCTGGCCCCTTAACCTGGTAGCCGGGCTGGAAACCGACTGGCCGGAATTGAACTTCCTCCTGCATAACCGCCCCCTGGAACCGAGGCCCGGGTTTATCGATCTGCTGGCAAAAAGCGATTTCAAAGCCGCCGGGCTGGCGGCTTACGATTTCCTGCGCCGGGAGGTATTGAGCCTGCCTGCAGGCGATTCCAGGCAGACCGGGCTGAAAGCGGCCCAGGAAAAACTGGAAAGCTATCTCGAATCCTGAGACTTGAGTTACTGGAGTTTGATACTCAACAGGCTTACCAGGGTGAAGATGGCGGCGACTATCCAGAAACGAACCACTATCTTTGGTTCAGACAGGCCCAGGAACTGGAAAGTGTGATGGATCGGGGCACGATAGAGTATTCTGCGCTTCAGCAGGCGGATTCCGATGAAATCCTGGATGAAAACCGAGAGGAATTCGATGACGAAGATGCCGCCGGCGATGAGAAAGAGGAATTCCTTTTTCAGCAACACGGCGCTGGTGCCGATCAGGCCGCCCAGGAGCAGTGAACCGGTGTCACCCATGAAGACTTCCGCCGGGTAGCAGTTGAACCAGAGGAAGGCGGCCAGGCCGCCGATCAGGGCGGCGTGCAGTATTACCAGTTCGCCGGCGCCCGGCAGGTAGGGGAAAAGCAGGTAGGAAGAGGCCAGCACATTGCCCATGATGTAAGCGAAAACAGCGTAAACCACGGCCACCAGCGCGGCCGGAACCGCGGCCAGTCCGTCAAGGCCGTCGGCGAAATTGATCGAGTTGGCGATGGCCACAATGGTCAGCACTATGAACGGGTAGTAGAAATAGGAAAGATCCAGGAGGGCGGATTTGAAGAAGGGGAAATAGAGCAGGTATTGAATAGACTGCGGATAAGGGGAGTTGTCCGAAGCCAATAGCAATACGGCCAGGATTAGGCCGAAAAGCGACTGGAAAAAGAGCTTGCTCCAGCGGCCGAGACCGGCGTCACTGCCGCCGCGGGTGCTTTTGAGGTAGTCATCCATGAAGCCGAGGGCGGTGAACCAGAAAGCGGCGAAAACCGAGATGCGCAGGAACTGGTTGTCGAGCCGGCCCCAGATCACCAGGGAGAGTATCAGCGCCAGGAAGACTATCAGGCCGCCCATGGTGGGGGTGCCGTCCTTGGTGCGGGTGGAAACATCGCCGTAATCCCTGGACTTGTCCCTGAAATGAAGATGGTAAAGCACTGGAATCAGTTTCCGGCCCAGTACTATGCCCAGGAGAAAAGAAGTCAGCATGGCCATCAAGGCCCGGAAAGTAATATAACCGAGCAGTCTGTGACCGGGGAATTCACTGAAAAAGCCCAACAGCCAGGCGATCATGGTTTGTTTATCTCCCTCAGGATGGAGGCGGCGATGGCCTTGATCCTGAATTCAAGCTGGAATGAATTGGAGGTGAGCAGTACCCGGTCCAGCCAGGCCCTGGTTTCTTCGGCGGAAATGACACCGCGCCTGAAAAACGACCTGAGCGTTTCCAGCAGTTGTTCGCGCAACAGAACGTTGGCATGAATGCTGAACGGCTGCAGCCCGGGCAGGAAATCACGGTCGCCCTTGTCCTGGATCAGGCGCAGGCAATTGAGCTTTTCTTCGTGGTTGCCTTTCTCCAGGAATCGTTTCAGGATCGGCCTGAACTGGTTGAGGTCCTGCTCGGGCAGATGGCGGCGCAGGTATTGCAGGGCGGCGACCCGGACCTCGTAGTAAGCGTCCGCCAGGGCGGACTGCAGTAAGGACCGGGTGGGTTCATCCCAGACGGCGAATTCGGCCAGGGAGGACAGCGCGTTGCGCCGGATGAAACCGTTCTTTTCGGAGCCGCTGACCATGCTTCGCAACAGGGGTACCCTCTTGCGGTCGGCCAGGACGCCGATCAGCTTGATGCCGATGTTGCGGATGCGCCAGTCCGCCGAGGCCAGGTAGATGGAGGTCTTGTACCTGAACTGTTCGGCTTCGGGAAGCGGGAGCCTGGCGACCTGCTCCAGGAAGAGGGCCGGGGGCAGTTGCTGCAGCGGCGCGGCCTTGAGTTTTTTCTTGCGGCCGAACCTGAAAACCAGGACATCGCTGTTTTTCATGATTATCGAACTGAGAAAATAAACGGTGGCCCCGATAAAGGCCAGTGAAATGATCAGCATCAGGTGGTAGAGGAACTGGGGGCGCATGTTGATACGGGAAAAGACCATGGCCGATTCCAGGACCACTATCACCATGACCAGGGCGGCCAGCCCGCTTTTTATGAGAGAATCCGCCAGATCGTGCAGGGAAATGCTGATGTCATCCTGGACCAGTTTTTTCTTGAGCACGATTATTCTCAACAGGGCGAAAAGCAGGAAGGAGATTGAAGTGCCCAGGGCCAGGCCGGCGAAACCGAGTGAAGTGCGGACCAGCATCACGTTCAGGCTTATGTTGAGCGCGACCAGGGCGACGTTCATTTTCAGCGAGGTCTTGATGTCCAGCCGGGCGGCGAAGATCCTGGTGGTCAGGGAATGGATGCCCCAGCCGACCAGGCCTATGGCGTAGAACTGCAGGGCCAGGGCGGTGTTGACCGTCGCCTGGGCCGTGAAACTGGATCTCTCCAGCAGTACGGCCACCAGCGGCCGGGCCAGGATGATCATGAGCGCGGAAATCGGCAGAAGCAGGAATACGTTTATGCGGATGCCGTCCAGGAAAAGTCTCTTGGCCCTTTCCCGGTTGAAAAGAGCTATCTGCTCAGAAAAATCCTTCAGTATGACCGTGTTGATCGCCTGGGAAATGACCGCGAAAGGCAGGCGGAAGATTTCCATGGCGTAATAGAGGTAGGATATCGAGCCCACGGCCAGGCCCGAGGCCAGCACCTTGTCGACTATTTCACTTATCTTCGAGAGTAAAACGTCAAGGCTGATCGGGGTCAACTGGGCGTAGTACTTTTTGTTGGCCGTGCTGGACAGGCTGATTTTCGGCGGATGCTGGAAGGCCAGTTCCGGGGTGCGCAGCAGGCGGGCCATGAAAGGGTACAAAAAGACGATCTGCATGGTTCCACCCAGGAGCACGCCGTAGGCCAGGGCGTAACTGCCGCTCAGCGGCCTGAGCAGGAGGATGCCGATGATGGAGCCGATCGAGAAAAAAACCGCCGAACCCTCGGCGATGCCGAAGCGGTTGAAGGCCTTGAGATATGCAGCCATGACCGCGGCCATGGTCACCAGGAAGAGGTAGGGGAAGAGCAGCTGGGTCATGCGGACTGTTTCGGCGGTCATCCCCTTGGCCGCAAAACCGGGAAAGAGGATCGGGATGATGTAGGGGGCGGCCAGTATGCCGGCCGCGGTACAGACGAAGGAAAGCAAGAGGGTGAAATTGATTATCGAGGCCGCCGACTGCCAGGTGCGGCGCCTGGACGAGCGATGAAACAGGCGCAGGAAAATGGGCATGAAAGCGTTTTCCAGGGCGTTTTCCGCCACCACCCGGCGCATCAGGTTGGCGATGCTCAGGCCCACGGCAAAAGCGTCCATGGCTCGACCGGCGCCGAAAAGGGCTGCGGTGACAACTTCCCGGAAAAAACCTCCGATGCGTGATACGATGATGCCCATAGAAGAACCGATCACTTTCCGGTTGAAGGTTCTTTCCAGGTTGATCCCGGGGACGCTTTCGCTGTGTTTTTTCAACACGAATTCACGGCCGGCGGCTGATAACCGGTCGGATTCTTTCAGTTCATGCCAGTCCTTGACTTCGGCCCCGTTCAAAAGGACTTCGCCTTTTATCCTTTTCAGGACCAGGGCTTCATCCCGGGCCAGCAGGTTTATGGAAAACAGCAGGGCTTTTTCAGCCCCGGGCAGGTAAACGTCAGCCAGCATGGAGTTGCCGAAGGTGGTCGATTTGAACACCAGTTCGTGGATGTTTTCCCCGGCGGATTCCTGCAGATAGAAGGTCGTTATCTCCTTTTCCGGGGCCCGCCTTTGCAAAAGGGCGATCAGTTCCCGGCGGATAATCGCTCCGGCGTCGACCTTTTCCATTTTGGCCAGGGCGGATTTCATCGATCTCAGGGACCGGGGGGAGAGCATTTCGTCCAGCCTGGCCAGCAGGTCGGTTTCCGAAAGAACGATTTCATTTTTTCCCAGGCGCCTGACCACTTCCTCGTAGATGATGCCGGCCGCCCCGCTGCTGGCGATTTCGCGGGCATTGCAGATCTGGTGATCGCCGGGCAGATCGATTTTCGGAACCAGCAGGGCCGGGATGCCCATTCTGACTATTTCCTTCACCGATCCGGCTCCGGCCCGGGCCACTACCAGGTCGCTGACAGCGTATATGTCCTGGATGTTGTCGAAGTATTCCCTGATTATCAGTTTGCCGGGTATTTCGCATGAAATCCCGATTTCCTGCAGTGTTTTTATGGATTCATCGTAAGCCCGGTATTCGGGGGTATTGGCCCGGCCGGTTGACCAGATCAGGGTCAGGCCTTCCCGGCTCAGGATATGCGGGACTATTTCAGCGCAGGCGCGGTTGATGGTGCGCGCCCCCATACTGCCGCCGAAGACGAACACCACCTTGTTGTCCACCGGGATGCCCAGTCTTTCCCTGATTTCCCGGCGGTCGCGGCGCTGGGTCGTGCTGATGGCCGAGCGCATCGGGTAATCACTGTAAAAAGCTTTACCCGGATCGAAGTAATCCAGGGAGGAGGGAAAGGAAAGGGCGATCCGGTCGGCGAAAGAAGCCATCCACTGGTTCATGCGTCCGGGAACGGCGTTCTGTTCGTGCAGGAAAACTTTGAGTTTCAGCAGGCGGGCGGCCAGGATGACCGGGGCGGAAACGTAACCGCCGCTGCCGATGACCAGGGCTGGTTTGAGGCGGCGCAGTTTCCAGTAGCTTTTCCAGGCGCCGGCCAGCATTAAGAGGAGAGGCTTCACGATGCGAATAGAACGGAGTTTCATGGGCAGGCCGGCCGAGGCGACCGGCACGAAATCTATTTCGTGGGGCAGGGAGGTGATTATCTTGCGCTCGGCTCCGGCCGGGTTGCCGAAGTAATAAAAAGCCGCCATGGGATAGTCACGGCGCAGGATTTCGATGATGGCCACGTTGGGGTATACGTGGCCGCCTGTACCACCGCCGGTGAAGACAAAAGAGGTTTTGCTCATGATCAGGAGTGCCAGTATAGCATATTATGCCGATGATTATAAGCGCCTGGAAAGGATCGAGCCTGACCGGCGAAAGATGAGGTTTGCCGGGTGCATAATGCCTGGAATCCAGCGTATTTTCTTTTTCAGGCGCATAGATACCGGTCCCCGCAAGGGGAGAGGTTCCTGCCCCGGCCTGATAGCATCCCGCCTGCCATAATCCTCCACATAGTTCCTTGAATAGCTTGAAAAACGCTTTTAGGATCTGGTTTTACCCTGGTGAAAGTGTGAATCAACGCTCACCACTACGGTGCAGACCGACGTAAAGCCAGGCTGTACTAACATGACCAACTCGCTTCGCTCAGACAGTGGTCATGTTACCCCAGGGGGCACGTCCAGCCCGGCTTTGTCGGTTCCCTGCACCTTCGTTTTCGTTCGCTTATGCTTCACCCTTTCCCAGCATGAAAAACAGGTGCGGAATTAGGATCTGCAACTTCGCTTGCAAAAAATGCCGTTGTTTCTTA
This sequence comes from uncultured Clostridia bacterium, assembly GCA_964457225.1. GTDB lineage: Bacteria > Acidobacteriota > Aminicenantia > UBA2199 > UBA2199 > CAYWEM01. The sequence goes on from CAYWEM010000002.1 coordinate 78,824, forward strand.
CAATCTACCTGGTTTTTCGAGATAAGCAACATGATGTTGTCAATTGGCCCGCAGGCCGCATCCGAAGCGGACCGGCGGCAGCCCGCCTTAACTATGAAACCGAATGATTTGCTCCAATCAGACAAAACTATCCGTCTTTCGGTTTATCATCCACCTGTGTTCGACATACCATGCCCTATAAGGGGTTATTGTCTACATTCTGTGGTGGACATACCATGCCCTATAAGGGGTTATTGTCTACATTCTCCACATTCACCCAAAGTGAAAATATCACTATCTGGAAGTAATAGCGAGTAGTTGGTGTCAAAAAATCAAAACAATGAGATTATAGCGGCGATGGAAAGACAAGAAGAAGAGATAAGACCAGCCCTGAAGAAGAAATGCGGCAGCTAAAGACAGAAGAATGAAAAAGATAAAAAATCTGCCCGTCTTAAATGTCTTACGTCCATGTTGGGCAGAATGGAAATTGCTCAAGGAAATGATAAGATGAACAAAAATCAACCACAAAAATGGGCTAATGTGCCTTACGAAACATGGCCATATGAAGCCCAAACTGAAATGAAACATAAGGTTTTGAAATACTACCTTCCTATTTGGGCAAAGATACTCGGAACTTTTAGCGATGGACTAAATTATATCGATGGGTTTGGTGGTATAGGTGCATATCATACAGACGAGGATATCGCTCAAAATTTGTACAACTCGAATAATTATGGTTCACCAATTTTTTCAATGCAAATAATTTCAGAATTAAAAAAAGATAATAAGATTTCATATGCTAACGCAATTATTATTGATGATGATTCGTCACATTTGACAAATATTCAGAAAATCTCTAGCGCTTTAAAAATCTCTTTAAACGTGCAATATATTCATGGCGAATTTGATGAAATAATCAATGAAATTTTAGACGATTTTGAAGGTAAACAGCTTTATCCTACGTTTTTCTTAATTGATCCTTTTGGGTATTCGATTAAATTGAAAACCATTGAACGCATTATGTGTTTTGATAAGGTTGAATTGATAATAAACTTCATGTATAACGCAATTTGTCGCCACATTAAGAACCCGAATCTCAAGATTAATTCACTTTATGACGAATTATTCGGAACAACTGAATGGCGCGACTTTGCTGGGAAGGCCGGCGAAGAAAAGGAGTTATTACTTGTCGAGCTTTTTCGGAAACAATGTAAAAAATTCGCGAGTTTTGTCTATCCGTTTAAATTGAATTTTCCAGAAAAAAATCGACCATATTATTACCTGTTCCATTTATCAAATCACTATTTGGGCTGCAAATTAATGAAGGAATCATTCGCAATAAATAATAAAGGGGAATTCGCATACAAAGGTGAAACAGTTAGCCAAAGATCTTTATTCGAACTATTCGGTGAAAAGCATGAAAATACCCATTATTTGAACTTATGCTCTAAATGTTTTGTCGAGGAAAAGAAAAACCCATGCAAAAATTGCTTGTTAGTATTTTTAAGTGGAAGCACGATTACTTATGAAGAGTTTCTGATGTTAGTAGTAGATAAATTACCTTTTACGGAGAGTGAAATTAAACGGATGCTGAATGACTTTGAAAAGGAAAAAATTGTCAACATAACATGCAACAGGAAAAGAAAAACAGGATTTAAAAAAACAGATAAAATTTCATTTAACTCGGCAGGAGCAAATTAATGAACAACACGAAAATTGAATGGACCGAGTCTACTTGGAACCCTACAACTGGATGTACAAAAATTTCAGCTGGATGCAAAAATTGTTACGCTGAAAAAATGGCCAAAAGATTAAAAACAATGGGTCAAAAAAAATACTTGAATGGCTTTGATGTTAGAATTCATCCTGATGTAATTGATGAACCATGTTTCTGGAAAAAGCCAAGAATGGTTTTTGTGAATTCTATGAGTGACCTTTTTCATGATAAAATCCCTATTAGTTTCATTAAGAAGGTCTTTAAAGTAATGAACCAAAACCCAGCTCATACATTTCAAGTTTTGACCAAAAGAGCCGAAAACCTTGCCAAATATGCTGAAATGCTTTCATTTAGTAGCAACATTTGGATGGGAGTAACTGTTGAGGACCAAGACAATGTTAATAGAATAAATTACCTAAAATTGATACCTGCCTATGTCAAATTTGTTTCAATCGAGCCACTAATTGGTTCAATTGACGAAATTTCATTAACCGGTATTGATTGGGTAATCGTTGGTGGTGAATCAGGTCCTGGTGCAAGACCGATGAAAAAAGAATGGGTGCAAAAAATAAGAGATGACTGCAAAGTAAATAGCATACCATTTTTCTTCAAACAATGGGGTGGAGTAAATAAGAAAAAAAACGGAAGAACTCTTGACGGAAAAATCTGGAACGAGATGCCAGCTTCCGCTGTCGTGGCTTCAGCTGAAAAAGACGCGCAATTTTATTTAATAGTTAATGCAAAGAATAAAAACAACAGGGGCTGGAAGACAATAAAATAAGCTAAATGACGGCCGCCGAAAGACATTAACTATGGTAGGATTTAATCTACAGCAACCAACAACGGCAAGCCAAAATGCCTGCCGCAGGCGTAACACAGGAACTTCGGCTGTGCCGCAACCGTTGTGCGTAGTTTAGAAAAAATAAAATGAGTTGTATAAGAGGAAAAACATCTCCAGATAGGTTTACTCAATTCAAGCTTTTTGCAAATTCGGGTGGTTACTGCCAAAACCCGAGTTGCAATGAGAATCTGTACAAATCATTCGAGGCTGATGAAATACATATTGCTGAGATAGCACACATTATAAGTGTAAACATGGGAGCAAGAAAAAACAATAAATTATCTCCAGAAGAAAAAGGGAGTTTTGATAACCTGATTCTTTTATGCCCTAATTGTCACACCACTATTGATAAAGCGGAAGACTCTTTTCCAGTTGAAACAATCTTAAAGTGGAAAGATGAACACCAACAGAAATTACACCTGACATTTGGAATTAAAAAATTTGAAAGCAGACAAGATGCTAAAAATGCATTAGAGCCTTTCTTCAGGGAGAATAAATTGATTTTTGAAACTTACGGACCAAACACAGATGAAAGATTCAATCCAGAAAGTAATATGCCTAAAGTATGGCTCAAAAAAATACGAGAATTTATTATTCCGAACAATAGAAAAATATTTGAGCTCATTGACAAAAATTACTCATTATTAAAAGAGGATGAAAAAAGTGAATTCGAGAAGTTCAAATTACACTTACATGACTTTGAGGCTAAGCACCTTTTCTCAGTAGAGGAAAATGGCAGCCAATTCCCAACCAAAATAACCGAAATCTATGAAGATTAATGATTGGATGAACAAATTTGTAATGGAGAAGCTTCCACCATATGATAGTGTGGAAACCATTGATTCTTTAGATAATGGTTACTTACTAATCAAAAGGAAAAAGGGTGTCGACTTCAGATGTTTCTGTATTTCCTCCGAAGAAGTAACCTTTGGGATGATGAAAGAGATATTAGATAAAAAATTGGAAATAGATTTTATTGTCAATATCAAAAAAGATTATCTAATATCAGGAGCCGCAATGAGCATTATGAATTCTAATTATATCTCATTTGGTGGTTTCGGTGATTTGATAAGGTTTTCAAATCAACTAGATAATGAGTTATTCGTTGAGAAGGAATATGCATTTGTAAGTCGCGGATTAAAGCAACACGACAAAATCAAAACAATAGAGAGATTAGACAATAAAAGAATTAGAATAGAGAGATATTCTTTAAGTGAAGTCATAATTGTTATGAATAATGATTATGATCTAAACACGGAATCAGTCCGAAGAACCAAAGAAAAATTCAAAACTTTCAAGGTTATTCTTGCCACAAATCCAAATGTTGGAATTACGACTGATGCATATAGTACAGCTAAATTTATAGACGTTGATATTTGTACATATGGCGAGTTCTTAGGTAAAGTAAATTCCTTATGGAACTCAAGAGACTGATTGAAACTTTTAAACCGTTCAAAAATTATTTCAGAAACACTAAAGTGTTTGTATTTGGATCAATCCTATCATCTGACAGATTTGAGGACATTGATATATTATTAATCTATCAAGATTATAAAGAAATGGTGCGATGTAAAAAGGAAATTCAAAACCTATTACCATTTGAATTGATACACTTTACTTGTCTGACCAAGGCAGAGGAATCGGAGTTGAATTATATTGAAAAAACTAACGCTTTAAAAATGAAAACTACGTGTTAAAGCATAGGTGTCAGGTCTTTCATTGTTACATCTGACTTGAATAGGGCATGAGGGCCGTTGGATGACAACTTGACTTGCCCGGTTGAAACAATGGGCGTTCGGCCGGGATATGCGAAGATATCATCAGCACGAAACGTTTAACATAAACAAAGGGGGACTCAGATGAAAATACTTCTGATCTTCAACCGCCTGCCTTATGACGGCACGGATGTTACCTGGAACGGGCTCAGGCTGGCTGAAACCCTCAGGAAAAGCGGTCGGGGAGTAAGGATATTCCTGATGAACGATGCGGTTTACCTGGCCAGGGATGCCTGTCAGGCTCCGGCGGCTTACGACCAGAACTTGTCGCAAATGCTGAAAGGCTTGATCGCCGAGAATGTTTCGGTAAGAGTTTGCGGAACCTGCATGGCTCGATGCGGGATTCACAAAAACCAGCCGTATTTTGCCGGAGCAAATCAATCCACCATGGCTGAACTGGCTGAATGGGTGGCCGACAGTGATCGGGTTTTGACCTTCTGAATACATAAGTGTCAGGCCTTTCATTGTTACATTTGGATCTGACATGCTGAATTCATGCCGAATGGCATATAACACTAAATGTTGAAAAACAGGTCTATGGGGCAGGTCACCTGAATCCGGAAGGCAAGTTGAAATAACAGACCAACTGAGATATGCGCCCTTAGCTTGATGTTTAGCCGAAAATTGAGTAAGAAACTAAAATGAAGATAGAATACGTCTACAAACTGGACAATGAAAAAAAGGACTTTACTGTTTTTGAAGATGCAGAAATTCCTGAAACAATAAAAAACATCATTAATGAAAATGAAGCTTTTTCAGTTTCACGGGTTTTTGGAGAAAAGGGTCTTGGGTCGCCCGAAGAAATTGAAATTCTGAACATCACCTTTGCTGACGAAAAAAAAAGAGAATTCAAGTATATCAATAAAGGTATCCACTATATGTTCATGGGAGGCGAAAAAGACCGGCCTGTTTTTCAGGTCTTTACTACAACATAGGTGTCAGGTCTTTCATTGTTACATTTGGTTCTGACATGATGAATTCATGCCGAATGGCATATAACACTAAATGTTGAAAAACAGGTCTATGGGGCAGGTCACCTGAATCCGGAAGGCAAGTTGAAATAACAAAACAACATAGGTGTCAGGTCTTTCATTGTTACATTTGGTTCTGACATGATGAATTCATGCCGAATGGCATATAACACTAAATGTTGAAAAACAGGTCTATGGGGCAGGTCACCTGAATCCGGAAGGCAAGTTGAAATAACAGACCAACTGAGATATGCGCCCTTAGCTTGATGTTTAGCCGAAAATTGAGTAAGAAACTAAAATGAAGATAGAATACGTCTACAAACTGGACAATGAAAAAAAGGACTTTACTGTTTTTGAAGATGCAGAAATTCCTGAAACAATAAAAAACATCATTAATGAAAATGAAGCTTTTTCAGTTTCACGGGTTTTTGGAGAAAAGGGTCTTGGGTCGCCCGAAGAAATTGAAATTCTGAACATCACCTTTGCTGACGAAAAAAAAAGAGAATTCAAGTATATCAATAAAGGTATTCACTATATGTTCATGGGAGGCGAAAAAGACCGGCCTGTTTTTCAGGTCTTTACTCATTTCATGATTGCAGTGCGCAAATGAACATTATTGGACGGGGCTCGGTGCTTGACAACTTGACAATTTACCCGGTTTTAAACCAATGGGGGGCCAGGCGGGCTGGGACAAACCGGCCGGGCGATTTAAAAACCACGGCATGAAAAGTTGAACTGAAAGGAGACAGAATGGCAAACGAAACCGTGCGGAGCATAGAAGCCAACTTCAGGAAGCAGGTCCGAAAGGATAAAAAGCTGAAAAACGCTTACCTGTTGGTTCAGGCCGAACAACTGGGAGTTGAAATCAACATTGCCGAGGGTAAAACCGGGGAAATCGAGGCTAACCCGGCCCAGGCCAACCACCTGGCCTCGGTGGGCAAACTGTTTACGGCCACGCTTATCGGCATGCTCTACGACCAGGGCCGGCTGAACTTTACGGACAAGATCGCCGACCATCTCGACTCCGGATTGATGCGGGGCCTGCATCTCTATAAAGGCAGGGATTATGCGGGCGAAATCACCGTCAGGGATTTACTGATGCAGAGATCGGGATTGAACGATGTCTTCTTTCCCCTGTTGAAAAAGATGATCAAAGACCCCGGGCTGGTCATGACGGTCAGGGAAGCGCTGGAATGGGGGAAATCCAACCTCAAGCCGGTCGGCCGACCCGGTCAGCGGCATTATTACACCGACACGAATTACTACCTGCTTGGACTGATCATCGAGGGTATAACCGGGAAGCCTTTTCAGGAAGCCGTGCATGAAATGATCTTTGCGCCGCTGGGCATGGACAATTCCTATATCAGCGGTTTTTCCGAGCCGAAAAACAAGCCCGGGTTTCCCCCGGCCCATATCTACCTTTACGATATCAACTTCATCGACGACAAGAGGATAGCCCAGATCGATTACGCCGGGGGAGGCGTGGTGGCGCCTTTGTCTGAATACCTGCTGTTCATGAAAGCCCTGGTCAATCACCGCCTGGTAAAGGAAGAGACCCTGAAGCGCATGATAGAGGATGACACCAAAATGGGTTTTCCGGCCATTGGTTTTGATTACGGCTATTCAATCTGGAAGCCCAAGGCCGTTCCTTTGCTCATGCCCGCCAAGTATTACTGCTGGGGCTGTGTCGGAGTCACCGGAGCATTCATGTTTTTCCACCCCGGCACTTCGGGCTACGTAATAGGCACCTTCAACGACAAATCCTATACATCCAAGGCCCTGCGCTTCATGCTTATGAAAGTAATCAAGCCTTTGCTGGAATTAAAAAAAGACTGAGGCAGGATCAAGCGGATTCTTCTTGAACCCGGGATGGTTTTTGGTTAAAATGGTATCTTAAGGCCTGCAATCGGAAGTTTTATCGGAAAGCTGTAAAGCCGGCTATTGTTATTTTTGAACCTTTTTTGTCGATCGGTTTTAAACAGCTCAGTGTCTGCCGCTGAAAGTGCTGTCAGCCGGGCCCTGCTTACGCTTGAACTTTATTGATCGCCTCATTGCCTAATTGAGCGATTGATAAACGGTTTGCCCTTCATCGGCCCGGGCCTTCCGGACTGCCGTATTGCCTGGCCGGCTGTACAAAAAGTGCAAAGCCGAAAAGATTATCAGGAGGAAAAAAAATGGGGAAAAAAACTCTGTTGCCGACCATGTTGCTGTTTGCCTTTATGATCATGTTTTCATGGTTGAGTTCACAGGATCAGCCGGTTTTGGACTGGTCCAAGTTCGATTTTGTTCCGGGTGATGAGATCATTTTTGAAGACGATCTGGCCGGAGAACGAAATGGAGAATTTCCCGCCAAGTGGGATTTGGTTGATGGAGTAGTTGAAATAGCTTCTCTGGACGGGGAAAATGTGATCATGTTCAGGCGCTGTAATATCAACAGCACCGGGGGAATCGTACCGCTGATGAAAAACAGCTCTGAGGATTACCTGCCTGAAGAATTCACGGTTGAATTTGAAGCCTACTTTGATCAACCAGGTCGGGCCTACAGGATGCTGTTTTATGACGGGAAAAACCAGGTAAGTCTGAACCGGGCGGAAAACAGAGGCAGCAGCAATCGAAATGACCGGATCAGGATTTATCAGAATTCGGCTGATTTTGGCGGAACCGACCGTAGTTACTATCCGGGATTCAGTGCCGGCTCCGGAGAAGGCAGGTTGTCGAAACCCGGCTGGAGACGCGTTTCAGTTTCCTTCAACAACAGGGCTCTAAAGGTGTACCTGGATGATGCCAGATTGTTGAATATTCCAAACATGAATTTCAATCCGCTGGGAATAACCATCGGATATCACAACCCTTCAGGTAAAGACCATCTCGGGTACATAAAAAACATCCGCATTGCCAAGGGAGCCGTGCCTCTTTACGAAAGGTTCCGGACTGATGGGAAAATCGTCACTACTGGAATACGATTCGACGTCAACCGGGCCACCCTGAGACCGGAAAGCCTGGGAGTCATCAATCAAATAGTCAAACTGATGCAGAATGATACTGCCCTCAATTTCAGCGTTGAAGGGCATACAGACAGTGATGGAAGTGAAAGCCATAATCAGAAGCTTTCAGAGGCAAGGGCTGAGGCAGTCATGGCTGAAATGATTAAAATGGGCATATCTCCCACCCGTTTAAAAGCAGTAGGTCATGGTCAGGCCAGGCCCGTTGCCGACAACGATACGCCTGAAGGGAAAGCCCGTAACCGCAGAGTTGAATTTGTAAAGTTTAAAATCCAGGCCCGGGGCCGCGACTCTGAATTGAAACCTTAAGCGGCGCCGGGCCGGCCCGGCGCTTACAGGTCCAGGGCGACCTCGACCAGGGAATCCTCTTCATTCATAGTCCTGGCAAAGCCGAGATGGTCGAAGACCTTGATCATGCGGTGATTGTCACTGGTGGTCTGGGCGGTCACTTTTTTTATGCCCCAGTCCGCGGCGATTTCCAGGCAGTACTCGGTCAACAGCTTGCCCAGGCCCCGGTTCTGCCAGGCGTCACTGACCAGTACGGCGTATTCCGCCCCGGAGTGGTCCGGATCGGCCACCAGGCGGCCGACGCCCAGCAGTCTTTTTTTGCCCTCGTCCGTTTCAGCGACGATGGCCATTTCCCGGTCATAATCGATGTAACAATAGCGTACCGCCGCCTGGTGGGTCTGCCAGTGAAAGAAATAGCGGAAACGGGCGTAAATGGATTCCCGGGAACAACTGCCCAGCAGTTCCATCCAGAGGGGTTCGTCTTCCGGCTTGATAGGCCGCAGCAGGATTTCCCCGCCGTCGGGCAGGGTCATCTGGCGGAGGTAATGCTCCGGGTAGGGACGCAGGGCCAGGTGAGAATAAGCCCGGTCCGGACCGGGACCGATTTCAGCGTCCAGCAGTACCCGGGCGTCCAGAGCGATCATGCGGTCCTGGTCGACCAGCAGGGGATTGATGTCCAGTTCGGCGATTTCCGGGAAATCCGCGGCCAGGTAAGACAGCCGGATCAGCAATTCGCACAGCCCGGCGATGTCCACTCCGGCGGCGCCGCGGTATCCCTGCAGCAGGGGCCAGATTTTCAGTGATTCCAGCATGCGCCGGGCCAGTCTCTCGTTGAGGGGAGGAAAGCCGAGCGCGGTATCCGCGAATATCTCAGCGCTGGTGCCGCCCTGGCCTACCATGATCACGGTGCCGAAGACCGGATCTTTTTTTATGCCCAGGATGAGTTCAATTCCGCTCCTGGAATTGATCATCGGCTGTACGGTCACGCCTTCCAGGCGGGCCTGGGGCCGACGGCGCGCCGCTTCGGCCAGGATGTTGGCGCAAGCGGCCAGGACCATTTCATCGTTACGCAGGTCCAGGGCCACCCCGTTGACTTCTGTCTTGTGACTGATATCCGGGGAGTTGATCTTCAGAACTACCGGGTAGCCCATACCGCGGGCCGCGGCCACCGCCGCCGCTCCGTCCGGGGCGCTGACCGGCAGGGCCACGGGAATACCGTAAGCAGCGAGCAGTTGTTTTGAATTCAATTCATCAAGGGGCAGGTCCTTTTCACGCTCCAGGGAGCGGAGCCGGGTCCGCAGTGAACCCGGATCGAGCGGGGGAGTCACCGGAATGTCGATCGGTGTCTGGTAGAGGCTTTCCAGGTTGCGCTCGTAATCGACCAGGGTCATGAAAGCCCTGACCGCCTGCTCCGGAGTGGCGAAGGTGGCCGCGCCGCTTTCGTTAAGTATCCTGATGCCTTCGCGCATGGATTGTCCGCCCATCCAGACCGCCAACACCGGCTTGGCGGTTTTCTCCATGAGTTGGCCGATGGCCCGGGCCGTACCGCTCGGATTGGTCATGGCCTGCGGTGTCAGAATCACCAGCACGGCGTCGACCCCCTTGTCCTGGAGAACTGTTTCAACCGCCCTGGCGATCCTCTTGGGCGGTGCGTCACCGAGCACGTCAACCGGATTGCCCCGCGACCAGAAAGGCGGCAGAAGCTGGTTCAACTCGGTCATGGTGGTTTCGTCGAGCACGGCCGGGGAACCCCCGGCGGCCAGCAAGGCATCGACCGCCATCACCCCGGGACCGCCGGCATTGGTCACCAGGCCGAGTTTTGGGCCTGCCGGCAGGCGTTTGCGGCCGATCAGCTCGACACAGGAAAAGATTTCTCCGATCTCAAAAACCCGGGCCAGGCCGCTGCGTTGAAAAGCGGCGTCGTAAACGGAATCGGCCGCGGCCATGGCCCCGGTATGGGAAGCCGCCGCCTGGGCCGAGAGCGGGAAACGGCCGGCCTTGTATACCACTATCGGTTTGGAGCGGGCAAAGGCCCTGGTGGCCGTCATGAAGCGCCTGGCCCGGCTGATGGATTCGATGTACAGGATGATGGAATGCGTTTTTTCGTCTTCTCCCAGGTAATCGATCAAGTCGGCGAAATCTATGTCCAGAGCGTTGCCGATGGAAATAAAATGGGAAAACCCTATCTTTCCTTCCAGGGCCCAGTCCAGGATTGAAGTGCAGAGCGCCCCGGACTGGGAGATGAAAGCGATATTACCGTCCCGGGGGAGTGCCGGGGCGAAACTGGCGTTCAGGCCGATGCGCGGGACTATTACGCCCAGGCAATTCGGGCCCAGCACCCGCATGCCCGGGTTTTCCCGCAGTATGCCTTCAATTTCCCGCTCCAGGGCCAGGCCCTCGGGCCCGGTTTCCCGGAACCCGGCTGAAACGACGATCGCGGCCATGATGCCGGCCGCGGCGCATGATCTGAGCCAGCCGGGCACTGTATCAGCGGCACTGCAGATCAGGGCCAGGTCGGGTACCCGCGGTAATTCCGCCAGGCTTTGAAAACAGGGAATGCCCAAAACGGCTTCAGAGCCGGGATTCACCGGGTAGACCACGCCTCCGAAACCGCCGCCGACCAGGTTGGCCAGCAGGCGGCCGCCGACACTGCGGGGATTGAGTCCGACCCCGATCAGGGCCAGGCGCCGGGGATTGAACAGGCGGTCGAGATTTACGGTGGACATTGGAAATCCTTAGAAGAGTTTAATGATCTTGAATTATAACACTTCCGGTAAAAGCATTCACCCTGTGGCTAAGTTTCTGATTCCCCATATGATTCGTTGGAAAAGGGAAAGGGTGAAGCAAAAGCGAACGTCAAACGAAGGTGCAGGGAACCGACAAAGCCAGGCTGGACGTGCCCTTCAGGGTAACATGACCACTGTCTGAGCGAAGCGAGTTGGTCATGTTAGTACAGCCTGGTTTATGTCGGTCTGCACCGGAGTGGTGAGCGTTGATTCACCCTTTACCCGGGGCAAACTCTTTACCTGTCAGATTATTCTAAGTAAACTCAAAAATCAGGTGGAGGATTATGGGAGTCGACTTGCTATCCCGGCAATGGTAAAAGCAGTAAAAACGAGGCGCCGCCTGTTTCAGCCTGGTCGAGTTCGATTTCTCCGCCCAGGAATTGCACGGTTTTCCTGACATTGGCCAGGCCCAGGCCACTGCCGCCTTCCCGGCCGGAAAAAAATGGTTGCCAAATTTTCTCCCGCAGAGAATCCGAAATCCCCGGCCCGTCGTCCCTGAAGGTCAGGCGGAGCGATTGCCCCGCTTGGTCCGACTCGACGAATATGGAAGAGGCGCCGGCCTGGCGGGCATTGGCGGCCAGGTTGCCGAATATAACGCTCAGCAGGACCGGATCACTGTCAGGCAGAATGAAGTCCCGGCCTGTAAGTTTCAATTCCAGGCTGTTTTCCTTGGCGGCCGCGGCGATGATTTCATCGATCCGGCATTCCCGGCGGTTCTGGTCGGCCAGGGGGCGGGCGAAATTGAGAAAAGAGGCGATCACCGCGTTCAAATACTCCACCTCTCTCTTGATGCGGGCCCGAAAATCCTCTTCCGGGCAGACGGTTGAACTGAAACCGTAAATGGCGGCCAGGCCGTTCTTGATCTCATGAGTGAAAGAGGCGGCAACTTCGCCGAGCAGGGAGTAATTCGTGTGAAGCTGACTGAGGGCTTCGCGGCGCTTTTCCTCGCTGACATCCCTGATAACGGCCAGGGTGCCAGAGGCGACGGGCAGTAAATCGGCGTTGAAAATGCGGCCGGCCGATTCTATTTCCCGGCCGCTGACCCGCTCGTAGCGGTCAAGCAGGGCGGCGATTTCCGGGAATGATTTGAACACCACGGCCGGCAGGTTGTTCCTGGCGCCGGCATGCGAAACTCCGAACACTTTTTCAGCCGCGGGGTTGAAGATTTCGATGCGTCCGGCCTGGTTCAGCAGCAGCAGGGGCAGGGGCATGCTGGCCACGATGGAGCGGTTGAGTTCCTCGTTGATAACGGCCAGCCTGCTCTGGGTCGCGACCCGTTCGCTCAGATCCTGAGCGCTGTTCTGCAGTTCGGCCAGGTAAGTGTTCAAGGGGCCGAGCTCTTCAGCAGGTTCGCGTTCGGGTCTTTTCCTGAACAGGAAGACCAGGTAAAACAGGGCGACAGTGCTCATGACCAGGGCCAGGATCAACAGGAAAACGGCGATGACCTGCAGGTTTTTCAGGGCGGACAGTAGGGCGGAAGTCAGGGGTTTCACGGCCAGCAGGCCACGGTTCCCGTCTATGGGTTGACGCACCAGCACCAGAGGTCCGTCAGGACCGGAAGCGATCTCCACTGAAGCCGGCTGGGCCGGGGTATATTCCAGGCCGGCAAAAAAAGACCTTTCATCCCCGGTCGCCTCCAGTCCCGAAGCCAGCTTCAGGGCCAGCATTTCAGCCCTGAGCCGGCATTCTTCCAGCAAAGCTTCCTGGGCCCTGCCCACCATTCCGGAGGCCGCCTGGCGCAGGTTATCGGTGACAAAAGCGATGATCAGAAACAGGAAAAGCATCATGACGGTGCTGAATCGCCTGTGGTTCATGCCAGTAACCAGAAGAAAAACAGCTCACCCAGGAACAGGGCCAGGACTGCGGCCAGCCCGAGGAAAAAACCGAAGGGCAGGGCCATGGTCAGTTTGCGGCGACGCAGGAGGATGAAAAAAAGGCCGACCGCAAGACCGCTCAGGGAAGCGAGCAGTACGGTGAAGAGGGTCTTTTCCGCCCCCAGGAAGGCTCCGATCAACAGCATCATCTTGACATCGCCCATGCCCAGGCCTTCGATTTTTCTCACCAGCAGGTAGAAATAGTAAAGGGCCAGGAAAAAAATTGCCGCCGCCAGGCCGCTGAGCAATGCCTCCAGCGGTCCCAAAAAGGGATTAAAAAAGGAATACGCCAGGAAAAGCAGGGCGCCGCCCAGGGTCAGTTCGTCCGGCAGGATCATGTGTTCCAGGTCGATGAAAGCCAGGCATATCATCAGGGCGGAAAAAACGAAAGCAGCCAGGCCGTGCCAGCTCAGCCCGTAGAACAGGACGCAACCCAGGGCGGCCAGGCCGCTCAGTGCTTCCACCAGCGGGTAGCGGGGCGAAATGCCCTGTCGGCAGAAAGGACAGCGGCCGAACAGGAAAAGATAGCTGAAAAGGGGAATGTTGTGCCAGGGGCGCAAAGGGGTCATGCAGGTCGGACAGTGGGAAGCCGGCTTTACTATGCTCTGCTCCCGGGGCAGCCGGTGAATGCAGACGTTCAGGAAACTGCCGATGATGAGTCCCAGCACCGTTACCGCAATCAGGATGAAGATCGTTTCCATCTGAATACTCTCTTGGGGTCGATACGCCCTTCATCGGGGTCGTAGATGTAATCATGTCCGAAAAAATCCTGCGGCAGTTTTTCGATGAATCCTTTTTCCACCAGTTCCGCCAGGCTGTGCGGCGGCCGCCGGTGTTTCTCACGGAAGGTGTCCAGGGCCGACTGGATTCTCGGTAAATCCTTTTCAGCCTTGATCTGGTAGAGGTGGTTCCGGGCGGAATTCATCTCCAGTTCATCGGTGGCGGTTTCAAGAATTTCCGTCCAGAGCGCCCAGGCGGCCTGCAGATCGTCGTGCATGTAGATCATGTGCGCGGCCAGCCTGCGGATCAGAGGGGGCACGTTTTCCCTGGCCGCGGCCCGATCGTAATAAAAAGCAGCCCGCTGGTAATCCCTGAGAAACTTGAAGGAGTAGTAACCGGCTTCGTAATCGTATATCCAGGCATCGGGATTGGCCCGGCTGCCCTTTTCCAGGAGTCGCAGGGCCATTTCCACGTCTTCGGCATCGTAAACCATCATCATGGCGCCGACCACGTAAGGTTCGCGGTAGGAAGGTGTTATGTCGCTGATGACCTCGAATACCCGTTCGATGTATTCGAAACGGTTGGCGATGGTGTAAGTCGAATAAAACTGGATCGACCAGATGTAAAGCAGGTCCGCGGCCAGGTTGGCGAAACCGAAGGACAGCAGGCGGATGGTCTGGCCGGCCGGCAGGCTGAGAAAAACCCGGCGCATGGCCTGGTAATCCCGCTCGGCGTCATAGCGGCCCTGGATCAATCCGGCGGCCAGCAGGGTCAGCACCAGGATAAATACCGGAAAAGATTTTCCGGGAGCTTTCACGGGAATTGCCTCCGCCGGAAAATGATCACGGTCAGGCAGAGCAGGGCGGTGACGTAAGCAAGCCCGTAAACAGCGCTGAGCAGCAGCCGGCCCGGATCAAGGCTTTCACCCAGGACAACCGAGTTTTTCAGGTTGAATTTTTCCAGGTTGGGCAGCAGGTAATAGACCAGTTCAGCCATAAAACGCTGTACCGGGGATACTATCTTGTCCTTGAAGTGATTGAAGGTCCAGACGGTCTGACCAATCAGGAAGAGTGACAGGGTGAAGATCGAAGACAGGATCGGAGTGGAAAAGGAAGAAAAGAGGATGGAAATGGCTATGACTATGAGCAGCTGCAGGTAGATGAACAGGATCACCACCAGCAGGACAGGCTGGAACCCGGCTCCGGCCGCCAGCAGAAAAGCGAAGAAGACCGCGGACATGGCCAGCAGGGCCAGGCCGACGGTCAGGGCCAGGCCGACGAATTTTCCCATGATGAATGCCTGGCGGCTGACCGGCTTGCTGAGAATGTTGTATACGGTCTTTTTTTCAATTTCCTTGTAAACCAGGTTGATGCCGGTGAACACAGCCACCAGTACGCTGAAAAAATGGATGGCCGCCAGTCCGACGTCCTTGAGCACCTTGATGCGGTCGCCGACGGTCAGGATGCCCATGATATGCGAACTCAGAGCGAAGAAAACTCCGAAGAAGACCAGCAGGTAGAAGACCTTGTTGCGGGCTGCTTCCTTGAAGGTGTTTACGGCGATTCCCCTGATGCTCATTTTTTGTTTATCTCCCTGAGGAAGAGGTCTTCCAGGGTCATGCGCACCGGGGAGACCGAGATGATGCGTCCGCCGCCGGCCATGATCCTGGAGATTGTACTGTTGGCTTCAGCTTCGTCCCGGGCCCGGGCCGAGTAATTGCCCTGGCCGCTGACCGAGGCGATTTCCCGGGGCCAGGCGGCTGATTCAGGTGCGGTGAAGCTGATTTCATGGTAGAGAATGCTGGCGGAAACCAGTTCAAGCAGCCTGCCTTCACGTATCACCCGGCCGCGCCAGATGATGCCGATGCGGTCGACCATGGCTTCCATGTCCTGCAGAATGTGCGAGGAAAAGAAAATGGTCTTGCCCTGTTCCTTGAGGCTGAGAATCAGATCGCGCAGTTCCTTGCGGCCGATCGGGTCCAGCCCGGAGAAGGGTTCGTCCAGGATCAGCAACCGGGGATCGTTCATCAGGGCCTGGGCGATGCCCAGTCTTTGCAGCATGCCCTTGGAAAACTTCCGCAGTTTCAGGTTGCCCTTGTCCGCCAAACCGACCAGCGCCAGTAATTCTGGAATTTTCCGCTTGACTTCGGATCTTTTCATGGCGAAAAGATCTCCGCAGAGCTGCAGGAACTCCCGGGCGTTCAGGTAATCGTAGAAATACGGCTGTTCGGGCAGAAAACCGATAAGCCGCCTGGCGGCCAGGGAAGTCGACGGCAGGCCTTCAATCTCGATGCGGCCTTTATCACTGGATATGAGCCCGATAATGCACTTGATGGTGGTGGTTTTACCGGCGCCGTTGGGACCAAGGAAACCGTAGATTTCCCCTTTTTCAACGCTCAGGTTTACCTGGTTGAGCACCGGGATTACCCGGAGCATGCTGTTTGAGCGGAAAGATTTATCCAGGCCGCTGATGACCAGGCTGTGAACAGCTTCGGTCATGGGGGCTCTCCGTATCAGGCTTTGGAGCTTTCGGCGCGCAGCCTGGCCTGGGCGGCCGCCAGGCGGGCCACCGGCACCCGGAAGGGCGAACAGGAGACGTAGTTCATGCCGACCTGGTAACAGAATTCCACCGACCGGGGCTCGCCTCCGTGTTCTCCGCAGATGCCGATCTTGAGATCCGGCTTGACGCGCCGACCGCGCTCAACCGCGATGGAGATCAGTTCACCTATGCCCAGGCGGTCGATGGTCTGGAAGGGGTCGTCCGCAAGAATTCCCTTTTCGATGTATTTGTGCATGAATGAACCGGTGTCGTCGCGGCTGAAGCCGAAACCCATCTGGGTGAGATCGTTGGTGCCGAAGGAGAAGAATTCCGCTTCCGCGGCCATGCGATCGGCGGTCAGGGCGGCCCTGGGAATTTCGATCATCGTGCCGTAGAGGTGGGGGATCTCGGCCAAGCCGCTGTCCTGCAGGACCTGGCTGTAAACCTGGTCATGGATGGCTTTCTGATGTTTCAGCTCACTGGCGTCACAGGTTACCGGGACCATGATCTCGGGGAGGCATTCGATTCCTTCCTTGAGCAGTTCGGCGGCCGCTTCCAGTATGGCCCTCATCTGCATCGAGGTGATTTCCGGGTAGGTGACGCCCAGCCTGACTCCGCGATGGCCCATCATCGGGTTGCTTTCGTGCAGTTGGTCGATGCGTTTTTTGATCTCGTCTGCGGATATGCCCAGGGAGGCCGCCACTTCAGCCTGCTTGTCCGCGGCCTTGGGCACGAATTCGTGCAAGGGAGGATCGAGCAGGCGGATGGTCACCGGCAAACCCCGCATGGCTTGCAACGTGCCCTTGATGGCGGTCTTGACGAAGGGGAACAGGTCATCCAGGGCCGACTGGCGCTCCGCGGTGGTCCCGCTGAGAATCATGCGGCGCAGGAGGTAAAGCGGTTTGTCACTGCCCTGGCCGTAGAACATGTGTTCAGTGCGGAACAGGCCTATGCCTTCAGCTCCGAATGATCTGGCCAGGTCCGCGTCTTCGGGGGTGTCGGCATTGGCCCGCACTCCGATGTTGCGGAATTGGTCGGCCATTTTCATGAAATCCCGGAAGAGCGGGTTTTCACTGGCGTCGATCATGGCCGTTTCACCGAGATAAACGTAACCGCGGCTGCCGTTGAGCGTGATGGTTTCACCTTCGGCGAAGACCCGGTTTCCTATTTTCATATTTTTTTCCAGCGTGTTGACATGAATGTCACTGGCTCCGACTATACAGCATTTGCCCCAGCCGCGGGCCACCAGAGCGGCGTGACTGGTCATGCCACCGCGGGCGGTCAGGATGCCCTCGGCGGCGCGCATGCCTTCAACGTCTTCGGGATTGGTTTCTTCCCGGACCAGGATGACTTTGCGGCCGGACCTGGCCCATTCCACGGCCGCGGCCGCGGAAAAGACCACCTGGCCGGCAGCTCCGCCCGGTCCGGCGGGCAGGCCCTTGGCCAGGAACCTGTCGGAACGGATGATGCTCTCTTCAGCCTTGGGATCGACGATCGGGTGCAACAACTCATCAAGCTGGTGCGGCTGCAGGCGCATGACTGCTTCCTTTTCACTGATCAGGCCTTCAGCGAGCATTTCCATGGCCATGCGCAGGGCCGCGGTGCCGGTCCTTTTTCCCGAGCGGCACTGCAGCATCCAGAGACGGCCCTCCTGGATGGTGAATTCGATGTCCTGCATGTCCCGGAAATGCTTTTCCAGCTTGAGCCTGATGGCGTCAAGTTCCCGGTAAACCCCGGGCATGGCGCTTTCCAGTGAAGGAAGCGCCCGGTTATGTTCGCTCTTGGTGCTTTCGTTGAGCGGGTTGGGGGTGCGGATGCCGGCGACCACGTCTTCGCCCTGGGCATCCTGCAGCCATTCACCGTAGAACAGGTTTTCCCCGGTGGCCGGGTTGCGGGTGAAGGCCACCCCGGTGGCCGAAGAAGAACCCATGTTGCCGAAAACCATGGCCTGCACGTTCACCGCGGTACCCCAGGCGTCGGGAATGTTTTCGATACGGCGGTAGCTCACCGCCCTTTTCCCGTTCCAGCTCTTGAAAACCGCGCTGATCGCCCCCCAGAGCTGTTCCCTGACGTCTTCCGGGAAGGGTTTGCCCAGTACTTCGGCTACTTTCTTCTTGTATACGGCCAGCAGTTTTTCCAGGTCCTCGGCCGGGACATCGGTATCACTCTCAACTCCGCGGGCCTTTTTTATTTTTTCGAATTCTCTTTCCAACTGCTGCCTGATGCCCATGCCTTCGGCCGGTTCAATCCCTTCGGCTTTTTCCATGACCACGTCGGAATACATCTGGATCAGCCTGCGGTAAGCATCGTAGACAAAGCGCGGGTTGCCGGTCCTGGCGATCAGCCCGGCGCAGGTCTTTTCATTGAGGCCGATGTTGAGCACAGTTTCCATCATGCCCGGCATCGAGGCCCTGGCGCCGGAGCGTACCGAAAGCAGCAGGGAATTGCCGGGATCGCCGAAGCCGGCGGCCATTATCTTCTCCGTCATGGCCAGGGCGGCATCCACTTCGCCGGCCAGGCTGCCGGGATAACTGCCGCCGTGTTCCATGAAATAGGTGCAGACATCAGTACTGATGGTAAAACCCGGAGGCACCGGAATGCCCAGACTGGTCATCTCGGCCAGGTTGGCGCCCTTGCCGCCGAGCAGGTTTTTCATTTCCTTGTTACCGTCGGTTTTTTCCTGAGAAAAAAAATACACGTGATCAGCCATTATTCCTCCTTTTCCGTTTGAATTGATTGTTCTTGCTGTGTTTTTCCCGGGAAATCAACGGTCACCGTCGTTTTTTCTCCGGGCAGGCTGAAAAAACTGATTTCAGCCCCGTGATAATGGGCGATTCTTTCACATAAGGTCAGGCCCAGGCCGGTCCGGTCCGGGAACAAGCTGAAAAAAGGGCTGAATACCCTTTTCTGTTCTTCCTGGTCCAGGCCGCAGCCGTTGTCTTCGATCTGTAGGCGGACGCCTTCTTTCAGCGGGCTGGTGGCGACCCGGATCATACCCGACGCCTTGCCGCTCGATTTCACGGCCAGCGCGGCGTTGTAGAGCAATTCACATGTCATGACTTCGATTTGCCTGCGCTGCAGATGCAGGGCCGGGATTTCGGACAGTTCGCAGACCAGGTCCAGGTTGAAAGCCTCCTGCAATCCGGCCTGGAAAGGCTGCAGACCTGATAATACCAGGTTAAGGTCTTCCGGGCGTAATTCGGATTCTTCCGGGCTGAAGTAGTCGCGCAGGGTATTCAGCAGATCGGTCAGGTCTTCGGCGGCATGCTCGATTTTCTTCAGGCGATTGCTGGTTTTCTCTTCGGCGGACTGGGCCAGCAGGATCTGGGCATAGCCCAGAATCGGGGTCAGCTTGTTTTTCAAATGGTGAAAGATCACCGGGAGAATTTCCAGGGCCAGTTGTCGGCGCTGATTCTGAAAAGACAAATCCCAGCCCGATCCGGGCGATGTGCCTGCAGTCGAATCAGCGCCTGAAACTGTCTTTTTCTCCATTATTTTTTTTGAATTGACGATTTATTATAGATTATATCCGGGCCGATTTCAAGAAAATTATGATCAGCCGGGTCGTGATGACAGGGTCAGGTTCTATTCAAAGGCCAGCCACTCCAGGCCCAGGGCCAGGCGGGTTTCCCGCTTTTGTTCCGCTTTATACCGGGCCGGTCCCGACAGTGCGAGGTATGGGCGCAGGGAAATGTAATCAGGCCCCGAGGAAAAAAGGCGCAGCTGCCAGTACAGGTGATCGGGCCGCCATAGTAATTCGCCTTCCAGGCCGACAATCGCCGCCTTGCCAGGCGCAGTATTCAGCCCCAGCCTGGCCCCGGCCAGCAGTCCGTTTTTGAAACCAAGGCCGGTTTTAATCTCGAAACGGATAGCTTTTTCCAATTTCTTAAAATCGTCCTGGCCGGCCAGGAAAAAACCGATGCTCATTTCACTGGCCAGCGCGGCATCGCGGTCGAAGGGGCCGTTGATGTCGTACTCCCAGAACCAGCCGGCCTGCATTCCGGCCAGAGGTCGCTGGTAGCGTAATTCCAGCAGGTAGCGCAGTTCGGCCGGGAAAAAAGTACCCAGGAAACTGTCACCATTGTGAAAAGGAGAGTAAATGTGGGCTGAAGCGTAAATCCGGGCATTGTTGCGGGCTGGAAAGTTCAGCCTGAATTCCCCGGCGCTTTCAAACTTGTGTTCGGAATGTCCCAGTACCAGGGCATTGGCCAGGCCGATCCTGTCAACCAGGGGCAGGGCTTGACCGCCGCTGCTGATCCTGAATCCCAGGAAGGCTTCCATGGCCAGCCGGTATCGTTTTTCCAGCCTGGCGAAGATCTCCAGGCCGTCGCTGAGCTCCAGCCCTGTTTCAAAGGAATACATCAGGGGCAGGCTGCCGACATACCTGAATTCCACCGAACCGCGCAGTTCGGGCAGCAGAAAACGCCCGATTTCAGCCCGGCCGAGCAGGAGGAGTTTGTTCTCGTAAGTGCCGTGCACCAGGGTGCCGCCGGCCAGGGAAAATGAACTGTTTGGCCTGCTCAGTTTCATGCCGGCCGTGATTTCGTTGATGTTGAAAACGTATGGAGTGTCAATCAGGAGCTGGTGACGGCAAAAATGGCTGAACCCGAAAAAACCGGACCAGGCATCGGTCAGCTTTTTTTCCAGGGAGAGTTTGACCCAGTAATCCACCATTCCGGCTGTTCTGCTGTTGGCCTGCTGGTAGTAGGAAAAATCGGCCTTGAATTGTATTTGGCCCAGGGGGAAAGCAAAGATAAAACGGGGCCGGTAGAATCTTCTTTCCCGGTTGTCCGAGCCGATTTCCACCTGCAATTCGGCCTGCTTCAGCTCGAGAGCGGTCAGCGGGGGAGGAATCAGGGCAAGCAGGATAAGGCCGAGTATTACCGTTTTCATACCGAGATCAATTGCTCCGGGGCCGGTTTGAATTCGGGGGGGCCGGATTCACCAGCCTATGCCGTAATCTTCACCGAAATTGCTTGATCCGCCCCAGAAAGTGCCGTGTTTCCAGTCAAAGAAAACGGCGTTGATCGGTCCCGAAGTGTGGGTGCGGAATTCCAGCTTGTACCCCAGGTCCAGCAATTCCCGGCGCACCCAGGGCGGAACCGCCTGGTGCAGTTCCAGCCGGCCCGGGTAGGATTCGTGCCCGGCGAAGGAATTACGCATCTGGTAGGAGACTATGTTGGCCGCCTCGCAGGCTTCCTGCACGTTCATGCCGAATTCGACCATGTTCAGGAAAAACTGCAGCAGGTACTGGTCCTGGGAATCGCCGCCCTGGACGGCGAAGGAGAGATAGGGGCGTCCGTCCTTCAGGGCCAGGCCGGGAGTCAGGGTGGCCCGGGGGCGCTTTCCGGGCTCGATGACGTTGAAGGGGTTCTCGCTTTCATCGAGAACGAAGCTCTGCAGGCGCTGGCTGAGGCCCATGCCGGTACGGCCGGCGATGCAGGCCGGAATCCAGCCTCCGCTGGGGGTGATCGAAACCACCCAGCCCTCGCGGTCCACGGCCTGGATGGAAGTTGTCCCGCCGGGCAGTTCATCGTCATTGAGGAAAGGTTCATGCCCGGAAGCCGGTTTTTTCCTGGTTTCGGCCGGTTTTCTGTCAGCCCAGTCGGCCAGGAAATGGAGGAATGGATTTTTTTCCCGCCCCTGGTAGGGGTAGGGATCACCCGGCTTGGCCGCCGGATCGTTTTTATTCCAGTCGATGCCCTTGATGCGGGCCCGGGCGTATTCCTTGCTGAGCAGGCCTTTTATGGGAGTGGAAGGGGGGTAATACGGATCTCCGTAATAGAAATCCCGGTCGGCGAAAGCCAGGTTCATCACCTGGTACAGAGCGTGAATGTAGCGGGCGCTGTTATAGCCCATGGCCTTGAGATCGAGGTTTTCCAGCATGTTCAGGGCCTGCAGCATGACCGGTCCCTGTACCCAGGAATCCAGCTTGTAGACATCAATGCCCCGGTAATTGGTTTTAACCGGTTCTTCCAGGTAAACCCGCCAGCGGTCCAGGTCTTCGAGGGTGATCAGCCCGCCCTGCTCCTGAGTGCCGCGCACGAATTCCGCGGCGATGTCGCCGCGGTAGAAACGGTCGTAGGCGGCGTAAATAGCCTCCTTCCTGTTCTTTCCCGCGGCCAGGGCGTCGGTTTCAGCCTGCACCAGTTTCTGCAGGGTGAGCAGCAGATCCGGCTGACGGAACATTTCACCCGGCAGGGGCGCTTCCCATTCTTCTCCAAGGTGAGGCAGAAGAACTTCCCGTGAATAGGGCCATTCCTTGATGCGTTGCTTGTTTTTTTCAATTGAATCGGCCAGTTGTTTTTCGATCGGGTAACCGGCGGCCATTTCCATGGCCGGAGCCAGTACCTGGGTCAGGCTTAACTTGCCGTATTCGGCCAGCATGGTCAGCAGGCCGCCGGGGGTGCCCGGCGTGACCGCGGCCAGGGGGCCATATTCAGGCGGGTATTGCCGGCCCATTTCCAGGAAGAATTCGGCCGTGGCTCCGCTGGGCGCCACGCCCAGGGCATTGATCGCGATGACCTTTTTTTCGCCTGGATGGTAGATCAGGGCCTGGGTTTCCCCTCCCCAGCCCAGCACGTCGTACATGGTGCAGACCGCGCCCAGCATGGCGCAGGCGGCATCCACGGCATTGCCGCCCTGCTGGAAGATCATGGCCCCGGCGGTCGCCGCCAGCGGCTTACCGGTGATGGCCAGCCAGTTTTTGGCGTGCAGAACCGGTTTTTCAGTGCGCTGGCCGATCAGTGGGGCTGAGCATAAAACCAGCACCAGGAACAGAGAAAATGCATAACTGTAAGGTTTGTTTCTCACGAGGCGTCTCCACCAAGCCGGGGAAAAATGCCCGCTGTTTCAGGCAAGTAAGGCGGATTGGCCGATTGCTCGGGCATCAGGCAGGAAAAACGGCGGTAAAGATTGCTCACCTTGCCGGTTTCGTAATCGAGCTCGGATCCGAGCAGGGAATGGGGGATCAGGTAAACCAGCAGCATCAGGGCGGCGGCGCCGATCAGCCAGAAGCGGTTTTTACTTTTACGATGAAAGAAAAGGGCCAGGGCCCAGACCAATACGACCAGCAGGGTCTTGTTGTCGGTCAAATCCCAGCCGAAGGGAAAACCGGTCCAGAAATGGCCGAAGGCATATTTCTGGACTATCGGGCCCAGAACCAGGCCGCCGCAGGTGATCACTCCGAAAGTGATCCAGGGCAGGAGTTTGAGATCCTCTTTGAAAAGGGCGCCCAGGGCGGTCCGCAGGGCCAACAGGATGCCGGCGAACATCAGCAGAACGTGCAGCACCAGGAAGAAAGCAGGGACGGGGCCGCGGAAGCGGGCTATCAGCGTGCGGCCGGCCGGCAGGTGGTCGATTGAATCGTCCCGCATGATTTCAATGCGGTATTCAACCTTGCCTGCCGGGGGCTGGCCGGGGATCACCGCCCGCATTCTTCCCTCCGGAGTGGGATGCATTTCAACCCGGGTCCATTCGTCGCGGCTGGGAAAGCGGCGGTGCAAAAGGTAAGCCTGCAGGTCGGACTTGTTCGACCTGAGCTGAACCGGTAATTCCTGCTCAGCCAGGTGACTGCGCAACAATCGGTAAGAGACCTGGTACTCGCCCAGGTTTTCCTGCCCCCGGAAAGGCTTGGTCGGCCCGGTCATTCTCTGGTGCAGGACCAGGCCCAGGGTGCAGATCACGGCCAACAGCCAGATGATTAGTTTACGTTTTCGGTTCATGTGTCACTTCCTGGGTTTTTTCTACCACGGCGGCACGTTCCAGTCAACTTGAAATGGCTGGAATAAAAAGATATCATTGCTGCTGACAAGCGAGGTGAAAATGGCCCAAAAGATGAAAGCATTGAGAAAACTTCAGCCCGGTCCGGGGCTGGAACTGGTGGAAATTCCTATGCCGGTTGTCAAGCCGAACGAAGTCCTGATCCAGGTTAAAAAGAGAGCCATCTGCGGAACAGACCTGCACATTTACCAGTGGGATGAATGGTCCGGCAAGAGACTGCGTCCGCCCCTGACCGTGGGGCACGAGTTCTGCGGCGCCATAGTCGAGACCGGCCCCGAAGTACGTCATTACCGGGTCGGCGAACTGGTCACCGCGGAAATGCACCTGGTCTGTGAACAGTGCTTCCAGTGCCGCACCGGCAACGCCCATCTCTGTGACAACGTGGTGATTCTCGGGGTTGACGGCGAGGGCTGTTTCGCCGATTTCATAGCAGTTCCGGAAAGCAATCTCTGGCGGGTGCCGCCGGGGGTGGATGAGGAAATCGCGGCCATATACGATCCCTTCGGCAATGCAGTGCATACGGTAATGGCCGGGCCCACGGTGGGCAAGAGTTTTCTGGTGGTCGGCGGCGGTCCGATAGGCCTGGCCGCCATACCTGTCGCCCGGGCCGCCGGCGCATCCCGGGTCATACTCAGTGAAGTTCAGCAGTACCGCCGCGACCTGGGCAAAAAGATGGGGGCCGATCTGGTGGTCGATCCCCTCAGCGAGGATTTGACTGCCCTGGTCATGGAGATGACCTCCGGCCAGGGGGTCGACGTGGTGCTGGAAATGTCGGGCCACCCGGCGGCCATTCAGCAGGGTTTTAAAACCCTGCGTAAAAACGGTCGCTACACCCTGCTGGGCATTCCGGCCAAGCCGATTTCAATCGACCTGGCGGTTGACGTGATTTTTCCGGGCATCCAGATTCAGGGAGTGAACGGCCGGCGCATGTACGAAACCTGGTTCCAGATGGATGCCCTGCTGCAGGGCGGCCGGCTTGACCTGAAACCTCTCATTACCCACCGTTTCGCCATGGAAGATTTCCGGGAAGCTTTTGCCGTGGGGCTGTCAGGCCAGGCGGGCAAGATAATTCTGACCTGATTCCAAGCCGAAACCAGTTATTGCCTGGCAAACATTTTTCGGTCATGCTACCATGAAAATGGTAAACTAACATGGAGTCCATGAAATGAACGAATTAACCCCCCTGCGCGGCATAACCCGAGAACTCATCGGCAGGATAGGAAAGGCCGACCTGTTGATCGGTATACCCTGTTTCAACAACGGCGCCACCATCGCGCACGTGGTGGCCATGGCCGCCACCGGCCTGAAGGAGCATTTTCCGGACCGCCGGGCGGCCATGATAATCGCCGACGGCGGCTCGACCATGGACGATACCCGGGAAGTGGCCCTGCAGGAAATGAAGAAACACGATATTCACGGAGTGGTAGGTATATACCGGGGCCTGCCCGGCAAGGGCTCGGCGGTGCGCATGATCTTCGCCGCGGCCCGGGAACTCGGCGTCGAAGCCCTGGGCCTGCTCGATTCAGATCTGCGTTCGGTCAAGCCGTTATGGGTGGAACGCCTGCTCGGCCCCGTCGTTTCAGGCAAGTACGATTTTGTCGCGCCTCTTTACAAAAGATACAAGTTTGACGGCACCATCACCAACAACGTCACCTACAATATGCTGCGCTGTCTGTACGGCAAGAGAGTGCGCCAGCCTATCGGCGGCGAGTTCGCTTTTTCGGGCAGATTCGCCGGCGAGCTGGAAGCCCTGCCCATCTGGGATACGGACGTGGCCCGTTTCGGCATCGATATCTGGCTGACGGTCAATGCCCTGACACGCAAGGTCCCCATGTGCCAGACCCATCTCGGAGTCAAGGTTCATGACGCCAAGGATCCGGCGGCCAGCCTGGAACCGATGTTCCGCCAGGTAGTGGGCACGCTGTTCGCCCTGCTGGATGAAACCTCTGATTTCTGGATGCAGGCCGGCGAAAGTGTAGCGGTTGACGTCTGGGGCAGTCCGGGGGAAGAAGAACCTGAAGCTTTTCCCATAGATTACGACCGTTTGGTGGAACATTTTTATTTCTCCTGGCAGACACTGAAGGGCGCCTGGGAATCAATTCTGAGGGAAGATACCTTTGCCGAGCTGAACGCCTGCGTCGATACCGGGCGGGGCGTGTTCCAGATCGGCACCGATCTCTGGGCCCGCATCCTGTTCGAATTCGCCGCCACCTATCATCACCGGCCGGCGGCCAAGAAACAGGTTATCGAAGTGCTTTCGCCTCTTTATTTCGCCCGGGTCGCTTCCTTCATCCGCCGGGTGGGTGATCGCTCCAATGCCGAGGCCGAGGCCGTGGTCGAGGAACAGGCCAGGATATTTGAAATACGCAAACCCTACCTGCTCGAGCTCTGGAATAAAAAACCGGATTGAAATCAATCCTGACCTGAGTCCGAAAACAGAACCGGCTGCTATTGACAAGCTGATCTCCCCTTCGTAACATGAAAACAGGCCGTTCAACCGGGCGGCCTGAATATAAAAGACAAGGAGACAGCAAGATGAAGCCAAGTGATGCCATGCTCCAGGCGGCTCACAACGCCCTGGCCCAATGCATGAAGGTGAAAGAGGGAGAATCGGTTCTGATAGTGTCGAACCACGAAAAACAAAGTGTGGCCGATGCCCTGTTCCAGGCCGCGATTGATCTCAAGACCGATCCTTATCTGCTCATCTATCCCGCCGGCAAGGTGAACGGCGAAGAGCCGCCGGCCCTGGTGGGGGAGATGATGAAGAAAGCGGACGTGGTGATAGCACCGACAGTGGTAAGTATCAGTCATACCGATGCCCGCAGAAACGCCTGCGCCAACGGTCATACCAGGATTTCCACCCTGCCGGGCATCACCGAGGAAATTTTCGAGCGCGGCCTGGGTTCAGATTACGATGAAATAGCCGCCCTCTGCCGCAGTATATACGGCCCCCTGCATGAAGGCCGTAAAGCCAGGGTCACTGCTCCCAACGGCACTGATGTCGAAATCGACATGCCTGACGGCGCAGTTGTCTGTGACGGCGATATCTCGGCTCCGGGAGCTTTCTCCAACCTGCCCGACGGAGAGGTCCTGGTGGCGCCCACTTCGGCTAACGGAGTGATCGTGGCCGACCGTTGCGCCAGGCTGATCACCGAGCCAACCAGGATCACCGTTAAAGACGGTTTCATCGTCGATATCGAAGACAATGAATCCGGCAGGCGTTTCCGGGAAATGATCGAAAAAACCCGGGCCAAGGACGGCAACAACAACGCCGCCTTCATCGCTGAATTCGCCATCGGCACCAATAAAAAGGCCAAGGTCACGGGGGTGGTCCTGGAAGACGAAAAGGTCTACGGCACCTGCCATATTGCTTTCGGAGACAATACTTCCTATCCGGGCGGAAAAAATCCTTCCAACTGGCACATGGACGTGATCATCTTCAAACCCACGGTCAGCATCGACGGCCGCATCATCCAGCAGGACGGTGAAATAGTAGTCTGAACAGGGAAGCGCCCCCGGGACCAGCAACGGTATTCGGCCGATATTTTTTTATGATCCGGGTCGAATCTCCGGGTAAGCAGGCAGCTCAGATCGTATCAGCCGGGTGAATCAGGAAGTCAGGATGCGCTGGCCGGCGTAAACCGCGGCTTGGCCCAGTTCTTCCTCGATACGCATCAGCTGGTTGTATTTTTCCACTCTTTCACTGCGGCAGGGAGCCCCGGTCTTGAGTTGACCGGTGGCCATGGCCACGGTGAAATCGGCGATGAAAGTGTCCGCGGTTTCACCACTGCGATGCGAGACCATGGCGCGCCAGCCGGCCCGGCGGGCCATGTCGATGGCGGTCATGGTTTCAGTCAGGGTGCCGATCTGGTTCAGCTTGATCAGCACGGCATTGGCTGATTTCTCGGTGATCCCCCGGCTGATGTGATCGACGTTGGTGACGAAGATATCATCACCCACGATCTGAACTCGTTCACCCAGGGTTTTGTTCATCAATTGCCAACCCGGCCAGTCTTCCTCGGCCAGGCCGTCCTCGATCGAAAAGATCGGGTAATCCCGGCACCATTTTTTGTAAATTGCGATCATTTCCTCGGCTGAAACCTTCTTGTTTTCAGTGCGCAGATGGTAAAGACCGTCTTCGTAAAAACCGCTGGCTGCAGCATCTATGGCCAGCACGATGTCTGGGCCCGGCTTGAAACCGGCCTTCTGAATGGCTTCGATGATTATTTCTACGGCGCTGACATTGGCTTTCAGCACCGGGGCGAAACCGCCCTCGTCGCCGACCGCGGTGGCCTGGCCTCCTTTCTTCAAAACCGATTTCAGGGCATGGTAAACTTCACTGCCCCAGCGCAGGGCCTCGCGGAAGGAAGGAGCACCCACCGGGGCGATCATGAATTCCTGCAGGTCGGTACCCTGCCAATTGGCGTGGGCGCCGCCGTTGAGGATGTTGAACATGGGCACGGGCAGGAGATTGGCGTTCAATCCTCCCAGGTAGCGGTAGAGAGGCAGTCCCAGCGCGTCGGCGGCGGCCCGGGCCGCGGCCAGGCTGACTCCCAGGATGGCGTTGGCGCCGAGCTGGGACTTGTTCCTGGTGCCGTCCAGGTCCAGCATCAGCCTGTCTATCCCGGCCTGGTCGGAGGCATCCATTCCATCGAGCAGGGGAGCGATTTTTTCGTGGACATTGGCCACGGCCCTGGTTACGCCCTTGCCTGAATAACGTCCCGGTTCTTCATCGCGCAATTCCAGGGCTTCGTGAATGCCGGTCGATGCGCCTGAAGGGACGGCGGCCCGGCCGCGGGCGCCGCATTCCAGCTCAATTTCAACTTCTATGGTGGGATTACCGCGGGAATCGAGTATTTCCCTGGCTTGAATGAGTTCGATGCAAGTTGTCATGGTATTCTCCTTGTAATATGAAACTTATTGAAGACATGTATTTTAACTCATAACGAAAAACAGGGCAAATCAGTCCGGCCCGGATTATTTTTCCGTCATTTCCCAGACACCTTCCCAAGCTTCCGGCAGAGGACGGTCATTTATCTTTTCAGCCCGGCCGGCATAAGCATCCGCCGCCGGATCTGAATCCCGGATGGGGGAAAGAATGCGCAGGCAATCTGCAAAATCGCCCCGGCAGAACGCCAGGCGGCCGCTTGCAAAGATTTCCAGCCTGGCCAGGCTGTTTTCATAGTCATGATGAAAAAACGGCTCGTAAACGGTAACCGGTTCCTTCCGGCCCTTCACCCGGATTTTCCCAAGGTTTCGAAAGGCAAAAACATCGCCTGCCTGCCGCCGGGTTGATTCAGACACCATGAGAGAGGTGCCGAATATTTTGTTGGCGCTTTCCAGCCTGGCCGCCAGGTTGACGGCATCTCCGATCATGGTGAAATCGAAGCGGGTTTTGGAGCCCATGTTTCCAACAACGGCAAAGCCGGTGTTGATCCCGATCCTGGTGAAAATGTCCGACCCGGTCTGCTGCCTGAACCGGGTCTTCATTTCCGACAGTCGTTGCCGGCAGGTGAGCGCGGCCCCGACGGATCGGGCGGCATGGTCCTCGAAGGCTATCGGGGCATTCCAGAAGGCGATGACGGCATCCCCCTCGTACTTGTCGATTGTTCCGCCCTCGCTCTGAATGATGTCGGTCATAATGGACAGGTATTCGTTGAGAAAATTGGTCAGGGCTTCAGGGTCGAGTTTTTCGGAGATGGATGTAAATCCCTGGATATCCGAGAACATGATGGAAAGTTCTCTCCTTTCCCCCCCGAGCCTGAGTTTCTCCGGGTTCTGGATCAGCTGTTCGATGACGTGGGGGCTGAGGTATTGTTTGAAGGCGGCTTTGATAAAGCGTTTTTTTCGTCCTTCCGTGGCATAGTTGATGATGAAGCCGCCGGCCAGCGTAAGGGCCAGGGATAGTTGCGGCAGGACTATCGGAGTCCATATTCCTCCGGGGTAGGCGGCCATTCCGGTTAAAATCGGAATGCTGAGAAAAGCAATGCCGATGCCGACGCCGGGTCCGGGTTCGGGAAACAGGAAGATGGTTGCGGCCGCCAGGAGGCAGAGTAACAGGATGAAAGCGAAATCAAAAGCAAAGGATGTCTTCTTCATGAATTGCTTTTCAAGAAAATTGTCCAGCCAGGTCATGTGGATGGCGACGCCGGGAAAGTTGCTGTCATGTGGGGCGGGATGATTGTCAAACAGGCCCGGGGCCGAGAAACCGAAAAAAACGTATTTATCCCGGAAGGCATCCGGGTCCTTGATGGTCGGTGATTCTCCCCGGCGGAGCCTGAGCTCGGACTGGATCACGGAGGCGGCGCTGAAGCTCTTCAGCTCAGCGGCCCGTCCCTGGTAGCGAAGAACGGCCCGGCCTTGCTTATCAACGGGGATCCGCGTGTCGCCGATGATCACCCGGCCCTTTTCCGCCCTGATCCCGATGTCAGGGGCGGCGGCCAGAAGCATTCCCAGCCCCAGTCCGGGCAGGACCTGATCGTCAAACAGGCTGATAAAGGGGATTCGCCTGTATATACTGTCCGGGTCAGGAGGAATGGAGGCATTACAGAGAACGGAAGCGCTTCGGGCGATTTCCGGGATGGGAAAACCGGCATGGGGAAAGATGAAACCGCCGGCCAGGGCGATCTTTTTCAGTTCAGTCAGTCCCGTTGTCTTGAAGTTCGGCATCGGCGCCGCTTTCGGCCAGCTTTGGTCCTTGCCGTAAAAATGGCTGAGGGAAACCGAAGCGGCCGACTTGCCGAAAACGGCCAGGGCGGATGCGAAGCGCTGATCGTCCTGAACCCCGTATGCTGAAGGCTCGCTGAACAGGACATCGAAGCCGAGGGCCCTTGCTCCCTGTCGGCCGCAGAAATCAGCAATGGAAGAATATATCTCCCGCGGCCAGGGCCATCCCACTCCCAGGACAGCCTGGGCCCAGTCCAGACTGTTCTGATCCAGCAGGATCATGATGGTTTTTTCGGAAGCAGGTTCCCGGCCCGCGAAATAGGAAACGCGCCTGTCCCAGGAGTAATCCTCCCATCTCCCCAGACCGGCCGTATGCCAGATTGCCAAGGCAAGCGCAGTGCAAGCGGTTCCGAGAACCAGGGTCTGGAGCCATTTTTCTTTGAGGCGTTTTTTCAAAGTCGTCAGACGAGGCGTTTAAACTGGATAAACCGATTGATCCTGGATTTGGGGAGGTCCTTGCCGGAAACCTGGCCTGCGGATTCCTGAATCCTGTTGATCCGTTCTTTGGGTGAAGGGTGGGTTCGGCTGAAATCCTGCCTGCTCGGAACCAGGTTGGCTTCCATTTTCTGAAGCATGTCCACGAGATAGGCCGGGTTGTAGCCCACTCTTTTCATTATCACCAGGGCAGACTTGTCCGCCTCATTTTCAAGAGACCTGGAATAACCCCTGGTGATCAGGGTATGGGTGATGTCGGCGATACTCTCTTCAAAAAGTCCCACCAGTTGGCTCAGCTGTCCGGCACCGAGTTGCTTGGCGCTTTCGATACCTATAACGGTAAAGGTGTCTGCGATCCGTGATTTCTTGATGGCCTGGATTCCATGCCTGTGCTGGACATGCCCGATTTCATGGGCCAGTACCGCGGCCAGGGCGTCTTCACTGTCACAGCAGCGGATCATGCCCCGGGTTATGAAGATGAACCCCCCCGGTGCGGCAAAGGCGTTGATCTCCAGGCTGTCCTGCACCAGGAACCGGTATCCCTTGAATGTTTCCGGCAGGTCGGAAGCCTGGGCCAGGGTCTGGCCCATGAGGTTGACATAGTCGTTGACCCGGCTGTTGTTGAAGGGGGGGTATTTCTCCAGGATTCGGGCTCCCACCGTCCTTCCGATATAGTATTCCTGCTCGGGGGTGAAATCAGTGAAATTTCTTTCAATGGCTTTTGCGCTTTTCACGATCAGGTCCGCCCGGCTTCCTCCGGATTTGCCGCCAAGAACGTCACCTATGCCGCTGCCAAGGGAGCCAACCGTTTTACAGCCGGCAGAAAAGAGGCCGAACAGAACAAATGATCCGGCTTTTCCCAGGAATTCCCTTCGGTCCGTCTGTTTCATACCTTGCCTCCTGCGGTTTTCAGATCTCCTTTCCTGAGAAAGTCACTCATTTTTTCCCGGGAAACGGCAAAGGTCTCCATCCGGTCGATCCAGCTGAAATTCAGATTGGGATTCTTGGACCGGTATTCCTTTTCCACGGAATCGTTGAAACCTTTGCCGGCCAGAGCGTATTCCTTGGTGGAAACCGCTTTCTGGACATCCTGCTCACCGGGTTTCAGAATAACGGTCTTGGTGGTGAGCGCCGAGATATGAACCCATCCTGAGAGGCCCTCTTTCAGAGTCCGGACTTCAGCCCAGCCGTCCTTTTCCGAAAGAACCTGGACGCCGTCCGCATAGGAAAGCTGTTTCAGAGACGGGGACAGAAAAGAGGGCTCTTTTCTCAGCGGGGCCTTGGCTACCTGGACGTTCATTCTTTTCATGCGATCTCCTGAAAACTCCTGCAGATTTTATGAAATTTCAAGTGCTGAATCAATCATTACTCTAATTATTTCTATTATGAGAAGTAATACTTTTGCCTGGACGATTGAATTCTGGTATATAAGCTGAACTGGAGGAACAATGCTTCTGATCAAGGGCGCCCGGGTGGTCGAGCCTGAAGGTATGGCGGAAAAAGATATCCTGGTAGGAGGGGGGCGCATCCTGGCCCTGGAAAAAAACATCCGGCGGCCGATCCGCACTGCCTGCCTGGTCAGGGCCGGTGGTCTGCTGGCCATGCCGGGCCTGATCGACCATCACCTGCACCTGGCCGGGGCCGGAGGTGAAGGCGGACCCCATACCCGCACCCCGGAATTGAGCGCCGCCGACCTGATAAGCAACGGCATCACCACCACCATCTCATCCCTGGGCGCAGACGGTTTCACCAGGGATCCGCTCAACCTGCTCTACAAGGCCCGCAGCCTGAATATTTACGGGCTGAGCTCGTTCATTCTGACCGGGGCTTACCAGTTCCCCCTGCCCAGCCTGAGCGGCGATCCCTACCGCGACATAATCCTGGTGCCGGAAGTGCTGGGTATAGGCGAGGTGGCCATTGCCGACCACCGCTCGGCCGATCCCGGTGTTGACCGCCTTTACGAAATGGTGGCCCGGGCCAGGCTGGCCGGCATGGTGGCCGGTAAAACCGGCATGGTGCTGTTTCACCTGGGCGATGAAGCCCAGCAGTTCACCAAGTTGAGGGAGATAAAAAAGAGAAGCGCCGGCAAGTTCCGTAACATCATGGCCACTCACTGCAACCGCAGTGCCGCCTTGTTCCAGGCCGCCTGCAGTTACGGCCGTGAAGGCTACGTCGATTTGACCACCTCCTCCTATCCTTTTTTCCCGGAAGAAGAAATAAAACCCAGCCTGGCGGTCAGCCGACTGCTGGCCGCGGGTGTGCCCCTGGAACACATCACCTTTTCCAGCGATGCCGGGGGATCATTGCCGCAATTTGCGCCTGACGGCACCCTGCAGGCGATTTTTACCGCCAAACCGCATTCCATGCTGACTGAACTGGCCGACCTGGTTTTGCGTGAAAAAATGGATCCCTGCCGGGCGGTCAGGCTGACCGCCGGCAACGCCGCCCGGGCCTATGGCCTTCCCGCCAAGGGTGAAATACGGGTCGGGGCTGACGCTGACATCATACTGGTAAACGAAAGCTTCAGACTCAGGTCGGTTGTCGCCTCGGGCCACCTGCTTCTTCACCAGGGTAAAATGCTCGATACCGTAAAAAGTACAATACTTTCTTGAAAAGCTCAGTTCCAGTGGATCAGCACGGCCAGGGTCAGCAGGCCGAAACCGGTTAAAAACAGCCAGACCTGGAGCCGCCAGACTACCCGGAACCATTTTTCAAAGGGGATGCCTCCGCTCATAAGTACGGTCATGGTGATGGCCGAGGTGGGGGTTATCATGTTGGAAAAACCGTCACCGAACTGGTAAGCCAGCACGGAAACCTGGCGGGAAATGTCGGTCAGGTCGGCCAGGGGCACCATGACCGGCATGGTCAATGCGGCCTTGGCACTGCCGGAAGGAATGAAAAAGTTGATGAAACTCTGAATGATGAACTGACCGTTGGCCGAAACGGCCGGGTGGGCGCCCTGGACCAGGCCGGCCAGGGAGTTGAGGATGGAATCGATGATCAGGGCGTCCTGGGCGATGTAGAGGATGCCCCGGGCCATGACTATGATCAGCACCGTGCCGATCAGGTCGCGGGCCCCCTGGATAAAGGAAGATGTGAATTCCTCGATGCGCAGGCGGCCGACCAGGGCGGCCAGGATGCCGATGGCCAGGAAGACCGCCGTGATCTTGTCTATGTACCAGTCGAATTTCAGCACTCCGTAAATCATGAAGATCAGCCCCAGCAGTAGAATCAGGCCGACCAGGCGATGGCGGGGGCTGGTTTTTTCCTGGTCCGGCCGGGGTTCCAGTTTCAGGGCGGCCCTCTTTTCCAGGTCGGCCTGGTAAGTGAAGCTGAGTTCCGGGCGGGCCTGGACCCGCCGGGCGTAGCGCTGCACGAAGAGAGTACAGATAAATGTAATCACCATCCAGCACAGCAGCCGGTATAGAAAACCTGAAAAGAGCGGCAGTTCGGCAATGCCCTGGGCGATACCAACGGTGAAGGGGTTCATGAAGGCGCCGGCGAAACCGGCCCCGGCTCCGATAAAGGGGATCATCACCCCGGTGACGCTGTCGTAACCAAGTGAAAGGGCCAGGGGAATGAACAGCAGAACAAAGGGAATCACCTCTTCACTCATGCCGAAAGTAGCCCCGGCTATGGAAAAAATCAGCATGAAAACCGGGATAAAGAACCTTTCCACCAGGGGGTTGCGGCGGTAAGCCGTTGCCGCCGAACGAATCAGGGCTTCTATGGCCCCGGTCCTGGTCAAAACCGAAAAGACTCCGCCGATTATCAGCACGAACCCGATGATCAGTCCCACCGAGGGGTCGGCAAAACCGCGCACCGGGGCGGTCAGTACGGCGAAAGGTCCCTGCGGCCTGGCTGCGACCGGCCGGAAGGAAGCTGCGTCGACCACTTCGCGGCCGTCCTGCAGTTCCCTTTCGTACAGGCCGCCCGGCACGATCCAGGTCAGCAGGGCCACGAAAACGATGATGCTGAAAACCAGGAAATAAGTGTTCAGGGCTCGGAATTTTCTGCTCAATTTGCCATCCTCCCGCCACGCAGATCAAAGACCATGCCATGGCGCAACAGGTGTACTTTCAGGTTCATGACGGACAGGTTGCCGCGTTGGTCCGGCCCGGTCAGCTCGGCCTGCCGGGCATCGTAAATCATGACCAGGTTTTCGCCCATGACTTCCAGCAGTCCGTCCGGCCTGATTATGGCCGCGGTTTCCTCATCGATGCCGATGCCGGGTTTGCCGGGGTTTTCCAGCACCAGTGAAATGAGCCGGTTATGCCTTTTGCGCCTGACAAAGTGCTGGTCGATGATGACCTCGGTCAGGAAGGCAAATCCGGCCGTGCTGTTGACCGTGTTCTGCCTGATCGACCTGAAAGCGTCTTCATCGCGCTCGACCGGGGGGTTTTCCGTGCCGGTTATCATGATGCCGCTCATGACCGCGGCCCCGGCGCTGGTGCCTGAAACAACTCCGCCGCCGGAGTAAACGGCGCGGATCGCTTCCAACAGGCGGGTGGAACGCAGTATTTCCAGCAGGCGGTTCTGGTCGCCGCCGCAGAAATAGACCGCCCGGGCTTTCTCAATTGTTTCAAGGTTTTCCGGCAGGTCGACGTTGCCCGGTTCAAGCAGCAGGAAACGCACGTTCCGGGCGCCGCAGGACTCGAACTGGTGCCTGGCGTAAAGGGCGGAATCCAGCGGATCTTCACTGGCGGCCGGAATGATTGCGATCAGCTGTTCAGGTCCGCCGGCCTGTTTGATGACGTACTCAATCAGGTAGTCGGGACGGGGGCCGCCGCCGATGATGACCAGTGTGCCCTGGTCAGCCGGCAGTGCGCAACAGGCAGCAACCAGCAGTAAACATGACAGTGTTTTTTTCACTGGACCTCCTCGGCTTTTGCTTTCATTCGGAAGCCAGAAAATCTTCAATGGTCCTTATTCTCTGCTGAAGCCAGTCACGGTGCCTGAAATCAGCGGCCGGGTCGTTTCTTTCCAGGAACAGCCGGTAGAGGCGCAGGGCTTCCCGGTGGTTGCGCAGGTTGTCTTCGATCAGTCCCAGGTAGTAGATGTTGTGATGACCGGTCGGCTGCAGATTAAGGCTGCGCTGAAAGGAATCCCTGGCCGCGGTGAAGTCCCGGTTGTGAAAACGGCAGAGTCCCAGGTAAGTATGCAGGGCCGGGTCCTGCGGCTCAATTTGCAAAGCCCGGTCCAGGTGCAGCAGGCCGCGGTCAAAGGACCGGGCCCTGATGGCCGAGGCCACCGCCGCCTTGCGCAGGTCGTAATTGTCCGGATAAGTCTGCAGGGCTTCTTCCAGGTAATCCAGGGCCAGGCTGTGATTTGCTTCAGCGGTCAAGAGTGCTGCCAGTCGCGTGTACATTTCCGGCTGCCTCTGCAGGGCCAGGGCCAGTCGTAATTGTTCAATGGCTTCAAGACTGCGCCCGCTTTTTTGCAGGCGGTCAGCTTCTTCGAGCCGGCGACGCCAGTCCGGGCCGCCTGTTTCCCGGCGGGCGACCAGGGGTTCCGTCACCGGCTCCGGCCGGTCGGTCCGCGGCGCAGGGGGCGGATCGACTTTTCGCTCCTGGTCGTTGTGCCGGTGTGATCCGGGCTTGACCAGGGTGTCGGGCTTGTTTTCCGGCTCAGTTGCTTCCGCCGGCATCTCCTGCTCACTGCTGGTGATTTCGTCCGCCTGGGGTTCGATTGGAACTGATTCCGCCTGCTCTGCTGAAAAACTTGGAACGGCCATGGCCTGCCGGGGCGGTGTCGGTTCCCTGCGGCTCTGCAGGAAGAGCACCAGTGCGGCGCCGAAGAGCAGTACTGAGACCGCAAAGGTCAGCAGGGTCGGGCTGAGCCGCCGGGTGGATTTCCCCGGGGGCTTGAGCGATTCCTGCTCAATCGCCTGCAGATTTCTTTCCCGCTGAGCTTTCTGCAGGGCATCCGAGATCAGGCTCATTCAGTATCTCCGAAGGGAGAGGCAAAGGGCTGACGCGGAGCATTGCGTTTTTTCAGGCCCAGCACGCTTTTTTCCCGGGCTCCGTTCAGGCTGATCACGGCGCGCCTGACCAGCTTGCGGTCTATGGTGGCGGTATCATTGACATAGCCGGCCAGCAGGCAGCGGTTGGCCAGCATGTTGATCAGCCTGGGCACTCCGCCGCTGTACTTGTGGATCAGGCGAACGGCCGAAGCGGTGAATTTCACCGGCCGGGCCGGAGTCGCGGCCAGCAGGCGGTGATTGAGGTAACGGGCGGTTTCCCCGCGGTTCAGGGCCTGCAGGAAGTAGCGGATGGCGATGCGCTGGTTGAGCTGGCGCAGGTTGCGCCGGGCCAGCTTTTCCAGCAGTTCCTCCTGGCCGAGCAGCAGGAACTGCAGTAATTTTTCCTTGTCGGTTTCGATGTTGGAAAGGATTCTGAGTTTTTCCAGGGTCTCGTCGTCCAGGTTCTGGGCTTCATCGATGATGACCAGAGCGGTTTTTCCGGCCGGGGCCACTATGTGCACCAGGTGATAAAGCAGGTCGTTGGTCAATTCTTCGGCCCGCTGGTGCGGTGAATACACCCCCAGGTCATGCAGCACGGTTTTCAGCAACTGGTCGTAATCCTGGAAGGGGTTAAGCACCAGGGAGTAAACCACTTTTTCACTCAGCCTGGCGGCCAGTACCCGGGAAAGGGTGGTCTTGCCGGTGCCGATGGCCCCGATCAACAGCATGAAGCCTTCGCCTCCCTCTATGCCGTAGCAGAGATGCTCAAGGGCTTCCAGGTGGTCCCGGGAAAGGTAGAAAAACTCGGGATCCGGAGTCAGCTGGAAAGGTTTTTGCCGGAAGCCGTAATAAGCCTGGTACATCAGTCGCGCTCTTTCTTCTTCGGTTTCAGAGAGCGGATTTCCCCCTGCAGTCCTTCCTTGAGCCCGACCGTGTCGCCCAGGTGAAAAGGCGAAACAGCCGCCTCTATACGGGCCATTTCCTCGGCGCTCAATTCATCGCCGCGCCTGCCGCTGATCACCCGGGGGGTGATGAAAATCACCAGTTCGGTCTTTTCCAGGCGCTGTTCAGTGCGCCGGAAAGCCGCGCCGATGACCGGCAGTTTGCTCAGGAAAGGAATGCCCCTGATGGTTTCCTGTTTTTTTTCCTTGATGATGCCGGCGATGACCAGGGATTGGCCGTCCTTTAACTTGGCCACCGTGTCGATACTGCGCCGGTCGATGACCGGCTGGGTGGCCTGGGCTCCCTGGACTTCAAATCGCTTGACCTCGAGCAGTTCAGATATGTCGGGATTGATCGAAAGGATGATGTCGCCTTCCTGGTTGATCTGGGGAATTATGTCCATGACTATGCCGATGGGGACTATCTGGACGTTTATGGTCGGGGCGGTTATGGCGCCGCCGATGCCCTGTGCTATTTCACTCTGCAGGTTGAAAAAGGTTTCCTCTCTCACCACGCGGATGACCGCTTTTTCGTTGTTCAGGGTGGAAATCCGGGGATTGGCCAATACCTTGATATTTCCCTGGCGTGACAGTGCATCCAGGATTGTATCGATTACGTTGTTGGAAAAAGCAATCTGGAAAGCACCGTGGGTCGAGGTCAGATCGGTGTCTGAGACTGGTCCGGGATTGAAGCCCAGGGCCGGGGAGGTCAGGGTGCGCCTCTGGTTGAGAGTGCCGTAGTAATTGCCGCGATTGATCACCGCGCCCCAGTCGATGCCCATCTGGTAGCCCTTGAACAGGTTGACCTCGATGATCTTGGCCTCGATCCAGACCTGGCGCTGGGCCGAACCCTCAAACCTCTCGATGAAGTCGGCCGCCCGGTTGAGTTCATCCCGGCCGGCCCGGATTAGGACTATGCCGGTCTCAGGGCTGATGATCAGGGTGCGGCCCCCGGCATCGGCATAGGCTGTCGAATTGCGGCTTTCATCACTGCCGGCCAGTTCGACGGCGCCTTCGCGCGAGCCGAAGATCAGCACCTGCAGGCTTTCACTGAATGTCTTCCAGAGAGAGTTTTCGTAATCGACCGTGATCTCCGAGCTGGATTGGTTCATGCCGCCCCCGGAGGCGGCTCCGCCGCCTGCTCCGCCCGAGACTCCACCCATGCCGCTCGAAGAGCCGGTCGAGCCCCCGCCTTCGTTGGAACGGGTGGAAAAAGACACCTGGCGCTTGCCCTTGCGGGTGGCCGACAGGTAATCAAGGCTGAAATACCGGGTCAGCAGGGGCGCCGGAAAGACATGCAGCATACTGCCGTCCCAGCTGTACTCGAGATTGAGCGGCGGCAGCAGGAAAGAGAGAATTCTTTTCAGGGTTACGTTTTTCAGATCCATCACCGGCACCTGGCCGCCGACTCCCGGGGCCACCACCAGTCCGATTTCGGTGTCACGCACCAGGGCCAGCAGGATGTCCTTGATCTCGCCGCCCTGCAGGTCAAGGTCGTAGAACTTGTCTTCGAGCAAAGACCCGGCCGTTTGCGCCTCCTGCCTGGTTTCCGGGCCGCTCTGTCCCAGGAGATCCTCGTCCGGGGGGCTGGGAGGCGGTATTTCGACCTTCCGCGCTCCGGCCGGACTCTCCGGCTGAAAAAAGCTTGGCTCCTGCTGCAGAGTGCGGCAGGAAAAAAAGAGAAGCAGTGCCAGTACTGTTAATACTGTTTTGGTTGTTTTCATGTTTCTTGCTCCGGGGAATCCTGCTGGGGTTTTTCAGGGCCCAGGACCAGGCGCAGGGCTTGTTCGGCATACATAAGCAGGACCTGTCCCTTGGCAATGCTCAACACCCGGGCGCCTTCTATTTCATCGCCTTCGGCTACGATTTGGCCGTTGATCAGGGCCAGGCGCCTGGGGCCCTCGATGACTATGGCTTCGAGTTTGAATTCAGGCCGGGCGGCCTCCTCCCGGGCCGCGACCGGAACCAGGTCGAAGGGCGCCCGGGAAAAGATCGGAAAACCGATTTTTTGCAAGTTCGGCAAATCGAGCGGCTCAGGCGGCGGTAATTCGTGAACCGGACGCCAGAGCAGGGGGCTTTCCGGATCCACCAGGGGGCCGGGGCCGCTGTCGGCCCTGATTTCACCATGAACCGGGGCATCATGAAGCTGTTCTGTTTCCATCTCCGCCGTGAGGGCCGTCTCCGTCGGGACTGCTGTTTTTGGTCTTTTCGCCGGCACCAGTCGCCAGAAAACCATTACCACCGCAATCAGCGCCAGGGCCAGGGCCAGCCACTTGTTGTTTTTCATGGTCCGTCCGTTTTTTCCCGGTAAAAAACCCGGGAACTGACCAGAATCAGGGGATTACGCGGGCCTTCCAGGAAACGGATGCTCTCGGGAATTATCAGCTGCCGGGCTGAATTCATCAGCACCAGGAAGGGGAGGGCTTTTTCCAGGGGAGCTGAAAAAGCTATGAAGACTACTTCGGAGCGGATGCCCGCCTGATCGCTCAGCATAGCCAGGTCCTGCTCGGTGACCTGGGGATTGTGCTTTGTTTCAATATCCTGGCGGGCCTGGATCACCAGGGCGGGCAGAGCGGCCGAATCCTCCTCGGCGTTCAGTGAGGATCTTACTCCGGCTGACAGTGAATGGTCCAGCGTTTCCACGATCAGGGCGCCGA
Organism: uncultured Clostridia bacterium; assembly: GCA_964457225.1. Lineage (GTDB taxonomy): Bacteria > Acidobacteriota > Aminicenantia > UBA2199 > UBA2199 > CAYWEM01. Next base: position 119,818 of record CAYWEM010000002.1, read on the forward strand.
TGCCCAGCTCGGCGGCGCTTTCCCGGAGAAAAGCGGCGGTTCCGGTCAGAGAGGCAAGCAGGTCTTCACTGTTTTCCACCAGGGGGATCCTGGCCCGGAGACTCTCGGTTTTAGCAGCCATGATTTCCTTTTCCCGGCTGTCGGGAAACACGAAGAGATGCCCGGTTTGGGTCAGGCTGGCAAATTGGCGGCTGTAGTCCCGGGCTTCGTTCTTGTGGCGGTTTATCTCTTCCAAAGTGGGGAAGATGTACAAAAGCACGTAGACGACGATTAAAACCAGCAGGGAGGCCAGGCCGGCGTACTTGATCAGGCGGTACCTGTTGTTCATTGATTCTCCACTTTGCCGCTTACGTTGAAATGCAGGCGGGGCTGGAGCGTCTGACCGGGGGGCGGGGTCAGGGTGGCCGAGGCGTAATCCTGGTCCAGCTTGAAATCAATGCGTGCTTCAACGGCTTCAAGCTCGTGGATGCCCGGCAGGTTTTTCAGGGCCTGCATGAAATCGAGATAAACCCGGTTGGCCGCCAGGGAATCCTCGGCACTGATCACTCCTTTCAGCTTGAAAGCAGAGTAATGATAAGCAGGCACTACGGTCAGTTCGAGCAGCCTGGTGCGGGCGTCGACCAGCCGGCTCAGTCGGGCCGCCAATTCGGCGCTTCGGTAGCTGCTGCGAACTGGATAGTCGATGATGAAACTGGTCTTGAGGAAGGCCGCCCGGGCGTTTCTGGCCTGCTCGATGCCGGACTGCAACTGCCTGGCTGCGGCCAGGTTGTTGCTGGCCACGGTACTGTTGGCTTTTTGGCCGGCCAGGGACCTTTGCAGTTGAATGGTGGCCCCGCTCAGAATGACGACTATTATTCCGGCGGAAATAAACAGGCCGGCCAGGCGGGCCGGTGTTTTTTCGCGATCACGGAATTCCTGGGGGATCAGGTCGGGAGTTTTTTTTCTTTTTTTACGGCTGAGCGGCAGGACGGCGGCCAGGGTGGTTTGAAAGGCTGATAAAAAATTTTCATCAGCGGCCAGTTCTCCCGGCAGGGCCAGATGTTTCGATGTTTTTGCCGGGTCGGGGCTGATGGTCTCGATGCCCAGGTATTCACGGATGTAGTCGGCGATGCTTCTCATGACCGGGCTGTCGCCGTAGACCAGGGCCAGGCTGGTGCTGAAACCGCGGTTCTTTTGTTTGAAGAACTGGATGGTGCGGTTGATTTCCAGTCCGATTCTTTCCAGGTCTTCTTCCTGCAGCGTTTCCTGTTCCTGCAGGCTGAAGATGAAATCCCGCTGCAGAGCCCAGGCCCGGCCGGCGAACAGGTTGAGGTTCATGCGGTTACGGTGGATTTCTATGGCGATGAGACAGGTGTTGGCCGAGAAATCAGGCAAGAGCTCCAGCCAACCCTGCAGCAGGTACTGCTCGGGCAGGATGGCCGCGGGGTTAAGCCCGGCTTCTTTCAACTGGTCGAGAAATGAAAACAAGTTGCTTTTCGGTGCTGAAAAGCTCAGGAATTCATGCTTTTCCACATCCTTTTCGTACAGCACCCGGTTCAGTGAATAAGCAATAACCGGTTTTTCGGCCGATTCCTGGCCGGCCAGTATTTCCCGTTCGATCACTCTCAAGGCTTCCCGCTCGGGCATTCTGGGCAGGGCGAGCAAATGGGAGGCCACCAGGTTGCGCGGCGGAATCACGTAGGCCGGCAGACGAATGATCTCGGCCGCCCGCAATTCCCGGCTCAGGACGGCCAGCCTGTCCTCTCCATCTTCCGCCGCCAGTTGCCAGGCGGCCTGCACGTTCGCCGGACCGCCCGAGCTGATCTGCAGCACCCTGGTTTCAGCGGCCGTGCTCAGGTCGATTATCAGGGCTTTCATCTCTGGCCTCCGATGGTGGAAGTGAGATTGTATATGGGCAGGAAGATGGCCATGGCGATGAAGAGCACCGCCGCCCCCATGACGATTATCAGCATGGGCTCAAAGGCGGCGAAGATTTTCTTGATGGTGGCCGGCACTTCCCGTTCATAGTACTGGGACGCCTTTTCCAGTGATTTGTCCAGGCTGCCGGTGCTTTCCCCGACCTGGACCATGCGCAGCACCAGGGGAGGGAACAGTTCTTCCTGGCGCAGGGAATCGTAGATGGAGGTGCCTTTTTCAACCTTGGCCAGGGCCCTGGTCAGGGCGGCGCGGATGGCCGCATTGCCCACTACCCTGATCAGGATGGTGAAGGATTCGAGCACGCCGATGCCGGAACGGTAAAGGATGCTGAAATAATGGGTGAACTGGGACAGGACTATTTTCTGGTGCAGTTTGCCGAACAGGGGGATCCGCAGCCTGAGACGATCCCAGAAAAGCTCGCCGGCCCGGCTGCGGTAAGTAAGCTGCTGCACCAGGACCAGCAGGAAAAGAGAAATCACCATGATCAGCCAGTTGTACTGGAAGAATTCGGCCACGGTGATCAGGATGCGGGTCGGGGTGGGCAGTTCGACTCCGAAACCCTTGAGTATGGGAATGAAGCGCGGAATGGTGAAGGCCATCATTATGGTGACCACGGCCACGATCATGCCGCCCAGGAAAAGCGGGTAGATCGAAGCCTGGCGGATCTGGGCGCTCAACTCTTCCTGCCATTCCAGGAAGGAAACCAGGTCGGCCAGCACGATTTCCAGGGTGCCGGTGGCTTCCCCGGTGGCTACTATGGCCTGGTAAAGCTCGGAAAAGACGCGCGGATGACGGGACAGGGCTTCGGAGAAAGATGTGCCGGCGACTATCTGGCGCACCAGGTCTTCAATGACTTCCCGGAAGCGGGGATTGACGGTTTCGGCGGCGTAATCCGACATGGCCGTCACCAGGGTGATGCCCGCTTCCAGTGAGGAAGCCAGGTGATTGGTGAACAGGATCAGGTCGCGGCGCCTGACCCTGGCGGCCAGGAGTACTCCCTTCTTTTCAGCTTGGGCCTGGCCGGCCTCGATCAGCACCAGGTTCAGTTCAAGCAGTTTTTCGGCCAGCACGCTTTCCGATTCAGCGGCCAGGAAACCGCTTATCGATTTGCCGTTCAGGTCCCGGGCCCGGTATTTGAAGTTCTGCATCAGGAAACTCCGCTGTTTACCCGGAAAGCTTCTTCCAGGGAGATGATTCCGGCGGCCGCCTTTTCCAGGCTGGCGGCAAAAAGGCTTTTAAAACCTTCTTTTTCAGCCAGCTCCATCAGTTGACTGCCTGAAGCACCCTTTTCGATCAGTTCACGCATGGCCGTTGAAATGTTCAGCACTTCGAAGAGTCCTATCCGGCCCCGGCAACCCGAGTTATTGCATTGTTCACAGCCGGCTCCGCGATAAAAAGTGGGTTGGGCCGAAGAGGCCGGGAAAAAAGCGGAAACCGGGAGCGTGATTTCTTCCGGGGCCAGCGGCCGGCGGCAGTTGTCGCATATTTTCCTGACCAGGCGCTGGGCAATGACCAGGATCAGGGTGGATGCTATCAGAAAGGGTTCGGCGCCCATGTCGATCAGCCGGCTGATGGTGGAAAGGGAGTTGTTGGTGTGCAGGGTGGAAAGCACCAGGTGACCTGTCAGTGCGGCCCTGATGGCCATGTCGATGGTTTCCTGGTCCCGCATCTCGCCGACCAGGATGATGTCAGGGTCCTGCCTGAGGATGGTTTTAAGGCCTTCGGCGAAAGTGAACTCGATGCGTGGATTGACCTGGGCCTGGCGGATGATGGGGAATTCGTATTCAACGGGATCTTCGAGGGTGATGATGTTTTTTTCCAGCGAATTGAGGTAGGCCAGGGCTGAATAAAGGGTGGTAGTTTTGCCCGAACCGGTGGGCCCGGTGACCAGGATCATGCCGAAAGGCCTTTCAATGGCCTGTTTGAACACCTTGATCTCCTGTTCCTCCATGCCCAGGCGATCCAGGCCGAGTACCAGTTTGCCCTTGTCCAGCAGGCGCAGGACAACGTTCTCGCCGTTTATGGTCGGGAAAAAGGAAACCCTGATGTCGATCTGGCGGCGTCCCAGCTGGAACTTGGTGCGCCCGTCCTGGGGCAGTCGGGTTTCGGCTATGTTGGCCCCGGAGATGATCTTGAGCCGGGCGATGATCGGGTTTTGCAGGGACTTGGGAATCGAGGGGCCCAGGATCATTATGCCGTCGATGCGGTAACGGATCCGCAGAACGGTTTCCTCCGGCTCGATGTGAATGTCGGTGGCGTTCTCCTTGATGCCCTTGATGATGAACTGATTGACCAGCTTGACGATCGGGGCTTCCTCGACCAGTGCTTCCTGGCGGCTGACTTCAACTCCGGTGGCCAGGTTGATGCTTTCTTCTATCAGTTCATCCAGGGTGAAGCCGCCCGCGTAATGTATGTCCTGGGCCGAGCTGATGTCGTTTTCAGTGGCGGCCACCACGTTGATGAAACAGCCGGTTATACGTTCCAGCTCACCGATCACTTCGACGTCGAAGATGTTCTCCAGGGCCACGGTCAGTGTGTGTCCTTCCTGGATCACCGGGATAAGCTTGTGTTTCCTGGCGAAGTTTTCCGGCACCAGGTTGATGACTTCCTGTTCAACGAAAACCTTGCTCAGGTCGACATGGCTGATATTCGACTGGGCGGCCAGGGTGGAGGAGAGTACTTCCTGGGAGATGAAGCCGAGCTTGATCAGTATTTCACCGAGTATTTCCCCGGTGCGCTGCTGCAGTTTGAGGGCCAGGTCCAGCTGGGCCTCGGTGATTATGCCCATATCGATCAGCCTGCGCCCCAGGGGCAGAGGCTTGGCGGCTTTTTTCATGATAAGAAGATTAGCACAAAGAAAATGCCTTTGCAATTAAAAAGTGTTTTAGTATTGACCTTAATTGCCTCCAGGAAACAATTCTGTTAAATTCATTGCATGAGGATTTTTTTGCTTGAGTGCGCCGACGTCTTTTTTTTCCTCTTTCACAGCCTGCTGATCCTTTTCAACCTGTTCGGCTGGATTCCGGCCCGCACCAGGCGCCTGAACCTGTTCAGCCTGGTGCTGACAGCTTTATCCTGGTCGGTGCTGGGCATCTGGTACGGCTTCGGTTACTGCCCGCTGACCGACTGGCATTACCGGGTCAGGTGGCAGCTGGGAAAATACGTTCAGCCGGATTCCTACATCGATTTCCTGCTGCAGGAGTTTTTCTCACTGCATCTTCCGGCAGGTCTGATCGATGCTTTCACGTTGGGCCTTTTTTTGCTGGCCCTTTTTGCTTCCCTGTGGAGTAACCTGAAAAAGAAAGGTCCGGGCTGATCCAGGCAAGTGACCGGGATCGAAAAACAAGACGGGGCCCCGACAGGGACCCCGTTTTGCGGCAGGAGCTTTGGTTTAATCCTGGTTGCGCTTGAGAATCATGGCTGTTTCCACCAGGCGCAGGAATTCCAGGCGATAACCGTGAGGATCGCTGCCGATGCCGGCCCGGGCCCGGGTCAACAACGCCTCGAAGGAGGCCTGGCCACGGTATTGCGAGTTGCGCAGCAGCAGGCCGAATTCGGCCACCGCGGAGGCGAAGAGCATGTCGTTCGACAGCCCGGAAGCAGTTCCGGGTTTGTCTGTCACTGTCTCGCTGAACTCGCGTGATCTGTCTTCCCGGGGATTCTTGTAACGCACGCGGATGGTCAGCAGTTCATCGCCCTGCCTGGCGCTTTCCTTGATCCTGCTGTCCTGATACTTGAGCGTGATATCTTCTCTTTTATATTTTTCCGCGGGAATGATTTCGTAAAAAGCGGTCACCGTGTGACCTGCGCCGATTTCCCCGGCGTCCTTGCGGTCATCACGGAAATCCTCTTTTTTCAGCAGTCGGTTTTCGTAGCCGATCAGGCGGTAGGCGCCGATCAGGACCGGGTTGAACTCGACCTGGATCTTGACGTCCTTGGCTATGGTGAACAGGGTTTTACGCAGGTCGTGGCCCAACACCTTGCGGGCTTCCAGCAGTGAATCGATGTAGGCGTAATTTCCGTTCCCCTTGTCGGCCAGGATTTCCATTTTGGCATCCTTGTAATTCCCCATGCCGAAACCGAGAACAGTCAGAAAAACACCGTGTTCACGCTGTTTTTCTATCAGTTGTTCCATTTCCGAGTCACTTGAGGGCCCGATATTGAAATCACCATCCGTGGCCAGTATGACCCGGTTGTTTCCCCCCTCGATGAAGTTTTCCCGGGCGATTTTGTAGGCCAGGGCTATACCGGCCCCGCCGGCGGTGGAGCCCCCGGCCCGCAGTTTTTCCAGGGCTTCGAGGATGGTATTTTTTTCATGGGCTTTAGTCGAGGGTAAAACCACTCCGGCCGCCCCGGCATACACCACGATGGCCACCCGGTCTCGCGGGCTGAGATTGTGCACCAGTAATTTAAAGGACTCGATCAGCAAGGGCAGCTTGTTCGGCTGTTCCATGGAACCGGAGACATCGATCAGGAATACCAGGTTGCTGGGGGGCAGTTCTTCGGGAGCCAGGTCTTTGCCCTGCAGGGCGATCATGACCAGCTTGTTGTCAGGGTTCCAGGGGGCCGGACCAAGTTCGGCGCGCAAAGCCAGGGGGATGTCCCCCGCAGGCCGGGGATGATCGTAGGAGAAGTAATTCACCAGTTCTTCGATCCGCACGGCATCCCGGGGCGGCAAGCGGCTCTGCATGAGAAAACGGCGCACATTGGCATAAGAGGCGGTGTCAACGTCGATCGAGAAGGTGGAAAGGGGATTGTCCAGGGCCGGCAGAAAATCGTTTTCACGGATGGCGGTGTAAGCTTCGGTATTGAAGCCGGTTCCGCCAGGCTGATCAAACTGATCCGTCCGCCGGGGGGAGGGTTGGTGATGCTCGAATTCGATCCTGGTGGCTGCAGTTGTCAAGCCTCCGACTCCACCTGTAGCCGCGCCTTCCATGCCCTGGTCTTTTTCAGCCCGTCGTCGCTCCAGTTTTCCATCAGTCTGTCCAAGCTTTTCCGGCACAGCCCGGGTTTCGATCATCAGGTCCCGGGCGTCCGGCAGGCCGGTTGTCGGCAACTCCCTTGTTTCATCGGCTGGTTGTTGTCTTTCAGGGCTTTTCAGCTCGCCGGGAGGTTTTTCCTCCGGCACAGCCTGGATCGTTCTTTCCGGCGGAGCTTCCCGTAAGGGGAAATCTTCAAGGCGGTCCTGGTTGAGCCAGACTGCCAGGGCCAGTACCCCGACCAGCAGCATGGCCGCCAGCCCCCAGAATTTCCCGGGCCGGCGCCGGCACCGCTTTTTTGCTGAAAAATCCTTCAGCAGGCGGGCCTTCAGTTCGGTTCCGAATTGCTCATCGAAAGCACTGTCAGGTTTTTCCCGGAGCAGGCTGAGGATTGTTTCTTTCATGGCTGACTCCTCACTTCGGAGTGAGGGATCGATTTCGATCAACTCCAGTATTATTCGGGCGATTTTTTCTTCCAGTTTTGTTTCCATTTTTTTCCTCCATGGGACTTAGCTTTTTAAGACCAGCAGAAGCAGGAGAAGAGCCGGCATTTCTCTCCTGATCTGCTTTAATAAACGGTGAAAAGCCATTTTGCAGGCCCCGGTTGAAGTACCCTGCAGGGCGGCGATTTCGGAAAAAGACAGGTCATGCCAGATGCGCAGGATCAGCATTTCGCGCTTGACCGGGTCCAGGACGTGCAGGTAGCCATGCAGGGCGGCGTAACGTTCCCGGTTGATTGCATCGATTTCCAGGTCGGTTTCAGCGGGCAGATCCCAGACGTCCGCCAGGTCCGATTGGCCGGGCCGCCTGGCCCGGAAATGATCGATCACGCTGTTGCGGGCGATGGCAAACAACCAGGCCGGGAACGAACCTGCCTCTGTATCGAGTTTGTCAAGGTTGGCCAGGGCCTTGAGGAAAACCGTCTGGGTGAGATCCTGTGCTGTTTCACGATGGAATGTCTTGTGGTAGATGAAATCGTATACCGGGCGCAGGTAAAGATCGTAGAGCATGGAGAAAGAAGCTTTGTCACCAGCCTGGGCCCTGCGTGCCAGGAGGTTCCGGTAAAAAAGATCCTCGCTTGAACCGTTTGTCATTTTCACTCTCCACAGGGTATAACGAAGCGGCGGCCCAAAGGTAACACGTTTGTTGTATTCATTCCAGCCGACTGCCGGAAGAACCGGTTAAAAAAAGAATCTGGATGTCGACAATCAGATGAAACAGTTGTAATCCAGGCTGGCCTGCCGGGGGCGGAGCCGGGTTTCAGGCTTTGTAGACTGTTCCCAGCGGAGTGGTGACCTGCTCGATGTAAAAGCGTTTTTCCCCGGCCGGAACAACAACAGTCACGGTTTCTCCGACAGTCCGGTCCCGCAGGGCCCGGCCCACCGGAGATATGATCGAGACACTTCCCGGCGGCGGGTCGGTTTCATTGGGCTGAATGACGGTAATCTCGGTCCTGGTGTCCGAGTTCAGCTCATGCACCAGCACCCGCGAGCCGAAACCTATGTTCGGGGAGTCGTCCAGGTCAGCGGCCAGACTGCTGAGTTGACCCAGCTGGTTGTTCAGTTGGCCGATCCGGGCCTGGACATAAGCCTGGCGCTCCAGGGCTGAGTGGTATTCCGAGTTTTCCCTCAGGTCACCGTGGCTGCGCGCTTCTTCGATCTGCCTGGGCAGTTTGACTTCAAATTCTTCGCGCAGGTCCTTGATCTCCTGCTGGAGCTTTTTTTTCTTTTCTTCAATGTCAAGTTTCATACGATCACTTCCGACTATCAACATGTATTGTTTTTAATACTATGAAAAAAGTAACCTAAAAAGCAAGATATTTCAAGCGCTGTTTCGACACCCGGCCGGTTTTTATGCATCCGGAATGAATCTGTAAAAACGATTCGGCAAAACCTGATGAACAGAAAAGTCAGTTGTGTTATGCTCTGACCTCAAAACAAATGGAGGATTCATCCATGCCTCTTTCCCGAAGAAGTTTCATGCAAACCGGCCTGCTTTCCCTGGCTTCCCTGAAACTGGCCGGACAGAACGCGTCTCTGGTTGACGGTGATGTTCAGCAGGGCGGGTTGACCGACCTGACGGTCGGAGTGCAGCCTTTGACTCCGGACGATTTTTCCCGCCGGCGGGAAAAGGCCGCCCGCCTGATGACCGAACTGGGTCTGGACAGCCTGTTCATCGGGGGTGGCAGTAACCTGGTTTACTTCACCAATGTAAGCTGGTGGCTGAGCGAACGGGTTTTCGGGGTATTGTTGAGCCGCAGGCATAACCCGGTCTGGGTCTGCCCGGCCTTTGAGGCCCCCCGGGCGGGAGAATTGGTCCCGGCGGGACAGCAGGTGCGAAGCTGGGAGGAACATGAAAATCCCTTCCTGCTGATTGGAGATATCCTCAAGGACTGGGGCGCCGCAGCCGGCCGGCTGGGTTTGGCTCCCGACCTGCGCGCCTTCGAGGTGATGGGCCTGGGCAAAAACCTCTTCGGCCTGGAAATAGCAGACGGTGCTCAGGTGACCGAAGGCTGTCGGGCGGTCAAGGATGAGAAGGAAATCGCTTTCATGGACCTGGCCAATCGAATTACGAAACTGGCATACCGGGAAGGATTCAAGTCAATGCGGCCCGGCATGACCACGGCCGAGCTGGCTGCGATCATAGCCGAAGCCACCCGGAAACTTGGTTCCCGGGGCGGCGGCGGACCCCAGTTCGGTCCGCTCAGCGCTTTCCCTCATGGTTCCCGGGCCAGGCGTGACTTGCAGGAAAACGACATCGTCCTGGTTGACGGCGGCTGCAGTGTCGAGGGGTATCGATCCGATGTCACCAGGACCGTTGTCTTCGGCAAGGCCGGCGACCGCCAGCGCCGGGTCTGGGACCTGGTGCGCCGGGCCCAGGCCGAGGTCCTGAAAAAAGTAAGGCCGGGAGTCACCTGTGCCGAACTGGACCGGACGGCACGCCGGGTGATTGAAGAGGGCGGTTTCGGGCCGGGTTACAAGTACTTCGCTCATCGCCTGGGGCATGGCATAGGTCTGGACGGCCATGAATATCCCTACCTGGTGGCCGGCAACGACCTGCCGCTTAAACCGGGCATGACCTTCAGCAACGAGCCGGGAATTTACCTTTACGGTGAATTCGGGGTCCGCATCGAGGATTGCTTCGTGGTCACCGAGGCCGGCGGCCGGCACCTGGGCGGCCTGGAGTCGACCGCCATCGACCAGCCTTTCGGACCCGGTTCGGAATGAGCCGCTCCCCGGCGCTTTTCTGATCCTGTCTGTCAGGTCCAGGTTTGCCTCGAATGCCGGCAATCTCTATAATAAAAAAACAGACCAAATAAAGGAGATTGCTGATGGTTGTTTTCGCATGGTTGTTGCCTGAAAGATTGCTGGGATTCCTGCAGGCGAATCCGGGATCGGCCCTGCTTTTCAATGCCGGGGCTGCGCTGGTTTTAGCCCTGTTTGCCTGGTACCTGGCCCGGACGGCCATCAAGCTGGTGCTGGGATTCACCGTGAAAAGAACCAAGACCGTCTGGGACGATATCATGTACCGCAACAAGGTGTTTTTACGGGCGGCCAATGCCGTACCGCTGATGGTTTTTCACTGGCTGGCTCCCTATTTCACTGAATTCGAGGAAATACTGAAAAGACTTACCCTGGCCCTGCTCATCATGGTCGTGCTGGGAGTTTTCCGCGCCATGTGCAAGTCCGGGCTGGAAATATACGATGGATACGAGGTTTCGCGGGAAAAGCCGCTCAAGGGAGTGGTCCAGATAGTGATCATCCTGGCTTACATCGTCGGTGCGGTGGTGATCGTTTCCATCCTGCTGGACAAGTCACCGGCCCTGCTGCTCAGCGGGCTGGGCGCCATGACCGCCATCCTGATGCTGATCTTTCGGGACACTATCCTCGGTTTCGTGGCCGGCATCCAGATCATCTCCAACAACTCCATCCGCAAGGGTGACTGGATAGTCATGTCCAAGTACGAAGCCGATGGAGACGTGATCGACATCGCCCTGCACGCGGTCAAGGTGCAGAACTGGGACAAGACCATAGTCAGCATCCCCACGCACAAGTTTCTCGAGGAAAGCTTCACCAACTGGCGCGGCATGGTTGAAGCGGGGGGAAGAAGAATCTGCCGCAACATCAACATTGACGTTTCCAGCATACATTACCTGTCCAACCAGGAAATCGACGAACTGCGCAAGATCCAGCTGATAACCGAGTATCTCGACTGGCGCAGGGCCGAGGTCAGGGAATGGAATAACAGCAGGAAAGCCGACATGACCATGCCGGTGAACGGGCGCTGGCTGACCAACATCGGCACTTTCCGGGAATACACCAGGAGATACCTGCTGCAGCACGAGGAACTGAGAAGCGACATGCTGATGCTGGTGCGCCAGATGCCGCCGACTCCCAGCGGTCTGCCCCTTCAGGTCTACGTTTTCACTAAGACAACGGCCTGGGTGGAATACGAGCGGGTGCAATCGGATATCTTTGATCACCTGTTGGCCGCGATCGGCTATTTCGGTCTGCGGGTTTTTCAGAATCCAGGCGGACACGATCTCAAGGGTTTGTCAGAGAAGAATTGACGAGATCTGACTTTTTTCTGGAACAGGTTGACTAGTCGGGCTGTTCTGATTCGGAAATGATTTCGGCCTGGAAAGTTTCGATGGTGATTCCGGGTCCGCGCCAGTCGTCGGCGGCCAGCCCGGCCTTGAGACAACAGTGGCTGAGCAGTTCTTCGCGGTTCCAGCCCTGTTCCGGGGCCACCTGGGGCAGCAGCAGGCCGCAACGTCCGCCTTTGCCGACGATCACCCCGTCCCGGCCGACCTGTACTTGAGCCGGGTCATCCACGGCCTGGGGCCTGGTCAGCAAAGATATTTCGATTTCAACCCGGTCCAGTTCATCAGCCTGCAAAGGCGGAAAACGCGGATCCTCGAAGGCCGCGGCCAGGGCCATTTCCACCAGGGCCTGGTTGAGCGGTTTCAGGGGCAGGGGATAGCCGATACAGCCGCGCAGGCGGCCGTTTTTTTTCAGGGTGACGAAGAGGCCGCGTTTCTCGAGCAATACTGAATCATGGGGCTGAAAGTCAAGCCGGCGGCCGTTTTGCAGGAAAACTGCCATGCTTTTTCGGGCCGCGGCCAGCAGTGTTTTTTTTTGTTCCGCGTTTAATGTCACCAGTAGCCGTCCTTACCGGGAATTTCAATTTCCAGCGGTGTTTTCTGCCGGCTGCGGCCGCTGATTTCCGGGCTGTAGGCGGATACTTGTTTTTTGCCGATCACCAGGACCAGTTCTCCGGCCAGGCAGGAGGATTGGAAAGGCCGGCGATTGCAGAAAAAAACGCCGCCGAGGCATTCGGGATCAGTGTTCAACAGCTCTGGGTACAACTGCTCCAACTCGGCCCCGCTTTCTATCTGCAGGGGCAGCAGCCAATCCAGCAGGAAGTGACGGCCGATGCTGAAACCGCTCAGCAGGCCGCAGCCGCGGTAGGCGGAGCTCCGCAGCAGCTGCAGCTGCCTGGCGGCCCGGCTGGAAAAAAGCAGCTTGAACATGACTGTTTCTTAGCACAGAAATCAACTGATTGCAAAACGGTTATTTCATTTCGCTGCTGATCAGCATCCAGTCGTCGTCCTCGTTTTCCACCAGCTGGTAGAGTCGGTTGCCGAACAAGGCCAGCGGGTAGGGCTGAAGGGTCGACTGGCGCAGCAGGGGAGCCTTGGCCTGGCTGAGCCGCCGGCCGTCGGCCAGGTTGAAGCTGAAGTACTCCCAGTTGTCGCCGTCCCGCTTCCAGGTGAACACGTAAAGCCGGCCCTTTTCAGCGTAAAAGAATGAAATGGCCGGGTAAGTGCCGGGAAATCTGATCGGCTTGAGCATCTCCATGAAGTCCCTGGTGGCCGGGTTTTTCTCCAGTTCGCTTGTGAAATCGTCCCTGAAAGCCTTGTCCACCGGACGATTGTCTTCCGGAACGCTAATGGTGCGCAGGGCTTTCAGCTCGAGATCAAGTACTTCGAGCTCGTTGTCTTTCTTGCCCGGTATGATTATGAAGCTATCGTCGCGGGCGAACTGGAAAACCTGGCTCAGGGCGACCAGGCCCTTGCCGGGCTGGAAGTTCAGTTCATCGGCGTAGATTTCCTTGACCCGGTTCATCTTGTCATCGCAGACAACTACAGTCCGAAATATCTTTTGGTCCTCCTGGCGGTTGCCCATGCCGATGAAACGGCCGTTCTTGAGTGCCTGGGGCATGAAGGCATTGGCCGGAGAGTATTGGAATTCCGAGATGAACTTGCCGTCCTTGGTCCAGCGGGAAAGCTTGCCCAGGCTGGAAATCAGCAGTTCATCGGGCCTTGAGTCAATACTAAGCGGCAATTGTCCCGGGATGACGTTGAATTCCTGCGGTCCCTCGCCGGCCCGGCCGAACTTGGCGATCAGCTTCAGGGTCTTCAGATCGAAGATGGAAACCGTAGCGTCCTCGGTGACGTAGATCCGCGCTTCGTCCACCACCAGGCCGGTCGGCTTGACCAGCTCGGGTATGACCCGGCCCTGCTGTGCCGCCGCAGCCAGGCTCAGCAGAACCAGGCAAGTGAAAAGGATTATTTTTTTCATCATCATTTCCTCCAGGTTTCTCTTGAATTGATTAATACGATGAAAACCCGAGAAAGTTTGTCTTTGAATGTTTTTCTCCGCCCCCGGGCTGAGATTGTCAAAACGAATCCCATCCGTTATAATGACTTCTCTTTTCGCTTCGGCCTCGGAAGAAGCCGATACAAGATTGCATCAGGAGGAATTTCATGGTCAGAATAGAACCTTTCGCCGGACTCCGACCCAGGCCCGAGGACGCGGCCTCGGTGGCCGCACCGCCCTATGACGTTTTGAGCTCGGAAGAAGCCCGCCAGCTGGCCGCCGACAATCCAATCTCTTTTCTGCACGTCGGCAAGCCGGAAATAGACCTGCCTGCCGGTATCGACCTTTATTCGGATGCTGTTTACGCCAAGGGCCGGGAAAACTTCCGCCGCCTGGTCGACAGCGGAGTACTGCGCCAGGACAAGCAGAAGTGTTTTTACATATACCGCCAGGTCTGGGGCAGTCACGAGCAGATCGGCATAGTGGCCGCGGCTTCGGCCGATGATTACCTGGCCGATCGCATCAAGAAACACGAATTGACCCGGGAAGAAAAGGAACTGGACCGCCTGCGCCACATCGAGACCCTGTCCGCCCAGACCGGCCCTGTTTTCCTGACCTACAAGCGTGACGACCGGATAAACGAGCTTTGTCTCAAGGCCATGGATGCGCCCCCGGAATACGATTTTGTCAGTGACGACGGCGTGCGCCAGGTGCTCTACAAGGTATCCGAGCCGGCCCTGGTCAAGTCCCTGGCCGAGGCTTTCCGGCAGGTCCCCTGCCTGTACGTGGCCGACGGTCACCATCGCTCCGCTTCCGCGGTCCGCATCAAAAAGACCAGGGCCGCCGCCGATCCCGGGCACAGCGGCGATGAGGATTACAATTTTTTCCTGGCCGTGATCTTTCCCCACGACCAGTTGAAAATACTCCCTTACAACCGCTTGGTCAGGGATCTGCGCGGCATGTCCGGTCCTGAATTCCTCAAGAGCCTGGAAAATGATTTCAGCTGGGAGAAAACCCAATTGCGCAGTCCACGGAAAATGCACGAGTTCTGTCTCTACCTGGAAGGTTCCTGGTACCTGCTGACCGTCAGGCCGGGATCCTTTCCGGCAAACGACCCGGTGGCCGCCCTGGACGTATCCATTCTGCAGAACAAGGTGCTGGCGCCCCTGCTGGGCATAGAGAACCCCCGCACCGACCAGCGCATAGATTTCGTCGGCGGCATCCGGGGCACTGAGGAACTGCAGGCCCGGGTAGATTCCGGTGATTTTCGGATCGCCTTTTCACTCTATCCGACCACCATCGAACAGCTCTTCGCCGTGGCCGACAGCGGGGCCATGATGCCGCCCAAGTCAACCTGGTTCGAACCCAAGCTGAAAGACGGACTGGTCATCCACCTGATCTGAGCAACGGGGCAAAATGGCTGATTTTGAACCCAAAGCCGACTTTCCGGAAGAAAGCCCGGTCCTGCTGGACGGCAAGGCCCTGGCCCGGCTGAAACAGGATGAAATCAAGGCGGAGATATCCGGCCTGCTGGCCGGGGGGCTTCGGCCTCCGGGCCTGGCCGTGATCATGGTCGGGGATGACCCGGCCTCGGCCGCGTACGTGCGTTCAAAGGAGAAGACGGCCGCCAGGCTGGGCATCAACGCTTCCCTGGTCAGCCTGCCGGCCGGTGCCGAGACCGGCGACCTGCTTGCCGAAATCGAGAGGCTTAACAAGGATCCCCAGGTTGATGCCCTGCTGATCCAGATGCCCCTGCCGCCTGGTATCGATTCCCGGGCCGTGATAGCCGCGCTGGACCCTGACAAGGATGTCGACGGTTTCCACCCAGCCAA
Source organism: uncultured Clostridia bacterium (assembly GCA_964457225.1). Taxonomy (GTDB): domain Bacteria; phylum Acidobacteriota; class Aminicenantia; order UBA2199; family UBA2199; genus CAYWEM01. The sequence goes on from CAYWEM010000002.1 coordinate 135,148, forward strand.
CCTGGGCGGACTTCTGCTCGGGCACCGGGTCATCGCGCCCTGTACTCCGGCCGGAGTTCTGGAATTGCTCAATCACCATCAAATACCGGTTTCCGGCCGCAATGCCGTGATCATCGGCCGCAGTTTCATAGTGGGGAAACCGCTGGCCGCCATGCTGGTCAATGCCGACGCCACGGTGACCATCTGCCATTCCCGCACCAGGGACCTGCCCGGAATCCTGCTCCGGGCCGATATCATCGTAGCCGCCCTCGGCAGGCCGGGTTTCATCAGGCCTGAAATGGTCCGGCCCCGAGTGGTGGTAGTCGACGTCGGCATCAACCGGGTCGAAGACCGGGCCGTCGCGGAAAACACTGTTTCACCCGAGGCCCTGGCCGATTTCTCAGCCCGGGGGCACCTGCTGGCCGGAGACTGCCACTGGCAGGTTTACCGCAAATCCGCCGCCTACACCCCGGTGCCGGGGGGGGTCGGGCCGATGACCGTGGCCATGCTGATGGCCAATACCCTCGAACTCTACCGGCGCCGCCGTTTGAATGGCCGGGATTGAGAAGCCAACCATCCTGCTGACCGGGGCTTCCGGCTTGCTCGGCCGGCAGGTGCTCAATTCCCTTGCCGGCAGGAGCGGTCGAATCCTGGCGCTGTATCACGGCAACCCGGGGCCTGAACTCGAGTATGTTTCCTGGCTCCGGGCCGACCTGGCCGATGCCCCTGGTATTGCCGCTTTCATTGAAAAAAACTCTTCAACACTCGGCCAAGTGACCCACCTGGTCAACTGTTACGGCCCTTTGGACTGTATCGATACCCTTGATTTAAAAGGAGCCGATTTAATGGCCGCCATGTCGTCCAACCTGCTGCCGGCGGTGGAACTGGTCCGGATCATGTTGTACGGTGGCCGCCTGCAATGCCTGCTCAGTGTCGGTTTCGAGGGGGCGGGCGAGGTCAGGGCCTATCGCCGGATCCTGGCTTACGCCCTGGCCAAGAACGCCCTGCTGCTGCATCATCAATCCCTGGCCGCGGCCCGGCCCGACCTGCGGGTTTATTTTCTCTCCCCGGTCAACCTGGCCGGAGCCGAACACTCCCGGCCCGGAGGCGCGGAAATATCACCGGAAAAACTAGCCGCTGAAATTGCCGGCCTGCTCTTTTCCGACCAGCAGTCGTCCCACCTGAAACTCGGCTGGTAAAACCCGCATCCTGCCTTGACTGCGATCGATATCTTGAGCTAGTATTGAATTGAAATCCCGGTGAACTCCGGTGTGATCAACTTGTCCTGGAGGTATAAATATGTCTGAAACCAAGTTGTTTTTCATGTCTTTGGGCCTGCTCTGCTTTTGTTTTTCTATTACAGCCGCGGCTGATTGCCCCGAAAAAAGCGTTATCAAAAACTTGTCAAGCGACATGGATTCCTTCAAAGCCGTGGCTCCGCTTGACTTTTCCAGGCTGAAATCTACCGGGGCCCAGCTCCGTTCCCAGGGGAAACGACTGCTCGTACTGCTCTCGAACGGATCATTCAGTACCGCCCAGATGGCCGACAGCTTCGTTCTGCCTATCAGGAACAAGTCTGAATTCATCCTGGCCCTCAATTTCTCTAACGGCCCTGACCCGATCAGCCCCGGCACTTATACCCCGGCCGCCGGATACGGCAAGCCCTTCTGGGTTACCGCCGAAGTGAAACTCTACAAGCCGGAAAAGGGTGTCATAGTATCCCTGGGTGTGGTTGAAGGCAGTGCCGTAATCACCCGGCTTGACAAAAACCGGGTCTGCGGAAGCTTCGATTTGAAAAACCGGCAGGGAACCTCCTTTGCTTCGGGAGAATTCAACCTGCCCCTGGAGACGGAAAAATAGCCGGGCCGGGTTGAAAATACAGTCAGTTCTTCAGCCGGTAAGTTCCTTTTTCAGCACCCGCTTTCTTTTATGCTGGCGTGACTGGTAATGCTTCCAGAAATCCTGGATTTTCTTGTTGTCTTCCTGCTCACTGTTGGTTTCGGCCTTTTCAATGCCGTTTTCTATGGTGATGCGGTTCAGGTCGACCATGAAGGCGGCGTTCAGCCCGCGATTCTGGTATTCAGGCAAAATCCCGACCAGGTACAAATCGATCGTTTTCGGCCGTTTCATGGCCCGCAGAAGGTGCAGCCAGCCGAAAGGCAGTAAGCGGCCCCGGGCTTTCTGCATGGCCCGTGACAGAGAAGGCATGGTGATCTGGAAGCCGATCAGCCGGCCGCCGGGTTCAATCAGCATGCTGACGAACTCGGGCCGGAGGTATGGGAAGTACTTCCTGCTGTAATACTCCACCTGGCGTTCAGTCAGGGGTACGTAGGCGAAAAGATGGCTGTAGGTGGTGTTGATGATCTGGAATACTTCGCGGGCGTAGGGCATCAGTTCTTTTTTATCCGCGACTTTCAGCAGGCGCACTCCGTTCCTCTGCAGAACCAGTTCGGAGATGCGCTGGATTTTTTCCGGGATGGTTTTCGGCGGGATGACCTCGTATTCCAGGTAATCGTTGACCTTGACATAACCGTGGGCCTCCAGGTGGGTCAGATAGTAGGGGAAATTATAGGTAGAGGCCACGGTCGGCAGTTCGGTAAAGCCCTCCACCAGCAGGCCCTGCTGGTCGAAATTGGTCAGGCCCATCGGCCCCTGGATGGAAGTCATGCCCCGTTCGGCCGCCCAGGACTCGGCCCTGCCCAGTAAGGCCCCGGCCACCCGCTGGTCATCGACCAGGTCGAACCAGCCGAATCCTGCGGTTTTACTGTGCCATGTCTCAACGAACTTGTGGTTGATGAACGCGGCAATGCGGCCGACGACACGGCCTTCTGATTCGGCAAGCCAGAGGGCTGTTTCACAGTATTCAAAAGCCGGGTTACGCTCTGGATCCAGGGTGGCCGCGGCTTCCCGCCTCAGAGGCGGCACCCACAGGGGATGAGAACGGTAAAGCAGGTAGGGAAAGGCTACGAACCGGCGCAGGTCTTTTTTGTTCCTGACTTCTCTGATGGACAGTTTCACGGGAATCTCCTTGATGTAAGCAGTTGTACTTCGTTTTTACAAGTCCGCCCGGCCATGGTCAAAGGCCGTAAGTGCCGCAGATCAGCCGTTCAACCAGTCGGTCCGGCAGTAGGCGGCGGGCCAGGAGCAGGAGAGGCGCGCCGCCGCCGACAGCGTAGGCCGGAGCCGGGTTTTTCTTTTTAAGAATGGCGGCGATTTTTGCGGCCACGATTTCAGGTTGTGCTGCTTGATCCATGCGTTTCCGGCGCACCCGGCTCATGGCCGCCAATCCGGCCTGGTATTCCAGTACCGATCCTTCTTCAAGACTCGGTTGTATGCTGGTCCTGATGTCATTGGGGCTCAGCAGCACCACCCTGATGCCCAGCCGGCGCACTTCATGGCGCAGTACCTGGGTATAAGCGGCCAGTGCCGCTTTCGAGGCAGTGTAAGCGGACTGGAAAGGAACCGGGAAAAAAGCTGCCAAGGAGCCCACGTTGATGATCCAGCCCTGACCGCGTTCGCGCATGGCCGGCATCAGGCTCCTGATCAGCCGCAGGGGGGCGAACAGGTTGACTTCGAAAATCTCCTGAACCGCGGCGGCCTGGTCAACTTCCAGGGGGGCGATACGGCTGATTCCGGCGTTGTTGATAAGCACGTCAACCGGGCCGACCTGCTGCAGAAAAAGATCAACCGATTCTGAACGGCTGAGATCCAGGGCCAGCCAGCGAATGCCGGGCTGTTCCTGTTCCATTTTTCCCGGTCGGCGGCAGGTGCCGGTTACTTCGTAGCCCAGTTCGGCAAGTCGGCGGGCTGCAGCCAGGCCGATCCCCCGGGAAGCTCCGGTTATGACGATCTTAGTGGCCATGCCCTTTGCTCCGCGTCAGGTCCAGCTTGAGTTTGAGGTCATCGCGTACTTTTTTGAAGGCGTCCAGGGTGGCCTGGATCTGTTCATCGGTATGCGAAGCGGTCGGAATCATGCGGAAGAGAATTATTCCCCTCGGGACCACCGGGTAGATGATGGGAGTGACGAAGATGCCGAGGTTGCGCAGACTGCGGACGATGCTCGCCCCCAGCAGCATGTCGCCGGCCGGCACGTAGACCGGAGTGATCGGCGAGGGGACATCGCCGACGTTATAGCCAAGCTCGCGCAAGCCCTGTTTCAGTTTCAGGCTGTTGTCATGCATAGCGGCCCGCCTTTCCCGGCCGTTGTCCCGGATGATCTCCAGGGTCTTGAGCAGAACCTCGACGTAAACCATGGGCAGGCTCTTGGTGAAAATCTGGGTGCGGGCATTGTACTGAATGTAGTCGATTACTCTCTTCTCAGCTGCGCTGACACTGCCGATGGCGGCGAAGGCCTTGGAAAAGGTGCCGAAAAGAACGTCAATCCGATCCTGTACTCCGAAGTGAAAAGCCGTGCCCTGGCCCTTTTCTCCCATTACTCCGAATCCATGGGCATCGTCGACGAACAGGCGGGCGTCGTATCTTTCCTTGAGTTCACAGACTCCGGGCAGGTCCCCCAGATCGCCTTCCATGCCGAAAACCCCTTCTGTGATGATCAGGACCCCGCCCTTGCGGCCTTCACGGTTGACTCTTTTTAGATGTGCCTCCAGGCTGTTGAGATCGTTGTGGCGGAAGACCCTGAATTTGCAGCGGGACAACAGGGTGCCGTCAACCATTGAGGCGTGAGACATCTTGTCCATCAGCACTATGTCATTGGGATCAAGCAGTGCCTGAATGGTGCCGGTAACCCCGAGAAAACCGGAGTTGAAAAGAATGGCTGCTTCCTTTTCCAGGTATCCGGCCAGTTGACGTTCAAGTTCGCGGTGCCTTTCGGTGTTGCCGGTCATCATGCGGGAGCCCATGGGCGTGCTGGTTCCGTAGGTCTTTACCGCTTCAGCGGCCGCGGCCCGGAGTGATTCGTTTTCAGCCAGGCCCAGGTAATTGTTTATCGACCACTGGATGACCGGGTGCCCCTGGAAACTCATCACCGGTCCGGGTTTGGGATCGAACAGGGGACGGGTGAAATAATGGTCGTCCTGAACTCTCAGGGGGCCGAAATATCCGCCCTCGGTGTCGATTTTACTGAAAAGATCCATTAATCCTCCATGAGTTGAATTGTTTTATTGCAGGCTTTTCAGACCAGGCGATTTTAGCCGTAGTAAATTTTGCCCTTGAAAAGGGGCTGTTTATCGATAAAAAAGCGAACAAAAAGTCTCTTCGCACCAGACAACCTTAACCGACCGGATCATGATAGTCAAGTTTCGGATTTGTCTATGTAAAAGCCGGCTTGTTACTGAAATGCCTTTCCTGGAGAAAGGGAGTGTCAGCGGATGACCCCGCCCGGCAATGACGGCAGGAAAGGACTTAAGGGCAAGGGCCCCATGAAATCGGGAGCACCCTGGTTGAGCGCCGCGCTGATTTCCCTGACGAATTCCTTGAAAGCCGGCAGTTCGTCCTTTTTGATCGGATCCCGTGAAGGCGGCTGGAAGGACAGGGGGTTGATGAAGCGCCCATTGTGCTGCAGACCATAATGCAGGTGGGGACCGGTCGACAGGCCTGTACTGCCCACGTAGCCTATCAGTTGCCCCTGGCTGACCCGCTGTCCGGAACGCAGGCCGGGGGCAAAACGGCTCAGGTGGTAATAATGGCTGTGGTAACGGTTGGGGTGGCGGATTATGATGAACCTGCCCCGACTGCGGTCTGTGCCGGCCTGCTGCACGACTCCCGAGGCCGTCGAGCGGATCGGGGTGCCGCTCGGAGCTCCGAAATCAACGCCGTTGTGCTGTGCTGAAAAGCCGAGCACCGGATGACGGCGGTTGCCGAAACGCGAAGTTACCCTCATGAATGGCAGAGGACAGCGCAGAAACATCTTCTGCACGGCGCGGCCGTCCGGGTGATAATAACCGAATTTCCCATCCGCAGTGGTGTAGCCCACCAGGGTCAAAACCCGGCCGCGGCTGATGAACTCGGAGGCCAGGATGGACTCGTAGCCGGCCGGGCGGCCGTCGAAATACTTTTTGTCCAGGAGCAGGGCGACCTGGTCTCCGGGCCTGATATCACGGTTGAAATCGATGTCGTATTCGTACAACTTGGCCACTGTTTCAGCCAGTTCCGGAAGTTCTCCGGCTTCGATGACCGCATCGAAAAGAGAATAGGAAATGTTCAGTTCTATTCTTTCACGGCTCAAGCGGTGGGGAATGGACCTCAGCGCGGCCACGAAGCCGTCTCCGTTTCTTCTGGCTTCCAGGTATGATTCGCGGCTGATCTGGTAGCGGAAATTCTCCAGGCGGTTGCCGGAAAAAAGCAGGATTATTTCGTGGCCTGCCTTGATCCGGGCCAGGTCATGCGCCCGGCTGCTGTCACGGACCAGGCGCCTGGCGCAATCCGGTTCCACTCCGTGTTCCTGCAGCAGGTTGATGATCACCCGGCCCGGGGGGATGAGCAGGCTTTTTCTTACCTGGGTCATGACCGGAGCCGGCGGGCCGATGAACAGGTCGATCAGATCCAGGTCCTGTTCCTGAACTTCCGGGCCCCCGCCCGGTCGCAGAACGAGAAATGTCAGCAGGGGCGCAAGCAGCAGTGAGAGCAGCAACAGCCTGCGCCTGCGTTTGATCTGGCCGGGCAAGTGCATGAAATGATTTTATCCGATCAAAGCTTCATGCGCAAGGTCTGGCCAGGAATAAAAACCGTAAAAATCTGATTCCGGCCCGGTTCAGGGCAGCAGGCGCAGCAGGTGGCTGAGCAAGGTCGCCGCGAAAGTGGCCACCAGCAGGCTGAGACCGGCCGAGATCAGGGCCAGGCGATAGCCGAATTCACGCCACATGACCACCAGGGTGGCAAAGCAAGGAAAGTAGAGGGCGACGAAAACTATGAAGACCGTCACCTGGTTGGGATTAAGCGGCAGTTCGGCCAGGGTCGGCGCCCCCAGGGCCTGGCCGGCCATGATCAGTATCAGTTCCTTGCGGAAAAAACCGAACACCAGCGTGGATCCCAATGCTTCCGGTAAACCGAGCAGGAAATTGAGCAGCGGGGCGCTGAGCCTGGACACGACCCGGTCCAATTGCAGTTGCTGCATCCATGACATGGCCAGGCTGCCCAGAAGCAGGAAAGGCATGACATGCTTGAAAAAATCACGACAGCGGTACCAGGTCTTCTTCAAGGCCATTGCCGGAGAAGGCGGTTTCAGGTCGGGAATTTCCATGATCAGGCCCAGCGGTTTTCCCATAACCGAACTGAGCGCTTTTCCCACCAGGGCCACCAGCACCAGGATGAGCAGGAAAATGCCCATGGCCCGGAGTGGTCCGAGAAAGGCGGCGCTCAGGGCGAAGATGACGGCAATGCGGGCCGAACAGGGAATGAATGGGATCAGCAACCCGGTCAGGATGCGGTCACGCCTCGATTCCAGGATGCGGGTGGCGTAAATCGCCGGAACCGAACAACCGAAACCCAGGATGAATGCCGCGGTTGATTTGCCGTGCAGTCCGATACGATGCATGAAACCGTCCAGCAGAAAGGATATTCGGGACAGATAACCAGTATCCTCGCTGACTGCGGTTAAAAGAAGCAGGGGCAGGAAGTATGGCAGTACTATTCCTATCCCCCCGGCAAGTCCCTGGTAGAGGCCGTCGAGGGAAAGCCAGAGCAGGGGATGCTTGTCCTGAAGCGGCAGAATCAATTCAGCGACATGATCCAGCGGTATTTCCAGCCAGGCGCTCAGGTAGCGGCCGGAGGCGAAAACGACGCTGAAGAAGAACAAAAAGTACAGGCCCATGAAAAAGTGTCCGAAGTAGGGGTGCAGCAGGAACTGATCGAGAAGCTCCCTGACCGGAACCGCCGGTTGCCTGACGAAATGGGATATGGCTTCGGAGAGTTTCATGGCCAGGTGATGTCTTTCCTGGGAAATGGTCTCAAAGGTGTCCTGGAAATGCTCCTCATGGCTCAGCCTTTCCATTTCGGTAAGCTCAGGCTCGATCAGGGACTTGAGATCCGCCGGAATCCGGTCCGGGTTTTCCATGGCCTTGATGGCGTAGTAACGGGGCGTCCCGACCAGTTCGGGAACGGGATTTTCATTGACTATCTTTCTTTCCGCGCTCTGCAAAAGTTGTTCGATGTGACCTGAATAGGTGAGGACCCGCGGGCTGGTTTTGTTCTTCAGCATGTCGATGGCGGTTTCCAGCAGGCGGGTTACGCCGCGGCCGTATAGGGCCACGGTGGGCACGACCGGCAGTCCAAGGATTTCACTCAGTTTTTCAGTGTCGATGTTCAAGCCCTTGCGATCAGCTTCATCCTGCTGGTTCAGGGCAATGACCATGGGCAGGCCCAGTTCCATGAGTTCCACGGTCAGTTCCAGGCTGCGGCTCAGAAAAGCGGCGTTGACCACGTTGATAACCAGGTCGGTTTGCCCTGAAAGCAAATGGCGGCAGGTGACTTTTTCGGCCTCGTCGCCGGGATTGAGAGAGTAGAGGCCGGGCAGGTCGGTCAAGTGGAATTGCCGTCCGGAAAACTCCATGCGGCTGGAAAAGACTTCCACGGTGGTGCCGGAAAAATTCGAAGCTTCAGCCTTGATGTCTGAGAGAACGTTGAAGAGGGTGCTTTTCCCGGCGTTCGGCTGGCCGACCAGCGCGGTCCTAATCGGATTCATAGCTGACCGTTATGCGACTGGCCAGACCCCTGCCGATGGCCACCTTGTTGGCCTGCTGGCTGATGTTGCGCACCAGTACCGGTCCATGCTGTGACCCGTTTTTTTTCTGCACCCGGTCTCCGACCTGCAGGCCAAGGGCCAGCAGTCTTTTTTTTGCTTCCAGGCCGGATTGAATGGCTGTTATGGTCAATTCAATTTCAGACGGAGCGGCGGCGAGTGTATTTTCAATCATGTTTTTTCTGATTTGATGAACTGATATTTTACCGCATACACTCGGGGAAGTCAAACCAGTTCAACTTTTGCCGAAGTCCTGGGATTCAACTCAGCTTCTCAAGCTCAGTTGTTTAGGGTAAAATGCCCTCATGAAAAAATCTAATCCATTACTCCTTATAACCTTCTATGTAGTGTTGCTGGCCTTTCCGATGTTTCAGCCGGCCGAGGCGGGCCGGAACAACCTCCTGGTCAACGGTGATTTCGAACAGGGCCTGGATTTTCCCCTGGCCTGGAATCCGGGCCAGCCCGATCAAGTTTCCATGATCAGCCTGGATGAACAGAATGTCCGCAAGGGCAGGCGCTCAATCAGCATAAACGCCGCATCCCCGGTCCAGGCGACCCTGGTCTCCGACCCGGTAAGCCTGGAAGTCGGCGCGGTGTACAAACTCAGCGCCTGGATCAGAACCGCCGGGCTGTTTTCCGATAAAGCCCGGGTTTATCCGACCGCCCTGCCGGCCTGCCTCTCAATGGCTTCCTTTCCCTTCACCAACTCTTCTCCTGCAGTCGGCGCCGACTCTGACTGGCGCAAGTCGGAAGTTATGTTCGTGGCCACCGCCGCAACTGACCGGGTTCAGTTGCACCTGGGGCGCAACGGCACGGCCGTCGGCCGGGCCTGGTTTGACGAGGTGCGCCTGGAAAAAGTCGAGGACATCGCCGAATTCATTCCAATGGAAACGGTTCGCTGGTTCGGCCCCGGGTTTCGTTACCATGATCGGGGCTGGACCTTCCTGCATATAGAAGGGGAACCCTATGAACGGGGTTACCAGCACGGTTTCCTGCTGGCTGATGAAATCGCGGAATACGCCTTCAAACTCGGTTTTGAAAAAAACCGCGCCGCCCCGAACCAGGGTTGGTCGGATCTGCGTTTCCTGACCGACTCTCTTTTCCTGCGCCGTTTTGAAGAAGAATACCTGCTGGAGATGCGTGGTATCGCCGACGGCATGGCCGGACGGGAAGTCAAACTGTTCGGTCGAAAACCAGATCTGCTGGACATTGCTGTGCTCAATTCCAGTATCGACCTGGGCCAGCTCGGTTCGGCCCTGCGGGTTACCCCGAATGCATTGTCCGGGCGTAATTTCATGCGCCAGGAAGATGAAATGCTGTTGTCTGACAGCTTCAACAAGTGTTCATCCTTCGTGGCCACGGGCCGGTCCACCCGGGACGGCCGCCTGGTTTTCGGCCAGATTTTCATGTGGGGCGGATACACCGGGGTACACTGGGACCTGGTCATTGACATTCAGCCGACTTCCGGGCACCGCCTGGTCATGCACAGTTTCCCCGGTGGGATTCATTCCGGCGCCGATTTCTACATCAATTCCGCCGGCATCATCATCGGTGAAACCACGGTCAGCCAGACTCCCTTCAACCAGGACGGCAGTCCCCAGTCCAACCGCATCCGCAAGGCCGCCCAGTACGCTTCCAGTTTCGCCGAGGTGGTCGATATCTTAAGCCTTGACAACAACGGCATGTACACCAATGACTGGACCATGGGCGACACCAAGACAGATGAGGGGGCCAACTTCCTGCTCGGCACGGCCAAATCAAGGCTGTGGCGAACCGGTCACGGGGAGCATCCGGCCGACACTCCCGGTGGGCTGAGGGATTTCATCTGGGCCAACAACAACAACCGGGATCCGGAAGTGCGCAAGGAATACCTGGCCCAGGCTGACAACGCTCCGTTTGACTTGATATTCCGGCCTGCAAACCGCGATGTCGCCTTCCAGGAGTTCTTCCGGCAATACGGCGACGGCGGTATCGATATACAGGCCGCGGTTGAATTATGGGCCTCGTCTCCGGTCAACCGTCCCCATGCCTGCGACGGCAAGCTGACCAGCTCGGAAATGGCGGAAAAACTCGTTTTCCTGGCCCATTACGGTAAGACCACCCTGCGCGAAAAGAAAGTGGGCGGTCGTTTCATTGCCGATCAGCCCGGGGCCCGGCCGCATTATGGACTTGGTTACGCAGCCTTCAGCCCGATCTACATAACCAGGGCATTACAGGAGCGGCGCGGCAGGACCGTTGCCGGCAAAGCGGGCGGCCGGGAAACCGGCAAAATCGATTTTGACGCCGCCGTCCTGGCCGCGCTCAGCTTTCCGAAACGATCTCTCTGGCAGAATACCGTTTTTCCGGCCCAAAGCGCAGACGGATGGTTCGTCAGCGCCAGCGCCGCTTATCACCGCCTGATTTCCGCCCTGCCCGATAACCCGGAGAAGGCAGCCGAGTACCTGTCCTCGGCCCTGAACGAATTGAATTGCCGTTATCTCTACCTGCGGGAGCGGGAAGAAGAAATCAGCCCGCTGGAAGCGCGCCAGGTCTACGACCGGTACGGCCATTATGACTTTTCCCGGATCAAGGGCGTAATTCTCCTGCATCAACTGCGCCTGCGCCTGGGCAACCGGGATTTCGCCGCCCTGCTCAACGAGATCCACGATAAATTTGCCGGCAGGGAAATGAGCACGGCGGATTTCATGGCTGTACTGGGCCGCCGGAACAAGTCACTGCCGCGCCTGGCCGCCCAGTGGCTTGAGAGAAAGGGGATACCCGAACCCAGGCTGAAGGTCAGGGTGACCGGGAGCGGCCGGGAATGGCGGGTCAGCCTGCAGCTTGACCAGGATCGGGACTACTACGATTTCATTACCAGTGTGAACATAGAAACCGGGGCCGGTGTTTTCTCCCGCCGGGTTGAAGTCAGCGGTCGCAGCAGTGTCCACGTTTTCAAGCTTCCCGCGAAACCATTGAAACTGGTTTTCAATCCCGGTAGTGATGTTTTGCTGGCCAGGGAAAACTACTACACTTTTGCCAATGTTTTTGACGATTTTCAACACGGCCTGATAGTTTACGGCAGCGCCAGGTACGCCGAGGCCTTGCGGGTCATGGCCCTGAACTGGCAGGAAGTGCTGGCCGAAGCATTCCTGGAGATACTTCTGCCGGTGGCCAAGGACTGCGAGGTGGAAATTCCGGCACTGGCTGAAAAAGACCTGTTTCTGCTGGGCGGCCCTGCCGACAATACCCTCAGTGCGGCCCTGGCCGCGGCGGCCAAACTGCCTGTGCAGGCGGGCCGGGACAGTTTCCAGTGGCGCGGCCGAACCTATTCCGATGCCGATGACGGCCTGATGCTTGCTTTCCCCAACCCCTTCAACCCTGAAAGAACCGCCTATCTTTTCCTGGGCAACAGCGCCCTGCAACTGCACTGGATGACCGCTTCCTACAGGCGCGGCCTGCCTGCCTGGGCTCTATTCAAAGGCAACCAGGTGATTGAACAGGGTTATATCCAGGATGAAACAGAATTAAACAGATAAGTGATATGCCGGCCCGCTTTCTGAAAAAGATCGCCAGTTCGGCGCCGTTTTTTTTGCTTTTGCTCGTTTTCGGAGTTTACAGTAAGGCGGAAAAGGAAAAGCCGGTGCTTTACCGCTGGCCCCTGTCCATCAACAACGGTTTCAGCTCGGCTTTCCTGGAATTCAGGCCCACCCATTTTCATGCCGGCATTGATTTCCGTACTTTTCAGAAAACCGGATACCCGGTTTTCGCCATAGCTTCCGGGGTTATTCACCAGATCAGGGTGGACAAGCGCGGTGCCGGCCGGGGGCTTTACCTGCGCCACCATGACGGGCGGAGCTCGATATACTTCCACCTGGAACGCTTCATTCCGCCCTTGGAAGATCTGGTCGTAAACAGGCAGGCCGCATCCGGGCGCAAATACTTCGGATTGCAGCAGGTCAATCCGCCCCTGGAAGTCAAGGCCGGTCAAGTGATCGCCTACAGCGGTGAAACAGGCAGCGGTTTTCCACACCTGCACCTGGAAATAAGAGATGCTTCGGATGCCGCGCTCAATCCTTTTGACCTGTTGTCATTCCCCGCGCCCGACCGTAATCCGCCGCGCCTTGAAAACCTCGTTTTTCGAAGCCGCGGGCCGACCCTGGTGGACGGCCGCTTGGGTGAAAGGGTCGTTCCCCTGCAACTGCGGGGCAAGAGTTATGCTCCGGCCTGGGAACCGGTTGTCAGCGGCCCGGTCGACCTGGTACTTCAGGCCTGGGATACAGCCGACACCGGGATGCGGGTGGCACCCCGCAGCGTCAGGCTCAGTCTGAACGGAACTCCGCTGTTCCAACTGCAGGCCGATAAAGTCAGGCGCTCGGACAACATCCAGTCCGGCCTGGTTTTCGACCTGCAGCGTTCCCGATCCGGTTCCTATGCCTACAATCTTTTTTACCAGCCTGGTTACGAACTGGAGAAGCTGAAAAGCTGTCAGGAAAGAATTTTCCAGGTCTTGCCCCTGGGCCGGCACCTGCTTGAAATCGAAGTCATCGATTTTTTCGGCAACCTGGCCCGGGCCGAGGTCCCGTTTCGAAAAGCCGCACCCGATTACCACCGGTCAGGCGGCCAGGTTTCCTTCTCTTCAGAAGGCGGACAACCGAATGCCCCGGCCTGCCGCCTGTTCGTCAACCGGGACCGGCTTTTTGTGATCAGCGAAAAAACCGGCCTGCCGCCTGAACAGGTTAAACTGCGTCTCAAAGGCGGCCGATCCGAATTGTTTTATACGGCGGAGCAATCCCGGGACGGATTCTTTTTCGAGGTGAAATTGCCAGGACTGCTGGACGGGGACAGGTATGCGCTGGAGTTTCAAACCCCTGCCGGCCTGATTCCGGCCTCGGCTGAAGCATCGGACCTGGTGCTGCTCCTGCTCGGCGGAATAGAAAAACAGCGCTTGCAGCTTGATGGTTTCCTCGCTGAATTCGGTCCGCGGGCGGCCCGTGAGCCCAGACTGCTGGTCGCGCGCCGGGTGCGGGTTAAAAGTGAATTCCCCCTGGAAGCCCCGGCAATAGAATTGAACCCGGCCTATCTGCCCTTTCTGGATACCTCGACTATCAGTTTCAGCGCCTCTGATGGTCTGGCCCGGCCGATTCAGGTCGGGATATTCAAGAAATCATATATGAACGATCAATGGCATTATCAGCACACGGTTTTTGACCGTAACAGCCGGGTTTTCCAGTCAAGTCTTCGTTCCGCCGGGACCTATGCACTGCTGAGAGATGTTTACCCACCGGACATTGTATTTCCCGAACAAGTTGACCGCGGTCGATCGGAATTGATCGTCGATATCAGCGATCGGGGCAAGGGGATTGACGATGAGAGCCTGCGGGTAACCCTGGATGGAGTTTTACTGGATTGTGAATACGATCATGATCGCAGGCAGGTCCGCCTGGAAGGAATCGAACCGGCCGGAGAGCGGGAAAGGGTCCTGGTGGTCTCAGTGTCAGACCTGGCCGGCAATACCAGCACGGAAACCAGGCGCATTCCGCCCTTGATCGAAGTTTTGCGACAAGAAACTGCGACAAGCAAGCAGGGGACAAATTGATAAAAACACTATCAGCCTGCCTGCTGGTCCTTTTTTTAACCGCCTGCCTGCCCAGGCCACCGTTGGAAAGCGACGCTGCCGGCCTGCAGGGCGGGACGGTGAGTCTGCGCTTTGTTTTCAGGTCGGAAACTGACAAGCAGAGCGGCAGGCTGAACTGGCAGTACGATGACCGTCAGGCCAGGTTCGTTGTTTTCGGGCCCCTAAACCAGGTGGTGTTCGAACTTTACGTCAGTTGCGAACAGACCACCCTGGTCAGGCGCCGGGGCAGACTATTCTGGCAGGGGGATTTTCAAGACTTGATGCTGGCACTCTGGGGTTTGAACCTGAGTTACAGCCGCATAGAAGACATTTTTTTCCGGCTCCGGGGCGGTACGGATCAGGACGGCCTGAAGGTTGAACTGGTCACCAGCGGCGATGAAGTGGCGGCCGCGGTGGTAAGGTCGGATGCCGGAATTCTCGAATTGAAAGTAATACGGCACCAGCGGCGGGCCGGGGTCTTGATCCGCAGGCCCGATTTGTCCGGGTATTCCCGGCGCGGGCTGGATGAACTGACCGGTTCAGGGGAGTTGGCGGATGACTGAAGGCTCCTTCCTGCTTAAATCCTTCGCCAAGATCAACCTCGGCCTTGAGGTGGTCGGCCGCAGGTCCGACGGCTACCACCTCTTACGCACAGTATTCCAGACCATCGGGCTGCATGACCTGATTCAGGTCAAAACCGGCCGCGGCCGCGGCTTCAGGTTGGCGGGGGACGGCCGGGTGGACTGGGCCGGGGCCAACACCATTCGGCATGCGGTCGAGCTGTTCAGCCGGCTTACCGGCAAAAGCGCCGATATCGAGATCAAGGTGAAAAAGCGCATCCCTCCCGGCGGCGGACTGGCCGGCGGCAGCAGCAACGCCGGAGTGATGCTGCTCTTTCTGAATGAATTCACCGGCCTCAGGCTGAGCCTGCCGCAGTTGATGACAATGGCGGCTGAAATCGGCGCGGACGTGCCTTTTTTCCTGGTCGGGGGCCGGGTGCTGGGCCTGGGTGCCGGTGATTTACTCTTTGCCCTGCCGGATCCCGGGCCGGCTTGGGCCGCCCTTTGCTTTTCACCGCTGGCGGTTGGAACCGGCAGGGTTTTTAAGGCCCTGACCTTGACAAGAAAGCCCGGAGACAGTAAAATAGGTACTTTCATAAGGAAAAACGATTTCTCACAACTTGAAAACGATCTGGAGAAAACGGCAATAAGCCTATTCCCGGAATTAGGAGCAATGAAAAAAAAGATGCAGGATTCAGGCCTGGCTGACGTGATGATGACCGGCAGCGGCTCCACTTTTTTTTCACTGCTTAC
This sequence comes from uncultured Clostridia bacterium, assembly GCA_964457225.1. GTDB lineage: Bacteria > Acidobacteriota > Aminicenantia > UBA2199 > UBA2199 > CAYWEM01. The sequence continues at coordinate 150,728 of CAYWEM010000002.1, forward strand.
CCCGCAGCAAAAAGCCAAAGACCGGTATTCCAGTTTGGAACTTCATTTGTTTCCACTCCTCGGCCGGCGGGAATACCTGGCAGATATTGGGGTGTGGCCAAGCGGTAAGGCATCGGTCTTTGGAGCCGATATTCGGAGGTTCGAATCCTCCCACCCCAGGTGGCCCCATGAGTAGATGTAAATTCCTGGTTTTCTCGGGTTCTTCGAATCCTGAGCTGGCCGATTCCATAGTCAGGATAATGAAAAAGGAAATCGGACAATGTAAGCGGAGTGTCTTCGCCGATGGGGAGATCTCTTTCCAGAGTCATGAAAACGTCCGCGGCGCTGATGTCTTTGTCATTCAATCATTGTGCCGGGATATCAATTTTCATATCATGGAACTGCTGTTGATGGCCGATGCCTTCAAGCGGGCTTCGGCCAGGAGAATCACCGCCGTGGTTCCGTACTATGCCTATGCCCGCCAGGATCGCAAGGATCGTCCCCGGGTGCCGATTTCGGCCCGGCTGCTGGCCGACCTGCTGCAGGCCGCAGGTTTTTCCCGCCTGCTGACCATGGATCTCCATTCCCAGCAGATCCAGGGATTTTTTAACCTGCCGGTAGACAACCTGATGGCCCTGCCGGTCTTTATCTCTCATTTCAAGTCCATGAAACTGCACAACCCGGTGATCGTATCTCCGGATGCCGGCGGCGTGGAAAGGGCCAGGCTTTTTTCCCGCAAACTGCAGGCCACCCTGGCCATTGCCGACAAGAGGCGCACCGCCCCCAATGTCGCCGAACTGATGCATATCATCGGGGACGTCGCTGACCGGGACGCCATAATCGTTGACGATATGGTCGATACTGCCGGCACCATGACTGAAACGGTGAAAGCCCTCAAGAAAAACGGCAGCCGCAGGGTGTTCGCCGCTTGTACGCACGGCCTGTTTTCCGGTCCGGCCCTGGAACGAATCGCCGCTTCCGAGCTGGATAAAGTTTTCGTCACAGATACCATACCGCTTTCCGAAGCGGGTTCGAAAATCGAAAAGATCTGTTCTCTTTCGGTGGCCGATCTCTTCGCCTCGGCCATCGAGAGTATTTACAAGGAAACCTCGGTTTCAAAGTTGTTTCTCTGATTAACAGGAGTATCAAAATGGAAGCCATTATCAACATCGAAGCTGAAAAAAGATCAGGCAAAGGCAAACAGGACGCCAAAAGACTGCGTAAAAGCGGCCTGGTGCCCGCCGTGGTTTACGGAGGGAAAGACCAGGTGGTCAACCTGGCCATTGATGTGAATACCATCAGGCGGATCATCAGGTCGGAACACGGTGAGAATTCCATCCTGCGGCTGAAATACGACAAGACCAGCACTGACGCCATGGTCAAGGAAATTCAGCTCGATTACCTGTCGGAAAACATCGTTCACGTTGACCTGATCAGGATCGACCTGAAGAAGACCATTGACGTGTCTGTGCCTATCGTACTCGCGGGTGAGCCCGTGGGTGTCAAGCTGGAAGACGGCATACTCGAATTCCTTACCCGTGAAATCGAAGTGCGCTGCCTGCCCGGATTGATCCCCAGGGAAATCAACCTGGACATTTCCGGTCTGCATGCCGGTCAATCGATCAAGCTGGAAAACCTGGAACTGCCGGAAGGCGTCAAGCCGGTTACCACGCCGCAGACGGTGATCTGCATGGTTGCGGCCAAGGCCAGGGAAGAAGCCGCCGCAGTTGAGGAAGCACCCGAAGCTGAACAAAAAACCGAAGCCGAGGAGGCTTGAATTTTTGTTTTCATCGGACTTGGCAACCCGGGCCGGCGCTATGTCGACACCCCTCATAACGCCGGTTTTACCTGTCTTGACCTTTTTTGTGAAAACATCGGCGCAGAAATGAACCGGATTGAATACGATTTTTTATACGGCCGTAGCGATTACGCGGGCCAGGATCTTGTCCTGGCCAAGCCGCTCACCTTTATGAACGAATCGGGCCGGGCGGTCAGGCAGTTGCTTAAAAAATTCCCGGTTTCCCTGTCTGAACTGCTCGTCGTTTACGATGACCTTGACCTGGACATGGGTGAGGTGAGGATGCGTCAAGTCGCCAGTGGAGGTTCCCACAAGGGGATAAAATCCATCCTGGCCCATTTGGGCGGCGGTGGTTTTTCCGCGCTGCGTATCGGTATAAATCCACCTCAATTCGCAATTGACGACCGGGTCCATTACGTGCTGGCCCCGGTGGCCGCTCCCTGGCGCGAACTTTACCGCGAAGGCCTGCAGCGGGCGGTGTCAGTTTTAGAAACCTTTGTCATGGAAGGCCGGCAGGCGGCCATGAATCTTTTCAACCGCAAAAAGAACCCCTTGCTTCTTGAAAAAGAGGCTGTAAATAACCACAAGGAGGATCCGCAATGAACGGACACTACGAGATCGGAGCCGTTCTCACTCCAGATTGCAGCGAGGAAGACGTTAAAAAGACCATCGAAATCGTCACCTCGATGATCGAGAAAGAGAACGGCAAGATCGAAAAAATCGACGACTGGGGCAAAAAGAACCTGGCCTATCCTATTCGCAAGCATCTACAGGGCCATTACTTCTTTGTGCTGACCACGGTGGACGGCAAAGTCCTGGCCCAGGTGGAAAGACGCCTGCGGCAGCTGGAAAAGGTGATGCGCTTCATCATTGTGCGCCTTGACGACAAGCTGGACAAGGCCAACAAGCTGGTGAAGAAATGGGCCAAGATCGACAAGATTCACGCCCGCAAGAACCAGGAAGAAAGGAGCAGGCAGGAAGACGACGAACCTGCGGAAGATACCGAGGAGAACGACAATGCAGAATAGAGAATCAACTCCAGCCAGGCCCCAGAGGCGTTTTTACTCGAGCCGCAAAAAATTCTGCCATTTCTGCAAGGAAAGGATACTGTTGATCGACTATAAAAACGCCCGGGTGTTGGAAAACTACATCTCCGAAACCGGGAAAATCATGCCGGCCAGGGTGATGGGAACCTGCCGCTATCACCAGAAACAACTCGGCAAAGCCATCAAACGCGCCAGGCACATGAGCCTGATCAAATTCGTTGAAAACAAGCGGAGCAGACCATGAAAGTAATCCTGTTGACCGACATGGAACACCTGGGCAGCCTGGGTGACGTGGTCGAAGTAAAACCCGGATTCGCCCGGAATTATTTACTGCCTCGCAAGTACGCCCTGCCGGTGACTCCACACAACCTGGAACAGATGGAAAACCGCCGGCGCAAGCATCAACTGATCATCGAGCAGGAAAAGCTTTCCGCCCTGGAATTAAAGGAAAGACTGGAAAAACTGCAGCTGGTCATCCGCAAGAAAGCCGGTGAAAACGAAGTCCTTTTCGGTTCGGTCACCGCCGCCGACATCGAGGAAAAACTCGCTGAACACGCTGTTACCATCGAAAGGAAAAAAATTCACTTTGACGAGCCCATCAAGCGGTTGGGGCATTTCACCCTCAAACTGAAACTGGTCAAGGACGTGGAAGCGCAACTGGCGGTTGAAGTGGTCAAGGAAGGAGAAGAACCGGAACAGACTTCCTGAGGCTGTGACTGCTTTGAGCGAGACTGAAAGGCCCCTGCCCCACAACGACCTGGCTGAAAAGGCCGTGCTGGGGGCCATGCTGGTAAACAACCGCTATGTCAACGAGGTTTTTTCCCAGCTTGAGTCCACAGACTTTTACCGCCGTTCTCACTTGCTCATAGCTTCGGCCATTCTCAAGATCACCAATGACGGCCGGCCCGCTGATATCATCACCGTTGCCGATCAATTGCAGAAAAGCAACGAAATCAACCAGGCCGGCGGTTATGCCTATATTGCCGCGCTGGCCGACGAGATTCCTGAGAACCTGGACATAGTCGAATACATCCATATCATCAAGGATCACTCGGCCCTGCGCAAGCTGATCACTTCATCCAGAAGCATCATTGAAGAGAGCTTGGATTTCAAGGCCGACGCCGACACCATCCTGGCCCAGGTTCAGGAAAACATCATCAAAATAGCCGAGGCCCGTGACAAGAGGGGATTTGTACCGACCGGCAAACTGATGCCTGAGGCCATGCGGGTTATCGAGAACATCCAGAAGCACGGTGAAAGCGGCGGCCTGAAAAGCGGTTTTTACGAACTCGACGACATCATTTCCGGATTTCAGCCCGGTGAGTTTTCAGTTATTGCCGCCCGCCCTTCAATGGGCAAGACGGCCCTGGCCCTGAACATAGTCCTGAACATGGCCCTGAAGCAGGAAAAGACCGTGGGTTTTTTTTCCATCGAAATGTCCCGCGAACAGATCATGATGCGCCTGCTGGCCACCCGGGCCAAGATAAGCATGAGTTCCATCCGCACCGGCAAGCCTCTGCTCAGCAGAAAGGAATGGCATGATCTCGAACTGGCTTCCTCGGAAATTGAAAGAGCGAAAATTTTCATCGACGATTCGCCTTCTCTTTCGATTGTTGAAATGAAGACCAGGGCCAGGAGGCTGAAAATCGAACACAGCCTGGACATAGTGTTTGTCGATTACCTCCAGCTGATGAAAGTAGGGGAGTCACAGGTCAGGAAAAACGATTCCCGGGCCCAGGAAGTGGCGATAATCTCCTCTTCACTAAAGGAACTGGCCAAGGAGCTCAACATTCCGGTACTGGCCCTGGCCCAGCTGAACCGCTCACCCGAAACCAGGGGCCGGGGGGAAAAGGGGGCCAAGTATCAGCTTTCGGATTTAAAGGAGAGCGGGGCAATTGAACAGGATGCCGACCTGATAGTTTTCCTGCATCGCGAAGAACAGAACGACAAGGATACCGAGCGCAAGGGTGAGGCAGACCTTATCGTGGCCAAGCAGAGGAACGGTCCTACCGGCAGGGCCGTGCTGGCCTATATCGACAAATTTACCAAGTTCGCCAATCTTGAAATCAGGGAAAGGGAAGAAGTTTAGCCGATCCGAAGGTTTTAATGGTTAATATCAAACGATATGTAAACTCGTTTCCTTCAGTTTGCTTACGGGATCGCCGATGAAAAACCAGTCGGTTTACGAATGCTTTGAATGCGGATTTCAGAATCCAAAGCCTTACGGTAAATGCCCGCAATGCGGCAACTGGAACAGCATGGTGTCAGTTTCACCATCCGACTCCCTGCGCTCCGAAGCGGAGCCTGTTGTGGCCGCGGTAAGCCTGGCCTCGGTTTCCGAGTCCGAAACCGCCCGGATCGATTCCGGCCTGGCCGAGTTCAATACCGTGCTGGGCGGCGGAATCGTTCCGAATTCGGTGGTCCTGATCGGGGGGGAACCGGGTATAGGAAAATCAACCCTTTTGCTGGAAGTGGCCGCTTCGCTGGCCGCCGGCGGGAAAAGAGTTCTTTATTACAGCGGGGAAGAATCCGCCGGACAGATCAAAGCCAGGGCGGTAAGACTGGGAGTGAATACAGAACTGGTTTCCCTGTTGACCATGGCCGCGCTCGAGGATCTTCAGGCTGCTGTCCAATCCTTGCATCCGGAATACATGATCGTGGATTCAATTCAGACGCTTTATTCCAACCAGCTTTCCGCTCTGCCCGGTTCTCCATCGGCTCTAAAGGCCATGACCGCCGAAATAGTCAAACTGGCCAAGCAGAACAACCTGGCCGCTTTTATAATCGGGCATATCACCAAGGAAGGCCAGATAGCAGGGCCGAAGATACTGGAACACCTGGTGGACGCTGTCCTTTATTTCCAGGGGGAAATGCAGAACGACCTGCGCATCCTGCGCGCTGAAAAGAACCGCTTTGGATCGGTGAATGAGATAGGGGTGTTCCAGATGACCGGCGTCGGACTGCAGGCAGTGGCGGACCCGTCGCAGGCCTTTCGCCAGCACGGAGTCGACTGGTCTCCGGGTACCGCTCTGTTTCCGGCCATGAACGGACTGAGGTCGATTCTGACCGAGGTGCAGGCGCTGGTGGTCGACACTCCGCTGATCGGCAACCCGCGAAGAATTGCCCTGGGTTATGATGCGTATCGCCTGGCCATGCTGATTTCAATCATCGAAAAGAAACTGCACCTGCCTTTTTACAAGTCCGATGTCTTCCTGAACATGGCCGGCGGCATGGCCGTGCGCGACCCGGCCTGCGACCTGGCGGTCTGCGCCGCCCTCATTTCCAGTCATCGCAACCTGGTTCTGCAAGCTGACGCCGTTTTTATCGGGGAAATCGGACTGACCGGTGAAACCAGGCCGGCGGCCAACCTTGATCGGCGCATCAGGGAAGCAGCCAGGCACGGTATCAAGCATTTTTTCCTGCCTCCGGCGCAGATCCAGGGAATTCAACCCGGCCTGAGGGTCTCGGCGCTGAAAAACATCAATGAACTTTTTACTACAATTAAAGGGGAATACTAAATGATCTATCTTTACCAGGCTCTTTTTGTGGCCGTTTTTTCCTACATTGGATACAATCATCCGCCTTTTCCGGACACCACGCCCTGGCATGGAGCCATAATCGGCTTCAGCTTCTCCCTTTTCCTGGTTGTCCTGGCCCTGAGGATCAGGAACACAGAGTTGAAGAACATCTGGGCCGGAGCCCTGGGACTGGCCGCCGGGGTAATCATGGGCTGGCTCATGTTCCAGGTTTTCAACCTGATAACCATGTCTTTTTCAGCCTACATTTTCTTCAAGGCTCTTTTCCTGCTGGCCATTCCGCTGACCGGAATGTTTATCGGTCTGCTTAAGCCGAGCCTGTTTTCACCTTTGAATATCAGGGAGTTCTTTAGGGGCAGCAGCGCTTTCACTGATTCTTTTCTGCTCGATACCAGCGCCTTGATTGACGGCCGCATAGCGGCCATCGCTGAAACCGGTTTTATTGACGGAGAATTGATCATAACCCCGTTCATCCTGGCTGAACTGCAGAATATCGCCGATTCGGGCGAGGCTACCAAGCGCATCAAGGGAAGAAGAGGTCTCGATGTCATCGACCAGCTCAGAAAAAACAAGGAAATATCGGTCACTATTCTGAACAAGACCATGCCCGGAGTCAGGGAAGTCGATCACAAGTTGATAAACCTGGCCAAGGAGCACAATTTCAAGATAATCACCAATGACGTCAACCTGAGCAAAATAGCCAAGCTGCAGGACGTACGCATTCTCAACGTCAATGAACTGGCCTTCGCCATGAAACCGGTGGTCTACCCAGGAGAAAAACTGAACGTCATCATTCAGAAGGAAGGCAAGGAAAAGAAACAGGGCCTTGCTTACCTCGAGGACGGCACCATGATCGTAGTTGAAGAAGCCAAGAATGAAATAGGGAACGAACTTGAAGTCGAAGTCACTTCGGTATTGCAGTCAACAACCGGCAAGATGATCTTCGCCAGGAAGTCCCAGTGAAAATCCGATCAGGTATCGGCTATGATCTGCACCGCCTGGTTCCGGGCCGGGGGCTTTTTATCGGCGGTGTCAAGGTTTCTGATTCCCTGTCCGCATTGGCGCATTCAGACGGTGACGTGCTGATTCACGCCCTGATCGATTCCCTGCTCGGCGCCACCGGTGACCTGGATATCGGCCAGTTGTTTCCCGATAACGATCCCAGCTACAAAAATGCCAGCGGAGCCCGGCTTCTCAGCCAGGTTATGGACCGTCTCAAGGCGGGCAACTGGCAGGTGGTCAGCGTTGACAGCGTGGTGATCATCGATTTGCCGCGCCTGGCTCCCTTCAAGGAACAGATCAGGAACAGGCTGGCCGAATTGCTGAATATATCCCCCGAGGACATCAACGTCAAGGGCAAAAGCCGTGAAGGACTGACCGCCCAGGGTGGGGAAGAGGCCATCGAAGCTTTTGCCATATCGATGGTGCGCCGGACATGAGATGAAAAAACTGCCCCTGGTAACCATAGTCGGGGTGCCGAATACCGGAAAATCCACGCTTTTCAACCGGCTCAGCGGTGAAAAAAAAGCCCTGGTTCATTCTGAACCCGGGATGACCCGGGATCTTTTCAAGGCCAGGTGCCTGCTGTCGGAGAGAGCATTCTTCCTGCAGGACAGTGGTGGATACTTCCCTGATAAAAGGGCTATTTCAGCCGCCATTAACAGCAGGATAGTCGAAGCGGCATCCGCGTCGGACCTGGTGATATTCCTTTTTGACGGCCGCCGGGAATTACTGGGATACGAGAAAGACCTCTACCTGGAGGTGCAAAAGATAAACCGGAACATCATTGCAGTGCTCAACAAGGTGGACAACCCGGAAAACTACATTTGCCCGGTTTCCTATTACGATTTGAAACTGGATTTCATAACCATTTCCGCCACTCACAATCTCAACCTGGAGAAACTGGAAGAGGCCATTCTGGAAGTCATCGGAGACGGGCGGCAACTCCGGGCTCCGGCCGGGCCCAGCCAGACCATCGCCGTTTTCGGCAAGCCGAATGTAGGAAAATCAACCCTGGTCAACGCCCTGATAGGCCGTGAAACGATGATCGTCAGCCCGGAACCGGGTACAACCAGGGACTCGGTTGAAATTGAATTCACCCGCAACCAGTCAAACCTGATGCTGGTCGACAATGCCGGGGTGCGCAAAAAAAGCAAGGTGGCTGAAGACACCGAACTGGCCGGAATTGTCAGGGCTGAAAAGAACCTGAGAAAAGCGGATTTAATTCTCTTTGTCGTTGATATTTCCAGGCCGCTTGACCAGAACGACATGCTGATTGCGGCCGAGGTCAGGAAAGCGGCCAAACCGCTGATAATCGTTCTGAACAAGTGCGATCTGCTGGCCGATCCGCAATTGAACGACAAAAGGGTCAAAGCTCTCAGGCAACGACTGCATTCACTTTACTTCGCCGCATTTCAACCCGTATCCGCCCTGCAGGGGAAAAACGTCAACAGGATACTTGAGAAGGCCGAAGAAATCCGCACCCTGCTTCATGAAACCAAGATCAAGACCGCCGTTCTGAATAAAATCGGCCGTAAACTGCTTGCGGAAAAGCGTTACCTGACCATGAGCGGTCGGCCTCTGCGGGTCAAATACTTTTCCATTGAATCGTACCAGCCGCTGTTCATTAAATTTCACTCCAGGCAAGAGGATCGCCTGCGGGCCACGGACGAACTGCATCTCAAGAAGAGATTCCTGGCCGAAATCGGTTGGGAAGGAATTCCCGTCTTTTTCAAAACTACGCCCTCTGACTGATTCAAATCCCTTCTTCAGTTAAAACTATCCATGTCGGCGCGCCGACATAACCCCGACTTTCTACCTGACAGGTGTTGAATTTTGCCCAGGGAAAGGGCGAATCAACGCTCACCACTACGGTGCAGACCGACCTAAGCCAGGCTGTACTAACATGACCAACTCGCTTCGCTCAGACAGTGGTCATGTTACCCTGAAGGGCACGTCCAGCCTGGCTTTGTCGGTTCCCTGCACCTTCGTTTTTGTTCGCTTTTGCTTCACCCTTTCCCTTGTCTAAAAACAGTTGGGGAATCAGGGATAAGCATTCAAGTTGACAAAAACGTTGCTTTCTTTTAACATAAGGTTCCCCGTTGTAAAAGGAGAAACAAGTGATAATAACAATCGCCAATCAAAAAGGCGGCGTGGGAAAAACCACGACCTCTGTCAACCTGGCTGCCGCGTTTGCTTTCATGGGATACAAAACCTTGTTGATCGACATGGACCCCCAGGCCAATTCCACGGTTTCCTTTATCGATCGGTCTCTTGTCAAGCGTGATGCCTACGATTACCTGGAAGATCCCGAGCTTCCGGTTGAAGAGGTCTTGCTGACCACAGGCATAAACAACCTTTTCATTCTGCCTGCTTCGATAGCCCTGGCCAAGCTGGAATCAAAGCTGATAGGGGAGATCGACGGGCATTTTCGCCTCAAGGACCGATTGGATACCATCAAGCACCTTTACGATTACGTGATCATAGACACGCCGCCGACCCTGGGGTTGATCACGGTCAACTCACTGGTTGCCGCGACCCATCTGCTGATTCCAATCCAATCATCGTATTTCGCCCTGGAAGGCACCGACGATCTCCTGGAAACAGTGGAAAAAATCAGAATGCGCAGTAATCCCGGCCTGGTTCTGCTGGGCGTACTGATCACCCTGCACGACAAGAGAACCGTGATCGCCAAGGACAGTGAAAAACACATCCGCTCGCTTTTCGCCAAAAAAGTCTTTAAAAACGTCATATCCAAGAACGTAAGGCTGGAGGAAAGCCCGGCTTACAAGGAATCGATATTCACCTTCGCCCCCAATTCACGCGGGGCCGTTGAATACCAGAAACTGGCCGAGGAGATAGTGAAAAATGGCTAAAAAGATAGGCTTGCCTGATTTCGTTAAAACCAAGCATGACCTGCACCTGGTGGAGGAAATCGCCAGCAGGACCAAGGCGCCGGTGGTGCGTAACGTGGCCGTGGATAAGTTAATCCCGGCTGAAAGCCAGCCCCGCAAAGATTTCCGGGATCTTGACGAGCTGGCCGAATCAATCAGGCAGAAGGGCCTGCTGCAGCCGATCCTGGTCAGGGCCCGCAACGGGTCCTTTGAAATAATCGCCGGAGAAAGACGATATCGCGCAGCCTGCCGGATCGGCCTGAATGAGATTCCCTGCATTGAGTACGAAGTGCCGGAAAACGAGGCCCTGGAACTGTCCCTGGTCGAAAACATCCAAAGACAGGAATTGAACGCCTTCGAAGAGGCCTTCGCCCTGCAGACCCTGGCCGATGTCTACGGGTACACCCACCAGGAAATAGCTGAAAAAGTCGGGAAATCAAGGGTTACCGTAACCGAGCTCATCAGGATAACGGATTTGCCGGAAGAAATCGTCAATCGATGCCTGGAAATGGGCATCAACTCGAAGTCATTTCTGCTACAGCTGGTCAAGTTGCCCGATGTTCAAGCCATGAACGGCATCCTGGATGCCTACGGAACGGAAAGAATCAGCCGTGACGCGGTAAAAAAGGAAAGAACCGCCGGCCAGGAAAAGGTAACTGAAAAGAAAAAGAGCTGGCGCCTGGATTTCAGTGATGACAACAAGGCCATCCAGATAAAGCTGCACATCAGGAACAAAGATATCAAAAGGGAGCAGCTGATCGAAACCCTGGAAAAGCTCCTGGAAGACATTCGCCAAAACCGCTTGCAGGATCTGCCTTTTTAAAAAACCCTATTTAGTTTACATAATATATCTTATCCGACACAAACAAAACGATCAACAAGAGGGCCGATAACACAGAATAATTTAAATGTGGAAAAATGACCCGCTGTTTTGTGAAGATCCTGGACTTTTCTGTGGATAATTCAGCGGGCTGGACAGGTTTGCAACTGACTAGCGCTTTTTTGTTTTTCGCCCGGCTTCAACGTGTTTTACTCAGCCTGCTTGAATTGTGTAGTTGTCAGCTAGGCTTGAATGATTTTCCGGGGCCGGATTTCAGTAATAAAGAGTAACTGTGAAAAAGCCCTCGTTGTCCTCAAAGAAAGCGTCGTTGATGCCGAGGAACAGCCTGGCCCTGGCCGGAGACACGAATCGGTCCTGGTTTTCTCCGATCAGAAAATAATCGCGTTCACCGTAGCGGCCGATCAGGGCCCCGGTGGCTTCTCCGGGAATGGCCTTCAGCCGGTTGAAATCGCGGCCTCTTTCGCCGGCGGGCCCGATCTTGCGCTTGGTCTGGCCGTTTACGATAATTCGGCCGTTGACTTCGAAATAAAAAGGCTGCCCGCGTTCCAGGACTATGCCGGTATCTTCCCAGGGCACCCGGGCGTGAATGGTGAAGGTCTTGATGCGCATGCGCCTTTTTTCATCCTTCAGTTGTTCATCCTGGCGGGCATCCCAATAGCGACGGAAATCACCGCTGTATTTGTCGACCAGCCGCGGATCCGGGTAATTGAACTCAATCATCCATATATCAGACTTGTTGATGCGCACGGAACGGCTTCTGAAGCCGTCTTTAACCTGAATGACAACGTGATCCCGCGCCATTGAAACGATTTCTCCGTCAAATCTTTCACCGTTGAGGGTATGAATCCGCTCCGCCGAGAGAATTGCTGAAGCGAACATGGCCAATATCAGCGCCAGAATGTGTTTTTTAAGCATTTTTGCCTCCAAATCCGTATTTTAACACAAAGCATTATACGGCGATTATCCCGCGGGGAAATGCCAAGCCAGGGCCGGTCCCCCACCCTCAGACCTCGATTTTTCTGATTTCATCGAGCAGCGCCCCCAATTCCTTCATCCCGGAAAAGGGATTCATCAACGAGGTTCTCAGGAATAGTTCAGTTCCGATCTGAGTCTGCACCAGGTAGAATTTTCCCGATTTCATTATCCTGTCCCGGATCGCAGCATTGAGGGTATTCAAATCTTCCCGGGAAAAGCCGTTTTTCAGGTATCGGAAACACACTATATTGGCCTGTGGTTCGCAGGCCAGCTGGAAATCAGGTTGTTTTTTCAGCATGGCAGCGAATTCCCGGGCCAGGTCATACACGGTGGTCACAAAATCGTCGTAAATCTGTGGTCCATAGGTTTTCAATATGGCCCAGGCCTGGAAACCCATCATTTTCTTGGTGCATTCCATGGTCCGCCTGGCCGGGTTGTACCATTCCCGGGCCTCGTTCCTGCTCCACAGATAAGAGGCCTTCTGGGCGAAAGCGGCATAGGAATCAGCGGCGTCACGGAACAGGACCAGGGTGTTTAAACCGGGAGTCAAGAGCATTTTGTGAAAATCGAGCACCACCGAGTCGGCGCCATCTATACCGGTCAGCAGGTGCCTGTATTTTTTCGAAAAAACGGCCGCACCGCCGTGAGCTGCGTCGACGTGGAACCATAGTCCATGATCCCGGCAGAAGGCGGCCATTTCCGCGAGTTTATCGTAAATCCCTGTGGAGGTTGAGCAGGCATTGCCTACCAGGGCAATGATCTGAAGACCACGATCCAGGGCTTGCCGATATGCTTCCTCAAGATCAACGCGGCTAAGGCTGAAGCCGGAGCCCGGTTTGACCCTGATTACCCCGTTTTCTCCAAGGCCCATGATCTTCAAACTGCGGTCCAGGCAGTAATGTGCTTCATCGGAAATCATCACGGCCAGGGAGCGTGAATCCCGGTTGCCTTCCTGCCAGACGTTGTAACCGGCTCGGGCCTGGCGTGCGGCCAGCAATGCGGTGAGATTGCCCAGCGAGCCGCCCGAAGTAAAAACAGCTTCAGCCTGGTCGGGAAAACCGAGCTGGTCGGCGACCAGGCGGCCTACGTTTCGTTCCATGGCCACGTTGACCGGCCCCATTTCGTAAACCGCGGAGCCGTTGTTTAAGACCGCGGCCAGCATGTCGGTCAGGGCACAGATCGGTAATGGCGCGCAGACCTGGTGTCCCAGGTAACGGGGATGATGCAGGTGAATGGATTCCCTGATCACCCTGGTCCAGATGTCTTCGCTGCCGGCTGATTCCGATCCATCCAGGGGGAATGCGGCCAGGGCGGCCTCAGGTTCCTGCCAGGGCAGCACCGGCATTTCTTTACCGGCCAGGCTGGCGGCCAGGTAATCAGCCAGCAGGTCGACGACCAGGTGTCCCCGGGTGCGAAATGATTCAGGATCATAGGCTTCTCTCAGTAAATCAGCCATTTTTCCGCCTTAAACCTCTGCCGAGGTTGAACAGGGCCAGCAGGGCGATCAGACTCCAGACCAGGTTGACGAAAGCAGAAGGCAAAGCACGGTAGTGTAAAGTGTTGATGATCAGGAAAACACTGCCGACCAGGTTCAAGCCCTGGTAAAACCAGGAATCACCACGCAGTTTCCGGGCTGAAATCAGCCCGTAAGCCAACAGAACGGCCATAGAACCCAGCCAGCCCAGCACGTTGATCAGGAGTTCATTTTTCATGGAAGTATCCGCAGGAAAAAGTGTCAGTAGTATTTTAAGCTATTACCGGCCAACTGGCAAGAAGGGCCTGTCCGTTGACAGGAGCAAGTGAAACATGTTAAACGTGATACAATCACCTGATCAGACTGAATTAGGAAAAGGAGGGTATGCCGTGGCCAAAATTCTGCTGGCTGAAGACGATCTGGTTACCCAGAAGCTGATTGCTGTCATACTGGAGAAAGAAGGTCATACCGTTTTTATTTCCCCCAACGGCCGCCATGCCCTGGAATCCCTGCAGGTCAACGAATTCGACTTGCTGGTAACCGACGTGATGATGCCCGAATTGGACGGGCTGGGGCTGGTTTCGGCACTCAAGAAACATCCCCGCATGCAGAAAATTCCGGTTATAATAATATCCGCGGTTATCAGCGCCTCCGATGTCATGGAAATGCTCGAGGAAGGCGCCGCCTACTTTATTCCCAAGCCGATATCCAGGAAAGAACTGCTCAAATACATCGAAAGCTGCCTGAAGTAAGCCCGGCCGGGGCTGGATCCCGCCGTCGGGGCCGGCTTGCTTGCTTTATAACCAGGTTTAAACTAATATGAAATCAATGATTGAAAAGCTCGTCATTTATACAGACCTGGACGGCACTCTGCTCGATCATGACACTTACGATTTCAGCCCGGCCCTGCCCCTGATCAAGGACTTGTCCTCCAAGGGAGCGCTGATCATCCCGGTAACCAGCAAAACCAGGGCGGAAACACTGTTCTACCTGGAAAAAGCAGGTATTTCCGGCCCCTTCGTTGTTGAAAACGGCGGGGCAGCCTATCTGCCGCCGACCCTGGGAGATATGGAAGGAGCTCCCCCTCCCCGGGACTGCGGGGGCTCCCACCTGGTCAAGGAATTCGGCCGCCCGGTGGCCGAGTCACTTTATTTCCTCGAGCGATTCTGCGTAAAAAACAAAGTCGAGAATCAGATCTTTTCACGCCTGACCCTGAAGGAAATAGTACAACTGACATCTATGAACGAATTCCAGTCCGCAATGGCCCGGGAACGAAGCTACGACCTGCCGTTCATTCTCCCCGGATCTAACGAGGAAATCAAGACGCGGCTCGAACAGGAAGCCCTGGCCGCAGGATTAAAGCTGCACCGGGGCGGCCGCTTTCTGCATCTCAGCAGTAATTACGACAAGGCCGGCGCTGTCGCCTGGCTTAACAGTATCTTTGCAGAAACCAGGCCCGGATTTATAAGTATCGGTCTGGGGGACGCGGAAAACGACCTGGAAATGCTGGCCGGCCTGGATTATCCCTGGCTGGTCCGCAGCCCGGATGCCGCCCGCACAAAGGCCCTGGCAGAGCGCCTGCCGGCTGCCCGGGTAACTGCGGCCCCCGGGCCGCTGGGCTGGGTGGAGGCCGTGAAGGCGACAATAAAAATGATATCAGGAGGACACTATGGCTGATTTCTTTCAAACCGGAGTGATAACCACCCTGCACCTCTTGAGTGAGGGGAAAAACGAGGAAATAGAACTGGAACTGACTCATTTCGCCCGCAAGATAAAGACCACCCTGATCATTCCCGTCCTCTACAGCGATTACGTTCAACCGGCCATGGCCAATATCCTGAGCGTCCTGGGTGAAGTAAAATACATCAACCAGCTCTTCCTCTCGCTCGGCAAGGCCAGCCGCGAAGAGTTTCTCCTGGTCAGGGAAAAAGCAAAACGGCACCCGATCCCGACCACGGTCATCTGGCTGGACAATCCAGAGCTGCAGAAAATGCTGGCTGACATAGAAAAAGACGGCCTGGCCGTGGGTGAAGACGGCAAGGGAAAATCATGCTGGGTGTCACTGGGACTGATGCTGGCCCAGGGCAAAACCGACGTTGTCGCACTGCACGATTCGGATATCCTGACTTATTCCAGGGAGATGTTGAGCCGTTTTCTCTACCCGCTGGTAAACCCTCACCTGCCCTACGAATTCAGCAAGGGATATTATGCCCGTTTTTCCGACCGCATGCACGGCCGGGTGACCAGGCTGTTCATCACCCCCCTGATAAAAGCGCTCACCAATATCTTCGGCCATCATCCCCTGCTTGACTACCTGGGCAGTTTCCGTTATCCCCTGTCCGGTGAATTCGCCATGAAAGCCGACCTGACGCGGGTGATACGTTTCCCCGGTGACTGGGGCCTGGAAGTAAGCGTTCTGTACGAGATATACCGCAACGTGGCGCTTAAAAGGGTCTGCCAGGTCGAGATCGCCCATCGCTACGACCACAAGCATCAGAAACTATCCAAGGCCGATTCCAAGAAAGGCCTGCACAAGATGGCCATTGATATCGCCGTCAACATCTTCAAAAACATGGCCGCCGAGGGGATCGTCCTATCCGAGGGCCTGCTGAAAACAGTCCAGAAAAACTACTTGAAGATTTCCGAAGACATAATAGCCAACTACCATGCCGATGCCATGATCAACGGTTTGAAATTCGACCGGCATTTCGAGGAGTCGGCAGTCGAGACTTTTTACAAGGCCCTGATATATTCAAGCCAGAATTACCTGCGCGACCCCCTGGGCTACTTCACCCTGCCCAACTGGAACCGCATAACCGCCGCTTACAGCCACTTTCTCGACAACCTGCTCAAGGTCGTCAACCAGGACAACCGCTGAGTTCAAACCAGGAGCAGGAAATTCAGAATACGTCCGGCTGACCGCCCCTCGCGACGATACGATGGGAAACGGCCGCTGAGACAGAAAGTGCAGAGACCGCAGTCCATTATTCGGAGCGGATCAATGGCTTCCTCGATCAATGAAAAGTGCAAAGCCTTTTTCAGGTCAAGGAACACGCGGTCGTTTCGACCGGGGCTGATAATCGACCCGGCAAACGATCTGCCGGTAAAAGGGGCTGCCGTTTCCGGACCGAGTTCGTAGCAGGGGCCCTCGATTCCGGGTCCGATGAGAAAACTCAATTCATCGAGCCTGCATCCTGCCCGGAGGACCAGGTCAAGGGCGGCTTTTTCAATGCCATGCTGGAGTCCGAGGCGGCCGACGTGCAGCAGGCCCGCGCAAGTACCGTCTGCAGACCAGAAAAACAGCGGCAGGCAGTCCGCGGTCCGGATCAGGATGACCCTGTTCTTTTCGAAAACCACTACTCCATCACCTTCAGGCCTGGGCCCGGGCCGTTTAAAGGCTTGGTTGTCAAGAACCTTGTCGGAATGAATCTGCCTGGGAGACAGGAATTGATCGCAGCCCAGAAAATCGATTATTTCCCTGTCGGAAGCGCCGCTTTCGGTAAAACCGCCGATAACACCTTCGGCCCGGAAATACCGGATCGGGCCGCCTGTAACCGGATGCCGCCATAAAGACAGTAAGTTGTCAGGGAGCACGTTTCAGTATGTACTTGCGCACCGCGGCATTGTGCTCGGCCAGGTTTTTTGAAAAATAATGGGTATTGGCGTCTTTTTTTACGAAATAAAAGTAATCGGTGCTTTCAGGGAACAAGGCCGCTTCAATGGAAGCAAGGCCGGGATTGGCGATCGGACCGGGCGGCAGGCCGGCGTACAGCCTGGTATTGTAGGGTGAAGGATATTTAAGTTCGTCCCAGCCCAGGCGGCCGCGGTAAACTCCGTCTCGTTCCAGGGCATAAATAACGGTCGGATCACAATCCAGGCGCATGTTACGGCGCAGACGGTTGTGAAACACCGAAGAAATAAGGAACCTCTCTTCACGCGCCGCGGTTTCTTTTTCAATCAGCGATGCCAGAATAACAGTTTTTCGCATGGAAAAACCTATGTCATGGGCCCGCCAGACCAGGTTCTGGCTGAAGTTGCGCCGGAAATTGGCCACCATCATGCCGACCAGGGAGCGGGCGCTGAGTTGTTTTCCCACCAGGTAGGTGTCCGGAAACAGGTATCCTTCCAGGTCGGAGGCTTCCTGGTCCAGGTCGGCGATCAATTCAGTGTCAGCGGCAGCGGCGGCAAATTCGGCGGCGCTCAACGGCAGAACTGATTCCACCAGCCGGCCCATTTCCCTGATGGTCAATCCCTCCTGAAAAGTTATGCGGTACAGGATTCCGCGCCCGCTCACCAGCAGTTCGATAACCTGTTTCATTGACAGGGGCTCGTCGAAGCTGTATTCACCGGCTTTCAGGGTATCACCGCGGAATGCAAGCCGGAAATACCAGTAAAAGAGACGGGAGTCGGAAATGACTCCGGCATCGGCCAGCCGGCGGGAAATGCGCTGAGCCGAAGCTCCGCTGTCTATGGTTACGGTGGTCTCCCCGGAGAAGCCCATGTACGGTTCCTGGGTGCGCAGGTAGCTTTTTTGCAGGAAAAAAGCCAGGAAAACGATGGGGACAAGCAGGATCAGGATTAGAACGATCGCTTTTTTCATCTTTTTTTCATGAAAGATTCCAGGATCAGGGCCGCGGCCAGCCCGTCCTTGGCCGCCTTTCTTTTCCGGAAACCCGGCCTGGTTTCGGCAATGATTTCCCGGGCTGAAAAGGAAGTCAGGCGTTCATCACACAATTCCACCGGCAGGTCCAGGCCGGAGACCAGTTTATCACGGAGTTCCCCTATTTCCCCGCAGAGTGAACCCGGAGTACCGTCCATGTTCAGGGGCCAGCCGATTATGATCTTAGCGATATCGTAATCCTCGACCAGCCGGCGTACCAGGGGCAGAAGCAGCTGCCATTGCGGAGTCGATGAACTGGTCAGGGGCATAACGGTTTCAGCCGCGGTGACTGCAACTGCAAAACCGACGCGCTTCCTACCGTAATCAATGCCCAGCAGGTTCAAAACCGACCTCCCTTAAAATCGTCACCCTCGGTTTTGCGCCAGTATTCGAAGCCCAGCTCGATAAGCCGGGTCAGGAGTTCGCTGAAACTCAGGCCGGCCAGGCCCATCAGCCTGGGAAAAAGGCTTATACTGGTAAAACCGGGAATGGTGTTGATTTCATTTACCAGCAGGCGCCCGCTGCTCTTTTCAATGAAGAGGTCGACCCTGGCCATGCCGTTGATTCCGAGCGACCGGTAAGCCCTGGCGGCCGTTTGTTTTATTTCGGCTTCTGACTCGGCTGAAAGTGAAGCAGGAAGGGCAAAACCAGTCTCACCCTTGATGTACTTATCTTCGTAATCGTAAAATTCGTTGGCCGGGAAGACTTCGGCCGCAGGAGAAACCAGCAATTCATCGTTGCCCAACACCGCAACTTCGATTTCCCTGACCTGCAGGGCTTTTTCGACGATGATCTTGGGACCGTGGCTGAAAGCGTCGGCCAGGGCTCCGGGTAGTTCAGCCGGATCCTTCACCAGGGAAATGCCGATTGATGAACCAAGAGAGGAAGGCTTGACGAAAAGGGGCAGAGGCATTGCCGCGGCCACCCGCTCAGCCAGATCATCTCTGTATGGAGCCTGAAGGGTGATGAAATCAACCACCGGCAGACCGCTGAGGCTGAAGAGATTCTTACTGAGCCCCTTGTCCATGGCCAGGGCCGAAGCAAGGCTGGAAGCGCCGACGAAGGGACGGCCGGCCATTTCCAGCACAGCCTGCAGTCGGCCGTCTTCACCGTAGGGGCCGTGCAGCACCGGGAAATAGATATCGGCTTCCAGTTGATCAGCCTGAGCGCCGGACCATGGTAAAAAAGAAAATCCCGGCCCGGCTGGAGCTGTCGGCGGAAGTCCCGCTTCATCCGGAGGAACAGGCAGCCAGCGGCCCAGGCGGTCAAGGTAAATGTAAATCGGTTCGAACCTGCCGCGGTCAAGGTTGGCCGCCACACTTCTGGCCGAATCAATGGAAACTTCGTGCTCGGCGGACCGGCCGCCGTAAAGCAGAGCCACTTTCGTTTTAGCCTTCATGGTCTTCCTGCGGCAATACTCGGTTTTCGTAGTAAAACCTGTAATAAAAGACATTTCTCAGAATCGATTTTACGTAATTCCGGGTCTCGGTGAAGGGAATCAGTTCAATGAACATGAGTTCGTCCTCTTCCGGGAAATCGATCAGCCATTGATCAACCCGGTGCGGGCCGGCGTTATAGGCCGCCAGGGCCAGGTGCAGTTTACCCTGGTAACGGTCCAGCATTTGCCTCAGGTACAAGCAGCCCAGGGTGATGTTCAGTTCGGGATCAAAGAGATCCTGCTGCTGCAATCTCCTGAAGGGCAGACCGGAACCCGAAAGCACCTGGCGGGCGGTGGGCATGATTATCTGCATCAGCCCGTAGGCGTTTTGCGGTGAAACTGCATTTTTATTAAAGAAACTCTCCTGCCTGACCAGGGCGAAGACCACGAAGGGATCAAGGTCGTGTTCCAGAGCCTTGCTGATTATCTGTGATTCGTAAGCCAGCGGAAAAACCACCGCGGCCAGGAAGGCCGGCAGTCTCATGCGCTGGTGGCCGGGAAAATTGTTACGGAAGACATTGAAAGCCTGCAGGTATTTTTCCTGGGCCAGAAAAAGCAGGGATTCGACGAAGAGCAGGGAATTCAGGTCTGGACTTGCAGGTTCGAGTTCACCGGCCGCCCAGAGCAGGTAAAGCCTGGCTTCGTCCCAGTACGAGTTCGCGGCCAGCAAGCGGCAATCCTCCATCAGGGTCAGAAGTTTTTCGCCCGGCTCCCGGTTGAACAGCTCCAGGAAAGGGCGGTGGGTATCCTGATGGTTTTCCCGTTCCGGGAAGACATGGATAGTGTAAAAGGAAAGCGGGAAAAACAACAGTTCAGAATAATCCTGGCCGGAGAAGCGGGCCAGCCAGAACAGGGCTGCATTGCGATAGCCCTCCTGGGGGGATTTACTGGTATAAGCCAGGTAGCGCAGCGCGTTTTCTCTTTCATTGAGACGCAGCGCCGCCCAGGCCGCCAGCCATGACGCGCGCCAATGATCGGATTCATTTTCAGAACTGCGGGAAAGAAAGGCGCTGAAAAGCATTATGGCGCTGTTGTATTCTTTTCTCACGTAAAGCATTCCGGCACAGTCGATCAGCAGTTTTTTATACCAGTCAGACCCTTTTTCCAGGGCGAAAACCCGTTCTACTATCCCGGAAAGCTTGTTTTCCCGCAGGTCCAGCTTGATCAGCAGTGCTTCGCGTCTTGGCAGCCACTCGGCGGAACGCACCTGGCGCAGGTAACTGGCGGCCTGGGCGTACTGTCGCGAGCGATAATGCATTTCCGCCTGCCAGATGCTGCGGAGTTCATTGTTTTTCAGCAGTTTTATTTCACGGCGGAAAGCGCTTAACTGCCCCCGTTCAAGCAGGGTGTTCAGCTTGTCATTCCAGAAATTATCATCAAGCCTGGACTGAAAAGACAGCATGGCCGCTGGCGGCAGGAAGGAGGACAGCTCAACCAGCGGCAGACGGGCCGCGAGGTATTTGAACTGCTCAAAAGCCTTTTCCCGCTCCAGGCCGCGATTATAGGCCGCCATCAAAAACAGCCGGTCACGCATCGGGAAAGAATTCAGATTGTTTTCCATGATTCCGGTCAATTCCAGGTCACGGCCAAGCCGGTACAACGCTTGGACCCGCAGGGAGGCCAGGCGGTTCTTCAAAAAGGGGTGGAAATCTTCGCCGGAAGAAAGTATTTCCTCGGCTCGAGCGTATTTCTCCTCCTTTACCAGTTCCTCGATCATCTTCAACCTGATGACGTTGTTTAAAAGCGGCTCAACTTGTTCAGCCGGATTGACGGTTTCGTTGTTTTTATCGCTGAAAGGCAGGCTCAAATAACTCCGGAACAGTTCGAAGTGCCCCCGATGGGGATGATTGATCAGCTCGGCTTCCACTATCGGGTCGTTTTCATGCAAAACGTCGGCCAGCAGGCTGACCAGGGTAAAGGAAACCAGGACGGCGAAAAGGAAAATCAATTCGGCGGCCAGGATAGAATTAAAGGCCGCCGAGCGTTTTTCAAGGAATGGTAACGAAATCATATCCTATCAGGGCTTTCCTGTTACCCTGGGCCAGGGTTTGCAGCAGCTGTTTTTCAAAATGAGACAAATCGGAGAATTTTTTCAGGTACAATTCGCGGGATTGCATGATGGTATCAGCCAGCACTTCGTAGAGATTCCCGTTCCTGATGCCGTCATCCACCACTTTCCGGTTGTAGAGAATGATGTCGTTCACTATGACCTTGGCCAGGCGTTCCGGATCTCCTTCCCGGTAGGAAGTAGTGGTTTTTTCATTATCCAGGGTGCTGGATTGAACTGATTCTTCCTTTTCCATGGACTCGCTGAATTCCTGGGTCTTTACCCGGGCCATTATTTTCTGGCGCAAAGGCAGTAGGTCCAGGCTCATCTCCCCCACCCTGGCCAGGATTTCAATCCCCTGCCGGTGCAGGGATTTTTCCTGGTTGCCGTCGCAGTAAATCACGGCCTGGGGTTTGCCCTTGACCAGGAAGGGGAGAACCAGGATCAGCGGAGGCTTTTCAAGCCCCAGCCGGTCGTAGATCAGGAAATCATCGGCATGCTGGTCTGCGGGTCCTTCGAAGGGCTTTTTTTGTTCCAGGGTCCGGCGAAAAACCGTATCGGCTGAAAGAGAGAAAAAAACACTCTTGATGTCATCATCGCTGATTTCACCGCCGCCGCCCCTGAATCCCCTGCCCTTCCAGCCTACCAGTTTGTCATCCTTCAACAGGAAAAGTGCGGCCCGGGCCGAAAACTGGTTGATTCCTTCCAGCAGATTCTGGATCAGGCTGAGTTGATTACCGGCCTGGGAAATCCGATCGATGTAATCGTGCAGTACGGCAAGTTCCCAGCCCGCTCCAGGATCAACCTGGCTGGGAATATCAGGCAGGGGCTCGTTTATTTCTACTTCCAGAAAGCCCTCCACTTTTTTCAATGCATCGATTTCCATGTTGACGTTGTTCTGGAAATCATCCAGGCGATTCATAAAGGCGTGCAGTTTTTCATTGATAGCCTTGGTACAAATTTCTTTCAACGAATCTTGAACCGACATCCTGTCCTCCTTTCCATTCTGTCTTCCCATTTAAACCCCTGCTTCCAGGCGGGTAGCCAGCAATTCGGGCAAACCCGCGGCCATGATCTTCTTCTGGGTTTCCTTTATCTCGTATTTGAACCTTATGAATTGAATCTCCATTCTGGCCGAATCAAACACGATGAAACTGGAGGCCGGGTTCTTGTCCCGGGGCTGACCGATTGAGCCGGGATTGATCAGGTAACGGGTGTTGCCGTCAAGCTTGATCCTGGTATTTTCGTTCAGATGGACGCCCTCGGTTTTCTCGTTCCGGGTATAATAGAGAATCGGGTAATGAGTGTGGCCGAAAAAACCGATGGAGGTTTCCATCATCCTTATCGATTCAGCCGCCTCGAAAGCTGAAAATATGTAGTAATCCTCGTCGAAAAACGAGCCGTGACATATAGTCAGAAAACGGTCAATCACCAGCGGCCCGCGGGGAATCGCCTTCAGGAAATCCCGCGCTTTTTCCGAGAGGCGTGACTTGCTCCATTCCGCCGAAAAAGCGGCAATGGGATTGAACAGGGATGAAGGTTCCAGGTCGGCGATCACCTTGTCGTGATTGCCTCGTACCAGTTGAAGATTGCAGATGCCGGCGAAAGATTCAATCACCTCGATGGGATCAGGCCCGTAGCCTACCATGTCCCCGAGAAAAAGGAACTTGTCCGCGTTTTTTACTTTCTTGTGTTCGAGCAGGGCCAGCAAGGCTTCCAGGTTGCTGTGAACATCGCTGAAGATCACGTATTTCATGTGCTCATTTCCCGAAACATGCTTTCCGCCTGGTACGAACTGCGCACCAGGGGGCCGGAGGCCACGGCCCTGAAACCTGACTTCAGTGCAAGTTCAGCCAGCCGGTCGAATTCTTCAGGTTTATAGTAGCGGGACACAGGCTGATGGCGGCGCCCCGGCTGCAGGTACTGGCCGATGGTCAGCATGTCGACGTCCGCCCGGCGCAGGTCTCCGAACACTTCCAGTATTTCCTGCTCGTTCTCCCCCAACCCGACCATCAGGCCTGATTTGGTCAGGGCGCCGCGTTGCTTGGCTTCGGCCAGCAGATCAAGCGAAACGCGGTAGTTTTCCATCGGGCGGTTGACCGCCGGGTAAAGCCTTGCCACGGTTTCAACGTTGTGATTGAGTACCGCCGGACCGGCTTGAAGAACTTCGGCCAGGGCTCCGGGGCGGCCCTTGAAGTCCGGAACCAGCACTTCCACCGCCAGGCCGGGCGAGCCTCTTTTCAATTCCGATATCACCCGGCTGAAATGAGCGCTGCCGCCGTCGGCGAGATCATCCCTGGTAACCGAAGTGATCACCAGGTATTTCAAGCTGTTTTGCAGCACCACTTTGAGGATTTCCTGACCTTCGTCATGGTTCACCGGTTCAGGCAGACCGTGAGGCACGGCACAAAACTTGCAGTCTCGTGTGCAGACCGCACCGAGAATCATGAAGGTGGCCTGGCCCCGGCTCCAGCATTCGCCGACGTTGGGACAGCGGGCGCTGCGGCAGACTGTATGCAGACCCTGGGTGTCAAACCCGGCTGCCAGGCGAAAGTAAACATCACCCCGGGGAATAGCCCTTGTCAGCCAGGCCGGCTTTCTTGCTGGATTTTTTTCACATCTTTCCATTGCCGCGGACAGTATACAACTCAGTTTGCCTGGGGGAAATGAATTCGGCGCCTTCTGCTCCGACCAGGACTATTTCCTCAATGGTGGCCACTCCATGGGGCGGTATGTATATGCGGGGTTCTATGGTGAACACCTGGCCTTCTTCCAGGGGCATGAAGGGCAACTGTCCGTACCTGGGCCATTCCGGAGCCAGCAGTCCGCCTCCGTCGTGGGCGGCGCGGCCTATCTGGTGGCCCAGGGCGTGGGGGTATTCCTCATAACCGGCCTGGCTGAGCAGTGTTCTGGCCAGCGTGTCAATCTCCAGTCCGCTTACCCCGGGTTTCATGGCCGCGGCGCAGCAGTCGACCACCCGGACCAGAGTGGCAAAAGCCTGCCGAACTTTCTCCGGCGCTTCTTTTTCATCATCCCTGAGCAGGTACCAGGTGCGCTGCATGTCTGAACAGTATTTGTGGTAACGTACTCCAAAATCGACATTGAATACATGTCCGGGTTCAATGATCTTGCCGGTGGGGCCGGAATGGGCGCCGATGGTCTGGGGCCCGGTGAAAACCGCCGGGCAGGAATCCTCTTCCCAGGCGGGGTCAAGTCCGGCTTTCACTCTTTCAGCTTTTATAAAAGCGGCCAGATCCTGCTCGCTCATGCCCGGCCTGACGAATTCAGTCAAGCGGTTGAAAATATCCTGGGTAATCCGGGCGGCCTGCCTGATGCGGCTTATTTCCGCGGCACTTTTCCTGCCCCGCAGGGCCGAGATGATTTTTTCGGCACTCTGCAGTTTTTCCAGGTGGGGAGTACCCTGCAGGATTTTTTGCAATGCCAGGTAGCGACCATGGGTGAGACCATCGGCCATGGCCGAATCAATGGAATAATTGACCGCGATCGAAGCGGGTTTATGTCTTTCGAGCAGTTCAAGCAGAGAGCGGTCGGCTTCAGCCGTGTAAGCTGTCACTTCATCGAAAATCCCCAGTGAACCGATCTTTTCAATATCGAGATTCCCCACCAGGGCGTATTTTGTCCCGTCAGCGAAAAACATGAAAAAGGAAAGCCAGGTCACCGAACTGCCGACCACCAGGTCCATCATCGGATCACTCATGGTGCCCGACTCCCGGTCAATCAAAAGCCACAGGTCGATGTCGTTTTCACGCAGAATCGATGCGACCTGGTCGGCTTTTTCCTTTTCCATCATTATTCCTCGCCTGCTTTCAGTGAATCGAAGTAGAGGTACAAACAGATGGCGATGAACATGAACAGGGCCAGGGGTTCGCCGATGGCCTTTTCATCCCAGCCCAGGCGGATAAATGGTTCAAAACCCAGGTACTTGACCAGGGCTGAGACCACGCCCATGATCGCACCTCCGGCGATAAAACCCGAGGCGATCAGGATGCCCTTTTCGTGCCTGGACTTGGTCAATTCCCGGTCGCGGTGCGAGCGCTGCACGTAAAAAGCTATCAAGCCGCCGACCAGCAGCGGGGTGTTCAGCTCCAACGGGATGTACATCCCCAGGGCGAAAGCCAGCGGAGCCACCCCCACTCTTTCCAGTACCAGGGCGATTCCGGCGCCGACCAGGTAGAGCAGCCAGGGCACCTCGGCCCCGGGATTCATCAAGGGTTGAATCAGGGCGGCCATGGCATTTGCCTGGGGCGCCGGCAGAGCGTTGGGGTCAGCCGGGTTGAAACCGTAGGTCTCGTTCAGCAGGAGTATCACGAAGCCCACGGCCAGGGCCGAGACGAAAGTTCCGCTGAATTTCCAGAGCTGCTGTTTCAGCGGGGTGGCTCCAAGCCAGTAGCCGATTTTCAGGTCACTGATGAAAGCGCCTGACATGGCCAGCGAAGTACAGACCACGCCGCCGATCAGCAGGGCGGCCATCATGCCGAAAGGACCGGAAAGACCGGCGGCCACCAGCACCACCGAACTGAGAATCAGGGTCATCATGGTCATTCCGGAAACCGGGTTGGTGCCGACTATGGCTATGGCCCTGGCCGCCACCGAGGTAAAGAGGAAACTGATGACAAAAACGGTCAACAGGGCTATGGCACTTAGTTTGAAGGCTCCGGGCTCGGTTTTGAGCACCGAGAGGTGAAAGAAGAGAAGCAGGACCAATGCCGTAAACAACACCAGCAGCATGATGTGCTTCATGGAAATGTCGATGTCGGTTCGGACTTCACTTGAGCCAGTTTCTCCGCGCTTGGAACTCATCTGCCTGAATCCGGTTCTGAAAGCTCCGGCAATTATCTTGGCTGATTTGATTATCCCGATGATGCCGGCCATGGCTATGGCCCCGATGCCGATGAAACGAACGTAGTTACGGAAAACTTCCTCGGCGCTCAGGCCGGCGATGACTTCCCCGCCGGAGGCCATCATCTGGGCCGGGACCAGGTGGCCGAAGAAAGACACCAGGGGGATCAGGAAAAACCAGGACAGCAGGCTGCCGGCACAGATAATGGCCGTATAGCGCAAGCCGATGATGTAGCCCAGCCCCAGGACTGCGGTCAGCACGTCCAGTTTGAACACTATTTTGGCTTTTTCCGCGATCGTGGCCCCGATTTTCAGTACCCGCGAAGTGAAAACCTCGTTCCAGGCGCCGACGGAATGAACGAGAAAGTCGTACAAACCGCCGATGGCCATGCTTTTCAGCAGAATCCGCGATTGCCGTCCGCCTTTTTCTCCGGCCACCAGGATCTGGGTGGTAGCAGTTGCTTCAGGGAAAGGGAAATGGCCGTGCATTTCCTTGACGAAGTAACGGCGGAAAGGAATCAGGAAGAGTATGCCCAGCATGCCCCCCAGAAAGGAGACCATGAATATCTGGAAGATGCTGAAACCGACCTGTTTGTCCAGGTCCAGTATGAAGATCGCCGGCAGGGTGAAAATGGCCCCGGCCACGATGACCCCGGATGCCGAACCGATGGACTGTATGATCACGTTTTCCAGGATGGTACTGCGCCTTTTGAAAACATTGGCCAGGCCGACCGCGATGATGGCTATGGGAATCGCGGCTTCGAATACCTGGCCGATCTTCAAACCCAGGAACGCGGCGGCCGACGAAAAAACCACCGCCATCAGCAGGCCGATCAGCAAAGAACGGGTGGTCGTTTCCGGAACTGATTTTTCCGCCGGAACGTAGGGAACGTAAGTTTCTCCGGGGGGCAGAACTTCAAATGCGCCTGGCGGCATGCCCTGAATTTCTTTTTTTTCAGTTTCCACGGACACCTCCTCTGGATTTGGTCATTTCAGCTTAGAAACGGCTGAGGACTCTTTCTTTAATCCTGTTAAAAAGATCGTTGTTCAACCTGATCGGATAATCCGGTTGTCTCTCCTGCAGGAAGGAAACAAATAGCTTTTCCCTGGTTTCCTCGGCTTTGCGGGCGTAGAACTCGGCGAAATCACGAGCCAGGTCATCGGGAGTGCTCAGGTTCTTTTCAACCATCCTGAGCAGGACCAGCCTGTCTTCGAAAACCAGGGGGCCGGTGATCGAGCCCGGTTCCAGCTTGAAAACCATCTCATCCAGGCCGGCTTTTTTGGGAAGGGTCGAAAGCTGGTCGCCCCGCTTGTACGATGTTTTTTCCAGGCTGAGGTTCTCTTTTTCCAGCATGGCGATGAACCCGGCTTCTCCGCCGGTGGAGCGCCAGAGCTCGACCAAGTTTTCAGCACGACCGGTTAAAAGTTCAATTCTTTTCCGTCGTCGGCTGAATTCTGCGACCTGGTCTTGGGCCTGTTCAAAAGGCATTACTTCCGGAGGCCTGATCTCGGTCAACTGCAGCACGGCCATGCCGTTCATGAAGTGAACTGGTTCTGAAACCTGGTTCAGCTCCATGGCGAAGAGCTGCCTGGATATCTGGCCGTTGTCCTCGATCTCGCTCAAAGACTGGTTGAGTTCAAGTAAACCGCTGCTGATCACCGGGTAACCAGCCTTTTCGGCCGCGGCCCGCAGGGATTTCGCTCCCTTCAGCCGACGATGCCAGCGCTGAATTCTATCCTCGAGTAAATCGTTTATCTTCTCGTCAGTGATGATCGAAAGGATGCGATCACGCACGTCCTCGTAGCTCTCCTGGTTTTCCGGTATGTTTTCGGTGACCATGAGCATTGAAAAGGCCCGGCCGGTGTCAATCGGAGGTGATACGGTGTTTTCGCTCAACCCTTCAATCACCTTTACTTCCTGGCCCGAGAAAGAGCGCCACTCCCAGTAACCCCAGTCGCCTCCGGTTGAGGCCTTGTCGTCATTGGATAATGCCCGGGCTTTTTCGGCGAAGTTTTCCCGGTTCAGTTCCTGAGCCAGGGCATCGGCCGCATCAAGTATCTCCTGGCGGTTTTCAGGCTGGTATTCAAGTAGAATCCTGGAAACCTTGCGCCGCCCGGGCACGGTAAACATTTCCTTGTGCCCGCGGTAGTAGGCGCTGATCTCGGCTTCTTCCACCCTGACTTCTTCTTTGACCGCTTCTTTATCGATCAGGACCAGGTCGGCCAGGCGCCTGGCCGGGGTCATGAATGCTTCCTGGTTCTGCAGGTGCAGGGACCTCAACTCATCTTCAGAGGCTTCGGGAACTTCCTGGCCCGGATCAGCCTGCATTACTATCATTTCCAGCTCTGCGCCGTCCTTTTCCCTGCTGTATTCAGCCGCCAGGAACTCGTGATCCAGCACAAGCCCCTGGGTCAACAGGTCTTTCAGCTTGTTGGCCAGTATTTCCTGTCTCAGTGAAGCCTCGAAATCAGCCGCTTCTATGCGGTTATAAGCAAGCAGTCGCTTGTACTCGGCGCTGCCGATGAAGGCTCCTTCGTGTTGCAGGGCAGGATGTTCGATGATGCTTTTTTTTATTTCTTCATCACTGACCCTGATCTTCATTTTCTTCGCTTCCTGTTCGATGATCAGCATCTGGACCATTGATTGCAACACCTGTTCCGGAATGGCCAGCTGTGAAATCATGCCCCGGTTCATGGCTCCCTCGAATTGGCGCTTGTAGGACTCGAGCGTGCGGGTCAGCTGCTGCTGGTAATCATGACCGCTGACGTTCATTTTACCGACGTTGATTACGCTGGTAGATTCACCTTCTCCGCTGAAACGCCCGGCGCCCCATTCCACGAATATAAATCCGACAAAGGCTATTATGACCAGCCACAGGGCCCAGGAAAGTGATTTGATGTTGCTGCGCATGGATTTAAGCATTTTTTCCTCCGGATATCCTTTCTGAACGATTCAGGTCCGACAGTTGCAGGAAAACAGTCACCGTGGTGCCGTTGAATTCGTTGTTGTCTATCATTATGTTTCCTTTGTGTTCCTGGATGATGTTGTAAGCGATGGACAAGCCTATGCCCTTTTTTTCGGCCCGGTTGCGGGTAGTGAAAAATGGATCAAAGACCTTTTCCAGGTTGTCAATGCCGCCGCCGTTGTCGATTATTTCCGCTTTGGCCAGGCCTTCCTTCTCATTCCTGCTCAGGATGACCCTGACTTTTCCTTCCCTGATCCCATTTTCCCTGATTGCATCCAGGGAGTTTTCCAGGATACAGTCGAAAACCTGCCAGAGCGAAAAATGGTTGCCGAAAATGAACATTTCTTCCTCGGGAAGGCTTTTTTCAAATACCACGCTCTTGTTTTCCGGTTTGCTCGAGACCACCTTGGTCAGCTTCAGCAGCAGATTCTTGAGATCTATTTCCATCTTGGTCTGTTCAATTTCCGGGTTGAGCTGGTTCAGCTGATCAACTATGCCCTTGATCCGGTCGGCCTGTTTCTGGATGCTGAGCAGTTTTTCCTTGTACTGAACCGGGATGTCGCCGCGCATCAGCAGTAATTCCACGTAACCGATGATTCCGGTGAGGGGATTGTTTATTTCGTGAGCGAATCCGGAAACTATGGCCATCAGCGATTTTTGCTTCTCACTCTGAATGATGTGTTTCTGGGTTTCCTGCAGACGCTGCAGGGCGTCACTCAGCCTGAGGTTGGTTTGATTGAGTTCGTCGGTCCTGATGCTCACCTGGCGTTCGAGGTCTTTCTGCTGAGTTTCAAGTTCTTGAAGCACGGCTTCTATTTTTTCAGCCATGGCGTTGAAATGGGCGCCCAGATAAGAAAACTCGTCTTCGGAAGCGATATTGATACGGTGGGTGAAATCCCCCATGGCCACTTTTTCCAGACCTTTTTTCAGCGTGTCCACCGGGGCGGTTATTCTCCCGGCGACCACGGTGATGAACACCAGGGCGGCCAGGAAAAGGAGGCCGGAAAAGAGGACGGCGGCGTTGCGCATGCTGGTTATCAAGCGATCACGGCCTTCCAGGGAAATACCTATGGAAACGTAGCCCCAGATCATGTCCGATCTTTCGATCTGCACCGGGGCGGACAGGATAACGTGGTTTTCCCGGTTTATGATCAGTTGATCGATGGAAATTTCTCCCTTTTGCGGCAGAACCAGCTCAGGCTGTTCGATTTCAGGTCTGCTGCGGAAGATGATCTCATTGCCTTCAGCGTCGAACAGAGTGACGAAACTCACTTCACTGTCCTTGAGCAGGTCTTCGGTCTGCCTGGCCAGGTTCATGTAATTGAAGTAAATAAAGTTGATCTCGGAGGATTTGGCGAAATCTTCCAGCATCTGCAGCTGCTGCTTGCGGCTGACCCGCATGGAATAATCCCGGAACAGCACCAGCATGACCACGGTTGAAAGCAGTAAATAAAGAATTCCGACTGCAGTGAAACTGGTTATGATCTTAGATTTAAGTGTATTTGTTCTTATCATAAAACATGGTTATTCTATAATAATGTAGGGCAAAATGCAATCCTGAACGAGCCCGGCGGTGTTTTTCCCCGCTTACTGAATGATCCCGGAGGGAGCGCTCAATCGTCACTGATTTCCGGAATCGAATTGCGCCAGTCAGGTGCCACCCTGACGTAGAGGTCGAGGTAAACCGGGCGTTCCAGGTAGCGTTCCAGGAAGCCGCGGGCGTTTTGGCCCACTGTTTTCAGCAGGTTACCGCCCCGGCCGATGACGATTTTTTTCTGCGATTTGCTTTCCACCAGTATTTCAGCCCTGATATAGAAGGTTTCGCCGCTTTCCCTGGTTTCCTCTATTCTGACCTTGGTGGTGTAGGGAATCTCCTGGTGAGTCACGGCCAGCAGTTGTTCGCGGATCATTTCCGACATGTAGAAGTTCCCGCTCTGCAGGGTGAATTCATCTTCAGGATAGAGGTTTTCTCCGGCCGGCAGGTATTCGAAAAGCAGGTTTTCCAGCAGATCGACGTTGTCTCCCTTGAGCGCTGAAATGGGAATTATTTCAGCCCAGGGATAATCGCCGCGGTTATCGTCAATTACTGTCAGGATTTTCGACTTGCTGAGCAGGTCTATCTTGTTGATGACCAGGAAGACTTTTTTCTTTTCAGGCGGCGGCAACAAGGCAAGCATGGTTTCGTCTTTTCTGCGGTCATTGACGTTGCGAAAGGCCAGCACCAGGTCGGCATCGGCCAGGGCTCCCAGGACCTCTTTCATCATCTTTTCGTTGAGTTTGAAATAGGGCTTGTGTATGCCAGGGGTGTCAAAGAATACCAGTTGGCCCCGTTCGGAAGTCTTGATGCCCAGGATGCGCTTGCGGGTGGTCTGTGGTTTGTCGGAAACGATGGCCACTTTCTCCCCCACCAGGGTGTTGACCAGCGTGGATTTGCCGGTATTGGTCCGGCCCAGCAGGGCGATGTAGCCGGATTTTTTAATCCTGCTTTTTTTCATACAGTTTTACCCTTTTTATGCGGTTGCGTTCAACTTCGGTGACTTCCAGCAGAAGGTTCCCGACCGTAACCTGGTCTCCGGGCCGGGCTATGCGGCCGAGAATGAAGCTGATCATGCCGGCCACGGTCTGGTAATCTTCATCTTCATCCAGGTCGGTCTTCAGGGTTTCATTGAGTTCGTATATATCGGTGTCTCCGTTGACCACGTAGTGATCCCCGTTCCGAATGATCGGTTCAACATCCTCGTCGTACTCGTCCTTGATTTCCCCGACTATCTCTTCAACGATATCCTCCATGGTGACGACTCCGGAAACGCCGCCGAATTCATCCACCACCACCGCGAATTTCTGCTTGGATTTCTGCATTTCCCGCAGTAATTCAAACACTCGCATGGTTTCTGGAACGAAAAACGGGGGACGCAACATATCATTTAAAGCAAAGCTCTGTTTCCGCCAGCATTGAAAAACGTCCTTGGAGAGGATCACGCCTTCAATATCATCTATGCCCTTGGCATAAACCGGGAAACGGGATTTCTTTTTTTCGTTGATAAAATCGATCAGTTCGTCAAGCTTGATGTCCACCGGAACCGCCTCGACATCGACCCGGGGCGTCATGATTTCCTTGACCAGTGTGTCGCCGAATTCAATGATGCTGGCGATCATTTCCTGGTCCTCTTCCTCGATCACACCTTCCTTGGCCCCTTCCTGGATGAAAACCTCTATCTGGCTTTCGCTTGATTCCTCGGAAAGATTTTCCCGGGTTTCGTTGTTTTCGGATTTGACGAACAGGGAAAAAAACCACTGCAGGGGAAAGAATCCATGCCAGGGAATGACGATCAGCGGGGAAAGCAGTCGAAACACATTTTCCCGGAAACGAAAAGCGATGATGTCGAGCATGATGTGAAACACGATGATATAGATCACCGCCAGGATCAACAGGCACTTGAAGGGATCGAATACGTTATCCTTGAGCAGGTAGAACGAGGTCAGCAGTAAAAGGGCCTGGAGAAAGCCGCTGAACGAGCGCAAAACCGCCAGGACGAGTTCATAGCGCTCGATGTAATTGGGCGACAAATTCTTGCGCTGATCTGATTCCTGGATGAATTTGGCCAGGGACAGCCTGGAAAAACCACTGAAAGCGGCGGTCAGCAAGTGAAATATGACGGCCGGCAGCAACAGGGCCAGAATCGGCAAAAACTTCATTCCTCCTCCAGAGAGATTTCTCTTTCGATTATTTTTTCCTGCAAGGTCATCATTTCGCCACGGTCTTTTTCATGATCGTGACCAGCCAGGTGCAGCAGGCCGTGAATCAGCAGTACGTCAAGTTCCCGAAGCAGAGGCCAGGCGTTTTCGCGGGCCTGCTCCATGGCCAGGTCCAGACAGATCATGATGTCTCCGGCATACAATCGCCCGTTGAGCTTCTCTCCGCAGGGGAACGACAGCACATCGGTCGGACTGTCCAGGCCGCGGAATTCAAGGTTGATCCGGCGCGCTTCTTCCAGGTCTACCAGCTTGACTGAGACGTCCCCGACCAGGCCGATGCTTTTCTTGACCCGTCGCATGGTTCGATTGAGCCGGCCCTTGTCGGCGATCCTGCTTTTTGAGATGATCATTCAATTGGCCTTTTTACTGAAATCAAAGCCGGGATAAGGAATACGCTGCTGATAGATGGACATCAGTTTTTCCTTGAAACTGGCGGCGATTATGTGCAGGGCCTGGAAGGTCAGGCCGATGCAGGATTCAAACTGGTTTTCCTCGACGTTGAGCTGGATTATCCGGTCCACCACGTTTTCAATTTCTTCCTTGCTCGGAGATGAGAGGCTTTTCGAAGCGGCTTCGACCTGGTCGGCCAGCATGACGATGGCTGTTTCTATGCTTTGTGGTTTCGGACCGGGATAATGGTATTCACTGCTTTCCAGGTCGTCGATCATTTTAACTCCCCTGCTTTTGGCCTGTTCCATGAAATAAGCCACAGCTTTACGCCCGTGATGCTGTTCGATGGCCTCCCTGATGCGACCGGGTATTTTCAGTTTATCGGCCCTTTCCAGACCGGCGCTGATATGGGAGACGATGATCTTGGCGCTTTCCCTGGGCGGCATGCTTTCATGGGGATTCTTGTAAATGGAATGGTTCTCGGTGAAGTATTCAGGGAAGGATATTTTCCCGATGTCGTGGTAGAGAGCCATGGCGTACAGCAGTGGGGCGGACAGGCCCAGCCGGCGGGCCGTAGTATCGGCCAGGGAGGCTACCATCAGGGAATGATGGTAGGTGCCGGGAGCTTTTTCCAGCATTTCCCGGAAAACGGGCAGGTTCAGATTGGTCAGTTCCACCAGGCGCAGTTCGGTGAGAATTTTAAACAGGATTTCCCAGAGTGATACCAGGAATCCGGCTAAAATGGCTGACAGAGACACGGCGAATGCAACCAGGAAAAGGCTCAGAAGCAGGCCGGACCAGGTAAAAGAACCTTCGGTCAGGGCGATCAGCAAGGTAAGCAAAGCGCTGATCGGCAAAAGTCGAAAAAACGCCGCCTTGATAATGGTTGAACGCTTCAGTTTGCCGAAATGCTCGATGGCCAGGGCGGCCACCATGTTGCCGATAAATACGAACACCATTACCTTGAGATTCCACTCGAAGATCATTCCGGCCAGCAGGGCGTTGAAAAAAGAGAAATACAGGCTCGATTGGGGATGGAAAAGGAAGGCCATGGTCATGGCGCCGGTGGCAAAGGGAAAGGCGTAGAAAATAAGCCGCTGATCGAAGTCCAGGAAGGCTCCGATGTTGTCCAGGGTCAGCGGGTAAAGGAAAAGCGCCGCCCGGTAGATCAGGGCGCTGACCAGCAGGGTCAGGGACATCACCAGGAAAGTGTTCGGACCGTGCCTGGAATCCTCGCCCAGTATTCCCGGGATCGCTTCCAGTTGCCAGAGGAGGAAAAAGATCAGAATAAAAACCGCCAGGATTAAAAAGATTTCCGAGGGGGCCGTCTGCAGTCGGACTTCCTCTTCGGCTATCAGGCTCATCAACTTCAGGTGTTCGGGGGTGATCTCATCCCCGCGGCGAAAGATCACCCGGCCTTTTTTCAGGTTGATGAAAACCGGTATTACCGCCGCTTCGGCTTTTTCTTCCTCAGCCCGGGTCAGGCTCTGGGAAAAAGTGACGTTTACCGGTATGAATTCCATTATCACTTTCAGGGCCAGGCGGATTTGCCTGGCATTCAGGCCGCTGTTCCTCAGGAAATCCTGGCAGCGCTGTTCGACTTCCCTGACGTCCATGAGTTCGGACAGCATGACCAGGCGACCCGGAGCTTCCGGAGATACCAGGAAAATCGTGTCCGTCGCCGACTTCCTGATCCCGACCCGGGTTGACAGTACTCCGGTGCGTAAAACGTTTTCAGCCAGATCGTTGAGCTTTTCCAGGTCCAGGCGGGCGAAGATGTTTCCTTCAAACAGCTGTTTTATTTCTTCGGCTTCCAGGTCGAGGCCGAAACGGGCCAGGATTTCCGCCCTGATACTGTCAAGTGCGTTTTCCCGGCGGAAAAAATCGAGACGGTTGAGCTTGAGGAATTCAAACCAGTCGGAAAGCAGGAAAGAGGTGTTCCTGATCATGCCCGTGTTGAATTCGTAAACCGGAATGACCGCTTCCAGCATTTTCTTCCGGGCGGCCGCGGTGGAATGCTCGTCCTCGACCGTGATGGTCCGGTTGACTATCAGGTCTTCCTGGGCGATGTCCCCTTCCTTCATTTCCGAGTCAGGCACCAGGTTGGCCCGGGGCTGGAAGACGACGAAAGCCATGATAACCGCCAGCAGCAGGTAAAAAACGCCCTTGGTCTTTGAGCGGCCGCCGGCCCGATGTATCAGCTGAACCTTGCTGAACCCGGGTTTAATTTTCATTTTTGCCTGCCATGCTTTTTTTTTCGTAGGCTTCAACGATTTTCTGCACCAGCGGATGCCTGACGATATCTCCCCGGCCCAGCCTGACAAATGATATGCCATCGATGCCCCTGAGAATTTTCAGGGCCTGGAATATGCCTGATTGCTGCTTTTCTTCGAGATCGATCTGGGTGGTGTCGGCGGTGATCACCATGCGCGAATTGTGCCCCAGCCTGGTCAGGAACATTTTCATCTGGGAGGCCAGGGTGTTCTGGCCTTCATCCAGGATCACGAAGGCTTTGTTGATCGTTCGGCCGCGCATGTAGGCCAGCGGCGCAATCTCAATTACTCCGTTTTCAATCCATTCGGAAGTTTTTTCGTACCCGACCAGGTAATACAAAGCGTCATAGAGGGGACGAAAGTAAGGATTCACCTTCTGAGCTATGTCCCCGGGCAGAAAGCCCAGTTTTTCGCCGGCTTCGACCACCGGCCGGGTCAGGACGATCCTCTCAACCTTGCGGGTTTGCAGGCTGTGTAAAGCTGCGGCTATGGCCAGGAAAGTCTTGCCTGTGCCGGCCGGCCCGATGGCGAATACCATTGGATCGGCAAACATCGACTGCAGCAGTTGTCTCTGGTTGAGGGTCTTGGCCGAAATTTCCCGGCCGTTCAGTTTCAGTGAGTACTGATCTTCAGGCTGAAGCAATTCGGGCAGTCGGCCCGACAGGACTGCATCCAGGGAAATTTCCAGGTCATCAGGGCCGAGCCGGCCTTTTTTCCGCCGTAACAGGCATAGCTGTTCCAGGTAGCCGCTGAATTTTCTGATCTGGGCCTGCCGGCCTGAAACCATTATCTTTTCACCGCGCACGGCGATGTGCAGTTTGAAGGCCTTTTCGAACTGGTCGATTTTTTTGCTGAACTCGATCAGAAAATCGGGCTCAAGTTGCTCAGGACATATGACTTCTTCCATATCTTATACTGTTCTCATTTCTTCGGCCATTATAAAATCAGACTTTCTCAATGTCAAATCAGCCCCGACGGCGGGGTGGTGAAACCGCCGGGGTAACGCTGGGGCAATCGCTGGGGCGAGGTTCGGGCGAAGTTCGGGCGAGGAAACCTCGCCCCTACGTAATGCGGGGCATGTGTTCTTTGTAGG
>CAYWEM010000002.1:187852-316582 GCA_964457225.1 uncultured Clostridia bacterium
CCCTACGTAATGCGGGGCATGTGTTCTTTGTAGGGGCGGGGTCTCCCCGCCCCCGAAATGCACCAACATTGATATTGGATCGAATCTACAGGGGCCCGCCGCCCGGGCGGCAGGTTTGACATGAATCAGCACTTATGTTATTATTCTACTTCCGGGCCGTTAGCTCAGCTGGCAGAGCACCGCCCTTTTAAGGCGGGTGTCGTTGGTTCGAATCCAACACGGCTCAAAGAGGCCCGTTCGTCTATCGGTTAGGACATAAGATTTTCAATCTTAGAAGAGGGGTTCGATTCCCCTACGGGCTGCTTCGAAACAAAGGCTGACTTTTTAGATATATTTGCTGAAGTTCCGGGGCTCAAAACTGTCATGTTCAACCTGGAACGACCCCGGATCTGAACACGGTCCGATCCAGCAGATCGAACTCCAGCCGGAAATTTTCGGTGAAAATCCCTTTTTCCAGGTTTTTCCTGATCTTTTTGGCTCTCCAGAAACGCAGATCGCTGATTTCATTACGGTCGTAAGTAAAATTGCCCTCGGCCCTGGCCAGGAACAGGTAAACCAGTTCCGATTCCCTCTCCGATTCCCAGACGTACCTGGCCAGGAAGCGGTATTTTAAATCAGAACGGCCGATTTCCTCGGCAGTTTCACGCTTCAGGGCCGCTTCCACGCTTTCACCGCTGCGCACGTGGCCGCCGACCGCGGTATCCCAGCGCCCCGGCTGTATTTCCCGCCAGGGAGCTCGCTGCTGCAGCAGCAGGCGTCCGTCACTGCTCAGAACGTGCAGGTGTACCACCGGATGCAGGCGCCCCCGGCCTGAATGGCAGAGCGAGCGCGGCGCCTTGCCCAGCACCCTTCCCTCCGGGTCAACCAGGTCGAACCATTCCTCAGTCGCGTGTTCCCGCAGTACTTTTTTTTGTTCCTGCCTGCGGCGCAGCCATTCCCAGGCCATGAAAGCAAAGAAGATCAGGTAGAAAAGTCCGCCGCTGATAAAGGCCCAGGCTTCCCTTGACAGGGCCAGGGCAGCGTAGAACACCAGCAAGGTATGCAGGCTGAACAGGTAGAAAAGCGGCCGCAGGGCAGCGGTCATTTCAGCCCATTGCTGTTCCGACAAGGCGAATTTTTCCAGGTAGCGGGCCGAAAGCAGTCTGAGCAGGTTATGCCTTGAAAAAACCGATAAACCGAGCAAAGCGCAGAAGAGCACTCCGATCAGGGCCGGCTTCAACTTGAACAGCAGGGGGTTTTCCAGGGCCAGGGACAAAGCGCCCAGCACCAGCAGCAACAGCAGATCGAAGAGAATGAAGCGGTCCAGTTTTCGCTCGATCGCGTAATGCATGACCAGTTGGACCAGGCCGGTGAGCAGGGCGATCAGCAAACCGATCCGGGTGCCCCAGATTGAATCCGCGATTACGTAAACCAACAGCGGCAGAAAACCGGGAGCAAGGGTTTTCAGCAGCTGCAGGCGGTTCATCAGGACAGGGAAAGCTGCCGCATCCTGTTTTTCAGCTCCAGTGGGGTTACCTGGCAGGCCCCCACTCTTTCCACCACCAGGGAAGCGGCGCCGTTGGC
Organism: uncultured Clostridia bacterium; assembly: GCA_964457225.1. GTDB lineage: Bacteria > Acidobacteriota > Aminicenantia > UBA2199 > UBA2199 > CAYWEM01. The sequence goes on from CAYWEM010000002.1 coordinate 189,416, forward strand.
CAGGGCCACGGCTTCACCCAGTGAGGCGCCGGCGGCCAGGGCCAGCATGAGTACAGCCGTCACCGTGTCACCGGCGCCGCTGACGTCAAAGACTTCATGGCTGAAGGCCGGAAGATGGTACAGTTTTCCCTTGCCGTCGAGAGCCGAAATCCCGTCTTCGCCCCTGGTGATCACGGCGAAGGAAAGGGCAAAGCGGCGACGCAAGCGGCGCAGGGCGCGCAGGATGTCGTTTTCGTCATGGAGGTTCATCCCGGTCATTTCCCGGGCTTCCCTGAGATTCGGAGTCAGTCCGGCCACGCCCCGGTAAAGAGAGGCCTGGGCGGGCTTGGGATCAACCAGGACCGGTAGTCCCGATTCCAGCAATTCTTTCATGACCTCGGGCCGGACAGTACCCTTGGCGTAATCCGAGACGATTATACCGTCAAAGCGCTCGCACTGCAGCACCGACCTGAGGTGGGCCAGGGCCGATTCGCCCGGTGCCAGCGGTGCTTCCCGGTCCACCCGCAGGACCTGCTGACGCTGGGAAATGAACCTGGTTTTGACCACGGTACTGCATTTCGGGTCACGGTAACAGGCATTGCCTTCAGCTTTCAGCCTGAATATCTCCGCGGCGGCGGCATCGTCGCCCAGCAGTCCCAGCAGCAGGCTGGAGGCTTCCAGGCGGTCGATGTTGGCGGCCACGTTTCCGGCTCCGCCCAGGCGGAATTCTTCCCTTTCCACCTTGATTATCGGTACCGGTGCTTCCGGGGAAATACGTTCCATTTTCCCGAAAACGTATCGGTCGAGAATGACATCGCCGCAAACCAGGATGCGCTTGCCGCTCATGGCCGCAAGCAGGCAGTCAACCCTCTTTTCCGACAGCATCGCTTTCCTCCGGGTTCAGAAAGGGCAAACTTATAAAAAACAGGAGCAGGAAAAGAATTTCGGAATCGCCGAAATTGAATTCAAACATGCCGGCGCTGAAAAAACCAAGAAACACGGCCAGCCCGGCCCAGGCCAGTCTTTTTTGCCTGGGCGGGGCCCGCCTGGCTTTTTGCATCAAATGATAAATGACGGCCGTGAAGAAAAACACCAGGGCCGCCAGGGCGAAAATCCCCCTTTCGGCCAGAATCTGCAGGAAGTTGTTGTGCAGGTGCAGGTTGACCTTGTCGGCATCGGGGTGCATGTATTGCCGGTAAACCCTGGGCACGTTGTCGGCGCCCACTCCGCTGAGCGGATAGTCGGCGAAAATCTTCCCGGCCGTATGTACCATGTAAAGGCGGTCAAGATTGGTGGTTTCCCGGGGGTCGAAAACCGAAAACAACCTCTGCTGAACGGCCTGGGGCATCAGCAGGACTGCGATCACCCCAAGCGGCACCAATACCAGCAGCAGGCGCGGCTTTTTCAGACTGAAAACCACGGCCAGGGCCAGGACGATGCCCACCCAGACCGAGCGGGTCAGGGAAAAGGCGATGGCCGCGGCCCAGGGGGTCAGCAACAGTAATCCGATGATTTTCCGTTTTCTGTCTTTCTCATCCAGCAGGTAGACGGTGTAAAACAGGAAGGCCATCATCAACAGGCCGGAAAAGGTCATCCAATGTGAAGTAAAGCCCTTCAGGCGGTCGCTCAGGGTCACGCCGCTGCGCAGCCACTGGAACAAGCCGACCAGGGCGGAAAGGGAGGCGGAAATAAAAACCACGGTCAGTGCTTTCCTGATCCGTTCCTGATGGTTCAGGACCAGGGAGAATATGGGCACCAGCAGGAATATGAACAGGTCGCGGTTGGCTTTCAGGCTGGCGGCCGGATCAATGGAGAAAACAGTGCTGACCAGGGTCAGAATGGAAAATACTATCAGGTGGGGAAAAAACGGCGCCAGGGGCGGCCATTGCCGGCGGTTCCGCAGCTGGAAAATCAATTGCAGGGCCAGGATGATGAAAAAGAAATAGCAGGCGGCAATGGAAAAAGGAATGAAAGCCAGGAAAGCTAAAAGCAGGTAAAAGGAAGTCTCAGTAGAAAGATCGTTGATTGATTTCATGAGCCGGCCCCGGATTCATTCCTGTTCCGCCTCGGAAACCAGCATCACCGGAATGCCGTCCCTGACAGGATAGCGGAGTTTACAGGCGCGGCAGTGCAGGCCTTGATCCTGCAGGTCGTTCTGAACCAGGTCCAGTTCGCCGTGGCAGGCGGGGCAAACGAGAATTTCCAGCAATTCGGGAGCCAGGGCGGTTTTTCCCATGATGACCTCGCGAATCATTGTGCCACAGCTGTCCGGGGCTGTCAACCAAACCCGGACGGGAACAAGAGTTGTTGATCGGCGGGCCGCTGTATGATACCATTCTGGCGGCCGGAGTGGCGGAATCGGCAGACGCACGGGACTTAAAATCCCGGGAGGGCAACCTCGTGGGGGTTCGACCCCCCCCTCCGGCACTTTTAAATCCTAGATTTCCTTGATCCCGATGTTGACGTAGAAAGTCCCCTTTTCCGTGGAAAATGGAATCACCAGGAAAGGAATGTTGGCCGGATGGGAAATCTGGTGTCCTTTGCCGATGATGATGGTCGGCGTGGAAATGGTGACGTTCAGTCCTTCGTTGACGATGTTGTTGCGGGCATTGCCGACCACGATGTTGGTGAACTCGCCGATGGCGTCCTTGGTGTCGTTGTTCAGTTCGGTCAGCTCTTCCATGAACATGGCCGAGGCCACGGCCAGGGCGATTTCAATCGGAAAAGACACAATGGCCGAGCCTTTTATTTCGCCGCCCAGTCCGATCACCCCGGAAATGTCGGCGGCCGTCTTGGTTTCGTTGGCCACGGACACGGCCATTTTATCAGCTTTGAGACCCGACATTCTCTCCAGGTTGGTGATCACCGATTCGATGAAAGGATTAATGTATTTGACGTCCATGTCTTCTCCTCAGCCAGGATTATATGATACTGCTTTTTTCAAAGTCAATCTTCCTGTGAAATTAAGCCGCTCTTTGTACCGGCCGCGTCCCGTTCAGGTTTGATCCCGGCGAAAAAGGAATAGATGATCGGAATGACGAATAAAGTCAGCAGCATCGAGGCCAGCAGACCGCCGATCATGGCTATGGCCATGGGTGAGCGCATGGCCGAACCTTCGTCCGAGGCAATGGCCATGGGCAACATGCCCGTCACCGTGGTCAGGGTGGTGATGATGATGGGCCTGAGCCGGGTCACCGCCCCTTCCAACAGGGCCCGGTATTTTTCCAGGCCGCGGCCTATCAGTTGATTGACGTAATCAACCATGACGATGCCGTTGTTGACCGCGATGCCGGCCAGCATGATGAATCCCATGAAAACCGGCAGACTGATGGTTTTGCCGGTTATCCCGATCAGGAAAATGACTCCGATGAAAGCCAGGGGGATGGTGAACATGATGATGAAGGGAAATTTCAGGTTTTCAAAAAGCGAGGCCATGACCGCGTAAACCAGTACCAGGGCCAGCAACAGGGCCATGGCCATGGTGGCGAAAGCCTCGGTCATTTCCTTGAACTGCCCCCCCACCTCAATGAAGTACCCTTCGGGCAGGTTGGCGGTCACATTTCCAGATTCGCGCATGACATCCCTGACTATCTTGCTCAGGTCCCGGTCAACGTAATTGGCGCTGACACTGACTTTTTTCACCTGGTTTTCCCGCTCAATCTGCAAGGGGCCGAAATCTTCACTGAAATCAACCACCTGGGACAGGAAAACCCGGTGCCCGTAAGGAGAAGAGATGGAAAACTTCTTGATATCACTGATTTCCTGCCGGTCTTCCTCGCGAAGGCGCACCCTGATGTTGCGTTCCTCGCCTTCCAGGACCACCCGGGAAACAACCGTGCCGATGGAGAAAGTCTGGATCTGACGCGAGATGTCCAGCGGGGTCAGTCCCAGCTTGGCCGCTTCCTCTTTTTTGATTCTCATCAGGAATTCCGGTTTGCTCTTGGCCAGGGATATCTTCACGTCACGGATACCTTCCACTCCGGATATGGCGTCCTTGATTTCATCGGCGATACTTTTCAGCACCATAAGGTCGGGTCCGAAAATGTTGATCTCGATCGGACTTCCGCCGCCGCCCATCATGCCGCCGCCCATGTCCATGGCCAGCATCCGGCCTTCTTCCAGTTCAGGAAAGCTGCGGCGCCAGCGCTCGAGTATCTCAACATCGGTTTCCTGTCTCTGGCTGGAGGTGGTCAGGTAAGCGAACAGCACCGCCTCGTGGGACCCGCTGGGATTCATCCCCCCGGGATCGAAGCTGTCGGCGTCGTTGATGCCGACCTGGATTGAAGTGGTGATCACATTGGGGTCTTTCAGTGCTTCGGTTTCCAGGTATCGGATGACCCGGTCGGTTTCCTCAACGTTGGTGCCGACCGGCATGGTCAGCTTGACCAGTAACATGGCCTGGTCATTGGCCGGCATGAATTCTCCGCCCAGGAACAGGACTGCGCTCAGAATGGACAGAACCAGCAGCAGGATCACCCCGCCCAGTACCCGGCCGCGGTAGTGCAGGGCCTTTTCCAGCAGGCGGCCGTAAAAGGCGCGGATGCGGTCGAAGTGCTGGGCTCCCAGGCTGGCCAGGCCGTTTTCCTTTTGACTGCGGCGCAGGCGGAAAAACCAGGAAGCCAGCATGGGGATGATGGTCAGGGATACGAACAGGGAAGAAAGCAGGGCGAAAGACACGGCCAGGGCCAGTCCCTGGGAAAGCTTGCCGGCCACGCCGGAGGCGAAAATCATGGGGAAAAAAACTGCGATCGAGGTCATGGTCGAGGCGATGATGGCCTTGCCCACTTCCGATGCTCCTTCGCCGGCGGCGGCAAAGGGGGATTTACCCTCTTCCAGGTGGCGGAAGATGTTTTCAATGACCACCACCGCGTTGTCCACCAGCATGCCCACTCCCAGCGCCAGCCCGGCCAGGGTGATCAAATTGAGCGTGTAGCCGGCCAGGTAGAAGGAAATGAAGGTAGTGATAATTGAAAGCGGAATGGCTACGCCGATGGCCAGGGTGGGCCGCAGGTTGCGCAGGAAGAACAGGATCAGCAGCATGGCCAGGATACCGCCCTGGATGATGTTTCTCGAACTCTTGCTGGCCATCAGCTCGATGACCCGCGACATGTCGAAAAAGGGGCTGAATTCGATGTCCTCCCCTATTTCGGCTTTCATCGCCTCCAGGCTTTGCTTGACCGCCCGGCTGATCAGCACGCTGTTACTGCCCGGAGTCTTGGTGACCATCATGAAAAGTCCCTTTTCTCCGTTCAGCCTGATTTCGTTGCGTACGTCACGCGGAGCGATTTTGATTTCCGCCAGGTCCCGCAGGAAGACCGGGCTGCCGTTGGCCCCGGTGCCGACCACCACTCCGGCTATGTCCCCGACGTTCTTGAATTCACCGATGGTGCGCAATAGGAATTCGTAGTGGGCGCTGGTTATCACTCCGGCCGGCAGGTTGACGTTGGAAACCTGAATTGCGGCTTCCACCGCGCTGATCGAGATACCGCTCGATTCCAGCCTTCCTTTGTCGATCAGCACCTGTACCTCGGTTTCTTCCGGGGAAATAACCACGGCCGAGGCCACCCCGTCGATTCTTTCCAGCCTGGTGGCCACCTCGTTGTCGATGTAATCACGGAGATTGCTGAGTTCACGGGATTTGGAAGTCACTCCGTAGGCCAGCACCGGCATGTCGGCCAGGTTGAACTTGACCACCATCGGTTTGCTGATGCCCCGGGGCAGGAATGTCTCGTAGATACTGATGGTATCCCTGATGTCCTGGGCGGCGAAATCAAGGTTGGTGCCCCATTCGAACTCGACCATGATAATCGACTGCCCTTCCCGGGATATCGAGTTGATCTTCTTGACCTTGGATACGGTGGAAATCCATTGCTCGATCGGCCTGGTCACGGTCTGTTCGATGTCCTCCGAGGCAACACCGGCATAATTGGTAGCCACCGAAACCACCGGGAATTCCAGGTCGGGCAGCATGTCCAGGCCGAGCTTGGTGTAGGAAATGAAACCGAGGATGACGATGACCACCACCACCATGGAAACGGTCACCCTCTGTTTCAGGGAAAAGTCAACGATTCTCATCTTGCCCGTCCTGGATTCTTACCGCCGAGCCGTCCCTGAGATCGAAATTGCCCGAGACCAGCACCCTGGTGCCGGGATCCAGTCCGGACAGCACCTCGACGTAATCCCGGTTGCGTTCCCCGGTTTTTACAGCCGTTTTCCGGGCCGTGCCCCGATCGTAGAGGAAAACCTGGTCCCCGGCCAGCAGGGCTTTCAACGGCAGTAGCAGTACTTCGGAGCGTTTCATCGTTTCCACGGCCACATCGGCGAAAACTCCCGGCTTGATGCGCAGTTCCGGGTTTTCGATTTCTATTTCCACCCGGAAGGACTTGGACACCGGATCAGCTGCCAGGTTGCGGCTCAGTACCCGTCCGGGAAAACTTTCCCGGGGCAGGCTGGCTACTGTTACCAGGCATAACTGGCCGATTTGAATCTCCTCGATTTCATGGGCCGGGACATCGATCAGCACCTTGACCCGGCTCATGTCCATCAGGGTGAGCACACCAAGGCCGGCGCCCATAGCCGGGTTGATCATGTCGCCTTCTTCCAGGCTGCGCCTGGTGATCACCCCGCTGAAGGGAGCCCGCATCTTTGAGTTGCTCTTGATGTAGTTGAGCATTTCCAGGTTGGCCTGGGCGCTCATGTACTGGGTGCGGGCCGCTTCCAGGGCCAGCTGGGCCTTCTCGTGCTGCATGCGGGCCACCGCGTCTTTTTCCAGCAAGGCGGCCAGTCTTTTTTCCTGCATCTCGGCATCGGTCCGGGATGCACTGGCCACGGCCAGGGCGGCGCGGGCCTGCTGCAGCTGCAGGTCTATCTGCACCAGGTCCAGCTCGGCCAGCAGATCGCCCCTCTCGACACGGTCGCCCGGCTGCTTGTATATCCGGGCCACCCGGCCGCTGACGTCAGGGGTTATGTTGGCCTGTCTCCAGGGGATGACCGTACCCTTGTAATCCAGGCTTCTGAGCAGGTCGCCCCGCTCGATGACCGCGGTGGAAACCGCAACCGCCTGCCGGGCCTTTTCTTCCCCGTCTGTTTCGCTTTTATCGCCGGAGCAACCGGCCATCAACACCAGGGCAAACAGCAGAACAATCAGCATGGTTTTTTTCATTGGAGACCTCCGGCGGGATCGGATCCAGTTATTTTACGCAGTTCGGCCAGTGCCACGTTGTAGTTGTAAAGAGCCTGCAGGTGATTGACCCTGGCCATGGTCAGGTCATTGAGCGAAGCGTTCAGTTCCAGTATGGAAATCAGTCCTTCGCCGTAATTCAGCTCGGCGATACGGGCGCCTTCCTCGGCGCTGGCCAGGTGGTCCCGGCCCATCAGCACTTTCTCTTTTTCCCGGGCCAGGCCGGCCAGCAGGCTTTCTATTTCCAGGCGGGTGGCGGCTTCCAGCTGCAGGCGGGATATGGCTATCATTTTGCGCATTACCTGCAGTTCGCCGATGGTCCCGCTGCGCTTCAGGCCGGTGAAAATCGGCCAGGACAGTCCCAGTGATATAGTGTAGTAATCTTCCCAGTTATCGCTCCTGAATTTAAAATGATCGGAGCGGAAACTGTAGCGCCCCACGATGGCCAGGTCTGGTGAAAGCTGTCCGTAAGCTATCTTGACCAGGTTGTCGATCTTGTTCTTTTCCATATCCAGCTGGCGCAGTTCCGAGCGTTTGGCCAGGGCTTCGGCCAGAAGTGTATCCGCCTCGGGCTCGATTTCCTGGAATTCCAGCTCTCCACTGACCGTAATTTCCTCATCCAGGTCAAGGCCGGTCATTGATTTCAAGTTCAGCAGCGAGAGCTCCAGCATCGATTTGACCTGGGTTAACTCCGGCCGCAGACTGCTGACCGCCAGTTCGGCCCGCAGCAGATCGTAGCGCGAAACCATGCCCAGCTCGTAACTGCGCTTGACCGCGGCCAGATTCTTCAGGGCCAGGTCCAGAGCTTCCTGCCGGGTGATGATCAGTTTTTCCAGGACCAGGATGTTGTAGAAGGCTTTTTTTACCTGCAGGGCGGTTTCAGCCGCGCTGTTCCTTTCCTTTTCCCCGGCCAGGGCCAGGTCGATGCGGGCGTTGCGGTAGTTGTGGATTATCTTGCCGCCGCTGAACACCGGTTGCACGAATTGCAGGGTGAATTCGTAATTCTGGGTGAAACGCAGGGAAAAACGCTGTGGTTCCTGGCCGGGAAACATCGGCGGCATCTCGATGCTCATCAGTTTTTCATCGAGAATCCTGGCCCCGTCCAGGCTGACCTGGGGCAGAAAACCCAGGTTCTGCATCAGTTTCTTGCGGGCCTGCTCGACCCCGGCCCGGGCCAGGCGTTGCGCCGGGTTGTTGACCAGGGCCAGTTCCAGGGCCTTTTCCAGGGTCAGTTCCAGCGGGGCGGCGCTGATATGGGCACCAAGCAGCAAGCTCGGCACTAACAGCAGTAATGGTGATCTTCGTTTGGTTTTTTTCAGGCCTGAAGCGGCTCTCATGTTTTCCTCCCGTTGAACATCCCGTTGAAAAGCATCCGGACGATCAGATCCCCGGACAGTTCCTCCGGATCACCGTCGCGGACAATAGCGCTGCGGTACATGCCTTCGAGCAGGCTCATGAATACCTGTGATACCTGGCGCGCTCCGTAATCCCTGAGCAGGCGTTCTTCGAGCATGCCGCTGAAAAAGGAATCGAACTGCTGCAGGAGTTTTTCGCTGTTGCGGGTGTAGACGGTTATCCTGAAGCTGGGATCGCGTAATTTGTAGTATTCCATGATCAGCCTTCTCAGGGTGGGCTTTTTCCGCTTCAGGAAATCCTGCATGGAGTTAATTATTTCGAGCAGGATTTCCCGCTTGCCTTTTTCCTGTTGGCGCATAAGTTGGTAGCAGAAACAGAAATAATCCTGGTAGGTTTTCCGGTACATGGCATCGAAAAGTTCGCCTTTATTGTGGTAGTACTTGTAGAGAGTGGGCTTGGAAATACCGCTGGCCCGGGCCACCCGGTCCATGGTGGTGGCGTTGTAGCCCTCGGCTCCGAATATTTCCTCGCAGTTTTCCAGTATGCGGGTTCTGAGAACCTGGTTGTTTTCCGACTGCATTTTCCTCCTTCGGTTTTGATTTAAGGTTTAATATGATTGTACGAGGCAGGACCTTATTTGGTTTAGGCCGGCACTTTCTTTTTGAGATTGACAGGCGGAACGGGATTTGCTTTAATGTAATTCCCATGGAAAACACGGACGCATACCGCCCGCGCACCATCAGCGAAACACTGGACGCCATCAGCCTGGCCGAACCGAGCCGGCTCGAATCTTTGCAGGATACCATCCAAAAAAGCATGGTCGAACTCAACACTCCGGAAATCCGCTGGGGCCGGCACAGGGAAAACGGGGCCCCGGTTGTTTCCGAGGCTGAAAGTGAAAAGTTCTTCCGTTCCAGGGAACGGAATATCAATACCATTCACCTGCTCCAGTACCTCCAGGCCTTCGCCGAAAACCTGCCCGATGAAAAAGAGATCACCTCGGCCCCGGTAAACCCCCAGGAGCAGCTGAGAGCCTTCCTGCAGTACTCCGTTGAACTCCTCAACGCCGAAGACGTGGTCAACGCCGCCCTGGCCCTGAACCGCAAGCTCGGCCTGGTCAACGATTCCACATCCTGGTACTACAGAGGCCGGGTCAACCTGGTCTATCGCGAACTGAGCCGACGGCTGGCCTATCCCCTGCCGCCGACTCTCGAAGGCTACCGGGTACTGCTGGACACCATCCAGGACCTCTGCTGTTTCTGGTTCGCCTTTCGCAATGAAAACCGCAAGCTGGTGCGTAATTCCGATGTCTGTCTCTACCTGCTCTGCCGCCTGATCAGGGAACGCCGGGGCATGCCCCCGTACCGGCAGAAGAGAATCTGAAAACAACCGGCTGATCGGCTGAGCTTCACCTGGACCTGAAGCGCGGAACAAGCGGTTGCAGTCCGGTCCGGCGCATCAGGGCCAGTCGGTTCAGCCAGCGGCAGATGCTTGAAGCCGATGAATTGTGATGAATGACGTGGCCCGGAGTATGGCCCAGGGCCAGCACTCCCCCGCCGTTGATTATGACCAGCTTATGGCGGTCCGCCTGCAGGACGGCCTGTTCCGGGGCGGCATCGCCCGGCAGTACCGGAATCTGCGGGTAGAAATAGGCGCCTTCAGCGTCTTCCGGTATCAGCCGGTCGCGGCCGGCGGCCAGGGCGCCAGCAGCCTGGGCCAGGGCTTCGGCCTGGTGACTGATCAACACGGCCTTGGCCGCGCTGTGCCGGTATGCCGCCAGGTGCAGGCCGGAGCAGGGGCTTTTCGGCTTGTCGGAAAGAGGAATACGCCGCGGCTTGATTTCCCGGCCGTCCGGGCTGGCCAGGCCGGCGGTGTAAATCATGTCAGCGCCGTCCCTGACGCTCAGGGAGCCGCTGGCAAATGGCGACAGGCGCAGGCTGAACAGATCGAAGGCCGTGCGCCGGAATTGGAAGTTCAGCACCGGGTCGATATCCTCGTTTTCCCGGTCCAGGGAAAAATCCGGCGTTTCGGCCCAGTCCGGCCGCGCCTGCCGGTAGAGCGGTTCCAGCTCCTGGCCGGTCAGCAGGAGGTCCAGCAGCATTCGGCAGCTGTTCTCCAGCAGGCAGAGCCGGTAAAAGGCATGCTCCGGACTGCGGCCCTGAACAAAGGGACCATGACCCCTGACCAGCAGGGCCGGGTTTTCCCGCAGGGTTTCGGCCACGGCCTGCTCCAGCTCGGCTGAACCGACCGGGTCCAGGGGATCGATCACCGGGACCCGGCCCAGCTCCCCGGCGGCCAGGCAATCCAGCGGACGGATTTCATCGAGCAGGAAAGACAGGCTGACCGCGGCCGGACCATGGGCGTGAATCAGGGAACCGGCGTATTGCAGTACCCGGCGATGCCCCCCGGTTTCGGACGAAGACTGGAACAGGCCGTAGCCCGGCTCGCTCAGGCCCGGGCTGCAGATGTCGCGCTCCTCTAGATGACCTTTCATCGAACCGCTCTTGGTGATCAGCATCCGGTCGCCCAGGCGCATGGAGATGTTGCCGGAGTGAGTGTTCTGCAGGCCCAGCTGCAGCATGGCCCGGCCGATCCTGATGATCCTGGCCCGGCTTTTTTCCAGGCTATCCACTTTGCCTCACGGGACGGCCCTCGGAGCTCCAGCCCCTCAACTGGTAATAGTTCTGCAACAGCGGTTTGAAATGTCTTTCCCGGTCGATTTTCCTGGGTTGGCCGGCGATTTCGATTTCCTCGCTGAAAAAGCGTTCCGGCAGGGTGTCGGCTTCGGGCCCGCAAGCAGCCCGCAGGTTGAATTCACGCTCCAGGTCCTGGACGCGCCGGGCCATGGCTGTCAGATCACTTGGCCCGACACTTAGCCCGTTGAAGGCGCTGTACAACGCGGCTGTTTCGTTTTCCCCGAAGGCGAAAAAAGCGAAGCGGCAGATGCCAAGGCTGTCGGCCAGGCAGCCGCTGTCCTGCATGTCGACCACGTGACCGGCGGTGGTGCTGATCAGGAAGCGATCCACTTCCCGGGCGCCGCCGAAAAAGCCCAGGGTGATCGCATAGCCTCCCTGGAGATGACAGCCTCCCCGGGGCGAAGTGGCATAACCAAGGGCCTGGGCCATGGTGGCCCGCGGTTCGTAACCGGGCAGTTCCAGGCCCTTGACGGTCATGGCCAGTTCGGGATGACCACAGCGTTCGGCCAGCTTTCGGGCTCCTGCGGCCAGCCAGGCTCCGGCCTCCCGGCGGGCTGCAGTCAGGCGGATGAAATGCTCCAGTTGGCCGGGTTTATCGAAAACGGGCCACGAGTTCAATTCAAGAGCTTCAGCCGGCAGCAGGCCCCGGGCCCGCAGTTCCATAGCCAGGCCCAGGGTGTTGCCCATGGAGATGGTGTCCAGGCCCAGGTCATTGCAGGCGTAATTGGCCAGGCTGATCTCTTCCAGGTCGTATATTCCCAGGTTGGCGCCGAGCAGGGCGATGGTCTCGAATTCCGGTCCCTCTCCTTTTCTGCCCCCGGCGCTGGTACTGCGGCCGCAGCGGATGCGGCAGCCCTGGCAGCCTGAATTGGCCAACAGGTGTTTTTCCCGCAGCCTTTCGCCGCAGATGGCATCCACTTCGTCAGCGCTGTGCCTGACGTCCTGGAAATTGTGATGCGGCAGCATGTCGTGTTCCCAGATCAGCCTGACCAGCCCGGCCGTGCCCAGCTCGGGCAGGGCCCTGGCGGTTATCGGCATGGCCCGCAGCAGTCGGTCGGCCCGCCTGACCCCGGCCCGGAAAGCAGCCGGGTCGGCCGGCAGTCTGGCCTGCCCTCCCGGCAGGATAACCAGGGCCTTGACGTTTTTGGCGCCCAGGACCGCGCCCAGGCCGCAGCGACCGGCCATGCGGCCGCCGTCGTGGGCGATGGCCGCGAAACTGACCAGGTTTTCCCCGGCCGGACCTATGCCCAGAGAGCGGGTTCCGGGGGGGAACTGATCGGCCAGGGCGGCGAAAAGTTCAGGTAATTCCAGGCCCCAAAGTGTTTGGGCGGGCCGGAACTCCACCCGGTCCCGGTCCAGGACCAGGATAACCGGCTCGGGCGAGCGGCCGCGCAGCAGCAGGGCGGCGTCGCCCTTCCTGGCCAGCAGGGTGCCCCAGCCGCCGCCCAGGTTCGAACTGGCGATGGTATTGGTCAGGGGTGACTTGGCACTGATTGAAAAACGACCGCCGGCCGGGGAGCCGCTCCCGTTTAGCGCACCGGGAACAAACGCGATCAGGTTGTCGGCTGAGAGAGGATCAGTGCCGGGAGCCAGCATGGTACTGAGCAAGTGCACCCCCAGGGCGCGGCCTCCGGGAAACATCCTGGTTTCAACCTGTTTGAGTCTGCGGGTTTCCGCGCCGCCTCGGCTCAAATCGACTTCAATATAGTGACGCTGTTTTTCCATTTGCTCTGACCGGGACTATTGTACCATTTCTCGGATTCGCCTCCCATCCCGGAGAATCGGTATCCGGCCAAAGCCCTTGCTGGTCATCAGGGCCGGCTTGCGGTAGAATAGGCTTCCCGGGCAGCCTGGGATCAACATGAAAGTAAAAGTCAGCGATATCATGGTCAAAGTCGAGGAAGACGATGAATCCGGTCTGACGGCCGCCCTGGCCGCCCGGCTGAAGCTCTCCCCCGGGCAGGTTAAATCATTCCGGGTTTACCGCAAGTCGCTCGACGCCCGCAGGAAGAGTCAATTCTATTTCAATTACACCCTGGTCGCCGAACTGGAGCGCCAGCCGGCCGGGTTCCCGGCCTGGCGGGAAAGGAACACCTTCCTGCCGCAGCCGGGCCGGAAGCTTGAGGAACGCCCGCTGATCGTCGGATTCGGCCCGGCCGGCATCTTCGCCGCCTTGACCCTGGTTGAACTGGGAGTCCGCCCGGTGATCTTCGAGCGCGGCCGCCGGCTTGAAGAGCGCCACCGTGACATCGAAGCCTTCTACCGTGAACAGGTCCTCGACCCGGATTCCAACGTGCAGTTCGGTGAGGGCGGAGCCGGGGCCTGGTCCGACGGCAAATTGCTGAGCAGAAGCAAGGATCATTTTTTCGTTGACAAGTTCCTCGGCACACTGGTGCGTTTCGGGGCGCCGGAAGAAATTCTCTACCACCATAAACCCCACCTGGGCACGGACGGCATCCGCCGGCTGGTCAAAAAGGTCAGGGAATTTCTGCTGGACCAGGGCGCTGACATCCACTTCGAGAGCAAGATGACCGGACTGCTGACCGGGAACGGCTACGTGGCCGGCATCGAAATCAACGGCCGGGAAAAGTATCACTCACCTTACCTGCTGCTGGCCGCCGGCCACTCGGCCCGCGACACCATGGCCCTGCTCCGTGATGCCGGACTGCCCCTCGAACCCAAGCCTTTCGCCCTGGGCGCGCGGCTTGAGCACCCCCGCCCCCTGATCGACCTGATGCAGTACGGCTCCAAGTACGCCGGTCGATCCGAACTGGGCGCGGCTGATTACGCTCTTACCCACAACGATCCCAAAACCGGGCGCGGCACTTTCTCCTTCTGCTGCTGCCCCGGCGGCGAAATCCTGGCCGCAGCTTCAGAGCCCGGCGGCTCGGTGGTCAACGGCATGTCCCCGGCTGCCAGGTCCGGGGCCTTCACCAATGCCGCCGTGGTGGTCAGTGTCAGTCCGGCGGATTTTACTTCGTCCGATCCGCTCTCCGGCATCGAATTCCAGCGGCTTGTCGAGCAGGCCGCTTTCCGGGCCGCCGGAGAATCTTACCTCGGTCCGGCCCAGCGTCTGCCTGATTTCCTGGCTGACCGGCCATCATCCTCCCTGCCGGCCAATTCCCTGCGTATCGGCACTGTGCCGGCCGAACTGAAAGACTTCCTGCCCGGCTTCGTGGTCGCTGAACTGCGTTCCGCTTTCCGCAGCTGGGCCGGGCGCTTTCCTGGTTTTATCGGCCTGGAGGCCCTGCTGATCGGCGCCGAGACCCGGACCTCCTCCCCGGTCAGGATCAGGCGCGGCCCGGGCGGCGAAACCGAGGGTTTGCGGGGGCTCTACCCGATCGGCGAAGGCTCGGGTTACGCCGGGGGAATCACTTCATCGGCGGTCGATGCCATGAAGGCGGTCTGCTCTCTCTGCGGGATCAGGCTGCCGGAATCGGAATAACGAGACGAAAAAGGGGTTTGGAAACCAACAGGGTTTGAAGACCAAAAGGGTTTGGAAACCAAACCCCTACAAACGGGAATGTTTTTTGCTGAAAAAAGGGTTTGGAAACCAAACCCCTACAAATGGGAATGCTATCGGGAAATAACTGGGTTTGGAGACCAAACCCCTACAGCTTGATTATGACTGGGCTTTTTAATTATAATTTCAACAGCTGATCATGAAGAACAATGCGCTCAAGCTCCTGACTGCCGCTCTCCTGCTGTTCAGCGCCGCCGCCGTTCTGTCCGGGGCAGCCCTGGCCATAACCGATTACCAGGCCAGGCTGAATCCCAAATTCCAGAAGATCAAGCGCCAGTCCACTTCGCTGATAATCGTGCACACCTCTGAGGCCGGCCAGGTCAGTACTCTGCGCACCCTGTCCGAGGGCAAGGCAATCGGCAGCAGCCGCACCAGGGGCGGTCACGCCCATTACGCCGTCGGGCGGGACGGCCGGGTTTATCGCATCCTGCACCATTCCCTGCGGGCCGACCACGCCGGCCTGAGTATGTGGAACGGGGTACGCGACGTCAGCGACATATCAGTGGGCGTCGAACTGGTCGGCTTTCACAACGAGGACCTGACCGCCCGGCAGTACGATTCCCTGAAAAAACTGCTGATCCAGCTGCGGGCCATTTACAATATACCCGAAAAGAACGTGCTGGCCCACAGCCAGGTGGCCTACGGCAATCCAAACCAGTGGTTCAAGCGGCCGCACCGCGGACGCAAGCGCTGCGCACTGAACCTGGACCGCAGGCGGGCCGGGCTCAGCGATCAATGGAATTACGACCCGGACGTGCGCGCCGGCCGCCTTATGCAGGACCCGCTGATCAGCCGGGTCTTTTACTCCTCGGTCAGGACCCCGGTAATCAGCCGGGCGGTGCATGATTCCAATGTCATCAGCCTGAGCAACACGGCCTGGAACATCGCCGGCGAGGACTTCAATTCCTCGGAAACCATATACGTCATGCCTTCCGGGAAAAGGGTGCCGGGCGACCGCATGGAAAAGGAAGTCGGCTGGGGCCGCCTGCCGGCCGGCACCAGGGTGCTGCTGAACCAGTCGGCCGAAGTAGTTGAACAGGCCGGTCCGATCTTTACCATCAGCGGTGATTCCACGGCCTGGAGTTTCGCCGGCCCGCATTACAACGAGCCCTCGACCTTCTACTTCTTCCCGGACCGCACCATGGTCGGTGGTGAGCACATCCGCGACTGGGACGTTCTGCCCCCGGGCACCAGGATGATCTTCCCCTACCGGCCGCCCAGGGAGGTCAGGAACATTCCCGGGCAGACGGCCTGGGGCCTGGCCGGCCGCCTGCACAACGCCCCGGCCACCATTTACCTGCTGCCCGGAGCAGAGCCGATCCGGGGCGACCAGGTCAAGGATTTCAGCGACCTGCCCTCAGGCACCCTGATCTTCCTCAAGATCGACTGACTCCGGGGTCTGGCGGTCTTCAGGCTTTTTACTGTTTCACTTTCAACACCAGTTCGTCAAAGGCTGCAAGTTCTTTTTTTATGCCCTGAATTACGGAATCAGTGCCGACGCTTCTGCTTCCCCGGTACAATTTCTCCAGGGAATCGCTGTCAGGGATGCCGGCATTGATGAAAAGATCCAGGAAGGCTTTTTCTTTAAAGGTATTGTTCCGTTCCCGGGAGCGCTGGATGTAGATACCGATGATCCTGAAGCTGTTGTCAAGCCCGAAAACAAATTCTATCGCGCCGAATTCTCCTTTCTGCGAGGCGGCGATGGTGTAGCCGATGCCCGCGCCTTCTTTATCGAGCATTTCAAAGTACTGGAATGATCTGCGCTGGCCGGGCAGCAACTCTGTGCCGATCCGGCTTTCAATGGCCTGCAATTGGCTCGGGGAAATGTCCCTGGTGATGGTTTTGTAATCCCTGGCCTCCGGAAACAGCCGGGTCATAGTTCTCTCCGGGTTTCTCCAGACACAGAGGTATACCTCCTGGGCGACCAGGGGCAGAACTATCCCGAAGCTAAAAAGTAACAGAAAGCATTTTATAGATTTGCAGAGAAACCCGGTGCCGGATCGGTCCTTTGTGTTCATATTGATATCCTCCCTTGAAATTGACTATTCTGGTTATCACCGTGACACCCATGAAACCCCAGAGATGATTGATTGAATTGTTGAGGCTGACCATGGCTCCGGCGGCGTTCAATTCGAGATTGGGGAAAAGGCGGTAATCGTAATTGATGAATGCCGTGGCCTGGTGCAGATGATTGTATTTGCCGTAGGAGCCTTCGGCCCGCAATACCCCGCGCCCTGTATAGGCGGTCAGGTCCAATGCCGCCGATCTCACCGTCCTGCCGTGGCCGGGCATGCCGTGGGAATCGCCGCTTTCCCCGTAAGCCGCTGAAAATCCTATGGTCAGATCGTCTGATGTTCCTGGAACAACGGCGAAACGACCGCTCAGCAATCCTTTTTTGGGAGAGTCGAAAAGCCCCGAGCCCTTGGTGACTGCGACCGCGTAATCGAAGGCGCCGATCGTGCCGGAAAGCATCAAGCCCAGATCCCTGTCTCCGCCGACCGTGAATTCCTCCAGGGTATCGAAAAGCAAGCGCTCCGAATCGAAACCGGTCAGCAGGCCGTAGGGCAGGCGGAATTTGCCGGCACTGATGTTCCACTTGCCCAGCGGACCTTTGTACATGGCATACCACTGGTGAAAATCAACATGATGGAAATTGTCCATGGCCTCTATCTGGGTGAACAGTATCCAGCGGTCGCCGCGCTTGTCCGCAATCACTTTCCTGAGGGAAAGACCCATGGCCTGGAGCAGGACGCGGCTTTCAGAAAAGTCGGTCAGCAGGTAACGCCCGTCGGCGTCAATTGATAAAAATCCCGATGCCTGAACGGGAAAAGCCAGGCCCGCCGCCATGAGCGCGATTAATACGAGTTTATTCCTTGAGCCGGCCGTCTTCAATGTGGACCTCTTTGGAACAGCGCCGGACCAGCTCGGAATTGTGGGTGACCACGACAATGGTCAGGCCGTTTTGATTGAGGGTTGCAAATATTTTCATTATGTTTTCCGCGTTGCGGGAATCCAGGTTGCCCGTTGGCTCATCGGCCAGCAGGATCTGCGGGTCGTTGATGAGGCTCCTGGCGATGGCGACCCGCTGCATTTCCCCTCCTGACAACTGGTTGGGTAAATGAGCCAGCCTTTTTTCCAGGCCCACTACTCTCAGGATATCCCTGGCCTTCTTTTCATCGGCATCGGTTCTGGCAAACAGGGCCGGCAATTGAACGTTCTGCAGTACGGTCAGGGTCGGAATCAGGAAGAACTGCTGGAAAACGAAGCCGAAAGTCTTCCTGCGGATATGCACCAGGTCTTTTTCCTTCAAGCCGTTGATGGCCGTTCCGTTGATGGTGACCTGGCCGCTGGAAGGCAGATCCATACAGCCCATGATGTTGAGCAGGGTCGTTTTCCCCGACCCGGACGGACCGATTATGCCGACGAATTCCCCTCTTTTTATCTGGAAAGAAGCGTTCACCACGGCGTGAACGTCTTCCGAACCCCGGTGATAAGTCTTGTTTACCCCGGCGAATGAGATCAAGATTTCATTATTCATTTCTCAGAACCTCCATGGGAACTATTCTTGAAGCTTTGAACGCCGGGTAGACCGCGCAGACGACCCCGATCAGCACGCACAGCAAGAAGGTGAGCACCAGGGTGCTGATTTCCGCTTTGGCAATGGCTCCCGAAGGAGTGAAAGCAACCAGGAACTGTCTCAGGAAGTTGCCGAACACCGGGCTCAGCAGGGCTCCGCCGACAGTGCCGACCGCGCTGCCGAAGAGGCAGATAACCATGGTTTCGTAGGTGATCATTTTCAGGATGTCGAAAGACGAAGCCCCGACGCACTTCAGGTAGGCGATTTCCTTGCGCCTTTCCATGATGGCCATCAGCATGGTGTTGATAATCCCGAACACCGCCACGGTGAAAGCCACGAAAACCATGACGAACATGATCAGGCGGGTGGCGCTGAAAAACTCCAGTATGCCTTCGCCCAGTTCCTTGGAACCCAGCACGTAATGGTCTTCAGGAATTATCGAGCGGACGGTGTTGCTGATTTTGTACAGTTCAGATATGTCATTGATTTTCACGGCTATGGCCGACAGTTTCCCCTCACGGCCGATCAGTTGCTGGGCCGTTTCCAGGGGAATGAAAAAACAGCCGTCGTCCTGGGTGTAGTTTCTTTTCAGTATTCCCGCCACCACGAATTCCGTATCGAACTGTTCCGAATACAGTCTCTCTCCGACCTCAAGCTTTTCCACCACCGCCATTTCCGCGCCGAGGATGATCGAGTATTCCGAGTTGAACCAGCCGCCTTTTTCCAGCACCCAGTCCGGGCGGATGTCCTGAATGGCCTGGGTGACGCCCATGAAAATGTCGGTTCTCGATCCATCGGGAGTGGTCACGGTAAACAGTTGGAAAGGCAGTACGGCTTCAATCTGGGGAAAGTTTTGCAGTTGCTCGGTTATGCTTTCCAATACGTAGAGGGGGCTCAAGCCGCCCTGGGCGATCACCGAGGCCGCTTCGATCGGACAGCCTTCACGGGTGACGTAGAAGTGGACTCCGGTTTTCTCCACCAGTTCGCTCTTGACGGCGGAAGAGTAGCCTTTGTCCAATGACAGAACGATGCTCAGGGTCGCGGCCGACACCATGATGCTCAGGCCGGTGAGTATCGCCCTCATGGGAGACCTGCGGATGTTGTTGAAAGCCAGGCTGATAAAATTCATGGCATAAACCTTACTCGTTGACCTGGATGCCCAGGGCGGATATTACCACCCTTTCCCCGTCGCCGACGATGAGGGCATGCACCTTGATCGGTGTTCCGGTTTTCAGCCGGGGAGCCTTGAATCCCTGGACAAAAACCGATTGGCTCAGGCTTCCTTCCTGGTAGACAAAATCGCACAGGGATGCGCACTGGCTGGTCAGAATTCCCTGGAGCACCACTTTCTTGTCATGGTATTGCAGGGGGTTGTTCAGAATGTCCTGCAGAGCGGCAACCTGCAGCCCCGCAGGGATTTCTTCCCCGTAGCTGCCGCCTGATTTGGCACAGCCGCTGAACAGCACCGACAACAGGATGAGAACCGCGATGTATTTGATTGATCCGACTGCTACTGAATTCATATTTAACTCCTTTGTAATAGATTCAGACAAGGTCTGTGTTTTTGAAAAAGATCGCTCCACTTCGGCCCGTAAAAAACCAGTTTTTACTTTGGTCGGAAGTTCAAAGCGGAAAGAGGCCGATCAGCACAGAAAGCGGGATATCCAGGATAATCGGAATAATAGAGGGTAAGCAGCTGAAGCGGATGATGTAAAATCCGTTGAATCGTTTGATTTGAACCAGGTGTGCCCGGCCGGTGTACCGGGGGCGGGCAATCCGGGTGAAATGACCGATCTCTGCAGGGTCAGGCCGGCCTGCGGCATTTGGGAGAACCCGCTTATCAGGATGTCACGGCAATGATCGTGAAAGTCTTCCCGGGCATCCTGCTTATCAGCCGGGCAGCACTGTGCCTTGGTTTCGTAATGGCAGTCGCATTTCCAGCCGGCATTCAGGTATTCAATATCGGCCCGGCCGTCGGGCTTGATGCAGAGTACCCGGTCGGCGGCGGCAATTGAGGCGGAAAAGTACAGGATTAAGACGGCCCAGATGAAGTATGCCCTGTTTTTCCTCAGCATGATAAAAATAATAGCATAAATCGCCGTGAATTCCAATCACAGCGGTCCCGACGGATACCCGGGCCGCTCCATCAGAAAATGATACATAGGCGATACTACAATTGAATTGTCAGCGGGGCCCGGCGCCCCGCCGGTTCTTTGAATTGCCTGTTTATGAAGACGGAGTCAGGGACTGGCCCTCAGCTCCGGCCAACCTGTCCCGCCCCGGGAAAAGGTGGCAAAGCCAGAGTCCGCCCTTTACGCGGCGGCGACCATGCGCAGGAACGGCGCTCCACTGCTTTTCCCTGCCCGCCTGCGGCAGTCGGGCCTCCATTTTTTCCGTCAATCGTTCAGCAAACAAACAAGGAGGAAATACCATGAAAAAAGAAAAGAAACGGGAAGTCCTGGTAGAAGAGATCAGGGGCCTGCCCCTGGAAATGGCGCCCATCCCGGCCGGGAGCTTCACCATGGGTTCGGTTTCGGCCCAGGCCGCGGACAACGAAAGCCCCCGCCGGGAAATGAGCCTGCCGGGCTTTTACCTGGGCCGGGTCACGGTGACCAAGAGCCTGTGGCGGGCGGTAATGAAACCCGGGATCACCCGGATCAATCCCAACAACACTTACCCGGTCCAGAACCTTTCCTGGTACCGGGCCTGGGAATTCATCGCCCGGCTCAACCGGATCAGCCGACTGCATTACCGCCTGCCGACCGAGGCCGAGTGGGAATACGCCGCCCGGGCCGGCACCCGCCGGGATCGCTACGGTCCCCTGGACGAGATCGCCTGGCATTGGAAGAACGCCCTCACCCATGCCCGCCAGGTTGGCCTGAAAAAACCCAATGCCTTCGGGCTGTACGACATGCTGGGCAACGTCTGGGAGCCTTGTTCCGACTACTACGCCCCCTACCCCTGGCACGAGGTCGATCCGCTCGGTCCCAGCCAGGGTCTGGAACGGGTCCTGCGCGGCGGCTGTTGGCGATCCTACCATGACGGCCAAGATTGCCGGACCTCAAGCCGCATGGGGCTGATGCCTCATGAAGAAGAGAAAACCCTGGGTTTGCGCCTGGCCGCGGATTGGGCGGAGCAACTGGAGCCCGGGTCGCTGAATTTCCGCCGCTGGCTGGAAAGCCGCTTCCTGAAAAACAGGCGCGGCAAGCCGGCCCTGGACATCCTGGCCCTGCTGGGCGGCCGCAACCTGGAGAGTTTCTGGCGGGACTGCCGGCGACCCGACCTGATGCTCTGGCTCTACGAACAGGTCACACCGGACTGGAAACTGCGGGAGTACCTGGAAAAACAGGCCAAACGGAAAAAAGGGCACCCCTACATGAAAACGATGCAGGACTGGACCGTCAGGGCCCGCCGGGCGCTGAAAAGCGTCGACCGTATCAGTGGGAATGCGGACTCCTGGGAAGATGATTTGGTCTGGAGCCCGGTGCCCCGCGATGACCGGCAGGAATTCCTGGCCCAGGTTCATAGAATCGGCTGGAATTGCTCTAAGCACCTGGAGAAGTTTCAGCTGGCGATCAGGACGCTCAGCGCCGAGGTGGAATCGAGCGTGGACAGCAGTATCGCCTATTCAATCCGGAATGATTTCCCGCCGCTGCAGATCGAGGGTTGCTGAAGGGCCGAGGGGGTTCTGGAGCGGCGGTTAAAGGCCTCTCTCCGCCCCCCCCGCTCAGCGGCTATTCGTAAAGGTATGTGCCGCTTGAGCAGGTCAGAGCAGATGTAACGATGAAGGAGCTGGGGCGGGTGCTCCCGTTGTTTGTTGCTATTCCAATTCCTGCATCAAAGTCGATTTCCATGAGGCGTATCGATTATCTTTAACCGATTGGAAAAAATCTGTAATATCTTCTGGTGATAAGAAATAAAAATAGTATTTCCAGTCAATTTTACTTTCTTTGAGTCTTTTGTTTAGGGCTTTAAAATGCTCTTTACCATCCCTGTATTTTGCCCTGTTCTTTTGATTCGTGTCGCCGTCCGCTTTCATTTCAACCACAATAATTTCCTTTTCTGATTGCATTTTAAGAAAAAAGTCGGGATTGAAATTTTCTCGCTTGACGTGTGTCATGGCCTTTTCATCTGGTTTATATGAGTAGGGGAACCAATAAAAGCCCTTGTCCGGTGATTTGAGAACCGATTCAAACAGATCGATATTGTTGAAAAGGGATCTAGTGAACTTGCGCTCAGGTTTAAAAGAAACATAAAAAAGATTCAAGGGTGTTTTAAATCTATCTTTGGCTATTTCAATCAGATTATCCTTAAGAAACCGGATTTCACTTTCATTGCCCCCATATTTTTCAATCTTTTCTTTTACTTTCGGGTAATTGTTCTTGTCTTCAATAAATTCATAAAGCATGGTTTGCTGTTCTTTAGGCAGAGAATCGGGGGAATCTTCACAATAGAAAATACTGCCATTGCTTTTTAATACGCTTTCATTGAAAAATTGAGGAAACATCTCCTCAATCTTAATTTCAATCACGGAATCGGGCTTCATTTTCATCCGTGGGACATCCCTTCCGACTTCTCTTAACATCGGGCCAAATGCCTGCTTTGCTTTGGAAAGATTCTCTCTGCTGATAAATGAAGAATCATATCCATCTGCTGAAAGGTTATTGACAATAAAATCCTCAATCTTGGATAGAGGCCAATTCTCGGAAACAGCCTGATCCTTTTCTTTAAGAAAGAGTTTTATTTCTCTGGCGGCTTGGTCTATAGGAACAGTATCTTTCATCTCAACGGTAAAACGAAAAGAGCCGGTCTCAGAATAAATACTTGTTTCTTCCCACTCCCGGCTTTGAGGAGAAAACCTGACTTTTTCCGGCTCTTTTGCGGGTTTTTCTTTGCTTTCAGTGGTGTCCTGAACGGAAGCATACTCCAGGTTATACAAGGGAAATAGGAAGTCAGCTCTATTTTCGTCGTAACCCCAGCTGAGCCGATTTTCTATTTCAAGAACTTCGTTGTACAGATTGATAATATTTGAAGTCCACTTTTCATGGTTATTGATCTTGACAAAAACCGAGCCTGTGAGCCCTTCAGGAATACGAAGCCCCCGGCCCAGAACCTGTGATATTAACAGTTTTGAATTAAAGGCCCTCTGTTCATGCGGCACAATCTGAAATACATTCTTTACATCCCATCCTTCGGTTAGCATGCTGACAGATACTATCCATTCCACTGGATTATCCGGCTCATCAACGGTTTTCAATAAAGACAGATTGTTTTTTCGTGCTTTTTCTGGTTGCTCAAGTATGGATTCAACCACCGCTTTTTCACTGCTGTTTGATGGCACTCCCGATGTCACCCAGATAACCTTCTTGGCAGCCTGTTCATAAGAGATCGATTCTTTGTCTGAAATGTATTTTACAAGGTCATTCCATACCTGGATACATGTCACGATCTTATCGGTGATAACGATTGTAATCGGCTTGAGTGTATCCCCATATTTTTGCTGATTATCGAGGTGGTTCTGATAGGTTTCATCAAAGCCTTTGTCCTTTGTAGATTCCTCTTCAACCTTATAATCAATTTTTTTGACAATGCCGTCTTCCATTGCTTGTTTGATACTGTATCTGTAAATGACATCATGAAAATACTCATCGCCGATATAAGGTGTTCCCGACAATCCAAGCAGATAATAAAACCCGTATTCTTCATTTGTCAGAAACCCGAACCATTTTTTCACGGCCGCATCCGCTTCACTGTAGATATGATGGGCTTCATCGCTTATCACCAAGGTCCGTTCCCCCTTGCCCTTGAAACTGTCTTCAATGGACGAGCCGGTTCTTTGATAGGCGGCGTGAATATTCTCCACGCAGATATCACCATTCAAAATAGGATCATTGGCGCTCTTTATGGCGGGCGAAGAATAATCCGAACCAAGCTCTTCGAGTATCTTTGTCAAAACGGCATCACCACTGAACCGTTCAAATTTCTTTTTCAATTCTTCTTCGATGGTCAACGACGGACACAAAACAAGCACCTTGTCCACAAGCCCTTCTGCCAGCATGATTTGAGCTACTCCGTAAATCACCCAGCTTTTGCCGGACCCAGTGGCAAGGTCAATGCTGTAAGACTTTTTGTCTTTAATCCGCAAATGATTAAGATAATCCGGCAAGTCTCGGTAACGGTTCTTGATTTTTTTACTTTTATTAAAGGTGTGTACTGCGGCTTGTTCTGTTGTGCTGAAACTATCCGTAACAAAAAAATGGATCGATTTTCGTACCGCTTCACGGACATGGCCGAAATCAGCGGTAGTTAAGGCGTCAAGAAAGGCGTCATATTTGTTGACCACAGAGAGTGTTTTTGAGGAAAAGTCATCTGTCTGAAGAATAAAGTCATTGTTTTTATATTCAATGCTCATTTGAAGTCCTTTTTCAGTTTCACGACCTTCAATTCATTGCCGTACGTGTCAATAAAAATGATCATCATCTTTTTGCCGGTAAACTCGTCTTCGGATATTCTTATCACGGCTTTGCTTCGCTCTTCATTGACCACTTCACGCGCCCAGAATACCTTACCCAGGTTGAAATAATCATCATTGTAATCAGTATCCACAAGCACCATGGAAAAGGTCTCAAAATTTTCAAAATCTTCTGGGTCATATACCAGCGTGTTTGATCTGAAGCCTGTTATTTCAATGACAAAATCCTTCTTTCCGGCGTTGAACAGGGTTTGATCTTCAGGTTGCCGGCGTTTATACCCGGCCTTTACCTCCGGTTGAGAAATAAAATCAAAACCCACCGCATCTATTACTTCGTTGACATCCGCCTCGCTGACAGGCTGCTTCACACTGCCTGGATCGCCTTTTTCTATTAAAGCCTTTAAGACCGATAAAGGCACTTTCAAGAGAATATAGGTGGTATTATCAAGCTCAATCTCGTCTTCAATAAAACCCATGGATGAAACAGGAGCGATCACATAAAACCGGCCACCAGCCTTGCCTCCCAAAACGGTATGCAGAGTTTTGATATATTCACGGTCTAAAATAAGCTTTTTCTGATTGGGATAATCCCAGATAAAGGCCGAATGCACTCCGATATAACCATCCGCCTCAAATCCGTAAATCTTGTGTTTCTCCGACCGGATACCGAACAACTGCGCCACAAATGGTTTATACTGCTCCCAGTCCAGGTTGAGTATGGCCTTCGCGTCATATACACCGGCATGAAAAAGGGTGAATTCTTTAGCTTTTAAAGGTTTTTCCTTTTCTGTCTTTTCTTTAGGCTTAATATAGGAGATGAGAAAGCGTACCTTGCCAACATCAATTATCTTTTCCCCGGCTTTGCTTTCTTCAGCCTCAACAGTTTTTAGCTTGTTCAGTTTCAACTTTTCTTCCGGACAGATA
This sequence comes from uncultured Clostridia bacterium, assembly GCA_964457225.1. Taxonomy (GTDB): domain Bacteria; phylum Acidobacteriota; class Aminicenantia; order UBA2199; family UBA2199; genus CAYWEM01. The sequence goes on from CAYWEM010000002.1 coordinate 215,123, forward strand.
AGGGAAAACTCTTCCCTTTTGTTGCCTGAAAGGTTGGATGATATAAGCTCGCTTAGACTTTTAAGAAATGAATCAGTTATGACCAGATCGCCACTGCGGGCTTTTTCATATATAAAAAAGAGACCTTTTGAATTTTCTTTGGAATGCTCTTCAAAATCAGCCACCCGCTCATAATCTCTGCGATCGTCCTTTTTCAATGACCCGATCTGTGTTGTCAGATTGAGCATTCGCTTTTGAATGGTATAGATGGCAAGTTTGCCGCAGTCCATTCCGATCCAGCGGCGATTCAGTTTTTCGGCAACAGCTAGTGTTGTACCGGAACCGGCAAAGGCATCAAGGATGATGTCGTTTTCATTAGATGACGCTTTGATTATTCGTTCAAGTAGTTGTTCGGGTTTTTGAGTAGGATATGCGTTTGTCACTCTTCTTTCAGTTCCCGCCCTATTTACAAAAGAAATATCTTCCCACCAATCGCGAGGCAAAATCCCAATTTTATTATCTAAATAATCACGATATACTAAATCAGGATGTTTATTTTCTATTTCAAGAGATAGCCCTTGCTTACCAGTATATTCTCCTCCTTTACCCCGTATCTGGAACATCCTGCCTTCTTCATCAACCAAAGTATATTTACCAATGGTACCTATAGAATACTCATGGGTGATATCCTTAAAATTAAAGGTATATCCTGATGTCTTATTTTTTGAATAGAAAAGAATATAATCATGTTTTTGATTGAACTGTCTCCTTGCTATTTCTCTTTCCTTGTAACACCAAGCAATATGATTTAGGAAATTATGCTCCCCAAATATCTCATCCATAATTGTTTTAATATAATGCCCCTTTTTCCAGTCAAGATGCACATAGATAGAACCATCATCCGCCAGAATTTCCCGCATCAGGATCAGCCGCTTTCTTAAAAATTCTATAAATTGTGCCCCAATAATCTTGTCCCGGTAAGCCTTTTCCCTGTCTTTCATAAAATCTTGTTTGGTGGCAAAAGGCGGATCAATGTATATCAGTTTGATTTTGTTTTTTGTTTTGTATTTGTTCTCACCGCATTGGTCTTCATACAGAGTTTTCAACGCCAACAGATTGTCGCCGAAGATCAGCATATTCCGCCAGTCATCTTCAAATGGGTTGTCTGAATTGAAAGAGCGTATCTTCTGAAAAGGTGCGGCAGGCGTCTGGGCGATGATGTCTTCCTTCCGAGCCTTGCCCTTGTAAACCAGCCGGTAATCTTTTGTCGCCTCAATAAACTCCGTATCATCACGGTCAAACAGCTTTGACTTATACACAGCCGGAAGCGTCTTACCCGCCTCGATCATTTCAATAATCTTCTTTTTTTCCTGCTCGGTCAGTTTCACATTTAACCCTTTATATTTTTTCCACGAGGCATTCTGTTTTTAAACCTGCTTTTGCCATTCCTATTGCATGAATAACAAAAAGATTATATGTACTAAGATATCTAGGGACAGCGCTTTACATTTTGACATTTTAGGTTCTTCCAGCGTGTTGTTTTCATCATGCCCCCCTCAAAGGGGAGTTTATCTCTTAGTGTTTCTGCTTCATCCAATAAGGTTTTCCTCCTGTTCAAGATAGGCATTTCGATTATAAGAAACCGCATTGCTTTTAGCAACCCAACAACCGGCCTGGAGTCCCGGGGGTTCGCCCCGGTCAATCAACCTGGTGGCGGACCCTTTTTCCCGCAGGCATTCACAGCGGGTTTTGCAGTCCTCACCCTCCAGCTCTACCACAGCCACCCTATCATTTTATGATAGAGCTCGCGCTGGCTCAGGGACGGTACTTGTTTTCTTGACTTTATCGAACGGACAATTGAGTTCAACTGGGGAAACAGGTCTCCGGAATCCAGAAACCAAATTGGATAATTCTTTGTGTCGATCAAATAACCCGTTACAACGGCAGCTTGCGGGGCGGATCGCCCCCCCCCTGCGCATCATTACAATACCTTGTGAATGATTGGGTATGATTGTTTTCCTCGTTCATGGAATCAGGGCGACCACGGGGGGCCGCCCCTATCATGGGTGCAACAACGGAAAAATGACCGGGCCTGCCTTTTTTCCATCCATTGCCAGGACCGGCAAACTATACAGCCTCTTGATAATATACAAATATTGTATATAATTTGTATTGGCATTGGAGCCAGGAGGAAAAATGAGTGTCAGCACGGTCAACATATCTTTCAAGGACGAACTGCTCGCCGAGATTGACAGCGTAGCCAGGCGCGAATCACGCTCCCGTTCCGAACTGATCCGTGAAGCGACCCGAGCCTATATCGAGCGCAAGAAACGCTGGCAGGCCATCTTCGACCTGGGAGCCGAGCAGGCCAAAAAACTCGGCCTGAGTGAAGAAGACATCAGCAACGAAATTGAAAACCAGCGGGCAGGGAAAACCAGGAATTGATCCCCCTGCTCGTTTTAGACAGCAATGTTTACATTTCCGCCATTCTTTTCGGCGGCAAACCAAGGCTCATTCTCGAAGCCGCCTTAGCCAGACGGTTTCGCCTGGCAGTATCTCCTTATATTCTTAAAGAAATAGACGCCGTACTGGGCGCCGGCAAATTCGGCTTCAGCGCCGCCGCCAGGCAAGCTGTAATCAACGAAATATCCGGATTAGCTGAACTCTCATTCACCCGGATCAAAGTATTTCCCTGGTGACTGCTGATCCTGATGACGACCGGATTCTGGAGTGCGCTCTTTCAGCGGGAGCGGATGCCGTAATAAGCGGAGACCGTCACCTACTGGAACTTGGTTCATGCCAGGGCATTCCGATACTCAATCCAGCCGCCTGCCTGCAGGAATTTGTTTATTGACATCCAATCAGGGCCAGCTCGAGGACGGCGGTTAAATGGCTCTCCCAGGCCCCCGCTCAGCGGCTATTCGTAAAGGTATGTGCCGCTTGACCATGCCAGACCGGATGTAACAATGAAAGACCTGCCCCCTATGCTGCCGGGAAAACAATTGAGGCAGGCTTACTGCTCCCCTATTGCTTTGCCACTCAGCAATCAAGCAGGCCAATTACCTTGCAAATTGTAATTAACAGTATTAAAATGCAAGGTAATTTGCGAGGTAGACATGCATTATCATCGCCGCCATGCTGAAGAAACCATCAAAAACTATGCCTCCTTTTTCAAGGTGGTAGCCCTGCTCGGAGCCAGGCAAGTAGGAAAAAGCACCCTGCTGAAGAACCTCTACCCGGAATACCGCCACATAACCTTTGATCCGATGCAGGACTTGTACGGAGCCAGGCGGGATCCTGATCTTTTTTTAAAGAGCTTTCCCGGGCCCCTCATCCTTGACGAAATCCAGTATGCACCGGAACTGATCCCGGCCATCAAAAGATTTGTCGACCGGAATGAAGCACCAGGGCAGTTTCTCATTACCGGATCGCAAAACATCAACGTACTTAACACCATTTCCGAAAGCCTCGCCGGGCGGGTGGGGATAGTCAAGCTCCATCCAATGACCGGAGCCGAAATAAACGAAACAGCCTGGGATGGCCGCTCCTGGCTGCAAACATTTCTTGATGAAGTCCGCATGCCGGAGCAGACCCGGACCTTTCCCCTTTCAGCCCATTCCCTTACCGGATTCATCTGGCGGGGCACCATGCCCGGTTTACTAAGCGCCCCGGATTCAATGGTGCCTGCTTATTATGAATCCTACATCAGCACCTATATCGAGCGGGATATCCGGAGCATGGAAGATATCAGGAACTTGCAGGGTTTCAGTCATTTCGTCCGGTTGTGTGCCGCCTTGACCGGCCAGGAAATCAACACTTCCCAGCTGGGACGCGAGATCGGCATTACTCCCCAGACCGCCCGAAAATGGCTTACCCTGCTCAAACTCTCATTCCAATGGCTCGAACTCGACCCTTTTCACGGCAACACTATAAAACGCATTTCCGGTAAAAAAAAGGGGCATTTCACTGACACCGGGATCGCCTGTTACCTGCAAAGAATTCCCTCGCCGGAAGCTTTATTGGGGCATCCGGCTTTTGGTTCCCTTTTCGAAACCATGGCCGCGAATTCGATCTTCCGACTCAGTTCCCTGATGAGCATTAAACCGGCCCTGTATCATTGGCGCACCTCCGGAGGCGCTGAGGTAGACCTGGTCCTGGATTACAATCAAAAACTCTTTCCGATCGAAATGAAGTCCAAGACCAACCTGACCGGGCACGATACGCGTGGGCTGACAGCGTTTCAAAACACCTACCCGGGCCGGGTGGCCTGTGGAGCTGTGATTTACGCCGGAGAGGCGGTTTACCGGCTGAGTGATAAGATCTGGGCCGTTCCCTGGAATATCATTTAAAAACTCAGGGACGGTACTAGATTTCTTGACTTTGTCAGGTTGAGCTTGGTTACGGCGGCATGTTTTTTTTCGGGGCGTTCAGGCGGGGTCCCCTCTAGTCATTGCCGGGAAAAAAATAGCGAGCCAAGCTCCCCCCTGCTCCCCTATTGCTTTACCGGGCGGCAGGCTTTAGAATGCCTTCATGAAGGACTCCCAGATGAACCCGGCCGCAACCCGCACCGGCGATGACAAGATAGCCAAAAAACCCGGCAGAATGGCCGCCAGGCTGATCGCCGAGCCGACAGTCGTCTTTTTCATCCTGCTGAACACCTTTTCCCTGACCGCCATCGGATTCACCGAGCAGGGCAGTCCCTGGGAAAAGCTCTGGTTCGGCATCGACTACCTCTGCGTGCTCTATTTCGTAATCGAGGCCGTACTGAAGATAAGGAGCCTGGGCTTCAAGGCTTACTGGTCCAGGGGCCTGAACCGCTTCGACTTCCTGGTCACCCTGTTCAGCGCGCCGACCCTGCTGACCCCCTTCCTGGGCATCCCCAGGCTGAGCGGCATCCTGGTGCTCAGGCTGAGCAGGCTGTTGCGGCTCTTCCGCGCCCTGCGCTTCATCCCCAACCGCGAACACCTGGCCAAGGGCGTATCCAGGGCCCTGAGAACCTCGGCCGGCGTTATTTTCGCCCTGATCGTGGTCAACCTGATCCTGGCCCTGGGCGCCACCTTCCTGTTCGGCGAGCTGGCCCCGGAGCATTTCGGCAACCCGGCCCGCTCCATCTACAGCCTGTTCCGGGTCTTCACGGTTGAAGGCTGGTACGAGATCCCCGACCTGCTGGCCGAAAGAACCGATTCCGACTTCTGGGCGGTGGCCGCCCGGGTCTACTTCGTGCTGGCCGTGCTGATCGGCGGCATACTGGGCCTGTCTTTAGCCAACGCGGTTTTCGTCGACGAAATGACCATGGACAACAACCAGGAGCTGGAAAACCGGCTTTCCCTGCTGACCGAGGAAGTGCGGGCCCTGCGCCGCGAACTGGGGCTGAGCGCCGGGCAGAAGCCCCCGGACCCGGATCTGAAGGTTTGAAATAACAGCTTTCCGGGACCTATCCCCCTGCCTCGGCGAGTTTGTTTTTGCCTTTCAGCAATCAAGCAGGGAAATTACCTTGCAAATTGTAATTGGCAGTATTAAATTGCCAGGTAATTTGCGAGTTGCACCTAAGTCCCGGGACGGTGGCCTGTTTTGGGTTTATGGCCCGATGCCATCACTTGCACCCGGCCTAACCGGCTGATTGTTCTGGTGCCAGCAGATTGGTCAGGGCGGGCTCGAGCCCGGGAAAAAGAAAGCTGTAGCCCGCTGACCTTATTTTATCCGCAGAAACCCGGCTTCCTTTTAACAGCATGGAAGACATTCGGCCAAACAGTATTTTCAGCACCAATTCCGGGACATGGGGCAAGAAATACGGCTTATCAAGCACCCGGGCCAGGGTCCGGGTGAAATCCCGGTTGCTGATGTGTTCAGGCGCCGTGGCATTGTAAGCCCCGTTCATCGCCGTATCTTCAACGGCCTTCAGGTAGATGCCGCACAGATCGTCAAGGTGAATCCAGGGCAGGTATTGCCGGCCGCTGCCGATGGCTGATCCCAGGCCCAGCTTAACCGGCCTGGCCATTTTGACCAGGGCGCCGCCCCGTGCCGACAAAACCACACTAGTCCTGATTTTAACCGTCCTGATTCCTGCCTCGGCGAAGCTGTCGGCGGCTTCCTCCCATTGCCGGCAGGTCTCTCCGAGAAAGTCAGCGGCCGGGGGGTCGGTCTCGCAAAATACCCGCTCCGAGCTGACCGCACCGTAATACCCGACCGCCGAGGCGGAGATGAAGGCTTTCAGCTTGGTATTGTTTTCTTTTACCTTTTCAAAAAGCAGCCGCCCGGTTTTAACCCGGCTGTCGATTATCAATTTTTTTCTTTTTGCCGTCCACCTCCGGTCCGCGATGCCGGCGCCGGCCAGGTGAATGATGTAATCAGCTTTTTCCAGCGCTTCTTTTTCAATTTCCCCGGAGACCGGGTCCCATCGGTAGCCCGGCAGTTCAGCATCCGGCCGGCCGGACCGGCTCAAAACAGCAACCCGATAGCCCCCCGCTCTTAACTTTTTACAGAGTTCACTGCCGACCAGCCCGGTACCGCCGCTGATTAAGATCGTCTCCATGGTTGTTTCAGTAGACTCCAAAATCTTCGGCTTGCATTTTACCATACCAGCCCGGGGAGAGTGGTTTTTTGCTTTTTCGGCCTTTCAACTGCGAATTCCTCCATCCTTAGTGAAAAGAATATTTTCAGCTCAAGGCTGGTCCGCTACCCGGCTCTTGATTTTTTGCCGCCCTGTGCCTACAATTCTGCCGGTGGCGCCTGAAAAAAACTGCCCCGTTCCTTCCGCCGGGATAAGGCCTGAGCCTCCGGGCATTCAGGTCCCCCGAATCCCAACCGGCCCGGCCGAGACAAGGAGTTGCGCATGAAGCGAAAAATCCACCTGACTTCCATGGTTTTCCTGACTTTGACCCTGGCCCATGCCGCGCTGGTGTTTTCTTCGGGCTTCCCGGACAGCCTCTGGTACGAGCCCAGCGGCATGCAGTACCTGGCCATCATCCTGCTTCATGGACCGATACTGGTAATCGGCGGCCTGGTTGTTCTCTTCTGCGAAAAGGAGCGGCCCAAGGGCCGGACGCGCAGCGGCAAGCTGGCCATCTACAGCGGTTTCCTGCTCGCCCTGCTGGCCTTGGTCGGTTCGGACCTGGCCGATTGGATGAAGATCTCCGGAACCCTGCTATCCGGCCTGCTGACTATCATCTTTTTCCGTAACACCAGCCGGGCTTTCAAGAGCAGGGACTGAAGGTTAATAAACTTGATCCTATACGGTTAGGAGTTCCAGGTTCTCCAGCGGCACCCAGCCCTTGTCATCTTCATCCTGCTCCCGGCAGCACCAGATCCAGCCGTTCAGCTCCCTTTCCGAGAGCAGTAACTCCCCCGCTTCAACATCCAGTTCCCTGGCCAGGTAGTTCTCCCCGGCGCGGCCCCGGCCCTCATCTAGAGGCTCGATTATCTGGCGCGGCACCCAGCCGGAAACACCTTCCCTGCTGCACCGGATCCAGTCCGGCCAGTTTCCATGGCCGGTGAATACCTCACCGAGTATTACGATATCTCCCCGTTCCAGGCGGATCGGTTCCGGGTAATCACTGCTCCTGGACCGGATGACCCTGTAGCGTTTCATTTATTCCCCACTCTACGGTCGGGGCGCTCGGCGTGACGCGGCGTTGACAACAATTCATTGATATCCAGGCATAACCTGCATGCCATGATGCAATTGTTCATGATTTTATTCTTTGATCACTTTTGGGAATTCCGTTCTTTGTTTCTTTCCAGCCTTTGCCTTCCCAGGTGAAATACTTCCTGAAGGCACATGATACACCTTTCGCCGTCAATAGATCAGCTGAATCCATAACATGGAAGTGTAAATGGGGAGCCGTCGAATTGCCCGAATGACCGACTTTTCCGATAACATCACCGATGCTTACCTGCTGGCCTTCTTTAACCGGAATCGTTCCGGGCGAAAGGTGGGCAAAAAATGCAAAATACCCGGCAAATTTAACAATCACATAATTGCCGATAAACCTGTGAAGCTGGATTTTGTGTGCGGGGAGAAAAATTCCCTGGAAAGTTGCCGAAACAGTGCGCATCACAACTTTCAGTATGTCAAGAACAGGGTGCAGGTATCTTGGTTCATGTAGTCCGTCTTTCACAACGATTACTTCGCCCTTAACCGGAGAATATACAGGTTCTTTATAGCAGTAACAGTCATGTGTTGAAATCCCGCGAATCCAGTACCGGAGAAGCGATGAGCGGTAAAACTTGTGTTTAATCCTGGAATTCACCTCTGTTTGAAAGAAATCATAAGCATATCTTTGCCCCAAACTGTCAGTACCATGACTCGGTATTTTGTCGCCTGGAGTATGGGGTGCCACCCATTCACCTTTAAGGGGAAACTCGATTACCGCCATATTGTTGTCGTTCATCTCTTGCGTCTCCTTCCATTCGTTATGCCACGCCATTTCTCCAACGGCGCGCGGCGGGGTGAACTCCCCGTTTTGTACGCCTGCGAACGGCATTTTTCAGTGTCGCAACTCTCCGGCACATATTGAACAGGCATGCTTATGCACGTTGATTATTCCTTCGCATTCAGGGCAAGTCCATTTTCTTCTTTCTTTTTCAACGAGAGACTCAAGCCCGTGCTTCCTGATATGCTCAAGGTTTTCAATCTCACTCTGAGATAGTGCATGCCGATATAATCCGCAATTTCTTTCAAGGTTTATAAAAAGTCCATGTAAGAGATGTAACAATGAAAGACCTGACACCAGTGTTCGCAAAGGATGATTATTCCTGATCTTCTTCTCTAAATTAAAACTGTAAAACAACTTTCTGCTGTTTGGACTCTCAAACCCTATCATGACTCACTTTCCAGTCTTTTTGTCATGACTTCATTATATCATTTACCCGAATTATCACCAACAATATTTAACCTGTTTTTCACTTCAAGAATATATCATTTCCGCCGATTTGGGCAACAGCCTGGAAAGACCTGACACCAGTGTTCTTTAACTCTCCATGAACAGCTTGAGATCATCCTCGACCGGACCGATGCCGGCGATGCCGAATTTCTCGACCAGCACCTTGGCCACCCCCGGCGAGAGGAAGGCCGGCAGAGTCGGACCCAGGTGGATGTTTTTCACGCCCAGGTAAAGCAGGGCCAGCAGAACGATGACCGCCTTCTGTTCGTACCAGGCGATGTTGTAGGCGATGGGCAGTTGATTGATGTCGTCCAGGCCGAAAACTTCCTTCAGCTTGAGGGCGATTACGGCCAGGGAATAGGAATCGTTGCATTGCCCGGCGTCCAGCACCCGGGGTATGCCGCCGATATCGCCCAGCTCCAGCTTGTTGTAACGGTACTTGGCGCAGCCCGCGGTCAGGATGACCGTATCCCGGGGCAGTTTTTCGGCGAACTCGGTGTAGTATTCCCGGGATTTCATGCGGCCGTCACAGCCGGCCATGACGAAGAACTTTTTTATCGCCCCGGATTTGACCGCCTCGATCACTTTATCGGCCAGGGCCAGCACCTGGTGATGGGCAAAACCGCCGACAATACTGCCGCTCTCAATCGCCTCTGGAGCCGGCAGGGTTTTGGCCAGGGCTATGATTTCCGAAAAATCCTTTTTCCCGTGCTCATCCGGCACAATGTGTCTGCAGCCGGGGAAACCGGCTGAACCGGTTGTGAAAATCCTGTTCCTGACTTCCTCGCTCTTGGGGGGTACTATACAGTTGGTGGTGAACAGCACCGGGCCGCGGAACTTTTCAAATTCACCGGTTTGCTTCCACCAGGCATTGCCGTAATTGCCGGCCAGGTGTTCGTATTTCTTGAAAGCCGGGTAGTAATGAGCCGGCAGCATCTCGCTGTGAGTGTAGACGTCCACGCCGCTGTTCCTGGTCTGCTCCAGCAGCTGCTCAAGGTCGGTCAGGTCGTGGCCGGAAATGAGAATGGCCGGGTTGTTCCTGACCCCGATGTCGACCCGGGTGATTTCCGGGTGGCCGTACCTGGAATTGTGGGCCTCGTCCAGCAGGGCCATGGCCTTGACACCGTGTTCACCTGTTTTCAGGGTCAATTCAACCAGCCGGTCGGCGCCGAGGCTGTCATCCAGGACCGAGGCCAGGGCCTGGTAGACAAAGGAGTACAACTCGGGATTTTCCAGGCCGATATTGCCGGCATGCTCGGTGTAGGCGGCCAGGCCCTTGAGCCCGTAGACGATCAATTCCCGGAGCGAGCGGATATCTTCGTTTGCCGTGGCCAGCACGCCGACCGAGTCGGCCTTGGCCAGCATGGCATCCCTGGAATCGACCTGGTAAACGGATGCATCCGGCAGGTTTTGCAGTTTAAGCCCGCCGACCAGCTCATTCCGGAGGCCCAGCATTTTTTCGATCTGCCGGGCTATGGCCTGCTCGTCGAAATTGGCATTGGTTATGGTCATGAACAGGCTGCTGAGCACTTCGTGGTTTATTCGGCCCAGGTCGGCGGGTTTCACCTGTCCGCGGTCCACGATCCAGGCAATGCCTTTCAAGGTGTATATCAGCAGGTCCTGCAGTTTCGCCAGTTCCTCGCCTTTACCGCAGACACCCATGACCGTGCAACCCTGGTTTTTCAAAGCTTCCTGGCACTGGTAACAGAACATACTCATAGCTTTTCTCCTTTTTCTTTATTCACTAAGTAAAACAACATGCTTTTTCCGTTTTTTCCGGGTCCAAACGCTGCTTTTTCAGCGGAAAAATGTTTTGTTCCGCCTGGTCCGGTTAGGAAATATAAAATATAACCGGTTTTTTGTTTTTTTTCAACTTGCCGCCGGGCTTTTCCAGGGACGCAACGTATCCCCTGCTTGCCTGGAAAACACTGAAAGGATACAATGCTCCCGGGACCTGAGACCCAATAAAGGCCCTGTCGGCTGACTATTCTCCGCCGGGAGCCGAGGAGAAAACATGGAAGTGATCATCAAGGAAAACCCCGAAGCGGCGGGAAAAACCGCGGCCTCGATCGTGCTCGGCCAGCTCAGGCGCAAGCCGGACTCGGTGCTGGGCCTGGCCACCGGCCATACCCCGCTGGTCCTTTACCGGGAACTGATCAGCTTGAACCGGCAGGGCCTGATCGATTTTTCCCGGGTGACCAGCTTCAATCTCGACGAGTACCTGGGCCTGGGCCCCGACCACCCTGCTTCCTACAATTACTACATGCGACGCAATTTCTTCGATCAAATCAACATCAGGCCGCACCGCGTCCACATCCCCGACGGTTTGGCCCCGGATGTGGCCGATCATTGCCGCCAGTACGAAGGCGCCATCAGGGCCGGCGGAGGGATTGACCTGCAGGTGCTGGGCATCGGTGCCGACGGCCATATCGGGTTCAACGAACCCGGGTCCTCATTGGCTTCACGCACCCGCATCAAGACCCTGACCGCGGAAACGCTCCGGGACAACGCCCGGCATTTTCCCGAGGGTGAAAAAGTGCCCCACCACGTGATCACCATGGGTGTCGGCACCATCCTGGAGAGCCGGACCTGCCTGTTGCTGGCCTTCGGGGCGGGCAAGGCCGAAGCAGTGCGGCAAATGATCGAGGGAGCGGTCAGCAGCATGGTGCCTGCTTCAGCCCTCCAGCTTCACCCCCATGCCATAGTGATTCTCGATGAAGAAGCGGCCGCCGGACTCCAGCGTCATGAATACTACCGCTGGGTGTACGCCAACAAGCCGGATTGGCAGAAATACGAATGAGGCCGGGAGGAAATCTTTCCAGTTGACGGTTGGCGCTGTTTCCGCAGGCCCGGTTTTCAGGTGCCGCAAAAGGTCAGGCGGACCCGCTCGTGTTCCCGGGGCGGTCTGGTGTATTCCGGCAGAGAGAGGTTGAAGGGATCACTCAGCACGCGCAAAAGCTCCTCGAACAGAGTAAAGTCATTTTCAGCCTCCGCCTTGCTGATTGCGGCTTCAATCCGATGATTGCGGGGAATGTAGACCGGGTTGCGCGTTTTCATTTCGCTCGATTGTTTCTTTTTGTTTTTACCTGTTTTTATCTGCTTGTCCCGCTCGAGAAGCAATCCAGTCATCTCCGGGCGTGAAAACAGAGCCCGCTCAGCGACCGGCAAACTGCCGAGAGGATCAGGGTGATCCTGCTCCTGCGCGGCGCAGTAATCGGCCAGGGCCCGGTGGCTGTTGGTATAGTCCGCTCCGTATCGGGCCAGCAGTTCCAGCCACCTGGTCACCAGTTTTTCAGCCTCGTCCCGCCGCCGTCCCCTTGATGAAGGCAGGCCCAGCTTGCGGCACATCCCGGCCAGCCAGGTTTCCCGGCAATGGTTTGAAAAAAACTCGAGTGAAGTGTTGAGGGCATCCAGGGACTTTTTCTCGTCCAGTCCCGCCGCCCTTATCACCGGCAGCAAAGTCTCGGCGAAGCGGGCCAGGTTCCAGCGGGCAATGCCCGGCTGATTGGCGAAACTGTAGCGTCCGTCACGGTCAATAGAGCTGAATACCATTTCCGGGTGGTATTCGTCCATGAATGCGCAGGGACCGTAGTCAATCGTCTCGCCGGCGACACTCATGTTGTCCGTGTTCATGACCCCGTGGATGAAACCGACCAGCATCCAGCCGGCCAGCAGTTCCGCCTGCCGCCGGGCGGTTTCCCGGAAGAAGGCGCAGTACTTGTTCTCCGCTTTCCCGGTCCAGGGATAATGCCTTTCCAGGGTGTAATCTGCCAGGATCCTGAGCGAGGCGACATCCCCGGCGGCGGCGAAGTACTCGAAGGTGCCGACCCTGATGTGGCTGGCGGCCACCCGGGTGAGCACGGCCCCGGGCAGGGGCTTTTGCCGGAAAACCGGCTCCCCGGTCGCAACCACAGCCAGGCTGCGGCTGGTCGGAATACCCAGGGCGGTCATGGCTTCGCTGACGATGTACTCCCTGAGCATGGGGCCGAGGGGGGCCCGGCCGTCTCCGTTCCGTGAAAAGGGAGTGCGGCCGCTGCCCTTGAGCTGCAGGTCGAAACGGCGGCCGGCCGGATCGATGATTTCTCCGAGGAGCAGGGCACGCCCATCCCCCAGCACGGTAAAGTGACCGAACTGATGCCCGGCATAGGCCTGGGCCAGGGGGAACATGCCCGCGGTCAGGCGATTGCCGGCAAATACCGCGCCCAGGTCTTCATCGCTCAGGCTCCGGGTGTTCAAACCCAACTCTTCGGCCAGTCTGAAGTTGAATTTCACCAAGCGGGGCGCACTGACCGGCACCGGTTTCAGCGCGACGAAAAAGTTTTGCGGCAGACGGGCATAGCTGTGGTCGAATTTCCATCGATCCATGGACTTTGGGATGCCCGGCGACGCCGGGTCCGGTTTGGGGCCGGCAGCGGTCATTTCAGGCTCTTGCCGGATATGCTCCGAACTTCAATGCAGCTGACCGTGGTGTTTCTCAGGGTTTTTGCATCGTAAGTCCACTCGCTCGTTCCGGTGCATTGGCGCATCAACAGGTTCAGGCCACTTATTCTTTCAGTTTCATCTGTCACGATTCTCAGCCGGCCGTAACCGACTACACTGCGGTACTTCAGCCCGTAAGTGCAGGCCTGACTCCCCTCTCCGTAAACTTCCGCATCAGGCAGGGCCACGGTGAAGCAGACCTCGGGATTTTGCCGCAGGCAATCGATTTTCCGGCCGCTGACGGCTGAATGGAAATAAAGCCTGATTGGCCCGCTGTCTGGTGCAAAGCCGTAATTCATGCTGACGATGTAGGCCTGGCCGTTATCGACAAAGGCGACCTGGGCAATGCGGCCGTCGCTCAACACGGCGATTGTTTCTTCCCTGGTCAGGGAACGGTCTTTTCTTCTCATTTTTTCCTGCCTTTCCGGCGGTCTGCTTGCTGAATCGCCAGCCAGATCAATATAGGCATTCAGGCGATTAAAGTCAAACAGCCCAGTTTGTTTGCCGCAAAAAGCGAAAAACTACAGTCTCCGGCTTTGTTTCCGCATTATGTCAAATGTTGACGGGCTGGCCCCAAGGCTTGACTTGGCGGGGGGCCTGGCCTAAGATACGGGCATGGAAAACCAGGGCGAAAAAGAATGGTACGTGGTGCAGAGCAAGCCGCGCCAGGAAGCCCTGGCCCGTGATTCGCTGGCCGCCCTGGGCCTGGAAGTTTACCTGCCCCTCTACCTGAAGGATGAAAAAAGACACCGGGTCAAGGTGAAAATCCTGAGCCCCCTGTTCGCCGGATACCTCTTCGCCCGCTTCGACACGGACACCCATTACCGGGCCGTTCGCTATGCCCGCGGGGTCAAGACCCTGCTGGGCCAGGGCCACCGCCTGCTGAGCATTCCCGACAGTAGAATCCGGGATATCCGCGAACGGGAAAAGGACGGGGTGGTCAGTCTGCAGAAAAAAACCCGGCCCTTCAACAGCGGAGACCCGATCAGGATAGACGAGGGCGATTTCGACGGCTGGCGGGGCATTTTCGTCGAGGAGCTTTCCGACCAGGAAAGAGCGGTGATCCTGCTGACCAGCCTGTCCTATTCCAGCCGCATGGTCGTGCCCAAGAACATACTGATCCATGACCGCTCCTGAGCTGAGCGTTGTCGCATGACCCAACCGCGCCCCGGTTGTGACAAACTGCTGATCATCGGACTGGACGGAGTGTCATTGGAGATGATCAGGGGTGCCGGCGGCCGCCTGCTCTTCCCGGGCCTGCAAGCGCGCCTGGAAAACGGTTTTATGACACCAATGGCCGCGGCCTTGCCTGCCATCTCACCCGTTTCCTGGGCCGGTTTCATGACCGGTCGCGACTCCGGAGACCACGGAATTTACGGCTTCGTCGACCTGGAGCCGGGCAGCCTGAAAATCCGTTTTCCCAATTTCAGCGACCTGGCGCGGCCCACTTTTTTCGACGAGCTGGGTCGCGGCGGCAAGCGCTCGGTGGTCATCAACCTGCCGGGCACCTACCCGGCCCGCCCCTTTCCCGGTGTGCTGGTCTCGGGCTTCGTGGCCCCGGAATTGGAACGCTCAGTTTACCCGGCCGCTTTACTGCCCCTGTTGCGTGATCTCGGCTATCGCACCGAGCCTGACAACGACAAGGGCCGGAACCGCAAGCAGGAATTCCTGGCTGAATTAAGCACAGTACTGCAGGCCCGCCTGCAATTGGCGGAAATCCTCTGGCAACGTGAACAATGGGATATTTTCACCCTGGTATTCACCGAGACCGACCGACTGAATCACTTCTTCTACGATGCCTTCGAGGAAGAAGATCACCCCTTACGGGCCGATTTCCTGGCCAGTTACCGGGCCGTTGACCGGGCCGCCTGCCGGATGCTGGACCTGGCCGCAGGTAAGCCGGGCCTGGAAGTCATGATCCTTTCCGATCACGGCTTCTGCCGTAAACAACGGGAAGTCTACCTGCAGCCCATCCTGGAAAAACACGGCTATTTCGCTTCCCGCGACCGTGAATCGCGCCACCTGGAAACAATGCTTCCCCACAGCCGGGCCTTCGCCCTGGATCCGGCCAGGATTTTCATCAACAACCTGGAGCGCTTCCCCGGCGGGCCGGTGAGGAGTGCAGATCTTCCGGCCCTGCGCCGCGAACTGGCGCAGTTCTTCACTGACTTGCGGATCGAGGGCCGAAAGGTGGTCGAAAAGGTCTACACAGCCGGGGAAATCTACCACGGCCCCCTGCTGTCCCGGGCGGCAGACCTGCTCCTGATTCCGGCACCCGGCCAGGAACTGCGCGCCGGCAGTTCAGCCCGGCTGGAAAGCTCCCCCAGTCCCCTGCCCGGCATGCACAGCCAGGGAAACGCTTTTTTCTATTCATCGCGGCCGCCGGAAACAGCGGCGGTCAATTCAATTCACGACCTGCGGGCCTTCATCTTCAACCTTTTCGGCCTGCCGGCCCCCGACTCCCTGCTTCAATAACAGGCGCAGTAGACCTCGAAATAGCCACGTGGATGATCGCAGACCGGGCATATTTCAGGGGCGCAGGCCGCTTCCAGCACGTGACCGCATTCGCGGCACTTCCAGGCCACCTTGCCATCTTTTCGGAACACGGTGCCTTCTTTGACGTTGGCCAGCAACTTGCGGTAGCGATCTTCGTGCCTTTTCTCGACCAGGCCGATCAGCCTGAAGGTGCGGGCGATCTCCGGGTAGCCTTCAGCCTCGGCTTCCTCGGCGAAGGCCGGGTAGAGATCGTTCCATTCCTCGTGTTCGCCGGCGGCGGCGGCGGCCAGGTTGGCTGCAGTGTCACCGAGGGCCACCGGATAGGAGGCCTCTATGGGTACCATGGTCTCATTGACCCTCTCCACCAGGTGCTTGTAGAACAGCTTGGCGTGCATGCGCTCGTTTTCGGCGGTTTCCAGGAAAAGCTCCCGGATCTGTTTGAATCCTTCCTTGTCAGCCTGCTTGGCGTAGAAGGTATAGCGCATGCGGGCCTGGGATTCCCCGGCGAATGATTTCATCAGGTTGGCGGCGGTTTTTGTTGAGGCAAAATCTTTCATGCTGGTTTTTTCTCCTTGCAATGACTCGCAGATTATTCTACCCAACCCGGCCGGTCCGGTCAATAGCCTTCATTTCCTTCCTCAGTCTGCGGGCGAAACAGCGGGCGCCCAGCAGGTGCAGTCTGGCCTGGGTGTGCCGGTAAAGCAAAGGCGGCAGGGCCGGCCGGTAGTCGTGCACCGCCAGCAAGAGGGATTCAGTGCCGGGCACCTCGCGGAGTTCCAGGCGCGGCCTGCGGCTGGGCGGGTTGATTTTCCTGGCCAGGATACCCCCGCTGATGAAATAAACCAGGCGGTCCGGCGCCGGACTGCGTTCCGGGCTGAAACTCAGTTCGAGCAGGCTCAGCCTGGCCCGGCCGACACCGAACTCGATCCTGACGCCGCCCTGACCGTCCCGGCGGCATTTCAGCAGGCCCCGACTGATCTCTTCCAGCCAGGCCAGGTATCTTTCCACCACCTGGCCGGCCCGGCGGCCCGGCGGCAGGGGCAGACGCTGGACCGAGCGTACATCGTAGGCGGTCGGAGCCCCGGGTAAAATCTTTCTGAAGGAGCGTTTCTCCCCGGCCTCCTCATCCAGGGCCGCGGTCACGGCCCGGGCCACCGTGGCCCCCTTTTGCCCGGCCGCCTGCTGCAGGCTCCGGTCTCCGGCCCTCATGTCGCAGGCCATGCTTTCGACCAGGGGTGAGACCAGGGCCAGGGGCGCTCCGGTGACCAGGCGCAGTATGATCTTGCAGAGTAATGAGCCGCGCCAAGGCAGGTTGAAAAAGATGCGCTTTTTTTTAAGCACCAGGGCCGTGCATTCCAGCAGTTCCCGGTATGTCATGACCTGGGGACCGCCCAGGGAAAAGCTGCCCCGGGTCGTTTCCGGGTGCTCGAGACAGTACTTGAAGATTTCCACCAGGTCGTGCAGGGCCACCGGCTGGATCTTCGAGCGGCCCCAGAGCGGACAGGGCAGCAGCGGCAGGCGCTTGACCAGGTTGCGCAGAATGGCAAATGAGGAACCGTGAGCGCCGATGACTATGCCGGCCCGCAGGGCGGTGAGCGGAATATCCCGTGATCCCAGCACTCTTTCCACTTCCAGCCGGCTGTGCAGGTGACGTGAAAGCCGGGCTCGGGGCAGGTCCGGCAGCAGACCGCCCAGGTAGATGATCCGGTTCAGCCCGTTCAGGGAGGCGGCCCGGGCGAAGTTGTCGGCCAGGATCAGGTCCATATCCTGGAAATTTCCCTGGGTCAGGCGGGCCGAAGGCAGCATCGAGTGGACCAGGTAAACGCCGGTATCCACACCGTCCAGGGCGCTTTCACATTCCAGGGCCGAGAAGATGTCACAGATACGCCATTCCACCCCGGGAATGTCCGGATGCTCCGGCCGGCGGGTCAGGCCGATGACCCGGTATGAAGCAACCAGGGCGCGGCATAGCGCCCGGCCCACGTAACCGCCGGCCCCGGCCACGGCGATGACCCGGGCGGGAACGACCTGTTTGCCCCCATTCCTTTGCCTGTCGGCCGTATTAATAGACATCAAGCATCATTTTAGCAAAATGGTTCATTTCCGGCAAAAGAATCAAAAACCGTATAAAGCTGAAATAGATGATTTCAAGGTTCCTGAGATTCGGGTCGCAGGGTGACGGCCAGGGCAATGGCCAGGATCAGGGCGCCGCCCAGCAAGGTGCGGCCGGCCGGTTTCTGGCCCAACAGCAGAAAGGCCAGGACAACGGCGTACAGCGGTTCGAGCAGGGCGATGATACCGCCGGCCTGGGCGGAAATAAAACGCAATCCCCCGTTGAAAAGCGAATGGGCCAGGGCGGTACAGAACAGGCCCAGCACTACCAGTAAAATGATATCGTTTATACCCGGTGCCGGATAATCGAGCAGGAATAAGAACGGCAGCAGCAGCAGGGCGGCCGCAGCGTTCTGCCAGGCCGCGATCCAGCCTCCGCCCAGGCCCCCGGCCAGGCGGCGGTTGATGATGGTCAACAGGGCGAAAGTGAACCCGGAAAAAACGCCCCAGAGAATCCCCCGGAAAGCGGCGTCATGCCAATCCAGGCTCGGAGCCAGCAGGTATACTCCGAGCGGCAGCAGCAGGGCCAGCAGTAGATTTCGCCGGGAAAAGGGGCTACCCAACAACAGGGGTTCCAGGCAGACGGTGAATACCGGGAAAGTCGAATGGGCCAGCAGGCCGAGGGCCACCGAACTCAGGCGGATGGAGAGAAAAAAAGTCACCCAGGTGACCGCCAGCAGGAATCCCCCGCCGAACAGCAGTTTTTTTTCGATCAGGCTGGTGGCCGGCAGGTTTTTTCCCCGCCAGGCGAAGTACAGGCCCAGGCCCAGGGCGGCGAAAAAAGTGCGGCCCAACACCACCAGCGGCACCGGCAAGGCGATCCAGGCGGGAAAGAGCCCGGCGAAGGCGAACAGGAAAACGGCCAGGTGTACGGCCCAAAGAGCCCTGACCAGTTCGGGGCCTTTTTTCATTAATTGCTTTCTCCCGGGCCCGGTTTCATTCCTGCGGAACGAAATAAAGACGTTCCACTGGAAAACCTAGTTCAGCGGCCCTTTTTAACAGATTGTCACGCAATTCGTCACTTATAACAGGCTTGCGGGCCAGGATCCAGAGATATTTGGCTGATCCACCGGCCACCAGGGCGTATTCGTATTCCCGGCCCAATTCCATGATGATGTAATCGGCAAAAAAGGGTCCGAAAAAAGAAACCTTCAGGTGCCCCCTGTCCCGTTCGCCGGCAAACTTAGCCCGGCCCACAGCTTGTTTTTGGCGGCCGTCCCGTGGTCTTACCCCACGATTTAGCACTCTGACCAAACCGTCCGGGCGCATGGAATACTGCGCCGTGACCCTGATCAGGTCTTTTTCGAAAGAATTGGGCAAACGGGCTATTTCGTACCAGATCCCGAGGTAGCGTTCCAGTTCGAACCCGGTAACGGCCGGGAAGTCAATTCTTTTTCCAGAACTAATAATCGGCATTAGTGTTAGTAGTACGATAATATTTATTGCTTTGCGGCATTTCATGACGCCTCCGCTGAATACAGGGGTTTATAAGGTCAATGATCACCCGGGAGGGCCTGGAATGTCAAGTATGAGTTTCCCTTAAAGATTGTGATTGCAAATTCGGGGCTCAGGCTATGAAAAGAAAATAAAAAATGGCGAAAGCAACTATCAGGACAGCCAGGTGCAGGCTTTCCCCGCGCAGGGCCGAGCGGTAATCGGGACTGACGTCACAGCTTTCCCCGTAAGGCTTAAACCGGGGCATGAAGCGTTTGACCTCGGCCCGGTACTTTTCGTAAGCCGCTCCAAATGTTGCGGCCAGGAACTTTTCCTCGTAGGGAATTATCAGGGCGTACATCAGGCTGAATTCAACGGCGAAAATCAGGTAGCAGTACCACTGGTTGAGGGCCAGGGCCACGCCCAGCCCGATGATGAAATTGCCGATGTAGAGGGGGTTGCGCACCCGGGCGAAGGGTCCGGCGATGCAGAGGGCCCGGGCCTCGATCCGGGTCACCACGTGGCGGCCCAGCAAATAAGCGGCGGCGCGAACCCGGTAGGCCAGGCCCAAAAACACCAGGCCCAGGCCGATACTCCAGTTAAGCCAGCCGGTCCGGTCACCGAAGATTTCCATGAGCATGATGCCCAGGATCATTGAACCGGTGCTTATGAAGCGCCGATGCTGGAAGGCCAGTTGGGAAAGAGAGGATTCAGGTTGAAGAGAAGCTTCTTGCGGCATGCATGCTCCTTTATTGCAGTTGGTTTCTTCAGCGCGCATCAGCGGCAATTTAATCCTTCAGCACTCATTTGTCAAGAGCAGGATGATACAGGTTTTTTGCATAAGGTTTTTCCGGCCGGCGGCGGGTGTATAATCAGCCTCATGAAAACACTGCGGAGAAACGTCAAGCTCTTTTTCGGCCAGCACCTGCTGGCTGAATTCCTGCTGATCGCCCCCGTGATGATTCCTTTTTTCCAGCTGAACCGCCTCGGCATATCTTCCTTTTACCTGGCCCAATCGGTTTTTGCCCTGACCGTGCTGCTGGCCGAGGTGCCTTCAGGCTACCTGGCCGATGTCATCGGCCGTCGCAAAACCCTGGTCCTGGCCTCATTTTTTTACCCGGCCGGCTTGCTGGTCTACGCGGCAAGTTCCAGTCTTGAGGGTTTCCTGCTGGCTGAATTCCTGCTGGCCGTCGGCGTCAGCCTGCGTTCCGGCAGTGACTCGGCACTGCTCTACGATTCCCTGGTTTCGCTGGGCCGGGAACCTGAGTACAGCCGCATTGAAGCCCGCGGCCAGCAATACTCCCGTTTCAGCACCGGCCTGGCCGCCATCACGGGGGCCGGCCTGGCTTTCTTTTCCATGCGCCTGCCTTTCTGGATCAATTTCATAATCTTCCTGCCGCTGATCCCCCTGGCTCTGGCCCTGCTGGAACCGGAACGGGTCTGTCGGCCCCGGGGCAATGCCATGCGCGGGATATTGCAGATCTGCCTTGCTTCCTTGAAAAACCGAACCCTCAGACCCTACCTGCTCTATTTTTCCCTGCTGGGCGCAGTCAGCATCATCGCTCTCTGGGCCTATTTTCTCATCCTGCAACAGGCCGGACTGCCGTTGTGGTTCTATGGCCTATTCTTCACGCTGTTCCAGTTTTCAGGCGCCTGGGGGGCCAGGTTGGCGGTAAAGAGTTCCAGCCTGTTCGGCGGAAGCATGACAGTAGCCTGTTCACTGGCCCTGGTCCCCATTTTGCTGTTGGCCGGGGTCTTTCCCAGTGCCTGGATGATCCCCCTGGTCCTGCTGCATCCTTTGCTCTGGAACCTGGCCATTCCCCTGCTGCTGGAACAGATCAACCGCCGGACTTCTTCCGACACCAGGGCCACGGTGCTTTCCCTGGCCAGCATGGGCCGGTCGCTGGCCTATGCCCTGACCGCTCCTTTTTTCGGCCTGGCCGCAGAAAAAGCACCGCTTTCCGGAGCTTTTATCGGCCTGGCCCTGTTGTTCCTGCTGGCCGGCCTGCCCCTGCTCAGGCAAATAAAAAACAACTGGGCCGAATGAATTCAGCTTGAATGAAGAGCACGGCCCGCTTAGCAAGAGGACCAGCCCTGTGCTATAATCCGGAAGATTGCCGGAGGAAAACCATGACCAAGCATCAATTCCTGAAAGTAGTTCCCGGACTGATCCTGCTGCTCATACTGAGCTGTCCCTTGAGTGTCGCCGCTCAATACGAAGCTAACCAGGAACTGATAGCCGCCGCGGTAGTTCCGGGCGCGGTTCTGCGCGAGGGCGAAGTACTGGCGGCTTTTGCCGTTGATGCCGCTGAAACAAGGGAAATTCTGACCAGGCTGGACCCGGGCCTGGCCGTAGGTCGGGTATACCGCTCCCTGTCGCGACGCGCCGGTATGACCGTGGCCCATTTGCGTTCGGAAACTCTTTCAACCCAGGCCCTGCTGAACATCTTGTCCCGGGACGAAAGGGTGATCGCACTCTCGCCGAATTACGGCAAGCGCCTGCTGCGCACCCCCAACGATCCGCTCTGGCCAAGATTATGGGGCCTGCGGCGCATCGGCGCCCAGAGCGCCTGGGATATCAGCACCGGCAGTGCCGAAGTGGTGTTGGCGGTCATAGACACCGGCACCGACCTGCTCCATGAAGATTTGCTGGCCAATCTCTGGACCAACAGCGCCGAGATTCCCGGGAACGGCATCGACGATGACGGCAACGGCTACGTGGACGACGTTCACGGTTACGATTTCGCCCCCTACCCCGGAGCCGATCCCTCCCGGCCCATGGACCCGGACGGCCACGGCACTCACGTGGCCGGAACCATCGCCGCAGTCGGCGACAACGGCCGCGGCGTGGTCGGAGTCAACTGGAACGCCCGGATAATGACCCTCAAGGCCTTTAGTGAAGACGGATACATTTACGATGCCGACTCAATCGAGGCCATCGAGTACGCCGTCATGATGAAAGAGAATTACGGTGTCAACCTGGTGGCCATAAACGCTTCTTACGGCGGCGGACCCTTCAACAGCCTGGAATTGAAAGCCATCGAGGCCGCCGGCCGGGCCGGCATCATCTTCGTGGCTGCCGCCGGCAACGACAGCAACGACAACGACGCCAGGCCGGAATACCCGGCCGGCTACAACCTGGCCAATGTGATCTCGGTGGCGGCCGTCAATCAGAACGACCAACTGGCCTCATTTTCCAACTTCGGCACTAACAGCGTGCACCTGGCCGCTCCCGGCCAGAGCATTCTTTCCACGGTTCCGACCGGCCAGGGCAGTGAGAGTTACGTAAACCAGGCCGACCGCAACCTGGAAGCCCGGGCCATGACCTATGCCCCCCTGACCGGCATTTCCGGCATAACCGGCCTGGCCGTGTACTGCGGACTCGGGCTGTGGTCCGGTGATTTCCCGGCCCAGGTCCAGGGCAATATCGCCCTGATCAGGCGCGGCGAGATTTTTTTCAGTGAAAAAGTCGCCAATGCCCGGGCGGCAGGAGCGGCCGGAGTGATCATCTTCAACAACGAGCCCGGATTGTTCAGCGGCACCCTGGGTGAACCCGGTGCCCACCTGACCACGGTTTCCCTCTCCCTGGAAGACGGAGAATTCCTGCTGTCCATTCAGCCGGCCCTGGTCACCCTGGTTTACCGTCCGGCAGATTACGATTATTACCAGGGCACTTCCATGGCCACCCCCCACGTCAGCGGAGTCCTGGGCCTGCTGGCCGCCCGTCACAGCTCGGATAACGCCTTGGAGAGGCTGAGCCGGCTGTATTCAGGCGCCGAATCACTGGCCGGCCTGCGGGACAAGGTCGTTGAAGGCCGCCTGCTAAATGCCGAAAACGCCCTGCGGGCTCCCCTGGTCCTGACCCTGCAGGGCAGCCGGGAAAGCGCCGCCGGCTGGCTGCTGAAAAAGGACTACGCGGCCCTGGTCATGCGCAGGCGCGAAGAAGCACCCATGCAGGTCGAGCGTTACGTGCTGAACCGTAAAAGACCGGGTTCATCCTTCAGCCAGGTGGCAGTGATCAGGGGCGCTGAGGTCGTTGCCGGCAGTCACGCTTTTTTCGACAAGTTCCTGGAAACCAACGTTTCCTACGTTTACCGCATCGCCGCCTACGACTCCCAGGGCAGGCTGCTGGCCGTCTCCAATGACCTGGTTCTGTAAAACAAACGGAGGCTGAAATGAAACAAGTCAAGAAAATCCTCCCGCTCCTGATGATCCTGACCCTGGTCTCCGGCCTGGCGGCCCTGGACCTGAAACTGGGCGCCGGCCTGAACAGGCCGACGGAAGGTAATTTCCGGGACATATACGGACAGGTGGTCCCGGTTTTCGAAGCCCGGGCCTCAATTCCCTTCGGTGATTTCCTGCATTTCTGGCTGGCCGGCGATTACCTGGCCGCCAGCGGAGAAATCCCCCAGTTACAGGAAGAATTACAGTATCGCCAGTTGGCCTTCAGCGGCGGAATCGGCACCACGGTGCCCTTGAGTCGAAAAAGCCGGGCCGTGCTCCAGGCTGGTGTGAAGCAGTTTTTTCTCGAGGAAACGGGTTTCCAGGAAAAAGTCAGCTTGAACTCTTTCGGTTTCTGTGCCGGCTTCGACCTGGAATGGCAGGCGTCCGAACTTTTGCTCGTTTACCTGGGATTGCGTTATTCCCGGGGTGAAGCCGATTACGCCGGCGAAAAAAAACTGGTCGGTGGCCCGAGCCTGACGGCCGGCATCGGTTTTGACCTGGCCGGTCTTTTCGGCAAAAAAAGGAAAGAATCAGCCGAGATTGCCGTTGACGAAATCCCAGTTGATTAGCTTGTCGATAAAGACCTGCAGGTAATCCGGCCGGCGGTTCTGGTAGTCAAGATAATAGGCATGCTCCCAGACGTCGACCGTCAGCAGGGGTTTCAAGCCGTGAACCAGCGGAGTGTCGGCATTGGCGGTCTTGACGATACGAAGTTTACCGTTGTCCAGGACCAGCCAGGCCCAACCGCTGCCGAACTGGGTGATCCCGGCATTTTTGAATTCGGCCGCGAACTGGTCATAGCCACCTAAATCAGTTTCGATCATCCCGGCTATTTTCCCGTAGGGCCGGCCGCCTCCGCCGGGCCGCAGACATTCCCAGTAGAAAGCATGATTGTAAACCTGGGCGGCGTTGTTGAACAGGCCGCTGCTGGCCGGTGAAGCCGAGGCGCTCTTGATGATGGTTACCAGGTCGGCTTTTTCCAGTTCGGTGCCGGCGATCAGTTTATTGGTGTTGTCGACATAAGCCTGGTGATGCTTGCCGTGATGAAACTCGAAAGTACGGGCGCTGATATGGGGTTCCAGTTCAGCGGGCTCAAAGGGCAGTTTACTTAAAGTTACGAGCATGTTACCTCCTTTGCTTGTTCTTTCAGATGATAAATCATCAGACTGTTTTGGTCAAATTCGAAAGCGCGGCTCAGCTGAGGTCAAGACCGTTGCTGAGCTGCAGGTCCTTGGGGAACTCGACACTGAAGGAGATGCTGATTTCCTTTTTTTCTCCCGGAGCCAGCTTCATTTTCCAACTCAACAGGCCGTTTTCCTCCCTGCCGTCCGGGCGGGGGTTGAGCTCCACCGACTTGATCTCCAGCCTGGAATCCCGGCTGACCGGCAGCTGGTCACTCAGCTCCAGGCTGATCTCTGTTTTATGCAGGTTTTCCAGGCTGATCCGGTAGGAATGCTCGAGCTTGCGGTTGCGGCCCAGGAAAACCGGGGCCACCCGGCGGCCGCCGATCTGCTCGTGTTTGACCAGCACCTGGCGGTCCACCCCGAAATGCAGTACGAACTCCTCCCCGGCGGCCAAGGTGGGAATCCTCGACTTGGCCACGAATTCATCGTCCATGAACAACTGGCATTCCCCGGCCAGCAGGGGGTACGGCAGGCGGGGCGCGGTCCGGGCCGCCAGGAAGGCTTCGGGTCGCAATTTGGGCACGGCGGAATGAAAGAACTCGGCCTCGACCGTGCGGCTGTCCAGGGGCACCCGCCGGGCCGTACCGTCACTGGCCGCGCTGAAAGGAGTGCGGGCGTTGAAAGTGACGTGAACACCCTGCTCGCCCAGCAGAGCGCTCTCCACCTCCATGACTGCCAAACCCTGGGCAAGTCCCGGCGCAATCATATCCCCGGCGGCCCGGGCAAAATCCCTTTCTTCGTCCGGAAAGGGAGTCTGCCTGATAGCCAGGAACCAGGGGCGCAGTTTCGGGGGCTGGGCACCCAAGGCCGGGGCCGCGCTGGACAGGGTCAGGTTGACGTTATGCCAGTCTTCTCCGCTTCTCTGGGTCACCTCGGCCATCATGGTTATTTCAAGCTGTTTTTCGGCCGGCCGGCCCCTCATGGTGTAAACCGGCCGCCAGCTCGCTCCACGCACCTGGTAAAGCACCTGGATGCTGGCTTTGCCGGGCATTCGAGCCTCAAGGGATATAACCAGGGCCCGGCCTTCCCTTGATGAGTTCGCGGCCTGGTTCTTGCGCAGGACTTCCAGTTTTTTTTCGTTCTCGGACAAAGCGATTTCCAGATCGGCCTTTTCGCCCAGTATCCCGGCCAGGTGCCCATCCAGGAAGCCAAGCAGATCCGCCCAGTTTTCACGGTCAGGAGGGTTCTTACGATCCTCGGCCGCTCCTCCGCCCCGGGCCAGGTTGCGCAGGTAACTCTCCTTGATCGTCAGTACTTCAAGCCGCACCCTTTGCGCGCTTGTTTCCTTTTCCAGGGTTTTTATTTCAGCCTGCCAGAGTTCAGGGAGATAGTCAACCGCCAGGGCGAACCCCATTATTTTAACCTGGGCTGAACCCCGTCCGGATATCCGGATAGAATCCGGGTCAATGGCCGCACTGAGCCCGGTCAGCCTTATCTCCTGCAGTCCTTCCTCGACTTCGGTTTCCAGTTCGCGGGTCAATTCGGCCCGGTCGCTGTACACGGTGACCGCGCTGATACGGCCCGGGTTGGAGGCGGAAACGATCTCATCAGCTCTTTTACCCGGCTGGATGTTCTTTTTTGCAGTTGTTTTATTCCGGGTGTTTGTCTTTGTTTCTGCGCTCATCGGCTGAAACCTCTTATATCCCGCTGACTTGCAGATCCTTGGGGAATTCGACACTGAAGGAGATGCTGATTTCCTTTTTTTCTCCCGGAGCCAGCTTCATTTTCCAACTCAACAGGCCGTTTTCCTCCCTGCCGTCCGGGCGGGGGTTGAGCTCCACCGACTTGATCTCCAGCCTGGAATCCCGGCTGACCGGCAGCTGGTCACTCAGCTCCAGGCTGATCTCTGTTTTATGCAGGTTTTCCAGGCTGATCCGGTAGGAATGCTCGAGCTTGCGGTTGCGGCCCAGGAAAACCGGGGCCACCCGGCGGCCGCCGATCTGCTCGTGTTTGACCAGCACCTGGCGGTCCACCCCGAAATGCAGTACGAACTCCTCCCCGGCGGCCAAGGTGGGAATCCTCGACTTGGCCACGAATTCATCGTCCATGAACAACTGGCATTCCCCGGCCAGCAGGGGGTACGGCAGGCGGGGCGCGGTCCGGGCCGCCAGGAAGGCTTCGGGTCGCAATTTGGGCACGGCGGAATGAAAGAACTCGGCCTCGACCGTGCGGCTGTCCAGGGGCACCCGCCGGGCCGTACCGTCACTGGCCGCGCTGAAAGGAGTGCGGGCGTTGAAAGTGACGTGAACACCCTGCTCGCCCAGCAGGGCGCTCTCCACCTCCATGACCGGCGCCGGGGCGGAGCCCAGCAGGGCCTCCTCCCTGGCTGGAGCCCCGGCCGTTTTCATCCGGACCTGTTCCATCGGTACATCGGGGGGTTGCGTTGACCTGATGTCCAGGTACCAGGGCGGAAGTTTCGGAGGGGCGGCGCCCCGGGCCGGGGCCGCGCTGGAGAGAGTCAGATTGACATGACGCCAGTTTTCACCGCTGCGCTGGATCACTTCGGCCAGCAGGGTGATTTCCAGCTTTTTTTCAGCCGGCCGGGCCCGCATGGTGTAGACCGGCCGCCAGCTGACGCCGCGCACCTGGTAGACGAGCTGCAGGTTGACCTTGCCGGCCTGCGGGGCTTCCAGGGTTATGGTCAGGGCCCGGCCCTCCTGGGGCTTGGGCGCGGCCATATCGGCCAGTTTACGGCGCAGTGTTTCCACTTTGCGCTCGTTTTCAGCCAGGCTGAATTGCCTGGCCAGCTTTTCCTTGAGCGCTGAAGTCAATTCCGTACCCAGGAAAGCCAGCAGTTTGGGCCAGGTCTGGGGATCAGACTGGACTTCACGCCCTGCTTCCGTTCCCGTGCCCTGGGCCAGCCGGCGCAGGTATATCTCCTTGACCGCGATCACTTCGAGCTGACCTTTCAGGGCGGCGATTTCTTTTTCCAGGTCGAGTATTTCCTTTTCCAGCGCCCGGATTTCCTCCTGGCGAGGCTGAGGCAGGTAATCCTGGCTGATCGCGAAACCGATGATCCTGGCGCCGACGGCACTGCGGCCGCTGAGGCGGATTGAATCGGGGTCGAGAGCCGCGGTCAGGCCGCCGAGTCTCAACTGCTGGAGTCCGGCCGGCACCTGGGCCTCGATTTCCCTGGTCACGGCGGCCCGGTCCGTGTACATGGTCACCGCGCTGATCCGACCTTCGACTTCAATTGCGGCATCCTGCCCGGCGGAGCTTGAGACCAGCAGGGCCGGCGCAAGCAGGCATAATAATACGATCTTTTTCATGTTTCCCTCCATCAGGTCCAGGGGAATTATACTCCTTCGCAGGAGAGAGTTAAACCGGGCCGTTCACCTGGGAGCCCGGGATTCACTGCAGCAGAAGCAGGCTGGCGGCCATTACGGCCATGCCCCCGACCAGGCCGAAGATGGCCAGGTGGTGTTCTCCGAATTCCCGGGCCGCCGGCAGGAGCTGGTCCAGGCTTATGAAGACCATGATACCGCCGACCGCGGAAAAAATCAGTCCCAGCCAGAGATCTCCGGCGATGCCGACCAGGAAAAAATAGGCGAATAGGGCTCCCAGTGGTTCGCTCAAACCGGAGGCGAAGGAATAGAAAAAGGCTTTTTTCCGGCTGCCTGTGGCGTAATAAACAGGGATCGACACTGCGATACCCTCGGGAATGTTGTGCACGGCCACGGCCACGGCCACGGCCAGGCCGAGCTGGGCGTCGTGCAAGGCGACCATGAAAGTGGCCAGGCCCTCGGGAAAATTGTGCAGGGTCAGGGCCAGGGCGGTCATCAGGCCGACCCGCATCAGGCCGCGGCGATCAGTACTGCGTCGGCCGGCCATTTCCTCGACCCGGTGAGTTTCGTGGGGGTTTTCCCATTCGGGCACGAACTGGTCGATCAGCATGATCAGGGCGATGCCGGCGAAAAATGCCGCGGCATTCAGCCAGCCGGCGGCCCGGCCCGGCACCCGGGCGGCGATCATTTCCCCGGACTTGGCGTAGATTTCGACCATGGCGATGTAGATCATCACTCCCGCCGAAAAGCCCAGGGCCACCGAAAGAAACCGGGTGTTGGTCTTCCTGGCGAAAAAGCCGATGGCACTGCCGATACCGGTGGCCAGGCCGGCCACCAGGGTCAGGATAAAGGCAAACAAGACGTTTTCAGACATGTTCCCCGCTAAAAAGGCCAGAAACGTGGAATCAGGATTATCGATATGATCCAGAACACCAGGTTGAGCGGTAGCCCCACCTTGATGAAATCGGTGTAGCGGTAGCCCCCGGCGTTGTAAACCATGGCGTTGGTCTGGTAGCCGATCGGGGTGGCGAAGCTGGTGGAAGCGGCAAAGGTGATGGCCATCAGGAAGGGCTTGGGATCAACCCCAAGGGCCAGGGCCGTGGAGATGGCGATCGGGGCCAGCAGTACGGCCGAGGCGTTGTTGCTCATGGTTTCGGTGGTCAGGGCGGTCAGGAGATAGAACACCGCCAGCACGGCCAGGGGACCCCAGCCGCCGACCAGGTTGACGGCCTGGCCGGCCAGGAAGGCCGCGGCGCCGCTCTTGGCCATGGCGATCCCCAGGGGGAGAATGCCGGCCAGCAGGAAGATGATCTTCCAGTCTATGGCTTCATAGGCTTCTTCCATGCTCAGACAGCGGGTCAGGACCATGGCCAGGCAGCCCAGGATGGCCGAGACCAGGATGGGGATTATGTTCAAGGCCGGCAGGGCGATGACCAGGGCGATGATGCCCAGCACCAGGGGAGTTTTTTTTCTGGTCCGGGAATCGTAATCCGACTCGTTCAGCACCAGGAAGTTGTCGTCCCGGCGCAGTTTTTGGGCACCGGCCCGGTTGGTCTGCAACAGCAGAATATCTCCGGCATTCAGCAGCAGATCACTGATTTTTTCCCTGATCGGCCGCCCCCGGCGCTGGACGGCCAGTACCAGGCCCTGGTAGCGGTTGCGGAAGTCGATCTCCTTGAGGTTCTGGCCGGTCAATCTCGATGCCGGAGGCACCAGTACCTGCAGCAGCCTTTGGCCTTCCTCCTGGAAAGCGGCGTCTCCGAATTTCATTTCTGCATGCAGTTCAAGTCTGGCCGATTCCTTCAGATCCATGATCTGGTTGATTTTTCCCCGCACCAGTAAAACATCTCCGGCATGCAGGGGCTGGCGCAGGGGGACCCAGACCACCTGTCCGTCCGTCTGGATCAACTTGAGCACGGTGACGTCGTGCTCCTGGCCCAGACGGGTTTCCAGGACGGTCTTGCCGATCAGGGGGCCGCCTTCCATGACCTGGAGTTCGGCGATGTACTCCCCCAGTTCAAAGGTTTCAACCAGTTCGCGCCGGCCGCGGTCGGGCAGCAGCCAGCGGCTGAACAACAGCAGGTAAAGTGTGCCGACAATCACCATGACCAGGCCCAGCCTGGAGAATTCGAACATGGAAAACGGGGCCAGGCCGTTCTGCACGGCGATGGAGCTTACCAGCAGGTTGGTCGAGGTACCGATCAGGGTGCAGACCCCGCCGAACTGCGAGGCGTATGACAGGGGAATCAGCATCTTGGAAGCCGGGATACGGTTTTTTTGCGACAGGGTGATGACCAGGGGCAGGAACACCGCTACCGCGGCCGTGTTGTTGATAAAGGCCGATATCACCCCGACCAGGGTGCCGATCAGCAGGATGGCCGTGGCATGACTGCGGCCGTATTTCAACAAGAGTCCGGACACCGCGGCCAGGCCACCGTTTTTCTGCAGGCCGGCGCTTAGTATGAACATGGCCGCCACGGTCACGGTGGCCTGGTTGCTGAATCCGGAGATGCCTTCGTCGGGGCTGACCAGGCCGGTCAGCAAAAGCGCACCCAGTACCAGCAGGGCCACCAGGTCGATGGGAAACTTCTCGGTGACGAAGAGCACCACCGCCGCCACCAGGATCAACAGCACCAGGGCTATTTCCATCTGTTTTACCTCAATCCGCCTGCCCTGGCCGGGGCTGGTCAAGGCTTTTCATCATCTTTTCCAGGGCCTGGTAATGGCCCTGTTCGGCGCTGATTATCCTGTCCAGGCTGGCGGCCGGCCCGGCCGGCAGGAGCTTGCGTAATTCACCGTAAAAAACAATGGAATCGAGCTCGCGGCGCAGGGCGAACCACAGGGCTCGTTTAATATCATCCCGGGCCGGGGCGGTTTCGGCCTGCAGGCCGGCTTCCCGTTCAACCCATTCAGTACCGAAAATAACCCGGTCGGCGAATTCAGCCAGGGCCCGCCGGCCGGCCGGCCATTCCCGGCGCAGTTCTTCATCCTTGAGACCGGCGAAAAAAGCGTGGTGGGCGTCTTCCTGGTCGGCCAGGTCCAGGAACAGGCTTCGGGCTCGGGGTTCAATGGTCCCGGCGGCCAAGCGGCGATAAAAAGAGGCCCCGTTTTTTTCGATGCGCAGGGCCAGGTCGAGCAGGCCCCTGATTTCCTGGTCAGGGCTGGAATCCATGATTCTCCTTGATGGCCTATGATTATGAAAAAAAACGGGAAAAGTCAAGTTTTTTCCTGAAAACCGAAATATCGGGCGGTGTTTCAGGGCAGGCGGCCGAACTTCAATTCCTGGTGTACTATGACCGAGTTATGGCTCCTGATGTCGGACCGAAAACGGCTGCGGAAATCCTTCATGAAGGAATAGAAAGCCTCGTTGGACCTGCTTAACAGCTCGAACTCGAAGTCGTAAGCTCCGATGGTGCGCACCAGGAATATCACTTCGGGATGGTCCCGCAGATATGAACTCAGGGCGGCCAGCCTGGATTCAGCCGGATCCTGGAGTTTCAACAGCACCTTGCGGTAGCTCAGGCCGATACGCCGATGATCGAGCTTGAAATCGAATCCCAGGATGATCCGGCCGGCGCATAAGTCTTCAAATCTTTTGCGCACTTGTTTTAAGGGGGCGCGGCAAAGCGCGGCCAGCCTGGTTGCGGCCAGGCGACCATCGGTGTTGAGCAGGCCGAGCAGTTTCCAGTCCAGTTCATCGGCATTGAACGGGCTCGGGCATCCGCCGCTGATGATCGGTTCAGCGGGCGACACCCTTGAACTGAGGCGCAAAGGCAGGTATTCGACCGTGGTGGCCAGGGAAAAGTACTTTTCGTGGAAAAAGCGGCCGTAGCGGTCACTGATCTGTTCGAAAACCCCGGCGAAAGCCGGTACGCTTTCGGCCCAGACCACGAACTCCAGGTCGAAGTCCCCGTCCAGCAGGGTCAGCCAGGAAACCTGGGGCAAATTGGCCAGGAATATAAGCAGCTCTTCTTCTTTTTCGCGTTCCAGGTTCTGGAACTTGACGAAGACCCTGAAGTGAGCCAGGCCGAGGCGATGTACGTCGACGATGGCATGGAAACCGTTGATGACGCCCTTTTGTTCCAGGCTCTTGAGATGGTAGTTGAGCGCCTGCTTGGAGAGCTTCAGCCTGCCGGCCAGAGCGGTCAGGCCCAGCCTGCCGTTGAGGCTCAGGGCGGACAGGATTTCTCTTTCCCGTTCGCTCAGGTGCGGATTTGCTTCCATGGCAGGAAAGGCCGGGGCTTGCAGGCTCATTGTTTTACCATCTCCGTCAAATTATACACGGTTAAGGATAATTGTCAACTATTTTGGTCTTATTTTTGTACTTCGTTGATTTTCGAAAAGTTTTGTGCTATATACTTTTCATGCCAAACAACCAGCCGGGGCCGGGTAAGGCCCAGAAAAACAAACGTATCGAAGTTCATCCTGTATTGCCGGTGGCGGAATTTGAGCCGATCACTTTCTACTGGAACCGCACTCCCCTGCAGGCCCGTGATGGTGAAACCATCTCAGCGGCCCTGATGGCCAACGACATTCACATTTTCAGCCGTCATGCCAGGGACGGCGGCGCCCAGGGGATTTACTGCGCCAACGGGCAATGCGCCAAGTGTACGGTGATCGCCAACGGCCGGCCGGTGAAGTCCTGCATGACTCCGGTCAGGGCCAACATGATCGTCGAGGAATTGAACGGATTGCCCGAACTGCCGCCGGTCGACCGGCAGCCTCAGATCCAGGAGACCGTTCCCCTGGAAAAGACTGATGTGCTGGTAATCGGCGGCGGTCCGGCCGGACTCTCGGCCGCCCTGGAACTGGGACGACTGGGTATAAAGACCCTGATCGTCGATGATAAGCACATCCTGGGCGGCAAGCTGGTTTTGCAGACTCACAAATTTTTCGGCTCAGTGGAAGATTCCCAGGCCGGCACCAGGGGCAATGAAATCGGCCGGCGGCTGAGCCGGGAAGTCGAGGCCTGCCCGTCCGTCTCCATCTGGTTGAACAGCACCGTGCTCTACGTGTTTAAAGACCGCCGTATCGGGGTGTTGAGCGAAGACGGCTACCGGCTGGTCGAGGCGGCGGTCATCCTGAACACCGCCGGCGCCAGGGAAAAGTTCCTGCGTTTTCCCGGCAACAACCTGGTCGGCATTTACGGAGCCGGAGCCTTCCAGACCCTGGTCAACCGCGACCTGGTCCGCACATCCAACCGCCTGTTCATCGTCGGCGGCGGCAACGTCGGTCTCATTGCCGGTTACCATGCTCTGCAGGCCGGCATCACCGTGGTCGGCCTGGCTGAAGCCATGCCGGCCTGCGGCGGCTACAAGGTGCACGCCGACAAGCTCCAACGGCTGGGGGTTCCGATTTACACTTCGCACACGGTAACCGAAGCTCACGGCCGTGACCGCCTGGAAGCGGTGACCATAGCCGAGATAGACCGGTGTTTCCAAGTCAAACCGGGGACGGAAAAAACCTTCGCCTGTGACACTCTGTTGATAGCCGTCGGCCTGGATTCAATCAACGAATTCACCAGGCAGGCTGAAACAGCCGGCTTGCCTGTTTTTTCCAGCGGCGATGCCGAGGAAATCGCCGAGGCTTCTTCAGCCATGTTCAACGGCCGCATCAGCGGCCTGAAAATCGCCTCCTTCCTGGGCCGCAGTGACCAGGATATACCTGAAGACTGGTACCGCAAGGCCGAAGCGCTCAAAGCCCATCCGGGAAAAGTCCATGACCAGGTTTTTCCGACCGCTGAAGAGGGCGTAATGCCGATCATTCACTGCCTGCAGGAAATACCATGTAATCCCTGCACCACGGTTTGCCCTACCGAGGCCATCAAGATCGCCGGCGACCCCCTGATGGACCTGCCCGAATTCAAGGGGCGCTGCCTGGGCTGTACCAAGTGCCTGACCATCTGCCCCGGCCTGGCCATCACCCTGGTCGATTACCGCCGTGATCCGGCCCGGCCCGAAGTGACAGTGGTCTACGAGATATCAAATCACCCCGTAAAAAAAGGTGACCAGCTGGAAGCAGTGGACATTGAAGGCCGCCTCCTGGAACGTGTTGAAGTCAGTGCCGTGCAGGAAGTCAAGGCCGGCCTCACCCAGCTGGTCCGCTTCAAGGCCGACCCGAAAATCGCCAAGCACATCGTTTCCTTCCGGATACAGACCGAGGCTGATACAGCCCCCCTGGAAAAAAACATCAAAACGGTCGAAAAAACAAATGAAAACTACATCTGCCTGTGTGAGCGGGTCACTGTCGAAGAGGTGCGCCGCCTGATCCGATCGGGGATCACCGATTTCAACCAGATCAAGGCCATCACCCGGGCCGGCATGGGTTCATGCGGGGCCAAAACCTGCGAAACCATGATCAGGAACCTTTTCCGCGAAGAAGGCATCCCCCTGGACAAAATAACCCCGAACACCAAGAGACCCTTGTTCGTCGAAGTGCCCCTGGGCGTTTTCGCCGGCATGGATCAAGGAGAACAGGATCATGGCAAAAAATCCTGACGTCGTCATCATCGGCGCCGGCTCGATCGGAGTACCGGCCGCCCTGGCCCTGGCCGAAAAGGGCATTGAAGTACTGGTTATCGACCGCCACGCCTCCCCCGGCCAGGAAAACAACAAGAAGGCCATAGGCGGCATCCGGGCCACGCATTCCGATTTCGGCAAAATCCGGGTTTGCCTGCGCAGTATTGAAATCTTTTCCCGCTGGCAGGAAAATCACGGCACCGACATCGGCTGGCTGACCCACGGTTACAGCTTCCCGGCCTACCGCCCGCAGGACGAGGCTATACTCAAGCGCCAGCTGGAAATCCAGCAGGCTTTCGGGTTGGATATCTCCTGGCTTTCTCCGCAGGAATACGCCGAACTCGTTCCCGGCATCAACCGGGAAAACCTGCTTGGTGCGACCTATTCACCGGGAGACGGCAGTGCATCCCCGCTGGAGGCCATCAATGCCTTCTACTTCAGGAGCCTGGAACTCGGAGCCCGTTATGCCTTTTCCGAGCAGGTCACAGGCCTGGAAAGCGCCAACGGCCGGGTACAGGCGGTGCTGACGGACAAAGGCCGTCATGAATGCGGACTGGTGATAAACGCCGCGGGCAACGACGCCCGTCAACTGGGCCGTTACCTGGGATTGGACCTGCCGGTGGTTCCGGACAACCACGAGGGAGCCATCAGCGAACCGGTCAAGCCCTTTTTCAAGCCGATGATAGTGGACATGCGGCCTTCGGAGGATTCACTCAATTACTATTTCTACCAGAACCGTGAAGGCCAGGTGGTCTTCTGCATCACCCCGCATCCCCCGATGGTCGGAGTCGATGACGATTCCACTTCGCTTTTCCTGCCCCAGGTGGCCAGGCGCATGGTACGGCTCTATCCCAGGCTGGCTTCACTCAAGGTGCGCCGCACCTGGCGCGGTCAATACCCGATGACTCCGGACGGTTTTCCAATCGTCGGCCGGGCCGCCGCTGTCGACAACTGCATCAATGCCGTGGGCATGTGCGGCCAGGGATTCATGCTTGGACCGGGCCTGGGCGAACTGCTGGCCCGCATGGTAAACGATGAACTGGGTCCGGAAGACCTGCGGGTACTGGAAAGTTTTTCCCCGGAAAGGGCTTTCCGGGGTTCGGAAGTATTCAAATAAGGCTTTTGTCCGTCCCAGCCCCGTTCAGTAGAGGAAGAAATTCCTGATGAACAGGGGCAGCCAGACCTGCATTTCGCCCGGCCCGCGGTTACACCAGGCGTAATACGGAACCGCCGTTGCTTCAGCCCTTGTTTTCTGCAACGAGCGCCCATCAGGAGAAATTCCGAAAACCGGCAATGTTCCCCGCAGGGCCAGCACCTGCTCCTGAAGCACGGCATGGTTCACCGGGCTGAATACCGCTTTCTCATCCATCAGCAGGCTGAAGGCCTTGCCGCCGTTGTCCTCGCCCTCAAAGCAGTAAACCAGCGGTCCGTACTGCAGGGCCAGGCGTCCCCGGTTTTCAGCGACTTCTTCCCGGGCTTTCACTTTCCTGGGCTTCAGGGGCATTTCCAGTTCCAACAGGTCACCGCGCTTCCAGGCTCGTTCAACAACTGCATAACCGTTTTCAACCTGGTAAGAGACCGAATCGCCGTTGATCTTGATCACGGTTTTTTCCGGTTTGGACTCATCGGCAAAGGTGTAGAGATCCCCCGGGACGGCCCGGTTGAGCGTCCAGCCCGGAATCCTGAGCCTGAGTTTGAAAACGGCTTGTTCTTTCGGCTCAATCCTGATGCTCACCCGACCCTGCCAGGGCAAGGCCGATTCCATGCTGAGATCCAGCTCGGTTTGCGCTATGGAAGTCTGCAGGGAACTGCCGATGTAGAGGTGGATCCAGAGCTCATCGGCGCTTCGACCGTAGATGTAACTGCCCAGGGAGGTTATCAGTCGGGAAATGTTAGAGGGACAGCAGGCGGTGCCGAACCACTCGCGGCGCTCGCGCCCTCCCCTGGAAGCCAGGGGATTGGCGTAGAAAAACTTTTTACCGTCCAGGGCCACCCCGGCCAGGGCGCCGTTGTAGAGACTGCGTTCCAGCACGTCGATGTACTTGCCGTCCCCGCTGAGCCAGTTCATGCGCTGGTTCCAGAAGACCATGCCCACCGAGGCGCAGGTTTCACAATAGGCATCTTCATTCGGCAGATCGTAATCCCGGGAAAATCCTTCATTGCGGCCTGAGGAACCGATACCACCGGTCAGGTACAGGTTGCGGTGCACCACGTCTTCCCAGACGGCCCGCATGGCCGGCAGGTAGGATGAGTCGTTCTTCATGGCGGCTACATCAGCGATGCCGGTGTACATGTACATGGCCCTGACCGCGTGACCGGTGATCTTGGTCTGCTCCCTGACCGGCAGCTGGTCCTGGCAGTATTCGGGATGAGTGTTGTTTTCCCATATCCGGCCCCGGCCAAGTCCGCGACCCCGCTGGTCGAGGAACCATTCGGCCAGTTCCAGGTAGTTTTCATTGCCGGTTTCCCGGAAAAGTTTCACCAGGGCCAGCTCGATTTCCTGGTGGCCCGGGACCCAGGGCCGGCCGGCCTGCCTGAACCCGGCATCGATGTGATCGGCGAAGCGGATGGCCGCATCCAGCAGTTTTCTTTTACCGGTGGCCCGATGGTAAGCCACCGCGGCCTCGATCAGGTGACCTGCGCAATAGGCTTCGTGTTTTTCCATGTCCGTCCAGCGCTCTTCCGGGTTGTTCAGGGTATAGTAGGTGAACAGGTAGCCGTCCGGTAACTGGGCGGCGACGATCTTGTCTATCCATTCATCGGCTTTTTTTTCCAGTTCCGGGTCGGGAAAAGAATGCAGTGCGTAGGCCATCGCTTCTATGGCCTTGTAAACGTCGCTGTCGTCGTAGTATATGCCCTCGTGCCTTTCCCCGGCGCCGCGGGCGACTTTTTCAAAATTGCGGATCCTCGGAGTGACCGTTTCGGTCTGGTGAATACAGGCTGGAATGGCCTGACTGACCACCACTTCGATCTTCGGTCTCCAGAAGCGATCCGTTATCTTCACCTGGGAAAAATCAATGCCTTCCAGCTTTTTAAGACTCTGTCCCGAAGCGCACAGCCACCAGGCCGACAAGAACATCATCAACATCATGATCGATATTTTCTTCATGGATTCATCCCTCCCCTGGTTTCATATCAATCTCCGGGCCGAAGAAAAGCCGGCCCGGACTGAAAAACAAAACGAGATCATCTGAACTCCTCGCGGCCGCCAGGATACCTGGAGAACCTGCCCCGCTCCGCTCCGTGCACCTGGTCGAAGTTGGACCAGGGCCAACCCCCGAAACCGGTCAGGCGGTAATCCCGGAAAGCCTGCTGAATTTCCGCGGCGCTGTTCATCACGAATGGGCCGTGTTGAAACACCGGTTCGTTGATCGGCATTCCCTGCAGCAGCAGCATGAAGGCTTCGGCATCGCCGTTCACGACCAGGGCCTCCTGGTCGGCCAGAAGTTCCACGGCATGGTAACCGGGAATTGGTATTCCGGCCACACTCAGCTCAGCGCCACGGTAGAAATACAGGTTGCGATTGACTTCCGCGGATGCAGGCGGGATTTTCCAGCGGCCGTTTGCCTCGATTTTTATCAGCCAGATGCCCACTTCATTGACCGGATCGGCGGCCCAGGAATCGGGCGCCGGGGCCGGAGCCTTTTTATCACCGATCATACCGGCTATTACGGTGACTTCGGTCAGCCTGCCCGAACTGTCCCGCTCCCGGTAAATGGGAATGTCTTCCGCCCAGAGCATTGAATAGTAAGGATCTGCGAATTTGCGCGCGGCCGGCAGGTTTAACCATATCTGGAACAACTCCAGGGGATTGGCCTCCTTTTTCAGCAGGGGAAACATTTCGGCATGCTGCAGTCCTGATCCCGCGGTCATCCATTGGACGTCTCCGTTACCGTACCTGCCGGCCGCGCCGTGCGAATCCGAGTGGTCGACAAAGCCCTGCAAAACGACGGTCACGGTTTCAAAGCCGCGATGCGGGTGGGCCGGAAACCCCGGGATACGCTCACCGTGATACATGCGCCAGCCGTCTTTGATCGTGAAATCCTGGCCCAGGTTGCGGCCGGCCAAAGAAGCAGCCGGCCCCAGTTCAGCGTTGCCTCCCGGATATCGATCCAGGTGGTGGACACAGAATAAAAAAGGATCAGCGGTCACCCAGTTGAACCCCAGTGGTTTCAAGGAACTTACCAGGCGGTTGTACACGGTTCACCTCCCCCCGGACGGATTCTATCCGTCAGCCTTCAAGGTTCCAAAATCGTATTCAATGGCGCTTATCTCCAACTGCAGCCAGGTCCAGTCTCCTGCATCCAGTTTCCAGGCGGCGCTCATGCGGCTGGGCACCCTGATGCCTGAAAACTCGGTATATTCCTCCGCGGTCACGATCCACTCATATCTTTCAGCGGCCGGGTCATTACCGAGGAAACGCAGAGCGCTGAAACTGCTGAAATCGCCCTGTTCGTTGAAATGAAAAATTCCACTGCCGCGGGTCCCCTTGTAATCCAGCTCGGCCATGGCTGACGAATCATCCAGCTCCTGCCAGCGGATATGGGAACTGAGGGCCGCCGACGGGTACCAGACTATTTCGCCCAGGTAGCGTTGCAGGGTGCCTTCATCCAGTTTTGCGCCCTGTTCAGCTATCACCTTGATCGCTGATAACAGCTTGACCAGCATTTCACCCCGGCCCGAGCTGAACTTGTCCCGGCCCTTGATGCCCAGCAGCGGCATCAGGTTCAGGTCGAGAGCCCAGACAAAGGCCGGAGGCTCGGTGCTGAAATAATGTTCGGCCTCTGCCCTGTACCAGTTCTTCTGTTCAGGTTTCATTTTCAGTCTGGCCCGCTGGCTGACCATACCGCTTTTTATGGGCGGACGGCCGATTATCCCGCAATTTGCCAGCCAGCGAGCAACCGGCGCCGGCAGGCTTTCCAGATCTCCGGATCTGATCGGCTTGCCGGGGGTCGTATCCACCGCGGCCAGCATGGCGCTTACCTCGCCGGCTATCATCCGCTCCATTCTCAGGTTCGAGAACGAGACGAACAATACCAGTAATACCACCAGGTTGGGCAGTAAGCCGAACCTGGCGTCAGACCAGGCCCCGATCAGCAGTATGGTCGATATAACCAGGCCGGGGAGGGCCAGTAAATGCCAGTTGCCGTTTTTCAACAGGTAAGCGATGGCGGCCCCACCGAACAGGATGAAGGCTGTCAGCCAAAACACGCCGGCGATCCTGGAAACATCGGCCTGGAGCTCCGGAATTCGCGCCAGGTTGAAGGCCTTTAAAAATCCCAGCAGGTGAATGGCGCTGTGAATCATCAGCATCAAAGCAAAGATCAATCTCAAGTTCGCCTCCCTGTCTTCAATTAAGAAATAAATACTTT
This sequence comes from uncultured Clostridia bacterium, assembly GCA_964457225.1. Lineage (GTDB taxonomy): Bacteria > Acidobacteriota > Aminicenantia > UBA2199 > UBA2199 > CAYWEM01. The sequence goes on from CAYWEM010000002.1 coordinate 255,087, forward strand.
CCAGGCGCTTTTTTGTCAAGGCCGCGGCCCGCTTCCGGAACAAACGGGGAACCAAACAGGCCCGCTTGACGTAAACCTTATCTTACGGCCGATCCAAGGCTGAAGGAGTGTTGACATGAAAAAAGACATCATTGTGCTGAGCGCCTTGTTCAGCCTGATTTTCCTGCTTGCCTCCCCGCAGCTGCCGGGCAGTCGGAATGCACTTATCGATGCGGAGCGTTCTTTCGCCGGTCATGAAATCGAAGCGGCCGCGGCATTGTTCGCCGAAGCGGCGGAAAAGTCCGAAAGCGCGGCCGACCGGGTCAAGGCGGCCGGACAGCTGGCCATGATTGAATGGCGCTTCCGAAACAGGCCCGAGCAGGCCCGCGCAATAATTGAACAGGCCCTGCGCCTGGAACTTGACCAGGCCGATCTTCTGCTCGAACTCAGCCGCCTTGAAACAGCAGGGGGTGACTTCGCTGAAGCCCGCAAAGCCGCATTCCGGGCCCTTCTTTTTGCATCCGATCCGGCGGTCTGGCGAAAGGCAAGGCTGGCCTGGGCCGAAACGGTTGTCGAGCAAGCCATGCTGGTTCGTCGCTCCGGTCAGCCGGAAACACCCGGCGGTCTATTGGAGGATGCCGCCCTGATCCTTCGATCTCTGGCAGCTGATGAAACGGGCAGTCTGACGCATTCCAGGCTGACACTGCAATGTGCCCTGCTGAGAGGCGACGGGCCCGGAGCACTGGCCGGCTGGCGCTCGTATTTCCGGGTCAATCCAGGAGATCAGGCCTACCCCTTGCTCAGGGCGCCTCAGAAAGAACTCGAGGAGATTCTGCCGACCTGGCGGCGCGGCCATCCGAACAGCGCCCGCCTGGTAAATGCCTTGACTGCAAGCCGCATGTTTGCGGAAGCAGCCCTGGTTGTTCGTGACCCCCTGCTGGATCAGCAATTCAGGGACGGTTTTAAAGCCGAACTGGCCTATGCAGACCTGCTGTCAGGCCTGAGCCGTATCTGCGATGATTATTATCGCCGGACTGCAATAGGAAAAACCTCTGAGGTTGACCTGCTGAGGCCTCTGATGACTGAAATCGCGTCGCACTGGCAGGTGCTGGAAATACCGGGTGAACCTCCCTCAGAGAAAGAACTGCGGGAAATAAGCCTGGAAGTAATCCCCGAAAACTTCATCAACGCGGTACGTCACCTTCAGGATCATTGGGGCTGTTACATCAACCTTGGTCACACCGCCGGCTATTTCGACCTGCACATGGGACACGTTGTTTCCGATGAAACCCGCCTGATCGAGCAATACGGACAATCCAGCCGGATCCGTTTCGTGCTCCTGGACTTAATGGTTTCAAACGGTTTCCAGTCATGGGCCTGGCTTTATCGTTCTCAGCACGGCGGCTGGGCCAACCCAAGAGGTATCTACCAGGTCAGGCCGGCTTATACCGACGGCCCGATCAGGGACTGGCGCCGTTTGAGCGACCCTGGGGAAAACGCATCCTGGAATGAAGAAATCCAGCGGCAAAGCCTGGAAGACCTGGAGAGAATAAAAGGACCTGAACCGGTTTACCTGCCCGGCCTGGCCGGAAGAATGCGCCGTGGTTCCCTGAACGAATTGTTGGCAGAGCTCAAAGCACAAGAACTGGACAAAGAACAACTGCGCACCCGCTTTCTGGCCGAACTTGAGCAAGCCACCCAGGATTCATCCATTTTCGCCCATGAAGGCCGGCACGTTATCGACCAGGCCCTGGGAATCTCCGACGGCGCTGAGCTGGAATTCCGGGCCAAGCTATCTGAAATCGCCTTCGCCCGCTTGCCCGGTTTGGCCTTGGCCGGAGCGGTAATCACCCCCAGTCTGGGAAATGATACACCGCACGGCCGGGCCAACCAGCGTATACTGGAGGGATATCTTGATTGGATGGAGATAAACCGGGCTGAAATTGCCGGGCTTGATCCCGATTTACCGCTGCTGCCGCAACTGGACTTACTGAGTTCCGGGCAGTTGCGGACCGCGGCCAGGGAAATGGACCCCCTGGCAGCTTCTCATGTTGAGGATTTAGAATAATCCCACTTCTGCATCCAGGATAAGTTAAGGTTTTATAAACCCGATTGCCTAAGCTTCCCGGATTTGATAGACTGGAACTGATGATCCTTCAGGAGGAAAAATGAAAACATCCGCTTGGTTGATTTTCGTATTGCTGCTTATTCATATATCCGGAGGCATGCCGATGAACGCCCAGAATACAGTCGACCGGGACGGCATACAGGCCGTGGTGAACGCCGTCCAGGCCGCCCAGCCCGAAGCTGATCACCAACTGCTGCAGCGCGGCGTCAAGCACGCCGCTTCCCTGTGGCGGGCAAGCGACGGCGACCGGGACGCTTTCCAGGCCTTCTGCCTGGCCAATTATCACGGAGATCCGGCTGAAAGAAAGGCCGTATTCAAGAAAATCAACGATTACTTTGAAGCTCTTTTCGGCCACAACACGGCCATCACCATAGCCCTGAGACGAAATGTCGACGAGCCGACCGGGCCGATCCACGAGATCGACCGCCTGTTCGCCTCCTACAGCCAGGGCGCACACCTGATGCAGGATCTTTACGAAAACAAGATCGCTTTCCTGATCGCCCTCAATTTCCCCTATTACTCCCTGGAAGAAAAGAACGATTTCGGGAGCTCGTGGAGCGCTGAACAGTGGGCCATGGCCAGGTTGGGCGATTTGTTCGTCAGCCGCATTCCCGCCGAGGTTTACCAGCATTACGGCCGGGTCTCCAGTGCCGCGGACCTGTACATTTCAGCTTACAATATTCACATGGGCGCCCTGCGCGACAACCGCGGCCGTAAACTTTTCCGGGATGACCAGGTACTGCTCAGCCACTGGAACCTCAGAGATGAAATCAAGGCCAATTACGCCGACCGCAAACTCGGCCGGGACAGGCAGGAGATGGTTTACCGGGTCATGGAAAGAATAATCGACCAGAGCATTCCGGCCGAGCTGATCAATTCCGGCGCCTACTTGTGGAACCCGGCCCGGAACACCGTGGAAAAAGCAGGCCGCCGGGTTTCCATGGAACGCGAGCCGGATACACGCTACGCACACATGCTCGAGCTTTTCCGGGCCCAGCGGCGCATAGACGCCTTCAGCCCGCACCTGGACACCTACATAAAACGAAACTTTTCCGGGGATATGGAAGTGCCCCAGGAAGAAGTAGAAAGGCTGTTTGACGAGTTTCTTTCTTCCCCCCTGCTGGGCCGGGTGGCTGAACTGGTTCAGCGCCGCCTGGGCCGCAATTTGAGGCCCTATGACATCTGGTACGACGGCTTCAAAACCCGCAGTTCCATACCCGAGGAAAAGCTGAGCGCCATGACCAGGGAAAGGTATCCGGATGCCGCGGCTTTTGAGGCGGCCCTGCCGGGTATCCTGGAAACTTTCGGTTTTTCCGCTGAAAGCGCCGCTTTCCTTTCCTCCAGGATCACCGTGGATCCGGCCCGGGGTTCAGGGCATGCCTGGGGCACCGGCATGCGCGCCGGCAAATCCCACCTGCGCACCCGTATCGCTCCCTCGGGCATGGATTACAAGGGCTTCAACATCGCCGTTCATGAATTCGGCCACAACGTCGAGCAGACCATTTCCATGCACATGGTGCCCTACTATTTTCTCAACGGCGTCCCCAACACCTCTTTCACCGAAGCCCTGGCTTTTCTCTTCCAGAAGCGGGACCTCGAGATACTGGGCATGCAGGTCGACGACCCGCTCAGCAGGGACCTGGCCGTGCTGGACAACTGTTGGTCCGCATTCGAGATCATGGGCGTTTCCATGGTCGACATGAAAGTCTGGCAATGGCTTTACGCCAATCCCGAACCCGAGCCCGGGCAATTGCGGCAAGCGGTTATCGACATCGCCAGGGAAGTCTGGAACAAGTACTTCGCCGCCGCCTACGGCAGCAGGGATGAAACCGTGCTGGCCATATACTCGCACATGATAAGCTATCCCCTCTACCTTTCGGCCTATGCCTTCGGCCAGCTGATCGAATTCCAGCTCGGAGAATACCTGGCGGACAAGCCTTTCGGCCCCGAAGTAAAACGCATCTGGGCCCAGGGCCGCCTGACGCCGTCAGCCTGGATGATCAAGGCCGTGGGGGCAGATCTGTCGGCCCAGCCCCTGATCCGGGCCAGTACCGAGGCCCTGCAGCGGGTGCGCTGAAAGCCCGGGGGCCGGGGCTTTCATTGTTACCTTTTCCCTGAGAAATGCATTTTTTCAAGATTTGACCCCTTTCTTATGCGTGCAGCGGGTGCGCTGAAAGCCCGGGGGCCGGGGCTTTCATTGTTACCTTTTCCCTGAGAAATGCATTTTTTCAAGATTTGACCCCTTTCTTATGCGCGGAAAAAACAACAGGCTACCCGCAAGACTCGTAAGGCTGGACAAAATGACGGCCTGGCTGAACGACCCGAAATAATCGTACAAAAAACCACCGCTGATGGGACCTGTAATACCCGCAATCGCATATCCCAAAAAAACGTAGGGATAAATCAAGCCCATATTGTTTACTCCGAACGCCTGGGCTGTTTCCTTGGCAAAAAGAACAAAGTTTCCGCCGAAGCCGAATCCGATAAGGAAGGCAAGAATTAAATAGGAATTATCCGTCAAGCTTATAACGATCAATGAAAGAATCGATATGGATTGCAACAAAAGGGCCAGGAAGACGCAGCAGCTTGCTCCTAAATAGTCGCTGAGCAACCCCCAGATTAGCCGGCCTAAAAAGTTTGCCATGGCAAACAAGGCCACACCGTGAACCAGATTATGGCTTGAAATACTGAATTGATCTCCGATTATCCCCAAGCTTCCAATAATAAGCAGGCCGGCAAAGGTTCCCAGGAAGATACCCAGGAATAGTTTCCGAAAAGATTTTGATCTTATGAATAGTGAGGTTTTAAGCGGGTCTCCCTGGCCGGCTGTTTCTTTTTGAACTGGATGTATGAAATTGGAGCAAGCGACAATTATCAGGCCGTAAGAAACCCCGATGATTCCAAGCAATTCCAGAACATCACGACCGCTTGTCAAAATCATTTCGGAGATTTCCGACATGAACACCGCGCCCAAACCAAAACCTGCGGCAGAAATTCCGGTGATGAGCCCTTTTTTCTGGGGGAACCAGAGCAGTGACACGGTGAGGGCAACCCAATAGCCAAATCCTGTGGCTATTCCCGCCAGAACACCGATACCGAGCAGAACCTTCAGGAAACCACCCTGCGAAAAGCTGGCCAGCAAATACCCTGAGAGAAATAAAAAACCCGACAGGAAGCCTAAATACCTGTACTTGACTTTTTTTGCTGCTTGCCCGACAAAAATCATAGTTACCGGAAAAACGGCGATCAGAGTTCCAAATACCAGTTGAGCCTGGAAAGCAGAAAAGCCATGCGCTTCAATCAATCCTGCGGCAATTATGCTCCAGGCATATGCACTGCCTATGCAAAGCATTATCATGAAAGATGAGGCGACCGTTATGAGTTTTCTCATTTCAATCAGGGCTATTACGTTTTTTGAATTGATCCGATTTGTAGGAAACCTGTTCCATCAACTCCTGTTTATATCGAATGATTCTGCTCCGAACCGAACTGTCCGAGACTGACACTATTTGGGCTGCAAGAATACCTGCATTTTTTGCTCCGTTGAGTGCGACTGTCGCTACTGGAACTCCGGCCGGCATCTGCAGTATGGACAGAACGGAATCCCAGCCGTCTATGGAATTAATCGACTTTATCGGTACTCCGATGACAGGTAGGGGCGTTATTGCCGCCACCATCCCCGGTAAATGGGCTGCACCGCCTGCACCGGCTATTATGGCCACGATTCCCCGATTGTGAGCATTGGATGCAAATTCATACAGCTTTTTCGGGGTTCTGTGGGCTGAAACGATGTCAATTTCATATCCGACACCAAATACATCTAACATTTCAACCGCCTGTTTCATGACAGGCCAATCAGAATCCGATCCCATTACGATGCTTATCAACTTTGTGGCCATGATTTCACCTTTATCAGATTTTTTACTTTTTCTGCTTTTTTCAGAGCGCATTCCAGCGATGATGACAAAACAGTCACATGTCCCATTTTTCGATAGGGATTGGTTGTTCTTTTTCCGTATAAATGGATCTTCACACCGTCAATCGCCATGCTCTCGGTTAATCCCTCATACAGTGCAGGGCCTGCGTAACCTTCAGATCCTAAAATGTTTACCATTACCGAGGGCAGTTTTAGTTTGGTGCTGCCTAATGGCAGGTTCAGTATTGCCCGCAAGTGTTGCTCAAATTGCGATGTAATGATGCTTTCTATGGTATGATGGCCGCTGTTATGCGGTCTCGGAGCAACTTCGTTGACCATTACTTCTCCTTTTTTATTGACAAAAAACTCAACAGCCAGCAACCCTTCCATATCGAGCGATTCAATGATTTCTCCGGCCAAACTGACAGCTTTTTCAGATTGTTCAACTGATATTGATGAAGGACAAATCAGTTTGTCTACCAGATTTGCCTTGGGATCAAAAAGCATTTCAACTACCGGGTAACATTTGATTTCGCCTTTTCTGTTTCTGGCAACGATCACGGAAATTTCCCTGGCAATCTCAACTTTTTCTTCAATCAGCGATGGCCCGGGGAGTATTTTTTTAAGATCTTTTTTGTCATTGACGATGGCCACTCCCCGGCCGTCGTATCCTCCCTTCCTCAATTTTTGCACAAAAGGAAAGTCTATTTCTCCTTTTTCCATTAGCAGTAAAATGTCGTTTTCCGATTCACAGGACACAAAGCTGGAAGTCGGAATCCTGTTTTTTTTAAAAAAACCTTTCTGCAATCCTTTGTCCTGGATCAACTCAAGTATTCCGGGGTCGGGAACGACTCTAAGGCCCTCTGCTTTAAGCTTTTTCAGGGCTTCAGCATTCACATACTCTATTTCAAAGGTCAGCAGATCCACCAGCTTGCCAAACTGATAAACAGATGCAAAGTCCAGGTGGTTTCCTTTGACAAAATGCGAGGCTATTTTCCCTGCAGGACAATCCTCGTCATTGTCCAGAACGTAGGTTATGATGTCCCACTTGCTGGCTTCCTGAATAAGCATTTTCCCGAGTTGACCGCCTGCAATGATGCCCAGTTTCAAACACGATGTTACCAATCTTTCCATGTCGTGGTGACTTTCGTTTTCTTGCCTGCTTATTCCTGCGGCTGTGTGCAAGTTGAGCTGAGGGTTTTCAAGTTTAACCTGTTATAAAAAAACCATTTTTCAAGGATTTCTCTCTGTCGGCCAGCCTGATAATAAGGGCGAAACGGGGCAATGTCAACCCATTTTGTGAAGCGGCCTTCCTTTTTTTCTATAACCTTGTTGTATATGTTTTTTTTATGTATTGCCCCCCTTGTTCTGAGGCGGCTGAAAAGGTATAATTCGATTTAAATGCGCCTGTAGCTCAACGGATAGAGTGTTGGCCTCCGGAGCCAAAGGTTGTGGGTTCGAATCCCGCCGGGCGCGTTTAGCCTGCCCCCGGCAAACAGGAGGCCGCATTCACCCATGGCCGTACAGCGCATCCACATAGAGAAAAAACCTGGTTTCGACATTGAAGCCGCAGCCTTGTACAGGGAATTGCGAGAGCATTTCTCAATTCACCGGCTGAAGAGCCTGCGTATCCTGTACCGCTATGACGTGCAGGGCCTTGATCCTGAACAGATGGCCGCAGTCACGGCCACCATTTTCAGTGAACCCCCGGTTGACCTGGTTCATGGCGCCGATTTCCGTCTGACCCCCGATGAACATGTACTGGCCGTGGAATACCTGCCCGGGCAGTACGATCAGCGCGCCGATTCCGCTGCCCAGGCCATCCAGATCGTCACCAGGGCCGAGCGCCCGCTGGTGCGCACCGCCAAGGTCATGCTTTTTCGGGGAGCACTCAATTCAGCCGACCTGGACCGGATCAGGACCAGGGTGATCAACCCCGTTGATTCGCGCCGGGCATCAATGGAATTACCGGATACTCTTTCCATTGATGCCGGCGAACCCCGGGACGTACCGGTGCTGTCGGAATTCAACCGGCTCGACCGGGCCGGCCTGCGAAAAACAGCCGAGTTTTACGGCCTGGCAATGAACGATGCCGACCTGGAATTCTGCCGGGACTATTTCCTGAGGGAAGAAAACCGCCCCCCCACACTTACTGAAATAAAACTGCTCGACACCTACTGGTCTGATCATTGCCGCCACACCACCTTCTGGACCAGAATAGACCCGGTGAGGGTTTCCCGGGCCCGGCAAACAAGACCCCTGCGCGAAACCCTGCAACGGTATCGAAAACTGGCCTCGGAATTGTACCCGGATTCGGAGCATCTCTGCCTGATGGAAATCGCCCAGGCCGCCCAGCGCTGGCTGGAAAAGAAGGGCCTGCTGGGCGACGTTGAAAAATCGAGCGAAATAAATGCCTGCAGCCTGATCGTTCCGTTGAAGGTCAACGGCGAACATCAGGAATGGCTGGTCATGTTCAAGAACGAAACCCACAATCACCCCACCGAGATAGAACCATACGGCGGGGCCGCCACCTGCCTGGGCGGAGCCATCAGGGATCCCCTGTCCGGCCGGGCCTGGGTTTACCAGGCCATGCGCATCAGCGGCAGTGCCGACCCCCGCCGGCCGGTAAAGCGCACCATGCCGGGTAAATTACCGCAGAGACTGATCACCACCGAGGCGGCCCGCGGTTTCAGCGCTTACGGCAACCAGGTCGGCCTGGCCACCGGCCAGGTGGTGGAAATATACGACCCCGGATACGAAGCCAAGCGCATGGAAGTCGGTGCGGTCATCGCGGCCGCCCCACGCAACCAGGTACGCCGCTTGGAACCCAGGCCCGGAGACCTGATCCTGCTGGTCGGCGGCCGTACCGGGCGGGACGGTATCGGCGGCGCCACCGGGTCATCCAAGGCCCATGGCGAGGATTCCCTGAGCAGCTGTGGATCCGAAGTCCAGAAAGGCGATCCCCTGACCGAGCGCAAATTACAGAGGCTGTTCCGCGACCCCCGGGCGGCCGGCATGATCAGGAAATGCAACGACTTCGGAGCCGGAGGCGTGGCCGTGGCCATAGGCGAACTGGCGCCGGGACTGGAAATCGACCTGGACGCCGTGCCGAAAAAGTACGCCGGTCTGGACGGAACTGAGATAGCCCTGTCCGAATCCCAGGAACGCATGGCCGTTGTTCTTGATCCGGCCGACCTGCCCGCTTTCAGAGAATTGGCCGCCGCGGAAAACCTGGAATGCAGTACTGTGGCCAGGGTCAGCGCCGACAACCGCCTGCGTATGAAATGGCGCGGTCGGACCATCGTTGATCTCAGCCGCCGTTTCCTGGACAGCAACGGGGTCAGCCGAAACAGTTCAGCAGCTATTCGGGCTCCGCGCCTTGCTGACTCTTACTTTTCCCGGATTCCGGCCCGACTGCGCCGCATTCTGCCCGACCTGGAAAAGGCCTGGCTGAACAACCTGTCCGACCTGAATACCTGCTCCCAGAAGGGACTGATCGAGAGATTCGACAGTTCGATCGGCGCCGCCACCCTGCTCTCCCCCCTGGGCGGCAAATACCAGTTGACTCCCGCTCAGGGTATGGCGGCCAGGCTTCCCCTTATCGAGGGTGAAACCGATCTGGCATCCCTGATGACTTTCGCTTTCAACCCGGGGCTGTCCCGCTGGAGCCCTTATCACGGAGCCCTTTACGCCGTACTGGAGGCGGCGGTTAAGACCGCGGCCTGCGGCGGAGATTTCAGTCGGATCCGGCTCAGCCTGCAGGAATACTTCGGCAAACCCGGAGAGGACCCCCACAAATGGGGCAGTCCCCTGGCGGCCATGCTCGGGGCCCTGCAGGCCCAGCTTGAACTGGGACTGCCTGCCATAGGCGGCAAAGACAGCATGTCCGGCACCTTCCGGGATATTTCCGTGCCTCCAACCCTGATCGCTTTCGCCGTCTCCATGATCAAGGCGGAAAATGTGATTTCGCCGGAATTCAAAAAGGCCGGCAGTCATGTCGCCCGGCTGAGCCTGCCCCGCGATGAATTTGAAATGCCGGATTGGACGCGTTTACGGCGGAACCTGGCCGTTCCGGGGCAACTGGCGGATCGCGGCCTACTGCTGGCGGCCCAGGTCATCGGCCAGGGCGGCCTGGCGGCGGCAGTCAGCAAAATGGCCTTCGGCAACATGATCGGCCTGGAATTTACCGTCCCCTGCCCGGCAGAATCACTTTTCAGGCCTGAAATAGGCTCCCTGGTGCTGGAAATTGACGGCCGGGCTGATATAAAGGCGCTGGCCCGGGAATTTCCCCTGGAATTCCTGGGGAAAACCAGTTCCGAGCCCAGGATCATTGCGGATAACTTCAGCCTTGAACTTGACAGCGCCCTGGCCGCCTGGACCAGGCCACTGGAGTCTGTTTTTCCCACCCGGCCGGCGAAAAGGAGCAGGGAAAATAACGACTGGCCGAGGCCGGATATCTGCACCAGGCCGGCTAAAAGCACGCTGAAAACAGCCGTGCCCAGGGTGTTGATCCCGGTTTTCCCCGGCACCAATTGCGAGTACGATACCGCCGCCGCCTTCTCCAGGGCCGGCGGAAAGGTGCAGACCCTGGTTTTCCGCAACCTGAGCGTCGGTGACATCAAAGAATCCCTGGATCGGCTGGCCGCAGCGATTGCCGATGCCCAGATAATCGCTCTGCCAGGCGGTTTCAGCGCCGGCGACGAACCTGAAGGCGCCGGCAAGTTCATCGCGGCCGTGTTCCGCAATCCCGGGATCCGCGAAGCCCTGGACTTGTTTTTGCGCCGTGGGCTGATGCTGGGCATCTGCAACGGTTTCCAGGCCCTTATCAAGCTGGGCCTGCTCCCTGGCGGCGAAATGCGTGACCTGACTGTTGACTCTCCCACTTTGACTTTCAATACCATCGGCCGGCATGTGGCCAATATGGCCAGAATAAAAGTGGTTTCAAGCCTGTCCCCCTGGTTCAATGCCTGTGAACCGGGTGAAATCCGCTATGTCCCGATTTCCCACGGGGAAGGCCGGCTGACGGCAAAGCCGGTCCTGCTGGCGGAACTCTTCCGCCGGGGCCAGGTCACCACCCGCTATGTAAACCATTCAGGAGAGCCCGCCTTGAATGAAACCGATAACCCGAACGGGTCGATGGCCGCGGTTGAATCGATCTGCAGTCCGGACGGTCGCATTCTGGGCCGCATGGGCCATCCTGAAAGAACCGGCCCGGGTCTGTTCCGCAACCTGCCCCCGGCCGATGATCAGGGTGTTTTTCAATCAGGTATCAATTACTTTCGTTGATTGTTCGCTCAGAAGGACATCAGGGCGGCCAGGATTTCACGACAGATGCGGTTCAGGTTGTAGGGCGGGGTAAAGACAATCGGTTGATGTTCTTTCACCCGGGCGAAATCACTGTTTTCCGCTAAAAGCACTATGTTTTTTCTGCCCGGATCAGCACCCCTGCCGATATGTTCAAGGAAAAAAGCCAGGTCGGCCACCAGCACCGAGTTCGACGGAACCTGGTTGACGGCCAGGGTTAAAATATCCGGCATCAAAAGCCTGATTTGCTCTTCAAGTCCGGGAAGAAAGGCTGAATCCCGGTAGCAGATCGCCAGCGGCGCTCCCGGGGGAACCCTGTTAAGTGCCCGTTCGGCCGCAGCCCTGAGGAAGGGATCCGTTTCCGCGGCCGCAACTTTGAAATCGTCGCGCAATACGGCAGCGAGCATCGGAATGGAAGCCAGCAGATCGAACAAGGCATTGGGCGGTCCCGGGTTACTCGATTTCATGATCTGCCGGGCTTTGGCCGCCAGGGACGGTAATTCGGCCGCGACCGCGAACGCCGAAAGACCGGTGAGCTGCCGCCATTTCTCCAGGTCAGGCTGTTCGGAGGCCAGCAGGGCCGAGATGCTGACCAGGCCGGACTCGCAGTCCCGGCAGGTATTGGCCCAATCTGAGAGATGCTCCCGAGCCTTCTTCAGGGCGGATTTTTCCTCGGCATTCATTATTTCCCTGCGGGTTTCGGCATACTGGGAGATAACCGCTTCCGCCGCGGTCATGGTACTGCGCCGCAGGGGATTGACGTGCTGCAGCAGCTGGAGGGCCTGCAGGCCCAGGTCGCGGTTGTGCGCCCTGATCACCACGGAAAACAGTTGCCTGAGTCTTTCCCCTCCTTCCCATATCTGCAAGGGGTCGGCCGCCGCCAATTCAACGAGTTGCCGCAGATAGTCACGTATTTTTTTTGCCGAGAGCTCACCGGAAATCAGTTTTTCGGTTATCCTGGCCGCGGTCCGGATCGGGAAAAGCCTGGCGGCTGCGACCAACAATTCATCTTCGATCTGTCGCAGTTCCCGGTCTTCTTCCGCCGGAAACAAAAACGGCTCTATTTTGCGGTCGGCTGCGGTCACTGCTTTTTCAAGGGCCAGCAAGCGTATCTGGCGGCTGCCCCCGGACAGGGCCTGATGCACCAGGTCACGAAAAAGATGGTAATTCCCCGGTTCGGCGCTTTCCAGGGCGGCTTCCTGCTCTTCCAGGGGCAATCCGGCAAAGTTCCGCCGAATGAATTCCAGGCCGCCGGCCAGGGAAGCCATGGCCGCGATAGTATCCCGGCGCAGTTCCGGAAAATCAATGTACCATCGCTGCATAAGAGGCAGGAAAGCTTCACGCCCGGCTGTTTTGCCGATCAGCGTTTTCCTTGACTCGGAACGGTTCAGGAAAATATCTTCAACCAGGGCAAGGGCCCGGGGACTGGAATCCATGACCACTATTTCCAGCAGGGCTTCCCGGCCGGCACTGTCCATGGAAAGCTTGAGCAAGCCTTCAATTTGCTCGAGCAGGCCGCCAATCAGTTCAGGAAATCGCTGCAGGTACAACCCATAATGAAATGCATGGCTGGAAAAGGATTCCTGCGATTCTGTTCCAGCTGCAATCTCCCTGCTGACCCGCCTGAAAAAATCCGCCAGGAAAGCATGAACCGAAAGGTCGCCCCGGCGGCAGATGATTTCAAAAGCTCCGGCGGCCCTGGTTTTATCATCGTCGGCCAAATATGAAATAAAAACCTTGGCATCAGCCGGGGCCAGAATCTTCCCCAGTATATCCAGTGCGGTCTTAAACAGCCTCGGGTTTTTAGATCCCTGCTGAAAGCGGGGCAGGAGTGAAAAAAGAGGGTTGTTGTGCTTGATACGGCTTATTTCCGCGGCAATGGTGCTCTGGATGAAAGAATCCGCGCTTTTTTCCAGGGCGCCGTGCAGAATGTTCAGGGCCCGGCGGTCAGCGAATTTGGAAACGGCGATTATCGCCTCCCGCTTGATGTTGGGATGTTCTTCGCCCTCAATGATTTTTTTTAAAGGCAGGAGGAACTGCGATTTCTGCAAATACCCCGCCACCCGAATCAGGTTGAGCTGAACCTGCAGGGGATAATCAGTCGAGGTCAACAGCATGGCCAGCTCGGTTTCAGCATGGCTGCCGCCTGATTTAACCGCTTCCTCAAGGGCCATCCTGAAACGGAAATCGCCCATTTCAGCTGATTTTTCTATGAGTTTTTGAAGTTCCATTCGATTTTCCGGCTCCGATAATCATTCTATCACAGGAACGGCTGCTCAGGAAGAGAAGAAGTCCTGCAGCATTTCTTTCCTCAGGATTCCTTCCCTGGAAGAGGCCGTCACTTCGATGGCATCGCCTGACGGGTTTTTTCCGGCCAGGTGCATGGCCGAAGCCATGGTTCCCGGAGTCGGAGTGAAAATCTGTACATCGGCCCGGCGTATTCCCAGCGCGCTGAGTTTTTTTTTCATTTGCATAACATCGGAGCGGGATTCTCCCGGATGACCCACGATCAGGTAGGGACGAAGTTCAACCGGGCGGGCCAGTCCGGTGTTGATCCGGTTGAACATGGCCGCGAATTCCCGGAACAATTCCCAGTCGCCCTTGTTCATCAGCTTGAGCACCCGGTTCTCGGTGTGTTCCGGAGCCACCCTCAGGTAAGATCCGCAGTGAGCGCTGAGAATCTCCCTCAGGGCCTCAGGTTGGCCCAGAAATGATTCATAACGCATGCCTGAACCGAGGAATACCTGCTTAACCCCGCTGACCAGCCTGGCACGCCTCAACAGGTCAAGGCAGGGAGCCAGGCCCGTTTTTTCCGCCGGGCAGGCCGCCCCGGCCAGGCAGGAACGTTCCGGACAGCACCTGCCGCCGTACATGTCGGCCGATGGTCCGCCGATATCTGAAACAACGCCTTTCCAGTCGGGATGCCTGGTCAGTTTGGCTATTTCTTCCAGTATGGATTCCGGGCTGCGGGAAATGACCCGGCTGCCCTGGTGGGCGGCCAGTGCACAGAAACGGCACGTCCCCCGACAGCCCCGATGAGAGGTGACCGAGAAAATGTTCATGGCCAGGGCCGGGGTTTTGCCGGCTCCGTCCAGGTGCCGCCTGCGGTAATCCAGTCCGTAGATGAAGTCCAGTTGATCTCCACTCGGCAACCAGGCCGGCTCGGAAACAAGGTAACGCCCGGCATGAGGCTGACACAGCCGCTTCCCGGCCCGGCAGCCTTGTTCAATGATTTCCTGGGCCTTTAAAAAACTGAGATTGTTTCGCGAAACCTCTTCATAAGCAGGTATGAAAAGTGTATCGAGGTCAGAGGGCCGTTCACGGCTGATCCGGGTCAAACCGGGTAAGCGGATTTCCCCGGTATTTTTCCCGGCCCTGAGTTCCCGGCAGATTTCGAGCAGGGGCCATTCCCCCATTCCGGATACCAGCAGGTCGGCCCTGGAATCCAGCAGTATCGAACGCCTGACCTCCTTTTCCACAAAATCGTAATGAGCAAAACGCCTGAGCGATGCCTCAATGCCGCCGATGACGATCGGGATTCCTTTCCAGGCCTGGCGCAGGCGGTTGGCGAAAACGATCAGCGTTCTGTCCGGCCTGATCTTAGACTTTATGGAAGCCGGGGCTCCGGGGAAAAAAGCCCGGCCCTGGAACTGGTACAAATCCTCTTTCCGCCTTTTGCCGCTGGAAGTGTAATTCAGAACGAGTGAATCAACCGGACCGGGAACAATGGCAAAACAAAGCTTGGGGCTGCCGCTTCTTTTGAACGACTCAGGATTGTGCCAGTCAGGTCGCTCCAGCAAGCCGACCCTGAAGCCGTCATTTTCCAGCACTCTTTTCAGCAGGGCTTCCGGAAAAGAAGGATGGTCTGAAAAGGGATAAGGCATGACCAGGATTACGTCGTATTCCGGCATGGGCTAATGTTGTTTCTTTTTACTGCCCGGGGGGAAGGGGCTGGGCTTGTTCACATCGTATGGCCGGCGTCCGACCAGGTCCTTTAAACCGCGCATCATTTTCAAGAAATATATCGCCGGAAGGGAGCGGTCGGCGGCCAGGAATTCGGCGCACAGAGCCGCGCAGGCCGGGGTCTGCAGATAACCGTAAGAAGAATGGGGATTGGCGAGGCCGTTGTACTTGAAGCTGTTTTTCACCAAATAGTCTTCCGGCTTTACTCCCATAGAATTGGCGGCGAAATCGTCCCCCAGTTCAGGATCGAGTGCCACGTAATCGTCGATATCGGCTAAATTGACCCAGCGTTTCAGTGCTTCAGGAGTTTTCAATCCCGTTTCCCGGTCTGAACTCTTCAGCAGTCGTTCCACCAGCATGGTCTGGCCCAGCGGAGAGCCGAAGCTGACCAGGCAATCGACATACACTCCCGGCGGCATCTGCAACAGAACGTCATAGGCGATGACACTGCCCATGGAATGAGCCAGCAGCATGATACGGTCATTCTTATATTGCAGGAGAATCCGCTTGAGTCTGGCCCCGATGACTTCGCGTACCGGGCGCTCCGCAGCCCGGCCGCAACCCGGATCGCCGTTCAGGTAGCAATCAAGGTCGCGGAACCGGCTGGCAATGAATTCATTGCTCATTTTCCGGGCCCGGCGCGAAATCGTTTCACTTTTGAGGAGTACATCGGCCGCCTTTTCCAGCGCGTTCCTGGCCCCCCGGCGCAGTCTGGAGATAGAAGACACCTCCCGAGCCCCGGCTTGTGCCCATCTTTCCACCAGTACCAGCGGATGATCCAGGTCCCGCTGATCCGGATCAAGAGGCCGCTGGTAAAGCAGGTCAGCCCAATAGAACAAGCGAAAACTGAAATAAAGATCAGGCAGGCCCTGGTTTTTCAGACCGGCGCGGATTGAGCGCAGCCACCAGTCGTAAAGAATGCGCTCAGCCGGCTTGTTGTTCAAACCATGAATGCCGATTATGATTCTGGCCAATTTTTTTCGCCTTCCTGTTTACAGAAAAACAATTATCACAAAGCTCCTTTTGAGGCAATAAAACGGCCGCGACTTGATCGCTTTGAGTTCATGTCATATCATTCAACCTGAACCAAGCAAGACGGCAGAACGGAGGAACCATGAAAAGAGAAGTCATGATCGTCACCCCGGGAAAAATGTACGCAGCCGAACTGGAAGTCGATTCCGCCGAACAGCGCACCTTTGATTTCATCATGAATCCGCCGAGGAAGGTGGCCTTGCGGGAAGACGATCAGAACCTGTTCATCGGAAAAAACTTTCTGCCCCTGAAAAACGCGGTGGTTTACATTCCCAGGCCGAATGGTTATCTCGAATTCAAACGTCTACCCAATCTGAACATCGACAAGAGCAATATCGTTTTTTTCTTCGACCGTTTTGACAAGCTGGGCCGTGAATCGGACCGCCTGCGCCAGGATAAGTTCAAGAAGAACCTGGCCGGGCAGAAAAAACTGCAACTGTTCACCAAGGTGAAATGCAATGCCTTTTTTCAAATCAACGGCGTTTACCAGGGCCTGCCTGCTGATCTTTTCAACCATGCCTTCGTGGCCCTGACCCAGGTCGAAATCATGGAAATAAGAGCCGGTGAAGGAGCCCAGGCTCACGATCCTTACAGCTTCATAGGCTTGAATCCACAGTTCATTGAATCCTACGTAGCCACGCTTGCCGATTGAGCAGAGATCATCAAGCCGGCCGGTGTGCCAGACCAGTTATCAGCTTTTGACCAGCAGGAACATCATCTCACGCAGGGCGGTGGCGGCGACCGCGGCCGAAACCCCGCTGGAATCGTAATCAGGAGCGAGTTCCATTATATCGGCGGCCAGTACATCGGCACTTCTCAGGGCTTCCAGCACCTTGATGAAATCCTCAAAAAAAATGCCTCCCGGCTCGGGAGTTCCGGTCCCGCTTAAAAGAGAGGGGTCAAAAACATCCAGATCAAGCGTGAGGTATACCGGACGGCCGGCAATCCGATCCTTGACGAAAGCCGGGAAATCCTGCAAATCCCGGCCGCCGGGACCGGCGA
Organism: uncultured Clostridia bacterium; assembly: GCA_964457225.1. Taxonomy (GTDB): domain Bacteria; phylum Acidobacteriota; class Aminicenantia; order UBA2199; family UBA2199; genus CAYWEM01. The sequence continues at coordinate 272,411 of CAYWEM010000002.1, forward strand.
ATCGCTGGGGGTGATCGCGGAGCCGGCGCCATTCAGCGGTGCTGCCCGAGCGCACGCCGACAAGCGCCGTGTTTTCCAGGCCGATGAGGTTTACTATCCGGTTCATCACCGTGGCATGGCTGAATTCCACGCCCAGGTAGTCTGACCTGAGGTCGGCGTGAGCATCGAGCTGGACTACGAAAAGATCTGAGCCGTATTTTTCCCTGCAGACTTCAAAGAGAGGCAGGGTCAGCAGGTGTTCACCGCCCAGGAAAACCGGCCGGGCCCGGGAGCAGTCATCCAGGAGAGACCGGGCTTCGGTTCTGATCTGTTCCAGTACGCCGGCAGTATCTCCGAAAGGCAATTCCAGGTCACCCCGGTCGTGGATGCGCAGATCACTCAGGTCGGCATCATGGTAAGGGGAATAATCCTCGGATCCCAGGCTGGCCCGGCGGATGGCCTGCGGACCGAAACGGGCTCCGGGACGATTGGAAACAGTGCCGTCCCAGGGCAATCCGAGCAAAGCTATGTCAGCGGAACCGGGTTCTGCCTGGGGCTGAAAAAAACAACCTGTCTGCATGGGGTGTTGGGGGCAGAAATTCACATGATGAAGACGGCCAGGGCCAGTACGGTGGTCCAGTATCCTTCCTTACCAACCGCGGTCTGGGTGATGTTGCTGGTTCGTACAATCAGGCCGGTGGCCTTGTACAGCTTTTCCCTTTCACTCCAGGCTTCATCGGGGTTGATTTCGATACCCAAGGTGGCTCCGAGCATTGAGGCGGCCAGGTCTTCGGCCATGTCCCCGCATTTTTCCTTGATCAGGCCGTGTTCGTGAACCTCGCTCAGGTAGCCCCACATTTTCTTGTCCTTGGGCTGGGCTATCCCGATCGCCGAGGCAATACGCCGTCCCGGTTCGTCGGTGTCGGTGCGGGCGATTACCGCAAAGCGGATCGAGCCGGGGGCCATCAACTTTATTCCTTCGGACTTGGGAATTATCTGGCAGCCTGGAGGCAGAATCGAAGATATGTTGACCATGTTCTGGTTTGCGACTCCGGCCACGCGCAGGGCTTCCTCAAAAGACGTGAGTTTGTATTTATGGACGCCGATACCCTTGGTGAAAAACACTTTACTGGGTACAAAACTGTTCATGGGGATACCTCCTAAATGGTTTCAGCATCGGCCGAAAATAACCGAACTTGTGGTTGATTATACGATAAAGAACACCGCACTGCAAGTTTTCGTGTTATCTTCCCGTTAAATGTAGACATCACTTGCCTGGCTGAATCGTTTCCTTTATCATAAAAAGGTTGACATTGATCAACGAGGTGCACGCCATGGAGTTAAAGTTGCGCATTGATCGCAACAGCCGGATACCGATCCAGAAACAGATCAGGGACAGAATCGAGCAATTGATATACCAGGGCATCCTGGCTCCGGGGAAAAAATTGCCGCCCAGCCGTCGACTTGCGGCTTCACTCGGAGTAAACCGCAGTACTGTAATCGCCGTTTACGAGGACCTTATTGCGGAAGACCTGCTGACCGCCCGGGTGGGTTCCGGAACCATGGTTGCTTCCGGGCTGGAAAGCAGGCCGAAATCAATCGGCCGCCGTCCGATCAACTGGTCGGATATCTTCAGTCTTAAACCCCGCTTCGAACCGAGCAGCCTGATCAGGGACACCCTGGCCATCTGCGCCCAACCGGGCATGATAATGTTCGCCAACGGTGTGCCCTCGCCCCGGCTGTATCCCCGGAAAGAATTCAGGGAAATCTTCAACGGGGAACTCCTCTCCGGTCGCAGTCAGTTTTTCGATCTGATGCCCAGCGGCGGCTACCCTCCCCTGCTTGAGCTGTTGGCCCGGGAAGCGGTTTCTGCGGCTGACCCGGCCAGGGTCGACGAAATAATGATCACTTCGGGTTCGATCCAGGGCCTGACCCTGATCAGCAACACCCTGCTTACAGCCGGAGACCTGGTGCTGGTTGAAAACCCGACTTTCTTCGGCGCCCTGCAGAGTTTCAACGCAGTTAAGGCACGCCTGCTTTTCATTCCGACCGACCGGAACGGCATGAATATCGACTTTCTGGAGCAGATACTGGTGCGCCAACGCCCCAAACTGCTCTATACTATTCCTACTTTCCAGAATCCAAGCGGCTACGTCCTGAGCCTGGAGCGGCGCAGGCGACTGCTGGCCCTGGCCCATCGTCACTCATTGCCCATAGTCGAGGACGATCCCTACAGCCGTATTTACTTCCAGGATCCTCCACCTCCCTCGCTCAAGTTCCTGGACCGTTTCAACCACGTCATCCACATATCAACTTTTTCCAAGCTGTTGTTCCCCGGCCTGCGGGTAGGCTGGCTGCAGGCACCCAGGCAGGTCATAGAAAGGCTGAGCCGGACCAAGCTCCTTTATGACCTGCACACCAACACTCCCGGCCAGGTCGCCATCCAGCGCTATCTTTCCCGGGGTCTGCTGGAAGAACACCTGAGTCTGATCCGTTCAGTTTATGCCGAAAAAATGGGCCTTATGGCTGAATGCCTGGGCAAATACTGTGCAGCCCTGGAAGAACGGCAGCAACCAGCCGGAGGTTACTATTTCTGGTGTCGTTTGCCCCAGGGGCTGAGTTCCCGTGAACTGATGCTGGAACTGTTCCGGGAAGGAGTGGCCATTCTGCCCGGAGAGGCCTTTTATCCCGGAAATGAAGGCCGATCATGGTTCCGCCTGAATTTCACCTTTCCCGATCATGATCAGATCGTCAAGGGCATAAAGATAATCGGCAAGGTTCTGAACCGCTTGTCCTGAACTTGACCGGGCTGGAAATCAGCACCCATCGGCATTGGCCGGTTCACACCCAAATTGGCTGGTTTTTTCTTCACGGCAATGGTTCTGTATTATCGTTTTCTCACGTGGTAAATTTTATATTCTGAGTCCCGTACCGGGTTTGCTTTACCCGGTTTGCTCATATCAAAGGAGGTTGCATGCCGGCATTAAACGTCAACGGTCGCGAAATAGAGCTTAATGAGGAAGGTTTCCTGGTCGACCCCCAGCTGTGGGACGACCAGGTGGCCCTGGCCCTGGCCGCGTCGGAGGAAAACCTGGCCGACCTCAGTTCGGAACATTGGGCGGTTATCCGCTTTATCAGGGAATACTTTCAGCAGAACCAGAGTGCCCCGATGGTCCGCCTGATCTGTAAAACCACTGAACTTCCACTGAAAAGAATCTATGAACTGTTCCCTTCCGGCCCGGCCAAGGGCGCCTGCAAACTGGCCGGCTTACCCAAGCCGGACGGCTGTGTCTGATTTTCATCTATGAACCTGCTGCGCATCCTGTTGCTGATCAGCGCATTGTGGTGCTTTTCCGCCCTGCTTTGGCTCTTGCTCAAAACCAGGTCCTATGGAGCGCGCCGGCTTTTCGCACCGGCCTCCGGCCGGCCGATTATGGGAGCTCTTTACGCCTTCACCCTGGGACTGGCACCCTGGGCCAAGGAAAGCGTCAGGCGGAATCTGCCCTCCTACTTCAGCGGTATTACTTTTCATCTGGGCATTTTCGCATCTTTTATTCTCCTGGTATTTTTCAGTTCAGCCCTGGTTCCACCATCCTTGCTGGTCTCCTTCCTTGGGTTTATCGCCCTGGCCGGTTGCCTGGCCGGAATCGGACTGCTGTTGAAAAGATTGTTGAAAAATGAACTACGATCTCTTTCAGTTCCCGATGATTACCTGGCCAACCTGTTGAGCAGTTTGTTCTGCGGCCTGGCTTTTCTGGCTCATTCGGTTCCGGCCCTGACTCCGGCCTGGCTGATAAGTGCAATATTACTACTGATCTATATTCCGCTGGGTAAAACCCGGCATTGTCTTTATTTCTTTACCAGCCGCTATCACTTCGGTTCTTTTTACGGCCGGCGCGGAACCTTTCCTCCGGGCCCCGGACGAGGCTGACCATGACCCGACTGAAAGTTCAGGATGAATTGAACGAAATAATTGACCGGCTCGGGCCGGAGGATTTCGCCAGGGGGCTGGAAACCTTCCGGCGAAAACTGCGCCGGGCCGAAGTTTCCTACCTGAACAGCTGTGTTCATTGCGGACTCTGCGCTGATTCCTGCCATTACTACCGGATGGAACCTCTGGCTGAAAACATTCCGGGCCACAAGCTTGAACAGATCAGTTCGGTGTTCAAGGCCCATTTCACACGACTGGGCCGCCTGGCTCCGGGCCTGTTGAAATCGAAAAAATTCGACCGGGAAATGGTCCGGGCCTGGATCGACTCTGTTTTCGGACGCTGTTCACTCTGCGGACGCTGCGCTCTCAACTGTTCCATCGGCATCGCCCTGCCCCGTCTCTTCCGGGCCGCCCGGGCCGCTCTGGCCGCCATGGACCTGGTGCCTCCCGATTTGCAGGCCACGGTTGACAATTCGCTCAACCACGGCAACAACATGGCCATCAGCCGGGAAGACTGGGTTGAAACTGTGCAGTGGATAGAAGAAGAATTGCAGGCTGAGACTGGTGATCCCCAAGCAGCAATTCCGCTCGACAAACAGGGCGCTGAGATACTGTTTACCGTGAATCCCAGGGAACCGAAGTTCTTTCCGCTTTCACTGCAGGCCAGCGCCAAGGTCTTCTGGGCCGCCCGGGCCGACTGGACCCTGGCTTCCGAAAGCGGCTGGGATCTGACCAATTACGGCCTGTTCAACTGCAATGACCAGCAAGCCGGAACTATAACCGCCAACCTGGTCAAGGCCATGGAAAGACTGCAGTGCCGCACCCTGGTCATCGGCGAATGCGGCCACGGATACGGATCGGCCCGCTGGGAGGGACCTGAATGGCTGCAGGGCGCTTACCCCTTCAAACTGCTCAGCGTTCTTGAACTCATCGATGAATATCTCAGATCCGGCAGGATCAAGGTCGACCCGCGACTCAATTCCCGGCGGGTAACCCTGCACGATCCATGCAACCTGGTGCGCCACGGCGGGGTTTACGAAGTCCAGCGGCGCATACTGCGCCGTTCGGTTTCCGATTTCGTTGAAATGGTTCCCAACCGAGAAAACAACTTCTGCTGCGGCGGAGGCGGCGGCCAGCTGGCCATGGCGGCCTATAAAAACCGTCGCATTCAGGCCGGCGGGAAAAAGGCCGATCAGATACGGGCCAGCGGCGCGGAAATCGTGGTCGCCCCCTGCCACAACTGTATCGATCAGCTCATGGAACTTAACAAGGAATACAAGCTCGGCGTTCAAATCAAGACGGTCGCTGAAATGGTGGCCGAAGCCCTGGTTGACCATATCCCCAAAACAGAGGTGAAAAATGGCTGAAACAAAGCAAGACAATCCATTCCTGGAATTAACCGAAGTACCGGAAACCAAGATCATTTACCTGGACAATGGGGCCACCTCCTTTCCCAAGCCCAGGCAGGTCTACGAGTACATGGATTTCTTCTACCGCAGTTACGGGGTCAACCCGGGACGAAGTGGTTTTGATCTCTGCCTGGCGGCCGGCAACGTGGTGGATGAGACCCGCAAACTGCTGACTTCGCTGTTCGGCGGAACTGACAGCAACCGCCTGGTTTTCGGCTACAATTCAACCGATGCGCTCAACCTGGCTATTTTCGGCCTGATCAGACCCGGCGACCACGTGGTGACTTCCCACCTCGAACACAACTCCACCCTGAGGCCGCTCTGGAAGCTGGAGCAGAATGGAGTCGAGGTGGACTGGATCGATTTCGATCGGAATGGTTGGGTTGATCCCCAGGAAATAATCGACTGTTTCAAAGATAACACCCGGGCGGTGGTCATCAACCACGGCTCAAACGTCATCGGTACTGTGCAGGACCTGGCGCCGATCGGCCGGGCCTGCCGTGAACGAGGTATTCTGCTGATAGTTGACGCCTCGCAGACAGCAGGAATGGTTCCGGTCAATCTCGATGATCTCCAGGCCGACGTGATTTGTTTCACCGGTCACAAGAGCCTGATGGGCCCCATGGGCATCGGCGGTATGTACGTGCGCGAAGGCGTGGAAATCACCCAGACCAGGGCCGGCGGAACCGGGGTCAAAAGCGCCCAGCGCCCCCACCTCGAGGAATATCCTTACCGCATGGAATACGGAACCCCCAACCTGCCGGGCATCGCCGGGCTCAATGCCGGGATTAAATGGGTGCGCGGGATTGGGATCGAGGCCGTCCACCGTCATGAAATGGCTCTCTGGCGCAGGCTGCGCGACGGTCTGCAGGCCATCGAGGGTCTGGTAGTTTACTGTGCCGAAGACATCCCCGGACGTGAGCGCATCAGTGTGCTGTCATGCAATGTCATCGGCATGGAAGCCCTGAACGTGGGCACCATTCTTGACGTGGACGCCAATATCGCCTGCCGCACCGGACTGCATTGTACTCCGATGGTACATGAACACCTGGGCACGGACAAGATCCAGGGGGCGGTCCGTTTCGGTATCGGCCCTTTCAACACCCCGGAGCACATCGACGCAGCTATTTCAGCCATGGCCGATATCGCCGCCATGCAGCGCAAAAGAAGTTAGACAATCACCCGCCGGCAACATCCCGCGGCGACATCGTACTGTCCGCTCTAAGTTGCTTACAAGTAACCGAGGCTTTTCAGGGCTCTCTTAACTTCAGGGTTACGGCTTTCCCGGTGTTTTTTCGGCGGCATGCCTGCCAGCTTTTCCTGGAGTTTTTGGAAAAGTCGGGCCGCCTTATCCGGCCGGCTGCATGACAAGTCATTTTTTTCCTGGGGATCCGTTTCCAGGTCGAATAAACTCAACTTTAGTCCCGGCCCGACCACCAGTTTGAAGTTTTGCCAAAAAAAGGCTCGAATGAATTCAGCTGCTTCATCCAGCCAGAATTCAGCCAGAATTCCTCGTTTTGCCTGGGTGGACAGCAGGTCTGCACCCTGGACACGATCCGGGATGAGTGAATTCCTTCCCAGCATGTTGAGCAGGGTCGGGAATACATCAACCAGTGAAACGGGGTGACTGATTCTCCTGCCGGTCTCAATCCCGGGAGCGTTGATGATCAGCGGCACCCGCAGTCCGGCATTGTGCATCGAAGCCTGGAAGTGGCCGCCCAATCCTTCTTCCGAGAAGAATTCACCGTGATCCGATGTGATTATGACGATGGTGTTTTCCAGGATTCCAGCCGATTCAAGTTTTTCAAGGAAACTGGAAATATGTTGGTCGAGGAAACGGATATTGCTGTCGTAAACCCGCTCCAGCCAAAGCCAGTCGAGGGGAGACAACCTGGAAACGAGCTTATCGCTGGTATGCTTGTCGTTGATCATATTCGTGGTGAAGACTGAAACCAGTTTACGGTTGACATCCCCTGCAGGCAGGCCGGCAATGAATTCATCCGCATAAGGTTGCTTGGGCCGGTAAGGCAGATGTGTATCCATCAGATTGCTGAACAAAAAAAACGGACGCCGTCCCCGTTGGCCCGACTTGATCCATTTTTCGGCCAGGTCCAGGATTTCCGGAGTTTGGGATCTTTCTCCGAAAAATCGTCGCCGGAGGCGGATCAGGGCCGGGCTGACCTTGTGCTCGTTGTTGACTCCGATGACTTTTTCAAATCCCCGCCCCAGGCCGAACTTTTCACCTAACAGGCGGTTGTCGAAAATACTGGCACTGCGGTAACCGTCCCGGGTCAGGATTTCCGGCAGATTGGGATTGTTGGGTTGGGGTTCGGAAAAACTGGTATACAGTCCGTGCGAGGAAGGATACAAACCGCTGAAAAGTGAAGCGTGAGTGGGTACGGTCCAGTTTGACGGGGCATAACACTGTTCAAATAACAGACCGGCGGCAGCCAGGGCATCAAGCCCCGGCGAAGTCGGCAATTGGTAACCGTAGCTGGAGAGATGGTCTGGACGCAGGGCATCAAGCACCAGGATTATGACGTTGGCAGATTCAGCTGCTGTTTTCACTTTTCGGGCATGGTTGTTGATCATATCATGCAGGTGGGGAGCGGCAAAAACCGCGGCAGATAAAAGAAGTGCGGTTGAAATCAGGGTTTTCCGTCTTTTACTTTCAGAACCGAAATAATAAATACAAAACCGATAGGATAAAAGTCCGACAAGCAGGGCCCCGCTAAAAGCTGCGGCCAGCACCAGCCAGGCTCTTCCGTTGAGACCGCCGGACACTTCCCGGTAAATATCCAGGTCGAAAAGGTTTACCAGGGCGGCAAGTGTAATTCCGCCAAAGATCATTGCGGAAAAAAGCAAAGCCGGCAAATCACCTGGAATTCTCTTTTTAAATACTCTTAAGGCAAACTTGATCAGGTTATAGACAAGCAAGGACGATACGGCCCCGGTGACTCCGTACAGGAGCATTGTTTTCAGCAGGAAAGGTATATCGACCAGGAAAGTTCCTATTGAATAAAGCAGGTGAAGCGCTTCCAGGTAAGCTACAAGCAAACCGGCGATGAGACCGGCCGCGATCACGGAGAGGTTCAGTCTATTGTGTTTTTCAGGAGGTTGATTTTCGACTGCCGCCGATTTGCCTATTCCGGCACTGTTTTTCCAGCCAGGCATTGTTTTTGAAAACTTCATAAATACAAACTAACCGTTTTCGGAGATGTTTGTCAAATACCGGGGAAAATCAACGCCTAAAAACAGCAAAACCGTCAGACGGCTCAGGAGTAGAAATAAAGAAAAGCCAGGGGAATGATAAGGCCGAGGGCGGTCAGCCAGGCCCCCCGTCCGGTGATTCCGTTTTTTCCCTTGAGTATGAACAGGCCGCTCAGGGCCAACAGGATCAGGCCCAGGGCATACAGATCGGCAAACCAGGTCCACAGCTTGCGTGGGGTGTTGTAGTGCAGGAAATTAAACTGGTTGAATATCGGCCTTTTCCTGATGAACTCGTAACTGCCACGTCCCGAGCCCAGATCAAGGTTGAGCGATCCTCCTTCGACAAAGACTTTCAGAGTGTCGGATCCCAGTACATGGGTGCGGTATTTGGCCTCCAGGCCGATTTCCGTGAGAATTTCTTCTATGCTTTGCCGGTTTACCCGGTCCCGCGGCAATTCATTTTCAAGCACAAAATCGCCCTTCCTGATTATGTAATTTGAATTCCACTCGTGCCGATGGTTCAGGGCGATACCTGAAACGGCGTAGATGATGGTCAGGGCGAAGAAAAAATATCCCAGGTCGCGGTGTACAGAACGGTTCAGCTTATAAAGGTTCATTCAACAGGCCGGACCGGAATGAACCGGTCGTGTTTCAGCTCGTGACAACTATTTCGTATTTGCCGAGCTTGATAAAAGTGTTCACCTTGGGATCGAGTCCCTTGGCTTTCATCGCTTCGATGGCCTGCTGGGTGGTTTCACATTCGTGATCTTCCTCGCCTTCGTGCTGGTGAGCTTCGAGCTCTTCCAGGTTGGCCACTTCGGTCATCAGGGTTCCCCAGACAATCACCCTGGTCCCTTCCGATTCTGTGTTGAACTGGCCGGTGAACTCACCCAGCTTGACCTGGATGCTGAGCTCGGATTCATCCTGCTGGACTCTCATCTTGTCTCCGCTGTGCCGGCAAACATGGGAAATAACACCTTCGATCCTGACTTCCCTGTTTTCGTAGCTGAAAGGATCGGCCAGCAGTTCGGCGATGGCGACTTCGACCAGGGCCGGAGCCTCTTCTTTTACTTCGTTTTCAACGGGAATTGCGGTTTCAGCCTGTTTCTCCGGAGATTGGCCGCAGGCGGTGAAAACCAGCAGGGCTGAAAAGACTAACAAAACAAATAACGGGGGGTTGTATAATTTCTGTTTTTTCATGCTGGTCATGATACCCCCAGTACCTGCTTCTTGTCAAGTGTCATCAGGGCTGAATGATTCAATTTGAAGGAACTGTCCAGTGTGTTTGCGCAGCTTTCCCGGCCGGGATCAAAAGCCCGTGCTTGACAAAACCCACACTAAGTTGTATATTAAACAACTTGAGTCTGATAGCGTCCCTTTCAGGCCACGCTATCCGGGAAGATTGAAATTATGCCGGCGGCTCACCAGGCCCGATTCAATAAGAGATAATTTCTTGAATCAGCATTGATTCATTCGTTCACCTGGACCCAAAATTAAACCTTAGAAGGAATTCATGCATCTTGCCTCAAATCGTTCCCAGGCTGACCAGCCGTTTCCCAGACCCACGGAAAAGCTTAAGCCCTCCGCCCCCGAATTCAAGGGTTCTTTTAACCTGCTCCTGCCCCAGTTGCAGCGGGCCCTGACCGAAGCAGGCTATAAACAGCCAACTCCGATTCAGGAAAAAGCCATTCCTCCCCTGCTGGAAGGCCGCGACCTCTTTGGTTGCGCCCAAACCGGCACCGGCAAAACCGCGGCCTTCACCCTGCCCATTCTGCAGATTCTTCAGCAAAAAAAGCGTCCGTCTTTTTCAACTGAGCCGCGCGTTCTGATCCTGGCTCCCACCCGTGAACTGGCAGCCCAGATCGGTGCCAGCATCTCCACTTACGGCCGCCACCTGTCCCTGCGCCGGACGGTCATCTTCGGCGGAGTCGGTCAGGCCGGTCAGGTTGCCGCTCTGAAAAGAGGAGTTGACCTGCTGGTAGCCACACCAGGCCGCCTGCTGGACCTCATGCAACAGGGCTTTATTTCTCTGCGGGGCATAGAGATTTTCGTGCTCGATGAGGCCGATCGCATGCTGGACATGGGATTTCTTCCAGATATACGCAGAATTATTTCCAAACTGCCTGCATCCCGGCAATCACTTTTCTTTTCAGCCACCCTGGAAGAGCCGGTACTTGAACTGGCCCGCACCCTGGTGCGAGATGCAGTTTCAGTTAAAATCGATCCACAAAGCCCGGTACTGGATCGCATCGGTCAGAAAGTGCTCTTTGTCGACAAAAACAACAAGGATGCCTTGTTGTCCAGTCTTTTATCCCGGCAATCCGGCTCCCGGATACTGGTTTTCACCCAGATGAAGCACATGGCCAACCGGGTGGTAAACAAACTTGCCTCACGCGGTATCGAAGCCGTGGCCATTCACGGCAACAAGAGTCAAAACGCCCGCACCGAGGCCCTGGCAAGCTTTAAAAGCGGCCGGGTCAAAGTGATGGTGGCAACTGACATAGCCGCCCGGGGGATTGATGTGGATGGAATTTCCCAGGTCATCAACTTCGATATGCCCATCGAGGCCGAAACTTACGTGCATCGCATAGGCCGAACCGCCCGTGCCGGGGCGGATGGTGACTCAGTTTCATTCTGCAGCGCTGATGAACTCTTTTACCTGCGCCGCATTGAGCGTTTTATCCGCAAGCCTCTTTCCGTGGACTGTGACCATCCCTTCCATTCGTCAACGGCAACCGGAATCAAGAGCAACAAGTCGCAAGAAAATCGTTAAATTATTCAGCAGACTGTTAAACCCGATCTGGCTCAGCTCCTTTTCCGATCAACGAACATAACATTTTTTTGCCTGTTTTTTTATCGGGAATACAATCGGTCTGGGCTGGAAAAATAAAAGGCCGCAGTGACGGATAGAATTTCTGATAAAGCTAGCGGAAAAGCAACTCCACCTCCCCTGCTCCCTGCCTGAGTATAAGGGGTTCGTCTCCGCTCAGGTCGACTATGGTGGAGGGTTCGTTGGCCATTATACCGGCATCCAGGATAAGATCTATTTCATGGCGGAAAGCCGCGGCTATTTCACGCGGATCGGTGCAGAATTCTCCTTCGACAGCCGGCACGCTGGTACTCAGAAGCGGCCGGCCCAGTTCGCGGGCCAGGGCCAGGGCCACCGGTGCATCGGGGATGCGGATGCCGACCGTGCGGCGCTTCTGAAACAGCGTCTTGGGCAACTCGCGGCTGGCGTTCAGGACAAAGGTGTACTTTCCGGGAGTTACCCTGCGCATAATCCTGAAAGCCGGATTGTCCAGGTAGGCCCAGGATGATATGTCCTGCAGATCCGGGCAGATGAAACTCAGCAGTTTGCCGCCGGTGACGTCCTTGATCCGGGAAATCTTTTTCATGGCATTCTTGTTGAAAAGATCTGCACCGAGGCCGTAAATGGTATCAGTCGGGTAAACGATCACCCCTCCCCGTTCAAGAATTTCCACTGCATGTTTGATCAAGCGGGGATTTGGTTTGTCAGGGTTTATAGATTGTAGTTCGACCGCCATTCTTTTTTATCGTTGATTTAACTTGGAACCGGCATATAATATCATTTACTTCAGCAATGTTCAATCCAGGCCCGGCAAGACCGCATTGATTTACTCTTGACTTGCCGGGGCGGCTTTGCCTACAATGTTTTTTTCAGTCAAGGAGTTGCCATGCAAATCGATGAAGCCCAGGAAAAAAGAGATCTTATCGCCCAGTGGGCGTTTGACACCCGGCCCATTCTGGGCCGTTTTCACATCTGGTTGGAAGACGTTGAAATTGAATGGCTGAGAGGAAAGCCCTACAAGGAATTCACCCGGGAAATCTGCTTCATGGGCGGAGCCATGGAAAGGCAATTCGCCATGACCGCAGCTGTGACCTCTCTGGGAACCAGGCTTTTCGGCGGCTTCGGTCAGGGTGCCGGCCAGGAAAAAAAGGTCCTCAACCAGGTCAAGAAAGATGCCGACGCCATATCCGCCTACGCGCTCAGCGAAAGTCTCTGGTATCTTTCGCGCCAGTTACCGGAAAACCACGCCATCATGGTCTGCCTGGGTGAAGGATTGATGCCCAAGGCCGGGGAAACCCCTGAAATGGGCTCCAATCCTCAACTGGGTTTCGGCCGGGTTTATGCCAGGCCCCAGGTGGCCCGGCAACTGGACCGGCTGGTCACCCGCCTGCTCAACGATCCCTCCTTCAAGTGGCCCGATTTTTACAGCGCGGTAAACAAGGCCGGCCTGACTGTCTGGGGAGCTGCCATCGATACCCTGGAAAACACCTCCCGTTTTGCCAAGGGAGCCGAAACAGGAGCCATGACCATCGTCCACCTGTTCAACCAGCCGCTGGTTTTTTCGCGGCCCTACGAAGGTTACATGGGCAACCTCTTCCTGCCCGGTGAAGTGGTGCGCAAGGCCGCCCAGGAATCAATCCTGATCAATTTCAGAACCAGGCGGGAATTGGTATTGAAAGCCATTCTGGCCGCCTACCCCGACCTGAGCCCATCCGACATTCACGTCTGGACCCTGGGCGGAAAAAGCCGGGAGAAAAGGATCGGCAAACTCTGGCAGGAATGGAAAGAACTCGGAGTTCACCTGGTTGACGACGAATGGACATTGCCGAGCGGCATGAAGGCTTTCACTGAATCCGGAACCTACGCCCCGGTCTACTCCATCGGCAGCTGGTTCCAGGAAGGACGCAGACAGTTGTTCATCTGTGACGGCTATGCCGCTTCAGCAGAAGCCGTGCAGGCCGCCACCCTGGGCGGCATGCTCGACGTTTGCGCCTTTCTCTGCCCCTTTACCTCCCGTTTTGATCTATCCTATGAACAGGAACAGCTGGTCATGGATCTGCAACCTGAAAAGGCTTCCTTTGCCGCCGACCTGGGCGTGGTCTGCGGCCGCAGCCTGGAAGAAGAAGAGGTCCGGCAATACAGCCGAATGATTCAGGAAGCACGCCAGGCCGGGTTGCCCCTGGCCAGGCTTTCCCTGCAGGCCGACGATTTTTTTCCGGAAAAATCCTGGGAACTGCTGGCCCTTTCGGGATACATGTGCCCCGACCCCTACTCCGGAGCTTCCGGAGTGATTGAAAGCGCACCGGGTATTTACCGGGTTTCCGTGCGCCTGGCCGCACCGGCCGGGGAAAAATTGATCACCTTCACCCTGAGGCTGATGGAAAACATGGAGGAAAGCTGGCTGGTTTTCAACCCGCTTCTGAACCGCTTCCTGGGAGGAATCGACTACCGCCGCCGGCCGGTCAAAATATCAGATTCCGGACGCATTCGCAATGAACTGCAGACACTGTGCGTCGAAGCCCTGGAATTCCTGCCGGACAACAGAATCAAGGTGGTTTTCGCCCGGATTCCTGAAGAAGTGATATCACGCGAAAAACAGAAAAAACTGCTGGAAATACTTACCTGGTACAAGAGCAATCACCCCATCTGGTTTTCCTGGCTGGAAATAGCCTGAAAGCGGCAGGCCTGATCTAACCGAAGACCCCCAGGAGCGCTGTAGATATGAAAGGCAGGTAGGTGATCAGCAGAACGGTGATCAGCTGCAGCAGGAAAAACGGCAGGACATGGCGATACAGCTTTACTACCGGGATATTGAAACGGTAAGAGGAAAGGAACAGGTTCATGCCCACCGGCGGAGTCAGGTAGCCGAGTTCCATATTGGCCAGGAAAATAATTCCCAGGTGAACCGGGTGAATGCCGAAGCTTTCCCCCAGGGGCAGAATCAGTGGGACGACCACCATTATGGCTGAAAATATGTCCATGAAACAGCCGGTAATCAGCAGGGCCAGGTTCAGCAAAAGCAGAAATACGTACTTTGATTGAATCGCACCCTCGACCCAGGCCGAAAGCTTCATGGGGATTTCAGCGTCAACTATGAAATAGGAAAGCCCCTTGGCCAGGGCCAGGATGGTAAGGACTCCGCCGATGATCGGCAGTGATTTCATGATCACCCGGTTGAGGTCGTTCAACTTGAGATCACGGTGTATGAAAACTTCCAGCATCAGGGAATAGATGACGGCCAGGGCAGCGCTTTCCACCAGGGTAGTCAGGCCTCCGAAATAGGCCCCAACTATAACCACCGGTAACATCAATTCCCCGGCCGCATGGGCGGTGCCGCGCAGGGCCGCCTTGATCCTGAATGGCTCCCGTTCAACTTTTTTTCTCAGGGCGTAAACCACCACCAGGCCGATCATGGCCATAACCATCAGCGCTCCGGGCAGAAGTCCGCCGATGAACATATCCTTGATGCTTATCTGGGCGGTCACCCCGTAAATGATAATCGGCAGGCTGGGCGGAAAAAGCAGTCCCACGCTTCCGGAGGCGGTCAGCAGTCCGGAACTGAAATTGCCTCCATAACGCCCTGAAGTCAAAACCAGGTAAAGCAGGGCACCCAGGGCCAGGATGGTCACTCCGGAAGCTCCGGTGAAGGTGGTGAAAAAGGTGCTTACCAGAATGGCCATGATGGCCAGGCCGCCCGGAATCCAGGAAAACAGGGCCCGGAAAAAACCAACCAGTCTTTCACCGGCCTTGCTTTCGGAAAGGATAAAACCGGCGAAGGTAAACAGTGGAATAGCAGCCAGGGTGTGACTGGTAAGCATGGAATAAGCTTCATTGGGAATTATTTCAAGCGGCTGGCCGCTGCGGGCGAAAAGCAGGTAAGCGGCCCCGCCCAGGACCACGAATATCGGCACTCCGAGAAAAGCGCTGACTATAAGCAGGATGATCAGCGGGAAGGCAAGCAGGACCAGGGCCGAAGCGGAAAAATCAAGCAGGGGGGTCAGCGAAGCGGCCAGGCCGGGCCATAAATGGATCAGCACGTTGACCAAGGGTTCCAGGGCGATGAATGAACCCAGTGCTGCCCCGAGCAGGCCGGCCGGCCATGGGCGCCGGCCGTTCTCAAGCGGATTGATCCTGACACTACGCAGGGCCATGCCGCCGTAACCCAGCCCCATGATCAGGGTTATCAGCCAAATCGGCAGCCAGGCGATGCTTTGGCTGCGGTCAAAACCATTGAGGGAAAACGAGAGCGAGGCCAGGGAAAATGCGGTGCAGAAGGTCACAGTCAGCAAGGTCAGGAATGAATTCAACCAGCCGCCCCTGTCGTTTTTCATCGGCCTGACTACGTTCAGGGCCAGGTGGCGGTTTTCCCTTGATGTGATCATGGCCGCCAGGAAGGTCAGGATCAGCACCAGGTGGCGGGTGTATTCGGTGGAATTGGCCAGACCGCTCTTGAAAAACCGGCGGGCTATGACTTCGAAAAACGGTAGGGCGGCCAGCAGAAGTACAGTCAGAAATGCTACCGCATTCTCGGCTTTACCGGCCAGGTTGCGTAACCGGGTGAATTTCATTTTTTATTTCTGTATTCCTGGATATGCCGCTGCAGTATTTCGTAGATTTCCCGGGAAAACGCCTTGCCGATAAGTTCATCCATGCCTTCCCGCGAACTCAGGCGCCATTCCTCGGCCAGTTCCTGGCTTATCGATGTCACCTTGAGTCCATGTTCCTTCATGGCGGCCATGGTCTTTTTATCTATCTCTTCGGCTTCGCGGGCCAGCTTTGCCGCCACTCTGACCGTGGCGGCCATCATGGCCTGCTGCTGATCGGCCGGGATACGGTTCCAGATACGCGAAGACACTACTATCCCGCCCAACAGCGGCGAAACCTTCAGGTCAAGCATGTAAGGGGCAAAGGGAAAGTACTGCCCCGAACCGGCCAGCAACGGGTTCAGGTAAAAAGCGTTGACCATGCCGCTCTGCAGGGCCATCATCAGGTCACTCAATTCAGATGGCACGATATGATAACCCGCTTTTTTAAAAGCCTGTTCGAGCTCAGGCTCTCCAGTCATGAACGAGAGCTTGTGCTTTTTCAGATCATCAGGTTTGTTAACGGGATCTTTGGTGAAAAAGTGAAGCCAGCCCGCCATTGACCAGATGACCACCTTGAAGCCCTTTTCCTCGATCTTTTCTTCGAAAATGGGCTTCATTTTTTCCAGCACGTATTCCAACTCCGCTTCATCACGAAAAAGAAAGGGGGTGTTCATGACAAAGGCATCGTCATGGAGCTTGCTCATGCCGACATTGGTCAACAGGGCCCCGCCCAGGGTGCCGATGCGGATCTTGCGCAGCATGTCTTCCTCGGAACCTGCGATTCCACCCGGGTAAATGCGTAACTGCACCCGCCCCCCGGTGATCTTATGCCATTCTCGGCCGATTTCCAGCAGGGCGTCGTGCCAGGGGGAACGATCCGGAGCGATACTGCCTATTTTTATGGTCTGGGCGGCCAGTCCGCAGCAGATCATTAAAAAAACTATGAATAACAGGCTTTTTTGATTTTTGCGCATGAGAGCCTCCCAGGCATGACCAAGAAACCAAGAGATGTTCATTTTAGCGCAAATCGAATTGGCTTGCAAATCAGAGGTTCATCAATCTTCGTCCGGAATGGCTGACTCATCGTCGAGGAAATAATTTTCCAGGTTTTCGAGCAGCCAGCGCGCCTTTCTCTGGTTCAGCACGTTCACCAGCCTGTTTTCGGGTTTCAGGTCCAGGTCGACGGCCAACACTTCCCGCAGGAGTTCCTGGAAAGCCGCCGCGTCCTGCTCACTCACCAGTACGGTGGTGGCCAGGGCCAGGCGGGCCGAGGTGGAATCGGGATTCAGCTCCAGGGCCCGCTGGAAATGAAGCCTGGCTTTTTGAGCGTCTCCGCCCATGTAAGCAGGCAAAGCACCGTAATACAGGGTGAAAAACTCGTCTATAGCCCCCTGCTTGAAACCGGGATCCAGTTCCCTGACTCTTTCCATGATGGCCGCCGCCGCCGGTATGGTCAGGCCCAGGTCCATGTCAAAAGGATCTATGGCAAAAGCTCCCAGCCAGCCGGCGCCGCTCCAGTAAAGCATTTCGGCATCAGCCGGCTTGACCCGTCCCAGGGCCCGGCGGTAATCCCGGGCCGCCAGGGCGGCTCTGAAACCGGGATACCGCTTTTCCAGGGCGGCCAGAATCATATCCCGGCCCCGCAAATAGAGGTTTTTCGCCCGGCCGAAAGCGAACTCCTTTTCCCGGTAGCGTTCATCCTCAAGCATTGAGGCGGGATTGTCTATAAATGCGTTGGCGTACATGATGTAGAGACTGCCGGTCTGCAGGGCCAGGCCGGCATGCCCGGGCAGGGAATTCAGCAGTGATTCGTACATCTTGATGGCGAAAGGCAGGGCCGCGGCGACCAGTTCAGGATCATTGTCCGTGGTGAAAGCATCCCCGCCGCCCGGAGCGGTCAGGGCATCCGCCACCTGGTTCAGGGCGAATTTTTTCAGAGAACACCCGGCAAGAGAGATCAACATAGGCAAAACCAACAACGCGATAAGAAGTGTTCTTTTATTTCCAGACACTTTGCCTCCTTGGGCCGTCTTTTTACAAGATGATTTCCAGAGCGGTTATCAGGGTCAGGTCGTTTTTCCTGATTCCCGGGGCCAGCGGTTGGTTGTTGAATCTTTCATGCAGGCGCACGGTCAGCCAAAGCGGTTCCTTCATCAGCAGGTTCAAGCTTATCCGGGATTCCAGGCGGTAGTCGGTGAACAGGTCGGCCAGGTTGGGCGTATAATTGGCCGACATGGAAATCCTGGAATTGTTGTTGAATTTCCTCTCCCACAGGTAAGTCAGACTGAAACGCAGGGATTTACGATCCGGCACATCGCCTCTTGAATCGAGGAATTCACCGTTCATGGTAATCCCGAGACGTGATTTTCTCTCCTCCGTATCCAGGAAACGGCATTCCAGCCCCAGTCCGGCATTGGTACGCAGGTTGATTTCTGCAAAACGGTCCCGCTCGAAAAAAAGAGTGGCCGAGAGATTGAGGTTACGGCCGAGCTTGCGCGAGAAGTGATTCTGCCAGCGGGTGGCATCGGCGTTGGTGACCTTGTTGCTAACTCCGTAAAGTTTTTCCAGCCTGGTCTGAAGTCGTGAATCGGCCAGACTGAGATC
The DNA here is from genome assembly GCA_964457225.1 of uncultured Clostridia bacterium. Classification (GTDB taxonomy): domain Bacteria; phylum Acidobacteriota; class Aminicenantia; order UBA2199; family UBA2199; genus CAYWEM01. Next base: position 290,939 of record CAYWEM010000002.1, read on the forward strand.
CAGCTTGCTTTCACCGCTGAACAGCTTGTTGGAAGTATTGCCGGAGTTGAGTGTAAGTCCGGCGTTCAGGGCCAGGTTCCAGTTTTTTTTCTTTTTTTCAGGAGCTTCCGCTTCCCCTGGCTCCGCTTGGGCACACAAAATGAAAGGCAGGAGAAATGAAATGAGCAGTACCGCTCCCGGAGCGGATTTTCCCAGCGTCATCAAAAAGCGAATCTGATCGGCACGCTGATCCAGACCTTGACCCTGACGTCGTCTTTCATGGGCACGCTGTACTGCCAGCGCAGCAGGGTGTTGCGCACCAGGGTCTTCAGATCATCAGGGTGGTTGCCGATTATTCGTACATCATCCACCCTACCTCTTTCGTTCACCAGTACCTGGGACATGATGGTGAAGTTGTTGCCGCTGTATTTGCGGCGCATGGTTTCGGTGACCATCGGGTCCGGACCAGATTCTTTCTCGGGTCTCACGGTCAGCTGCTGCAGACCGACGGTATCACCTTCCTTTGTCCGCTGGCTTTCCTCAAGCTGTCTTCTCTGCTGTTCTTCCTGTCGCTGGCGCTCTTCCTGCTCGGCTCTCTGCCTGGCTTCTTCTTCCTGGCGCAATCGCTCGGCTGCAGCCTGGGCTTCTTCATCCAGGCGTCTCTGCTCTTCCTGTTGTTGTTCGACTTCCTGGGCTCTCAGGCGGGCCTGCTCAGCCTGCTGTTGGCGGCGCAGGTTTTCAAGCTCCAGGGCCCGCTGTTCTTCCAGGGCCCTTTTTTCTTCCTCGGTGGTTGCTTTCTGTTCTTCGAAGGCACGATTCAGATCGGCGACTCTCTGTTCATAAGTCCGGTCGATTTCTTCAAGCCTGGACTGTAACTGTGCCTGCTGACGCAGTTGTTCTTCTTCAAGTTGCCTGGTTTTTCCGAGCTGGTTGAAGTAGAAGAAAAGCACCACCGCCACCACCAGCACCGCCGCCCCGGCGACAAAGTATACCCAGCGTGATTTCTTCTTCTTTTCATCAAGGCCCTGCAGGATGTTCTGCACCAGCAGGCTGTCTTGCTCCTTGCTCGTTGCAGGTCTTTCCACCGGCGCCGGCTTGACCTTTTTTTCCTCGGGGAGAACGAATTTCAACTCCTCCTGCCTGGCCTTATCGTCTTCTTCCAGGAATTCTCCGTAAAGCGAATTCATGAAATAAGCCAGGTTGAAGGTCTGGGTGGAAAGTTCTTCCAGGTGAAAATGACTGCCGATGTAAGCTTTGAGTTCCCTGGCGTTCTGGAAGCGTTTTTGCGGATCCGGGTTGAGCGTGCGCCGGAAGAAGAACGAAATCGCATCCAGGAATTCCTTGTCATTCTGGGGGAGCAGGTTCTTGAAAGTAAGAGAGGCCAGTTTCTGGTCGAAATCCTCTCCTTCGGCCAGGGTGAAATTCTTCCCGGTAAGCATCAGGTAAACCAGGTAACCGAGATGGTAAACGTCTGACTGCGGCATCACCCTTTCCCGACGGAGAGTCTCGGGAGTCAGCCAACTGCCGTATTTCTTTTCCAGTTCAGCATATATGGACTGGTTCCTGTGAATGTCGATGTAGGGAAAAACCCCGTAGTTCTTCAGTGCGATCTTGCCTTCGTATGAGATCAGTATGTTGTCCGGGGTTAACAGGCCGTGGAAGGATTTTTCTCCGGCTATAACGATGGTGGCCCCCAAATCTATTATTTCAGCAACGTTCTGGGCGATGGCGAAAGCCAGGTCAAAGGGTACTGCGGAATGCTGGGCCTGGGCGTCCTTTATTATCTGTTCGCAGCTGCGGCCGGGGAAGTAATCGAATACCAGAAGACTTTCGCCGCTGTCAGGCATGGGACCGAGTATTTCCCGTGGTGAGAAGAAATTGGGAACATTGGATTTCTTGACGCCTTCCAGGAGAATTCTGATCTTTTTCCAGGCATCGGCATCGTTGCTGAAAACCGGATCAACTAATTCTATCAACTGGTGTTGCTGTGCTTTGCGGTTGACCAGTTTACAGCCACGGAAATTCACCCCCAGGGCGTCTTTGAACTGTTCCCCGAATATTACGTGTTCTCCCAATAAACGATGAGCGGCCATGCTTGCACCTCACAGTATGGAATTGAGTTTCGCATATATGGTAATGCAAAGTTTCTTTTTTTTCAATACCGGGGAATGAAGTCCGGATTTTCATGTTTTGTTTTTATTGAACACCGCCCGGGCTTGTGCTATTATTTTTTTTTACTGACCAGGAGGAATAAAATGAGGTTTACCTTATCAGTCTTGATCGTTGTATCCCTGTTGCTGACCGCTTGCCAGAGCGGAGAAAGACAATCAGCCGAGTTTTCACGAGAACTGAGTACCATAAATCAGGAATTTGAAAAAAACGCCTCCTCTCTTCAGGAACAGGCGCTTCAGGCCAAGAGCCAGGAGGAGTTCAATCAAATCCGCCAGGAACTGACGCTGGCCCAGGAAAGGAAAAAAGAATCCATCAAGGAACTGTTGAAACGTTACGACGAGGCCAAACAAACTGATCAAATGCAGTTGTTCCGGGCCATGGCCCTTTCCGAAACCGGCGAATTTGAACAGGCCGGGGAAATCCTGGAATCGTTGATCGGCAAAGCTTCAAAACTTTCCGACCAGGCTGTTTTTGAAAAAGTTAAGATCGCCCTGGCCCGCAATGATTACGGCGAAGCCCTGAAACTGCTTCGCAACGTCGAAGACAGGCTGGTTCCGGACCATCACCTGTACAACGTTTTCATCGCCCTGGCCGAATTCGGAACCGAAGCGGAAACCAGGCGCGAATACGCTGAAAAGTTTCTGGCCCTGGAGAACCTGCCTGCAAATCTTGAAAGCTTGAAACCACGTATGCTTTTCATCCTGGCCGAGCTGAGCGGAGCTGAACATGAGCTCGAAGCAGCCCTGGGTTATTTGCAACAGGCCCTGGCCCTGAATCCCGATGAACGACTGGAGCGCGGTATCAAGGCGAAAATCAAGCAGTTGGAAATACTTCAGCAGCAGGCTCCCGCCTTTAAAGCCGATACCTGGATCAACAGCCGTCCCCTGCTGCTGGAACAATTGAAGGGACGGGTGGTGGTACTGGATTTCTGGGCCACCTGGTGTCCCCCCTGCCGCAAGGTGATCCCCTTCCTGGAAGAAACGTTCAAATCCCTGGGTGAAGAAGGTCTGGTGGTAATCGGATTGACCAAGCTTTACGGCCGCTACGTTGATGATCAACAGAACATCCCCCAGGTCAGTGCCGCTGAAGAACTCGATTTGATCGGGGAATTTGTCAAGCGTTTCAATATCAGCTACCCGGTGGCTATCGATCATGAAGGACTGGCCTTTGAAAGCTACGGCATTTCGGCCATTCCCACCCTGGTACTGGTGGACAGGCAGGGGAATGTAGATTACATCAAGATCGGATCCGGCGATGAGGAACAACTGAAAGCGAAGATCCGTTCACTGCTGCAGAAACAATGAGCCTGGAAAAAATAAACACCGCCGCCTGCAACGAACTGCTGGCAACCGCTTCACCGCTGTTGCTGGAATTTTCATCCCCGGGTTGCGCCCCCTGCCGCAAAAGCAGTCAGGTTATCGCGGAACTGCGGGCCGAATCAGACCAACCTGGATTTTCGGCCTATGTCGTGGATATAACCGAAGAACCGGAATTAGCTCAGCGTTTCATGGTCTTCTCGGTTCCAACCACCATCTTGTTTATGCAGGGCCTCGAAAAAACCAGGATTTCCGGGGTCCCGAACAAGGACAAGCTCCGTGCCCTGTTGACCTGAGGTAACACTTATCACATGAACTGTCCGCAAAATGTTACATTTTGTGGTTTAAATGCTTCTTCAAGACTGGCACAGACCTTGCATGCCGGAGTTCAGGAGGATTAAATGAAAAAAGCGATTCCATTCATACTGCTTCTGCTGCTTTGTTTCTCGGTCCAGCTCAGTTCTCAGGCCTTCAGCTTGAAAATCGGAGTTTTTGCCCCGGCCCTGGATTCTGACCTCTGGGCGATCAACCTGGAAAACCTGGCCATGGACAGGTCGGACCTGCTCTCAACCACATACGGAGCTGAATACGAGTTCTTCCTGAACCGATTCGCTTCACTGAGTTTCGAAATGGGCAGCTACACCAAGAGCGTCTTTTCCCAGTACCGGGATTACGAATTCCTGGATGGAACCCCCATCAGGCAGAACATCTCCCTGAGGATAACTCCGATTGAAATAGGAGCCAAGCTCTATCCCCTGAGCTATCGCCGCCAGTTTATCCTGTATCTCGGCGCCAGTGCCGGCATATACGCCTGGAACTTCGAGCAATGGGGATCATTTATCAATTTCCAGGATTTTACGGTCAGCGAAGGAAACGCCGTCACCCGCACTTATACCCCGGGTTTCAGCGTTCGTTCCGGTATCTCTTACCGCTTCATGTACAATATCGCCTTTTTGCTCGAAGCAAAGTACCAGTATTTGCGGGGTCGGCTCTCGGGTTTTTTCCAGGATTTTGAAAAACTCGATTTGAGCGGTTTCCAGGCCAGTTTAGGCATCACCTATTACTTCCGATGAAAAGAATAACGCTGATTTTCGCCGTTCCAATGCTGATCCTCTCCTGGTCCTGCGCCTTGAAGCAGCCCGTTCTGAAGGATGACCCCCTGTTTGAATCCTTTTTCGAAAAAGCCAGGCTGATTATGACCAAGGAAGAGATTTCCATATACCAGCACCTGCCCTCCAAGGAAGCCCGGGAAGAATTCATCGATGATTTCTGGAAAAAAAGGGATCCGGACCCGAGCAGCGAAGAAAACGAGAACCGGATCGAATTCGAAAGAAGAATAGAATACGCCAACCGCTGGTTCCGGGAAAACCGCCCCTCCGGCCGTGGCTGGGACACGGCCCGCGGCCGCATTCTGCTCCTGCTTGGGGAACCGGATGAAAGGGAATCAGTGCAGTGGATTCCTTCTCCCCAGGTCAAGGCCATCGAGCGCTGGATTTACTTCGATTTCGGCCTTTACCTGGAATTCTGGGATCGCCGGGGATTTGGAGAATTCCTGCTTGAATCGCCTCCGCCTGAACTGCTTTCAGCTATTGAAAGATCACGTTTCACCCTTGACCTGCGAAACCGCGAGGCACTGAAGCGGGCCTTCAAATTCACGGTAAGATACCAGGATCAACAGCTGTTGGTCGAAATGCCGGTCAACCGGATCGTTTTCTCGAAGGAAAACGGAAATCTTGAGGCCCGTTTCCTGGTCACTGTGTACCTTTACCGTGAATACGCCAAGACAGATGAGTTCACCCTTGAGCAGAACATCTCCCTTAATCAGAAAGAGGCACTGGACAGCAAAGACATACAATTCACCATACCGCTGCCCCTGGAAGAAAAAGGCCAGTATTACGTTGACCTGATCGTTGAAGATCTGGAAGCCGGCACGAAATACCGCAATTTCCATTCATTCCGGCTGCGCTGAGTTTACCGCTTGACAAAGTTTCAGCGCTGTTGTATTAAATAACTTCATGATCAGTCCCACCATCTTTAACCTGATGATAATGCCAGGCCCGGAAGGGCCTATGTCCTGAACCGGGCGGGCTTTTCCGGGATCTTCCCCGTTTCCGACCTTCTGAAATCATTCCACCTGAAAAGGAGAAGATTATGGCCAAATCAATTCAGGAAATCAACGAAAAGATAAGCAAGGGCACGGTTCGCGTTTTAACCGCCGCCGAAATGACCGGGCTGGTGAAAGTCAGCGGGCTGGAGCGAGCCGCGGAAGAAATTGACGTCGTAACCACCGGGACTTTCGGAGCCATGTGTTCATCCGGCGTCTGGTTCAATTTCGGTCACTCCGAACCTCCCATAAAAATGATCAGAGTCTGGCTCAATGACGTGGAAGCCTACGCCGGAGTGGCTGCGGTCGATGCCTACCTCGGGGTAACCCAGCCCTCGACGACCAGGGGCATGGCTTACAGCGGCGCCCATGTCATCTGTGACCTTTTGCAGGGCAAGAAAGTCCGCTTGCGGGCCGAATCTTACGGCACTGATTGTTACCCCCGGCGGGAAATTGAAACCGATATCAGCCTGGACGACCTCAACCAGGCCCTGATGAGCAATCCCCGCAACGCTTACCAGCGATACAACGCCGCCGCCAATTCAAGCAGCCGGGAATTGCAGACTTACATGGGAAGACTGCTGGCCGATTGCGGCAACGTCACTTTTTCCGGAGCCGGAGAGCTTTCCCCCCTGATGAACGATCCAGGTTACCGCACCATCGGAATCGGCACCAGGATATTTCTCGGCGGTGCAATCGGCTATATAAACGGTCACGGTACTCAACACAACCCGAAAACCCAGTTCGGCACCCTGATGGTCCAGGGTAATCTGCGGGAAATGTCCCCGGAATACTTGCAGGCGGCAGTTTTCAGCGGTTACGGAGCTTCCATGTACATAGGCATCGGCATCCCGATTCCGGTGCTTGACCTGGAAACAGCCCGGGCCACGGCCATCGCCGATGCCGACATCAAGGTAAACATCATGGATTATGCTATTCAATCCCGCTCCAGGCCCGTTCTCGGTAGTGCCAGCTTCGCAGAACTGAAATCCGGGCAAGTGGAGATTGCCGGCCGGAAAGTGCCGACAGCCCCCCTGTCGAGCTTTGCCAAGGCCGCAGAAATCGCCGCAACCCTGAAGCAGTGGATCCGTGACGGTAAATTCCTGCTGACCCAACCCGTTGAAAGACTTCCGGTCGATACCGGGATAAGTGGACTTCATATCAAAAAAAGCGATGCCTGCCCTGGAATAGAAACAAGCACGACCCAAACCGTCTTCATGTCCTGGAAAGCTGAAAAATGCATGGGCTGCGGCCAATGCCTGCTCTACTGCGGCCAGGGCGTTTTCAGCCGACAGCCGGGTTGGCGGGTAGGCGCGGATCCAGTCAAGTGTATTTCCTGCGGTTCATGCCGCGGCATCTGCCCGGTTGGAGCGATTACAACCCTTGCCGATTAATTCTGAAATCCTGCGCCGGGAAATCCACTTTGGGGAAACGCATGCCATCCTGCTCACAGCACCGGGCTTCTATGAACTGGCGGAAAAGGTCATATCCGAAGCCCGAGGGGAATTGAACGACTACATTTCCAGGCAACCGCAGTTCGGAACCAGCCTGGCTCCCCTGTCGATCCTGCCCGGCGCTCCGGATATCGTGAGGCGAATGGTTGAAGCGACCGCCCGCTTCGGCCTCGGGCCTATGGCCGCGGTAGCCGGAGGCATCGCCCAGTTGACCGTGGAGTGTCTGAGGAACGCCGGAGCCGACTATTGCGTCATGGACAACGGGGGAGATATCGTCTTTGTCTGTGACCGACCGCTGACCGTGGGAATTTACACCGGTAAATCCACCGTCCGCGATATCGCCCTACGTTTCCCGGTCGAAAGCGGCATCCGGTCTGTCTGCACTTCCTCGGCCACGGTCGGACACTCCCTGTCAATGGGGCAGGCCGACGCAGCCACGGTGATCGCCGCTGACGGTTTTCTGGCCGATGCCGCGGCCACCGCCCTGGGCAACCGGATCAGGAAAACCATGCGATCAGATCTGAAAAAAGCTCTCGAATCCATGCTCTTACCGGAAATAACCGGATTGCTGGCCGTGGCCGGGAATCACCTGGCCCTGGCGGGCGAACTGCCCGAAATATTTTCCCTGCCCCTGGATGAAAACCTGATCGCCAAGGGGTAAAATACCAGGCATTATGACCAGTATCAAAACTAAAACCACCGACGATGTACTTCTGCTGGGTGATGAGCGGCTCTACCAGGTTTGTCCCGCGTTGTGCGAAACCGACCTGGACCGATTGGACGCCTGGGTCGAAGACCTGCGCCTGGTTCTACTGGATTGCCGGATGAAATACGGCTTCGGGCGGGCCATCGCCGCTCCCCAGCTGGGCATCATGAAAAGGCTGATCTACCTCGATGCGGGACGCCCGCTGATCATCCTCAATCCCGAGTTGAAAAACCTCAGTTCCGAAACCTTCTTTCTCTGGGATGACTGCCTCAGTCTGCCGAACCTGCTGGTCCGGGTCAGCAGGCACCGCCGTCTGACGCTTGAATACCGGGATGAGCAATGGCGCTTCCGGAGCCTGGATTTAAGCGACGACCTGGCCGAACTGATTCAGCACGAATACGACCACCTCAACGGCATACTCTGCACCATGCGCGCTGTTGACAATCGTTCTTTCCGCTGGCGTATCTGAACGGCAATCATTTCAGCTCAGGAACCGAGCATCCTTCTTTCAGATTTTACTTGACTTGAAAAAAACTTGCATACAGCTATAATTGATAACATTTATTGTTTTAAAACAGCAAAAGGTAACCCGTGACAATTATGGTATTCAGTTTTTCAGGGAAGGCGGAAAAGACTGCAAGCGGGCAACAGACCAGGATCAAGCTGTTAAAGAACCAGCTCAGGGGCGTTGATGATTCTGCTTGAACTGCCTTTCAGATCATCAGTACTTACGGCGGGCGTAACCGAAGCATGTACATGAACCTGGCCCATACAGCTGCGTCCTGGTGAGGCGCTGATGCGACAAAGGACCAAGGATCCGAAAAAGGATATTGCGGAGCTAAGAAAAATCAACAGGTTGCTCCAGGATCAGCTTGAACAGGTTGCAAACAGCAGTAGCCATGATTCTGTGATCTTCAAGCAGAACATCCTGCTTCAGAAACAAGTTGAAAAACTCAAAGTTGAGTTCGAGCAGGTCAATACCCGCTTGTCCGATCTGCTCAGGGAAAAACAACTCATAAAAGAAAAACTCGTTGCAAGCGAAGACCACTACCGACTTGTGTTCGAACAATCCAAGGAAGCCATGATGACGCTGGCTCCCCCATCATGGCGGTTTACCTCAGGAAATCCGGCCATGTGCGAGATATTCAGGGTTAACAGCAATGAGGAACTGACCTCCCTTGAACCCTGGCAGGCTTCTCCGGAATTCCAGCCTGATGGGCGGCCCTCCATGGAAAAAGCCATGGAAATGATAGAACTGGCCATGAGCAGGGGGGCGCACTTTTTTGAATGGACCCACAAGCGCGCAGATGGAGAAGTATTCCCGGCAACAGTTTTGTTAACCAGAATTGAATCAGCGAGCGGGATCTTTCTTAACGCCACGGTTCGCGATATCACCGGACAAAAAAAGGCAGAATCCGCATTAAAAGAATCTGAAGAGAAACTGCGCAGTCTGGTCGACAGCTCGCCCTATTCTATTCAGCTGCTTGACCTTGAAGGGTTCACGGTTAAAGCCAACCGGGCCCACTTCAAATTGTTCGGCGCAGTGCCGCCTCATGCTTATACCGTGCTCGATGATCCTTTTTTACAAAAAATGGGACTCCAGGATGACATGTTCAGAATCCTCAGGGGAGAAACCGTCAGTTTCCCTGAGTTTTATTACAACGTGCATGAACTCTACTCCCATCTGCCGGAAAACCCGGTATGGATAAGAATGGTTGGTTTCCCGCTCATTGACCACCAGGGCAATGTTGTGAATATGGTGCTCATGCACGAAGATATAACAGAGAGCAGGCAGGCCCGGGAAAACATCCGGGCTAGTGAAGAGTTCAGAAAAAGGGTTTTTGAAAGTTCCAGAACACCGATTGTAGTCATGGACGCGGAGTCTTACAAGTATCTCGATTGCAATCCAGCGGCAGTGAGTATTTACCGATTCAATTCAAAGGAAGAGACTCTCGGCAAAACACCTCTCGATGTATCAGCCCCGGTTCAATATGATGGAACTCCATCTGAAGAAAAAGCCCGGTATTATATAAACCAGGCGTTACAAAATGAATCCATAATCTTTGAATGGCTGCATCGGCGGCCTGACGGCGAACTCTGGGATGCCGAAGTCCAGTTACTCAGCTTCAGTATCGAAGACAGAAAGATGCTGCAGTTCTCCCTGGTTGACATTACCGAGCGTAAGCGCGCCGAGCAGGAAAAAGAAAAACTGCAGGCCCAGCTTAACCAGGCCGTCAAGATGGAATCGGTGGGCCGTCTGGCCGGAGGGATTGCCCACGACTTCAACAACATGCTTGGAGTCATCCTGGGCCAGACCGAGTTTGCCCTGCTCAAGCTGAAGCCGGATAACATATTTTACAAACAATTTTCAGAAATACATAAAGCGGCCCGGCACTCTGCTGATCTGACCCGCCAACTGCTGGCTTTCGCCCGCAAGCAGACTATAGCTCCCCGGGTACTGGATGTAAACGAAACGGTTCAAAGCATGCTGGCCATGCTGGGCCGGCTGATCGGCGAAGACATCGAACTGCAATGGCATCCCGGTAATGATCTCTGGCCGGTGAAGATGGATCCGGTCCAGGTGGACCAAATACTGGCCAATCTCTGCGTCAATGCCCGAGACGCTGTTTCCGGTGTGGGCAAAGTCTGCATTGCTACTGACAAAGTCTCCTTTGACCAAGACTTCTGCGACAGACATGCCGGTTTTACAGCAGGAGATTACGTATTGCTTTCAGTCAGCGATGATGGCTGCGGCATGGATGCTGAGATGCTGTCCCATCTGTTCGAGCCTTTCTTCACCAGCAAGGAGGTGGGCCAAGGCACCGGTCTGGGCCTGGCTTCAATTTACGGTGCGATCAAGCAGAACAACGGTTTTGTCGACGTGTACAGCAAGCCGGGCCAGGGCACTACCTTCAAAATTTACTTACCGCGGCACGCAGGCCTAGTTGAGTCCAAGCCTAAGAAGGAAAAAGAACCGCAGGTAATACGCGGTCACGAGACAATCCTGCTGGTGGAGGATGAGCCGATGATCCTCGAAGTGACCGGCACCATGTTGGAGATGCTCGGTTACACCGTATTGGCCGCCGGCAGCCCAGGCGAAGCCATCCGCCGGGCCCGCCAATACTCAGGCCGCATCGATCTTCTGATGACCGACGTGGTCATGCCCGAAATGAACGGTCTCGACTTGGCCCGGAAACTGCAATCAGCTCATCCTGACATCAGGAAATTGTTCATGTCGGGCTATACAGCTGATATCATAGTTAATCGCGGCATACTGGAAGAAGACGTTTATTTTCTCGAAAAACCTTTTTCCATGAACAGCCTGGCCGCGAAAATCAGGGAAGCCTTAGACTGAGGGGGCGCAATCTTCAATCAGGGTTTGGCCCGCAAAACCCGGCTGGCATAAATCGTCTGTCAGGCTCTATTTCCGGTCAGGATCAATACTCCTGGCCAGCCAGTCTTTACTTGCGGCTTCCCAGTTTGGTTCGGTTGAGGCATCAAAATACCTTTCCCATTCGTAAATGCCGGTTTCCTTGGCAATTCTGCGGAACTGCATGGTGGTCAGGGAACTGGACAGGATCACAGCCGACCTCTGCATGCCTTTGTCCTTGAAAAGTTTCTGGCCTTTCTGCATTTCGGCTTCAGCATCCTTCGGCAAAGGCTTAAGCTGGCGCATGTCAATCAGCACCGAGAACTTGCCCGGCATGGAGCGAAGTGTGGATTCCGACTCTTTAACCCATTTCTCCATTTCCTCTTTTTGGATGAAGCCGGAAAAAGTGAGTTTTACGCCGAAGTCCGTTTTTTCAATTTGATACATGGTTCCTCCTTTCAGGGTCACTATGATAATAATATGTTTTTAATATGTAACTTTTACAACCGTTGATGGAATTATCCTGATTTCCAACCAGCTGATTTATCGATTGTGATATTTGAGATTACTTAAAAAACACGCAGTTTTTCAATGATCTCATCCGGACTCAACCCGGCCAGGATGTCAAGCAGGTCGGATTGAAAGGAACCCGGGCCCCGGGAGATTTGGGCGGCTTTTTCACCGGCCAGGCCGTAACAGGCCAGGGCCGCGGTCACCGCGCTCAGGGGTTCATCCGCCACAGCCAGGAAACAGGCGCAGGCCGTGGTGGCCATGCAGCCGGTGCCTGTGACCCGGCTGAACATGGGGTCGCCGTTGGCCACCTGGAAGGATTCACGGCCGTCGGTGATGAAATCGGTTGCTCCGGTCACCGCCACCACCATTCCGTGTTCCGCGGCCAGCCCGCGGGCATGGTCATGCACAGCGGCAACTTCTTCAAGTGAGTCAACTCCCCTGATCCTTGCTCCGCCGCCGGACGAACACAGCGCCTTTATTTCAGAAGCATTACCCCGCAAGACCGTCGGCTTGACTTCAGACAGCAGTTTATACACCGCCTCAGTCCTGAAAGCTGTAGCGCCGGCCCCGACCGGATCAAGCACAACCGGTTTGCCTCCTGCTTTCATCCGGCGACCGGCGAGCAACATCGATTCCAGGGTATAGGGAGTAAGCGTGCCTATGTTCAGCACCAGGGCGGCACAGATATCCGCCAGGGCTTCCATTTCCTGGTGAGCGTGGGCCATGATCGGCGATGCGCCCAGGGCCAGGGTGGCATTGGCCGTGGTGTTCATCACCACCAGGTTGGTTATGTGGTGAACCAGGGGCTGTTTTTCCCTGACCTGGTTCAGCAATTCGGCGGCGGTTCTGTTTATTCCCGTTTCGTGCATTTTTTAAGTACTCCAACCGGTTTTTATTCGACTTGAAACGGTTTTAATTTTACCCTATTCAGCCCTTTCAGGTAAAGCCGCTCTGAGAGGACATTTCTTGCTCAGCCCGGGAAAAAATGCTATCATGTTTTCCCTCATGGAAACACTGCAGAAGGAAATCGCCCAGCTACGTTCCGCCCTGCTCGAAAAAGCCCAAAGCGGTGATTTGCGGGAATTCACCGGACGTGAAACAGCCCGCAGTTTCCAGCTCGATTTCTGGGAACTGAGCCCGCGCGAACTGGATCACCAGATGGGCATGCGGCTCTCCATACTGAACGATTCCATAAAATGTACTCCTGACGGCGCTGTCAGCTCACACCGGCCTTTCATCGGCCCTGTGATCGTTTTGCTGAAAAAAATCATCCGCCGTTTCTTCTGGCCTGACCTGGAAATGCTCTTCGCCCGCCAGAATCTTTTCAACGAGCGTCTGGTGGCTTTCCACCTCGCCTCTTTCATCCGCTTCCGCCGGGATGAAGAAAAACTGCGGACTCTGGCCGATGATTTGCGTTCCCTGACCGAACAGCTTGCCGGCCGCCTCCCCGCTCAGCCTGATTCAGAAGGGAAATGAATGGACACTGAAACCAAAAAGGCCCTTGATTACCTGGAAATTGCTGAAAAAGGGCTTGCGGATCAAGATTTTCAAAACCTGCTGACCTGCCTGCTGGTTTTCCTGGCCAGGCAGAAAACAGAAAGCACGGCTTTCAGGATTTTTTGCCGCAAGGCGGAAAGCCTGCGCCCGCCTCTTTTTCTGCTGAAAGCGCTTTCCCGCATGCAATGCGTCATGGGCTGGCGCAAACCCGCCCTTGGTCTTTACGATCACACCCTGCAACTGGTAGGCGGCGGCCAGAAATACGGCTGCACCATGGCCGCCCTGCTGCAGGACATGTTCGAACTGACCCTGATCAGCAATAAACCGGTCAGCCTGGAGGATTTATCCCGATGGTACCGGCTGGATCTCTCGCATTGCCGCCTCCGTATTGAGCCGATCCCCTTATATGAAAAAGCGGGTATGGATCACGTGGACCCCTACCCGATCATGTTCGCCGACGACAATCCCTTTCACTTGATGTCAAGGCTGAGCGCATCCTACGATTTTTTCGTCAACAATTCCATGCTGGAAATGGTTTGGCCGCTCGCTCCGTTTTCCCTGATGGTCTGCCATTTCCCGGAAAGAAGAACCTCGCCGCATTTTTACGCCGATCTCTATGACCGGATCGTTTTCAACAGCCTCTATACGGCTGAATGGATAGAAAAACGCTGGAAACTCAAAGCCCGGCACCACGTTTACCCGCCGATAGAAACCGGGGCAGCGGGGGGAATCGGGCCGAAAGAAAAGCTGATCCTTTCGGTGGCCAGGTTCGAAATCGGCGGCAGTAAGAAACAGATCCTGATGGTTGAAGCCTTTGCCGCTCTGTGCCGACAGGAACCGGAGCTGATGAGTGACTGGCGGCTGGTTCTGGCCGGGGGCGGCGGCCGTGGTGAAAATTCCTACCTGGAAAAAGTCCGAAAGACCATCTCGGTCCTGGGACTGAAAAACGTCGAAACCGCGGTCAACATCCCGGCCGAAGAACTGCGTTCCCTTTATCGCCGGGCCTCGGTCTTCTGGCATTTCTGCGGCTGGGGCGAAGAGGATCCGGCCCTGTTCGAACATTTCGGCATGACCACGGTGGAAGCCATGCAGAACGGCTGCGTTCCGGTGGTGTTCAACGGCGGCGGCCAGAGAGAAATAGTCAGGCATGGGGAAAACGGTTTCAGTTTTGACGATTTGGCCCAGGCCCGGCAATCGACCTTGAAACTCATCAAAGATGGAGACATGCTGGCCGCCATGTCCAACGCGGCCGCCCGGGACAGCAGGCGCTTCGACGGTGATCGATTCGCCGCTGAAATAAAAGAGCTGTTCAGCGGACTGCTTGAAGATTACCTGCAGCCCCGCCCCCCGGCCGCCTTGCTGACCGATTATCCTTTTACCCTGAGCTGAATTGAGGTGTTCATGGCCCGACTCTTTTCCATTATCATCCTGACCAAGAATTCCATGGGCGTGGTTGAACGCCTGCTTGAAAGCCTGCGTGACCAGGACTTCCCCCACGAACTGGAATGGATTTTCATGGACAACAGTTCCACTGACGGAACGGCCGCCTTACTGGACTCGCTGCGCCTGGGCCGGAAAAAGATCGTCAACGTTCCGGAAGGCCGATTCAGTCACAGCGGCACCCGCCTCCAGGCGGCCCGGGAAGCATCCGGAGAAATTCTTTTCTTTTTCACCGACGACATCCTGCCCCAGGGCCGCGGATTCCTGGCCTCATTGGCCGCCCCCCTGCTGGACGGCCGGGCCGCGGCTGCTTACGGGGTACACCAGATCGACCCGCTCCGTCACGATCCGGTCGATGCTTATATGCACAACGACTGGCACCTGAATCACGATGACCTGGTCGGCCCGGTGGCCGCATCCTGCTGGTCCTTGCTCAGCCCGCAACAGAGAAGGAAACTGAGCAACTTCGACAACTGCGCCTCCTGCATCAGGCGGGAAGTCCTGTTGGAAACCGGATTCCGCCCTGTTCCCTACGGGGAAGACATGCTGTTCGCCCGCGACCTGGTCTGCGGCGGCCACAGTGTGGCCCTGGCCCGTGAAGCACTTTTTTACCACTGGCACAAGGTCAGTTTTTCCTACTTTTTCAAGCGCATGCTGATTGACCAGCACCTGAGCATCGACACCTTCGGCATTTACTATGTTCCCGGGCTTTACGGCACCCTGAAGGCCATTGCCCTGCGCATCATGCACCGCACTTACCTGGCCTTTTTCCGGGTGCGCATGCCCTTTTTCAGGAAGTTTTACTGGAGTTTTTACAACGCCCGGGTCCTGACCGCCGATTTCCTGGGCAAGTACAGCGGCACCCTGAACGAGGCGGACTGCCGCCACGGCCTGGTCTTCATCAAGAAAAGGCTGTTCAAACTGAAACAGAGGATAATCGCCGATATCGAAAAAAAGAGCATCCTGCGCTACTAGAAGGGATTAAACAAATAATATCGCTTTTCCAGTAAACCAGTAAAAACAACAGTTTGCGGTGAAAGAGAACACTGCCGATTATTTCAATTTCTTGTCAACTTCTTGAATGAATCCATTCGAGATACGTCTCCTGATCAGACACGAGCCAGGCCGGCCAGAGAGGTTTCCCGGTAATCCGCTTTCAGGTCGCGGCCGGTTTCGACCATGACCCGCACCACTTCGTCGAAAGAAACACGGTGAGTACCGTCTCCAAGCAGGGCGTAAGCTGCGCAATCCAGAGCGCGTTCCGCGGCCATCGCATTCCTTTCTATACAGGGAATCTGCACCAGGCCGTCGACCGGGTCACAGGTCAGGCCCAGGTGATGTTCGAGACCCATTTCAGCGGCGTATTCGATTTGGCCGGGAGAACCGCCCATCAATTGAGTGGCGGCGGCCGCGGCCATGGCGCAGGCGGTTCCGATTTCGCCCTGGCAGCCGACCTCGGCTCCTGAAATGGAACCGTTTTTTTTGACCAGGTTGCCCACCAGCCCGGCCGTGGCCAGGGCGTTGATGATCTTGCTCCTGGAGAAAGAATAGGTCTGAAAGAGTTGCAGTAAAACCGCCGGCAGAACGCCGCAGGAACCGCAGGTGGGAGCGGTGACTATTTCCCCGCCGGCCGCGTTTTCCTCGGCAACCGCCAGGGCATAGGCGAAAGTGAGGCTGATTTTTTGCAAAAAACCGGCAGTATTGATGGCTTTCACGTAAAAGGAAGAGGCCTTTCGCGGCAAATGCAATGAACCTGGCAAATTTCCTTCGCTTTCAATGCCGCGATTGACTGCCTGCTGCATCTTTTCCCAGATGTTTTCCAAAAAACCCCTCAGGTCTTCGGCTTCATGTTGAAAAACGTATTCGCAGAGCGGCATGCCGTTCGCCCGGCTCCAGCCGAGGATATCGTTCATCTTGTCGAGGGGATAGAGCGAAACTGCGGGCGGAGTTTCCAGATCATCTGCATAAGCTCCGCCCCCCAGGGAGTAGACCCGCCAGGTCACCGCCGGCTTGTTTTCGTAGCAGGCGGTGAAATCAAGGGCATTGGGGTGACCGGGCAGGAACAGGTCCGGCCTCCAGTCAATCTCAAGCTCACGTGACTTGAAAACTGCGGCCAGGGCCTGTTCGGTCAGGTGACCCTTGCCGGTTGCGGCCAGGCTTCCGTACAGGGTCACCTGGAATTTCCCGGCTTCCGGATGACGAAGCAGGAATTCGCCCGCAGCTCTGCGTGGCGCCATGGTATGACTGCTGGATGGTCCTGTCCCGACGCGAAACAATTCCCTTATTGATTCCAAGTGGGTTTTCCTTATCAGAGGACGTTATTTTAGCCTATTTCCCCTGTTTTGTCCATGAGGGCATACCCGATAGAGGGTCAATGCATTCATTATTAAGGGATATACAGAAAATCTCCCGGAGATATCTTTGGCAGTCTTCACGAATTGGTGATATAATCCGCATCTGGTTCTTAATGAATTGCACAAGGAGTTGTCATGGCAGGAGAAGCGGCAATCATCATCGCCATGCAGAACAAGTGCCTGAGAAGGTTCTTGGAGCATAACGCGCTCAGCCCCGACCAGGCCAAAACCGTTGAAGAACTGGGTCTGAGAAAGAACCCGTTTTTTAACAGGTTTCTACGCCGGGGCATCCTGGTGCAAACCTCGGAAGATCGCTATTACATGATTCCCGAAAAGGCCGAGGAATTCAAAAGACAGAGAAAAAGACATGTTTTCATAGCCCTGGCCGTTATCCTGGCGGCAATCGCACTGATCGCCTGGCTGGTCTAGAAAACAGAAGTCAATTCCGGGGAAATATCACGTTTTCAGGACATTGTCGAAACAGGCCGCTGGATAATAAGTCGGCCAGGTAAAAGCAATGGCAATTGCGTAAAAATCACTTTTCACAGAATCCAGAACCACTATCATTCGCAGAAACTTCATTACTGCAAAACCAACTTGACAATTGTTTCAACTCAAGCTATTATTGCAGCATCATGATTACTGCAATTTGGCGGGGCAATTGATTTTAAAACTAAAACGCATTGCAAGCGTGCAGACGGGTTATTCTTTCAGATCCCGTCTCGAAGCCTCAAAATATGGCGGTGTTGCGGTCATTCAGATGAAAGACCTTCTGAATGACAACAGGGTCAGCTGTGAACATCTGGCCAGGATTGAATTGGATGCCGTGAAAGAGCATCACCTCGCGCAAAAAGGAGACCTGGTGTTCAGATCTCGCGGACATGTGACCACGGCAGCGGTTATTCTTGAAGATCCGGGTAAAGCCGTTGTTTCAGCTCCCCTATTAAGAATAAGGATCACCAGACCGGATATAGTCATGCATGAGTATCTGAATTGGTTTATCAGCCAGCGGGATGCCCAGATTTTTCTGGCCAGCAGAGCCAAGGGCACCATCCAGAAAATGATCAGTAAACAAGCGATTGAGGAGCTGGAGGTGGCGCTGCCGAGCATGGAAAAACAAAAAAGTATTGTAGATCTGGTCACCTTGGCTGCCCGGGAACAAATCCTGCTGGACAGGCTGGCCAAAAAGAAGGAACAATACATTGGGGCAGTACTAATGCAGTTTGCCAGGGAGGAAAGAAAGTGAACCGCGAAAAACGCGAAACACACGAAAAAGTTCTGTTTCCTGACGAATGCTTCACCATTCAAGGAGCTATCTTTGATGTGTATACGGAAATGGGATGTGGCTTTCTGGAGGCGGTCTATCAGGAATGCCTTGAGAAAGAGTTCACCAATCGGACTATTCCCTTTCAGCCCCAGGTTGAGCTTCAACTGAACTACAAAGGCGAACCCTTAAAACAGACCTACAAGCCTGATTTTATTTGCTACGAGAAGATCATCGTTGAAATCAAGGCCGTTAAGGAACTAGGAGCCGAACACAAAGCCCAGCTCTTGAACTACCTCAAAGCCACCGGACTTGAACTGGGATTGCTGGTCAACTTCGCCAGCTACCCCAAAACAGAAATTATCAGAATAGCCAACACCAACTTTCGCGATTTTCGCGGTTATAAATCAAGGAGCATATAAATGAACAAGATTGATCAGAAAGACATCAACAACGCGGCATGGGCGGCGTGTGATACTTTCCGGGGCGTTGTTGATCCGGCGCAGTACAAAGACTACATCCTGGTGATGCTGTTTTTGAAATACATCTCCGATGTCTGGCAGGACCATTACGAAGAATATCAGAAACAGTATGGCGATGACGATGTTCGTATCCGCCGCAAGCTCGAACGTGAGCGTTTTGTTCTCCCGCAAGTGTTACTCACCGAAAAGAATGAGAAAACCGGTGAAGAAACAGTTCTGGATGAATTTCCCGCCACCTATTACAGCTTGTATGAACGCCGCTCCGCCGCCAATATCGGTGAGCTGATCAACATCGTGCTCGATCATATTGAAGAGAGCAACAAGAGTAAACTCGAAGGAGTATTCCGCAATATCGACTTCAACAGCGAGGCCAACCTGGGGCGGACGAAAGATCGCAACAAACGCCTCAAGACATTGCTGGAAGATTTTAACAAGCCCCAACTGAGCATGAAGCCCAGCCTCGTTTCCGAGGATGTGATCGGTAATACCTACATCTATTTGATTGAGCGCTTCGCCTCCGACTCCGGAAAGAAGGCCGGAGAGTTCTTTACGCCGCTGAAGGTGACCGAACTGGTGGCCAGGCTGGCAGGTCCCAAACCGGGCGATCGCATCTGTGATCCGGCCTGCGGTGCCGGAGGTTTGTTGATCAAGGCCGCGGAAGAAGTCGCCAGGCAGGCTGGAGGCGACAAACAAGCCGCTCGCAACTTTGCCCTCTTCGGACAGGAGTCCAACGGCAGCACCTGGGCGCTCTGCCGCATGAACATGTTCCTGCACAGCTTTGACAGCGCCCGGGTGGAATGGTGCGATACCCTGAACAGTCCCCTGCTGGTGGAAAATGACCGGCTCATGAAATTCAACTGCGTGGTGGCCAATCCGCCGTTCTCGCTGGATAAATGGGGCGCCGAAAATGCCGAGAGCGACCAATACAACCGCTTCTGGCGCGGCGTGCCGCCCAAGAGCAAAGGCGACTGGGCCTTTATCAGCCACATGGTGGAGACCGCCCTTGAAAAGCAGGGCCGGGTTGCCGTTGTGGTTCCCCATGGTGTGTTGTTCCGGGGCGCAGCCGAAGGCCGTATCCGGGAAAAAATGATTGAAGAAAACCTGCTGGATGCCGTGATCGGCCTGCCAGGCAATCTGTTCCCGACCACCAACATTCCGGTAGCGATTCTGGTCTTTGACCGCACCCGTGAAAAAGGCGGAGCCCGTGAAGATTGTAAAAACGTTTTCTTTGTCGATGCCAGCCGGGAATATGTCTCCGGGAAAAACATGAACACCCTCTCTGAAGCGCATCTGGCAAGAATCATGAAGACTTACGCCGCCCGGACTGAAAAAGAAAAATACGCCCATGTGGCCGACCTCAAAGAGATCAGGGAAAACGACTTTAACCTCAATATCCCCCGCTATGTGGACACCTTTGAAGAGGAAGAGGAAATCGACATCGATGCGGTGCAGCTCGAGATTGACAAGCTGGAAAGCGAACTTGTGGAAGTGCGCAAAAAAATGGCGGAAAAACTGCAGCAGATCCAGAGGTAACCGCATATGGAAATAAACTTACATGAATTTAATCGAACCATTCTTCCCATTTGGAGAAATTGGTCTGCTTTAAAACCTAATTGTGGCGAATTCGCCGTAATTAGACATGTCAGAATCAAGGCGGTCAAGAGGTCATGTTTATGAAAAACAATTTAAAAATTAATGTCAAAGGAATGGAAATTGCCGTCTCTAAGAGTGGCGAGATGGACTATATCTCGCTGACCGATATCGCAAAAACCAAAGAAAGTGATTCGCGTGCGGCTGATATCATAAAAAACTGGATTCGCAATAGAGGAACCATCGAATTTATTGGAACTTGGGAGCAGTTGCACAACCCGAATTTTAAAGTGGTCGAATTCGACCACTTTAGAATGAACGCCGGTTTGACCTCATTTGTTTTGAGCCCCGGCAAATGGATTGAAAAAACGAACGCTATTGGAATTCAGGTTAAAGGTGGCAGGTATGGAGGGACTTATGCCCATAAGGATATTGCTTTTGAGTTTTGCTCAGCTATTAGTCCTGTTTTCAAACTCTATCTCATCAAAGAGTTCCAGCGTCTAAAAGACGAAGAGCTTAAACAACTCGGCTGGGACATCCGCCGCAATCTGACCAAAATCAACTACCGCATTCATACCGATGCCATCAAGGAACACCTGATTCCAAAAGAACTGAGCAAGGATCAGATTAATCTCGTTTACGCCTCCGAGGCCGATCTTTTGAACATGGCCCTTTTCGGCAAAACCGCCAAACAGTGGCGGGATGAAAACCCCGATGAGAAAGGCAACATCCGCGACTTTGCCAATGTCTCGCAGCTGGTGTGCCTGGCGAATCTGGAAAACCTCAACGCCCATTTTATTCAGGAAGGGTTGAGCCAGCCTGAGCGCTTGAGACGGCTGAACCAGACCGCCATTCAACAAATGCGCCTGCTGGTGGAAGAAAGAAGCTTGAAAGGTGAAGGGAGAAGTTCGAAGGAAGAAAACTTTCAAACTTCAAACTTCCCACCTCAAACTTCTACTGGAGAGATTCAGCGATGAGAAAAACCTACTTGGGGGAAATAGCGCCAATCATCACAAGTGGTTCTCGTGATTGGGCTTCGCATTATTCAGATCAAGGCGCATTGTTTCTTAGAATGACCAATCTCCCCAAAAATGGTATTGGGTTGTTACTTTGTGATAAGAAATATGTGAATCTACCAGAAGGTTCATCCGATGGCACACGAACTCGAGTTCAGGTGAATGATATTCTAATTTCGATAACTGCTGAACTTGGAAAAATTGGATACATACACTGCGATTTGGGTGAGGCCTACGTTAATCAACATGTTGCCTTGGTTCGAGTGGGAGACCCCGATACTGATTCTAGATATCTTGCGTACTATTTAGCCAGCCAGCCTGAAAGAAATAGATTGAACCGATTAAATGATTCTGGTGCTAAAGCTGGACTGAGTTTACAGACAATTAATAGGTTCCCAGTTCTCCTCCCTCCTCTCCCCGAACAAAAGGCCATTGCCGATCTGCTGTCCACCTGGGATGAGGCCATCGAAAAAACCGAACGGTTGATTCAGGCGAAAGAAAAGCGGTTTAAGTGGCTGCTGCGGGAGTTGATTTCTGAACCGCGAAATACGCAAAAAGACGCGAAATGGAAAAAGGTGAAACTGGGAGATTTGTTTGGAAAAGAAATCATGGTCGAAAAAGGTAAGGCACTAACAAATGAGTCTAATCTTGAAGGTGTCGTTCCTGTTGTGGCAGGAGGTCAAACGTACGCATATTTTACAAGCTCTCCGACACATGAATTCCCTACTATTACTGTAAGTGCATCTGGAGCATATGCAGGTTTTGTATGGTATCACGACTACCCAATCTGGGCTTCTGACTGCAATGTTCTCTATGCAACGGAAGGAGTGACTAAGTTCCTTTACTTCACTCTTAAGGGTATTCAGCACATAGTTTATGCCCTGCAGTCAGGAGGTGCACAGCCTCATGTCTACTCTAAAGATATGAAGAACCTCTATATCATGTGGCCATCAATGGAGGAGCAGCAGACAATTGCTGAAACTCTATCTTCTGCTCAGCACGAAATCGACCTGCTGAAGCAGCTCGCAGATAAATACAAAACCCAGAAGCGCGGCCTGATGCAGCACCTGTTGACGGGTGATTGGAGAATTAAGCCCGATGTTGTCAAAGCTTTTGAGGAGAACGATAAATGAATTGTGAAGTTAGAAATGTGAAGAGTGAAAAGTTTCAAACTTCAAACTTCTCCCTTCACACTTTTTCAAGTGAATGGCGGGTTAAGCCCGAAATCGTTAACCAATATATGGAGGTAAGAATATGACTAAAGGCAAGAATCAGCATGTTGTAAAGCATCCTGATGGCTGGGCGGTCAAGGGTGAAGGTAACAGCAAGGCGACCAATGTCACCCGCACACAGGCGCAGGCCATTGAAAAGGCGGAGAACATCGCCAGAAACCAGAAGTCGGACACAAAAATTCATGGCGTAAACGGGAAGATCCGGGCTGGCAACAGCTACGGAAACGACCCGTGCCCTCCTAAGGATAAAAAGTGAGGGGACTGCATGGGTAAGCCTTTCAGAATATTGAGTATTGATGGCGGCGGGCTTCGTGGGATATATCCCGCGCATGTTCTTCGGTGTATCGAAGAACGCCTTCAAATAAATCTCTTCGATACGTTTGATATGATTGCCGGAACAAGCACTGGGTCCATCATCGCTGCCGGAGTGGCTACTGGTGTGCCTGCGTCTGATATCGTGGCGATGTACAAAGAGCATGGTGCAAAAATATTCCATAAGAAGCGGTTTTTCTGGCCCGGTAAAAAATTGAAAAACATGTTTCAGCCCATGTTCGACAGTGTCTACGATGCTCAATTTCTGGAAAATGTACTTTCGGAGGTATTTCAGGATAAGCGGCTGGGTGACATTAAGAAACCTCTTCTACTTCCCTCCACCGATATCGGCAATGGTTGTGTCCACGTTTTAAAGTCTGGTTACTCCAAAGAATTTACTCGCGACAATGCCGTGCTGGTCAAAGATGCGGTATTGGCGTCCTGTTCCGCACCGACATATTTCAATCCGCATAAGCTGGACCACTACCTCCTCGCGGATGGCGGACTTTGGGCCAACAACCCTGCGTTGGCTGCAGTGATTGACGCCCAGAAGAGACTCGGCGTTGTTCAGGATGACATTCAAATTCTGACAATCGGCACCGGCCATTCAAAGACTATGTACAGCTTGATAGATTCGCGCAAGTGGGGTCTCATCACTGGATGGGAACATAAAAAGTTCATTAGCTTAATTATGTCACTTCAAAGCCAGAGTGCTTTGAATTATCTAAATCTCATGCTACATCCTGGGCAGATTAAACGGATTGATTTCGAATCCGAACTGCCGTTGCCGATGGATGATGTATCAATACTGGTCGACCTCATCTCCAAAGCGGATCACAAGTTTACCCATGAATCGGAATCGATCAGGGCTTTTTTAACTATAGGAGACAACCAATGATTACCAATGAACAAAAACGAGTCATTATTGACAACATAGTCAAATTGCTGGAACTCCCTGATTCAGCCTATGAAAAAGCGCGTGAAAGGTATGAAGATCTCGGGGAGTGGTTTGACCGCGAAGAATCAACACTATCGGGAAACAATCCGCATATTTTCCCCCAGGGATCGTTCCGCCTTGGCACAGCGATACGCCCACTTGATGAAAGTGAAGAATACGACCTTGATCTTACCTGCAAGCTCCGGGACGGAATCAACAAAGACAGCCATACTCAGGAAACCTTAAAAAAGCTGATTGGTGTTGAGCTTGAAGCCTATCGGAAAGCCCGGGGCATCAAGAATGAACTGAAACCGAAGCATCGTTGCTGGCGCCTTGAGTATCAGGATGATCTCAGCTTTCACATGGATATTGTTCCGTGTATTCCAGCGGATGAAAAACGGCGCAAAGCAATATTGGAATCTATCCGCAAAACAGGATTGGACGAGCACGTAGCCAGGCCAGCATCCCAAACCACGATATCCATAACAGACGATCGACACGAGGGCTACAAGCATATATGTGATGACTGGAACATCAGTAACCCTGAAGGATATGCCAAGTGGTTTGAATACCGAATGAATCCACAACTAACCAGAATCCTTCTTGAAAAAGCTCAGGTGGATGATGTGCCCTTGTTTAAACAGAAAACGCCTTTGCAGCGGGCTATTCAGATTCTGAAGCGCCATCGTGACAACTGGAGCAAGGACAACCCGGATTACAAGCCAATTTCAATCATCATAACGACACTGGCCGCCAGAGCATATAATGGCGAGACAGATATCGTTGCGGCACTCGGTAATGTGCTTGAAAAGATGGGTGGCTTGGTAAACCCGACAAGACCAAGGGTTCCCAACCCTGTTGACCCTGAAGAGGACTTTGCCGACCGCTGGTACAGGCAGGATTGTCTGCACTTGTGGCTGGAAAAGAATTTCAATGACTGGCTTTTTCAGGCGAAAAAAGATTTTCAGCTAATTACCTCCACGATTAATACCGAATTTCTCCTTGAACGGATCGAAGGAAGATTTTCGTTGATAGTGAATGAGTCGGAGTTGAAGAAGCAACTGGGGATAAGTGCCGCCAGCGTTAACATTATCACTCCCAAAACACACACGATTGATCGACAAAACTCGGCCCGACCATGGAAATGGTAGCTGAATAGGAGTATTGGCATTGAACAACTTGAGCCAGTTTCTGAGCGATTATCCCGGCATGTCGACAGCGCCATGCTCGGATGCTGGCGTTTGCCTACGTGGTAAATTTCGATTCAAGGCCAGCGAGCCAGGGGGTGATGAAATAGATGATTCCTACAAACTGGAAATCATGGTTCCGGACGAATTCCCTAAGGCACTTCCAAGGGTAAAGGAAACCGGTGGCAAGATTCCCCGTGACGGTAATTTTCATGTCAACCCGGACGGAACCATTTGTCTGGGGTCACCGTTCAGGCTTTTGATGATAGTCCATAGTTCCCCAAGTCTGACCGACTTTGCCGATAAATGCCTTGTTCCGTACCTCTATGCTGTTTCTTACAAGCTGATGCACGGTGGAGATTTTGTATTTGGTGAATTAGCTCATGGGAATTTAGGAATAATTGAAGATTACAAAGCACTATTTGGTTTAGAAGACACAATTCAAGTAAAAAGAACAATTGCCCTTATTGGTTTAAAAAAAACTCGGGCAAATAAAAGACCATGCCCATGCGGTTGTGGTAAAAGACTAGGAAGGTGCAAATTCCATTTAATTGTAAACAAATACAGAAAAATGGTTAGCCCAAGATTTAATAAAAAACAAATTGAAGAATATGCACCTGAGTTAGTAAAAAGGCGGAGAATATGATACCTTTTAATCTTAATAAAAAGCATCTTTCTCAAATCCCGGCTTTGCAGCTTTTGATTGGCTTGGGATTTGA
>CAYWEM010000003.1:0-201116 GCA_964457225.1 uncultured Clostridia bacterium
CAAATGCGGCTTCGCTCGATTGAACTTCTCTTTCGACATTGCCTGTCCTCCTGATAATTAAGGTTTTTTATTTATGTTTAATATAACAAACAACTAATACAGCCCTCGATCAGAATCGAACTGATGACCTCATCCTTACCAAGGATGCGCTCTGCCGACTGAGCTACGAGGGCAGATCAGCGGGAGACGGGATTCGAACCCGCGACCTATAGCTTGGAAGGCTATAGCTCTTCCAACTGAGCTACTCCCGCGTATAACTGGGCAGGGAAGGATTCGAACCTCCGAAGACTCGCGTCAACGGGTTTACAGCCCGTCCCATTTGGCCACTCTGGAACCTGCCCATCAATACGCATAGCTGGCGAAGGGACTTGAACCCCCGACCGGCTGATTACAAATCAGCTGCTCTACCAGCTGAGCTACGCCAGCGCATTTGGAAAATGTGAATATAGCACAATCCTGGTGATTTTGTCAATCACTTTTGCGTGCCTGCAGCAAAACCGGATGAATTATACCACGAACTTCGACAATTACCAAGCGCCAGGTTTTCTTGCCAGGCTTTCCCGGTCATTGTATCATGATGACGATCATGTCCTGTATCTACTTTATATTCATCGACGGCGTCGGCATCGGCGCGGCCGGCCCGGACAACCCTTTTTACCAGAGCGGAGCACGGTTCCTGCCTTTTTTCCAGGGCGGTCTGAGCCTGCCTGACGGCACCCCGGTAAAAGCCATTGACGCCACTCTGGGCATCCCCGGCCGCCCCCAGAGTGCTTCAGGGCAAACCGCCCTTTTCTGCGGCTGTAACCCCCTGAACGCGGGTGGACCTCACCAGAACGGTTATCCAAACCGGGATTTAAGGCGGATCATCCGTTCCGGCAACCTTTTTTCCGAACTGGAAAGGCGCGGTCTGCCCTGGATCTTCGCCAATGCTTACCCGCTCTACAGTCACTTGTTCCAGCCGGAGCACGCGGCCATCCTTACCGATGGCTCCCTGCGCTTTTCGGACGAGTTTCCGCCTGCATTCCGGCGCCGGCTGTCCGTCACCAGTTGCATGATGCTGAGCGTCGGACGCAGACCGCCGGGAGAAACGGATATCCTGGAAGGCCGGGCTCTCTACCAGGATTATTCCAATCGCAGCCTGCGCGAAAAAGGGCTTGATCTGCCGGAGTTCTCGCCGCTGCAGGCCGCGGAAATCCTCTTCAGGGCCGGACGCGGCCGCAGGCTGCTGCTTTACGAGTACTTTCAGACCGATATCAGTGCGCATCACCCTGAACGGCAAACTGCACTGGAAGTGGTGAAAGGCCTGGATTCCCTGGTCGGCCGCCTGCTGGAACTGCTCGACCCCCAACATGACACCCTGTTGCTCTGCAGTGATCACGGCAACCTGGAAGACCTGAGCACCCGGCGGCACACGCTCAACCCGGTCCCCCTGCTGGCCTGGGGCCGCTTCGCTGAACCCATCCGCGATTCCAGCGCCCTCATCAGCGACCTGCTGCCGGCCATCCTGCAGGTCATCTGATTTTTTCTCCTGGTTTTTCAATTGCCGGCCTCAGGCAACAATAACTGCTTCAGTCAAGTTTATTTTTCGGAAAAGGCCTTTTCAAGCCATTATGACTTGACAACGCACTTTTACTTGGCTAAAGTCATTAGGCGGGAGAAAGCCTTCCCTGACTTAACGAATGGAGGAATCTATGAACAAGAGCGAGTTGATCAAAGCCATCGCCGAAAAGTCCGGTCTCACTCAGGCCGACACTGAACAGGCCGTCAATGCCTTTCTCGAGATCGTTCCGGCTGAACTCAAGAAAAAAGGCAAGGTAACCCTGGTCGGGTTCGGCACTTTCGGAGTGGCCACCAGAAAGGCCCGGAAGGGCGTCAACCCCAAGACCGGCGCCAAGATCAACATCCCGGCCAGGACCGCCCCGGTCTTCAAAGCCGGCAAGGCCCTGAAAGACAAGGTCGCCAAGTAGGAATTCCGGTAGGGGCGGATTCCAAATCCGCCCCGATTCCAAATCCGTCTCGGCCTTTAATCCGTTTCAATCGTCAATCCGCCTTGTTTTTTTCTGTCTTGTATTACAATTTCACTTTTACAATTATCCATCACCCCTGATTTTTATGAGCATCCTCCACCGGGATGATCCGGATCCTTTAAAGCCAGTTCTTGAGCTGATTTTCGGGAAAGCATTTTATGCGTTTCAGGCCGATCGGCTTTATCCGGCCTCACTTTACTGCTAGAATGAACCCGACATGAATCAACTGTACCTCTCGAAAAGCGATTTCAAGGTGGGCAGAAGCTGTCCAACCAAGCTGTACTACAAAAAGCAGGGTTACCCCTCCCAACTGGAAGGAAGTGAATACCTGGAATTCCTGGCCGACGGCGGCTACCTGGTCGGCAAACTGGCCCAATTGCTGATTCCCGGGGGAGTGGAAATCCGCAGTGAGCTCGGCACCCGGGCCGCCCTGGAAGAAAGCGCCCGGCTGCTGGAGAGGGAAAACGCCATCGTCTACGAAGCAGCCGTGGCGGCAGGCGGCAAGCTGGCCCGGATTGACATCCTGGTGAAAAAAGGTCATTCGCTTGACCTGATCGAAGTCAAGTCCAAGTCTTACGACAGCCGGGAAGAGGTGTTCAGCAAGGACATGAAAGAATACTTCGAGGATGTCGCCTTTCAAGCCTGGCTGCTGCAGGAAGCCTATCCCAGGTTTGAAGTACGATCTTTCCTGATGCTGCCGGACAAAAGCCTGGCCACCCAAATCGAAGGCCTGGCCGGCTGGTTCAAAAAAAGCCTGGTTCAGCCGCCCGTCGATGACCGGTCACGCTTCCGCCGGATTGAGGTCGATTTCCTTTTCCCTGAGAATTCCCCCCAGCATCGCCGCTTACTCCAGGAAAACCTGCTGACCCGGATACCGGTGGACGTGGAAGTGCGCCGCCGCCTGCCGGAAGTTATGGCCGCCGGCGAGGAACTGCTAAAAAGCCTGAGCGATGGAAAAATCAGCAAGATTCCGCCCCGGATCGGCAGGAAGTGCTTCAACTGCGAATACCGGGGCCTGCCGGACGATCCCCGAGACGGTTTCCTGGAATGCTGGGGCGAACTTGGCCCGGTTGCTCCGCATGTTTCGGAGCTTTACCATGCCGGCACCCTGGGTGGGCGCGGCGGCTTCCTGGTGGAAGAAATGATCGCTTCAAAGCGGGTCAGCCTGCTGGACGTGCCCCCGGCCGCCCTGCTCAACAGCAAGGGCGATCTGTCATTCCGCGGCCGCAGGCAGCAGATCCAGATCGAGCATACCCGCGATAACAGCGAATGGGTTTCTCCCGAATTAAAATCACTGCTCGGGGGACTGCGCTACCCGCTTCATTTCATCGACTTTGAAACCATCACCCCGGCCCTGCCCTTTCACAGTAGCATGCGGCCCTACGAAATGATCGCCTTTCAATGGAGCTGCCATACCGTGAACGGACCGGGCGAAGAACCTCGGCACGCGGAATGGCTGAACACGAAACCCTCCTTTCCCAACTTCGACTTCGCCCGCTCCCTGATGGAGCGGATCGGCACCGAAGGCACTCCCTTGATGTGGGCCAGTCATGAAAACACGGTTCTGCGGGTCATCCTCGAGCAAATGGAAAAACGGGGACACCGGGATGAGGAACTCAGGCAATGGCTGTTGGGCATAACCCGGGACAAGGAAAAAAGAAGAACGGGCCGCCTGGTTGACCTGAATCAAATTGCCCTGGATCACTTCTATCACCCGGACATGAAAGGCAAAACTTCGATCAAGCTGGTTCTGCCGGCCGTCTGGAACAACCACCCCGAACTGCACCAAATACCCTGGTTCCGCAAGTATCTCAAGCTCGAAAACGGCGTGATCCAGAGCCCCTACAACGCTCTTTCCGATCTGAACGAAGAGCTGGAACGGGGCGGCGAAGTCATCAAGGAAGGAACCGGGGCCATGCGCGCTTATTACGAGATTAACTGCGGAGATCTCCGCGACGACCCGCAGGCCCGGGAAAAACGGCACAAAATGCTTTTACGGTATTGCGAGCTCGACACCATGGCCATGGTGATCATCTGGACCCACTGGATACAAGCCGCCGAGCTTAACAGTTCGGGCGCCTGACAGAATTCAAGCTGAACAGCCCCTTGCTTAATTGGAATAAATCAGAAACCTGAAGTTTTGTTTCAGGATCAATCCGGGCTGAAAAACTGCTCTGCACTCCGGCGGCGATGGCCGCATGAATCAGGAAACCACTCGGAAAGGTGCGCTCAGGAAACTCATCCCGCCGAAGCTTCCTCCGGGTTGAATTTCAATACGGTATGTTCCCGGAACCGTTCCGGCCGGGATCCTGATCTCAGCCCTCCCGGAATTGGGCACCTGCCTGGCCAGAACAAGCTCGGCAACCATGGAGCCCTCGCGCCGGAGCAGGATGTCGATACGCAGTGAAGAGGCCTGATTCGTCCGCCAGCCGATTGAATAAGTGCGACCTCGGACCAGATTTCCGGCCGGAACAACCAGGATAAAAGGTGAAGTCCTGATAAAAAACGGCTTGGAAATCCCTTTTACCACCCCGTCCGCAGTTTCAACCCTGACGGTATAAATCCCCTCCGCCTGGTTCAGGCGCGGCTCAACGTTTTCGTTGCCGTCGTTCAAGGTGTTGACCGCCAACCGGTCAAGCATCATATTGCCCGCTTCATCGCAGAGATGAATGTTCAGATTGGGAGTGGCAAAAGTGCCGGAAGTCGTCCATTCAACGGGATAACTGGTCCCTGAACCGGCATACCAGGTGACATCAACACCTGGCCTGGTAACCCAAATGGTCGGAACAGGCTTCATGACGGTTTTTAACGGTGCCGTCTTCACCTGGGCATTGGGAGTCCCTGGGGACATAACCAGTAAAAGAATTGAGACGATAAAAAAAGAATACTTTTTCATGGCACCTCTCCCGGAATGATTTCAGGAAAACTGACTGGAAAATCAATTTTTCCCATGTTGTAATTATAATTTGTTTTTGTTAAAAATCATTGCCGACGGAGGAATTGTGTCATGATGACCTTGATGATGGATTGGCTTCAAGAGCCTGTTCATTTGATTTAAAACCGCACTGATCGCGTTTTGGCAGCGAAAAGAAGAATGAATCGTCACCCCGTTATCCAGATGCCGTGATGATCGGTTGTTTTTCATTTTTTTGGGTATTTTTGATCGCTGTCGCCCGCGTTACCTGGTCGGGTTGACTCGGCCGGTTTGAATCCATAGAATCAATGCATGAAAAGAATCGTTTTGCCGTTACTCTTGATGTGCTGGTGCTGTCTGCTTTGGAACTGTCATTCTCAGGCCGGGCCGAAACAGATATCCAGAATTGAGTACGCCTACATCTCGGGGAGCATCCTGCCCGAGCTGCAGTTACATGAACTTTACCTGGTAAGCCCCGACCGGGTCACCCTGACCCGCAAAGGCCCGGCGCCGGACAGCCTGGTCAATGCCGGAGAGTGGGAACTTTCTTTCACCCTTTCCGACCTGGATGAGCTGTTCCAGGAACTGGCCCGGGTGGACATTGATGTAATTGAGCTTGTTTCCCCAAAAGACTCTCCCGAAGGCGGGCATACAACGCTCTATTCAGTCTTCTACACGGACGGCACCGTTCTCAGCCTGCATTACCTGCCAGGCACGACCTATACCGGCAGCGAGACGCTCACCCTCCCCATCGACAACTTCATCCGCAAACTAAGCCTGCCTCCGCAAGCAAGTCCGCAATACCTCGATTAACAAGGAGCCGTAAAAATCGATTATGGTTCGTGATATGGTCAAGTCATCCAAAACCATTCTGAGAGGAACGGCATTGAACATCGCTATCTGCCGGATTTCCTGCTGGATTCCGAATAAAATCAACGGGGACAGGTAGAATTTCCGCCCGAAAAACCAGTCAAGAAAAATGATTTTCGGAGGGCGGTACCGGGCAGATTATCATCTTTCGTTCTTCTGCAGGAAGTACGGGGGAATGAGCGCCGGCTTGACGACAACCTCCTGCCAGACCCCGGCCAGGATATAAGGCTCACGGTCCAGCCATTCCCGGCGTAGCTGATCCTCGGAGTCAAAACGGCAGACGATCATCGAACCGATCAAAGCACCGGCATCGTTCTGAATTCCGCAGGCGTAGAGCCATTTTCCATTCCCGTGGAACTCTTCAGCCAGCTCCAGGTGCCTGGGCCGCACCGCCATCCTCTTTTCCAGGGCATTCTCTTCTTTGCCGTCCCAGCCAATCACGATAAAATGCATGCCTTCCTCCCGGTGGATTAACCGCCACTATGATAGTTCCTTTCAGCATCCTGAACAAGATAAGCCGGAAAAGCGGCCTGCCGACCAACTGTTCTAATGGAGTTTAAATCATCTCCTGGAAAAAGTTTATCCCGTTTCGACTCGGTTTCGGCCACATTCCTTGGCCTTGTAAAGAGCTTTATCCGCTTTCTTGATGCTGTCTTCAATACCTGCTTGGGCGTTGTACTCTGCGATTCCGAAAGACATGGTAATCCGCATGGAATGATTTTCCCAGGGCAGAGGAGTATCCTCCACCATCCGGCGAAGCTTTTCCGCCGCCCGTACACCCTGTTCCAGGGGGGTTCCCGGGAACATGAGCATAAACTCTTCACCCCCCCAGCGGCTGATGTGATCGTGTGGCCGGGTGTTTTGCCTGATCAGTTCAGCGATTTTAACCAGTACGGCGTCGCCGCAATCATGGCCCCATTGGTCGTTGAACTTCTTGAAGTGATCGATGTCCGTAAGCACAATGGTGAATGGCTCGCCCCGACGGGAGAAACGGGCTGTCTCCTTGCACAACTCCTCCATCATGGCCCGACGGTTCAGGAGTTGAGTCAGGGTATCAGTGCGGGATAAAGCGCGCATAACGTCAGCCATCCGTTTCTTGTTCCGGTAAAAAACGAAAAGCAGAATGACCAGGAGTAAAAACAACAGGGAAAGGGTTGACACAATAGTCAGAATGTAGCGGTTGATGCGGGCGTCTTTCAGCAAGGATTGATTTCTTAATTCCGCTTTTTCCAGTTCGAATTCCTTGTTGAGGGTATCAAAGCGGACCATCATCCGGGTGACCTGCTGAGAAAGATTGGCCTTGAACATCTCCTCATTCAAGGCCTGATGGACCTCCAGATGTTTCAGGGCCTGTCCTGTTTGACCCAGTCCTTTGTAAGCCTGAGACAGAAGCAGATGTGATTTGATGACAACCAGCTTAAAGTTAGATCGGGCGGCGATGTCCAGGGCTTCAACAAGAAGAGGTAAAGCTTCGCTGAAGGCATTCTGATTAATCAGACTTCGACCAAGGTTGAGTAAATTATTGGTGTAGGTGATGTTCTGATCGTATTTTCTTAAGATTGCAACGGCTGTTTCAAAGTGGTCCCTGGAATTGTTCAGCGCATCACGGTTGCCCGAAGACTCGTATTCGCCGTAAAAACGATCGCCCAGAACGGATTGAGCGTGAGCCACAAATATTTCCTGATTGGCGTCCCGGGCCAGTTCCAGCAGTTTGCGGCCGTAAAACTCACTGCTGGTGTAATCCTTCAGGTTGTTGTAAGTATAGGCCAGGTTGAACAGGGCCACCATTTCGTAATAGGGGTCATTTTCTATCAAGTTGTACGTTTTTTGAAAGTATTCCGCTGCATTGGGCCATTGTTCGAGCAGTGCATACACTCCGGCCAGGTTGCCGTAGAGAGTCAGCAGCATGTCTTTGTCTTCAATGCTGTTTTGCTGGATGACTTCCAGAGCCTTGTTGTAGAAGTCCAGAGAGGACTGGAAATCCGAATCTTCCTTGGCGCAGATGCCTGCCGCCTGATAGGCTTTGATTTGTCCGATGGGTTCGCTTTGGGCCAGGGCGCGATCAATGGCCTCTTTATATGCATTCCTGGCCTCAAGGTGATTGCCCTGATAGCTATGGGCAATGGCCGAGTTGCACAGGCCGGTAATCCACCCCATCTGATAATCATTCTTTTGGGACTGCTCAATCGCCTGGCTTGCATAGGCCAGGGATTGCCTGGCATTGTTATAGGAGGTTTTCAATGAAAGTTCGTTGAGAATATCCGCCTTTTCTTCGGAGGTTTCAGCCTGCTCAAGCTTTTTCAGCAGGATCTGTTCCGGAGTTGCGGGCGGCTCCTGCGCACCTGCCTGGGGATTGATCATGTAAAGGCCGAGCAGAATGACGGCAGGAATGATGAACCATCGCTGTTGGGCGCCAACCCGGCTTTCATAAGCTTTATTTCTGACCTTTTTCATGATCCCCCCTTAATTTTCCCTCATCTGGGAATGTCAAAAAAACTTCCATAAAAAAGCAGGCAATCCTGTATGGAGTAAAGTTTCGATCAAAAGTGGTTTTTTGTAGAACCACGACCATGCAGGTGTTATCATCTTAGTTCTTGCCATCAGCGAGTTGATTTACTCCATTGAGTATGTCATGGAGCACAATATGTGCCATTTTCGCTGGTTCTTCGAACATGGGGCTGTGAGCGGAGTTCTCAAATGTATAAAAACCCTTCACCGGGGCTCGCAGGTTTTCCAGGTATGTTCTTGCAAGCAGGTAAGAAACAGTATAATCGTACTTGCCGTGGAAGAAATAGACAGGGAGGCCGGCCTCCGGCACTGCTTTCCTCATATCCAGGGCGATCATCCTGTCCCACAATAACCTGTCCGAAAAGAACTTGCCGCGCCATAAGGCAAACTTCTCGCCCAAGGTATACTGACGGCACAGCCAGGAGGCCAGAAAAACACCGCTGATGACTGACCTCATTTCCCGTGTCGTGCCTACGCCAAGTCCATGCATGGCCTGGTCACGAACCTTCATGTACGAAGCCGGCAATGGAATCGCCGTTGTAACCCGCCCGGCTTCGAGTTGCCGCACCATTCTTCTGTTTCCGATCTCTCGGTACTTCCGCAACATATACTCATAGGACAGCTTTTCAGATTCAAGTTGACAGGTTATCTGACCGACGCCGATATATGCGGAATACAGCTCAGGCGCCCGGGCGGCCGCCTGTATTCCTATCAGGCTTCCCCCTGAATGCGCCATGAGGAAGATCTTTTCTTTATTAAAGCGTTTCCTCAGGTATTTCGTCACTTCAATCGTGTCAGCAATCATCTGCTCCAGTGTCATTGTCTCAGGGGGAATGCTCGGAGAGTAAGAAAGTCCAGCACCACGGCGTTCCCACCAGCAAACTGTGAAATATCTCTCCAGGCCGGTTGGATACTTCCGAGCCAGGAAGTACTCGGGCATACCCGCCCCGCCGTGCAGGAACAGGAGCACCGGATTGCCGACATCTCTTCCTTCAATGAACATGCCTTGTTGCACGCCATTGATCAGCACATGGTTTTTCTCTGAAATACTGCCCGGCAACACATTGCCTTTATCATCAAGGAAAGGTCTTGTTTTCCCCGGACTGAAAGCCAGCAGCACAACC
Organism: uncultured Clostridia bacterium; assembly: GCA_964457225.1. Lineage (GTDB taxonomy): Bacteria > Acidobacteriota > Aminicenantia > UBA2199 > UBA2199 > CAYWEM01. The sequence continues at coordinate 9,444 of CAYWEM010000003.1, forward strand.
AATACAACGAGCACGGCCGCCGTAAGAACTGAAATCATGATCAACATTATGCGCCCAGCTGCAGGAATTCGCGCCATGATGATTTCCTCCTGTTCCTGCTTGAATAAAATCGAACCCGAACGGCGACAATGCCTTCGGCACTAAAGATTTCGTTCATCAGCCTCCGCGGTCATCAAGCGCCATTGCTACAGTCTCAAGCATCCATTTCACATCGGCTTTAAATTCTTGTCAAGCCTGTCAATAATCCTTTCCAGCCGGGCTTGACGGGTTTTTTCTGATTTGGCGTCAAGATAGAATCCGGCATACGCACGCTGTACCGAGTGCGACATGGCCAGTAAATTGCTGTAAGCAGGCTCATGCGGCAGAATGATTTCCCTGAAAACCCGGATTTGTTCATCACTGATTACGGTTCGTTCGGCATTAGCCCATGAACCGTTTTTCCTGGCGCGTTCGACGGCTTGCAAACCTTGCCGGGTCATTAAACCTTTTTCCATGAGAGCCTGGGCCAGTTTTTTATTTTTTTCCGACCACTTGCTTTTCGGCAGGCGTCGCGCAAAGTACTTTTTGTAAGTACTTTCGTCAAGGGATTCAATCTGCCCGTCTATCCATCCGTGACAAAGCGCCTCCTCCAATGCATCGGCGGCAGAGAGCGTGAGGGGTTTTCCTTTTTTGCTGAAGAGCAACCATATGCCGTCGCTCTCTGCTCCATTCTCTCCAAGCCACTCCCGGAAGGCCTGCCTGTCAGTGAATGCCAGTATTTTGCTCATATCTTTCAAAAAGATGTGAAACTGTATTAATCAACAGGAGGTTTAGTCAACGACCAATGACTGTGGATGATTTTCCACTCGTTGTTTTCTTCAAGCCTGTACACCTCCGTGCAATTCTCCTTCCAGAGAGTTTCGCCTGAATATGAGTGCAGATTGTAGGTCAAAACTGCCATTGTTTCGCTTTGTTGTACAACGGGATTTATCATTTCAAATTTATCCATCTTTATTTTTCCACGCATGCTCTCATAGAATTCTTTTATCTTGTCCCAACCGTCAAGCCGCCTCTCATGGGCAGGATCGAAATAAGTAAAGTCTTTCGAATAAAGCTCAAGATAGTGAGAAGGATTTCCATTGTGCCAGGCCTCAAGAGCAGCTGTCTCCAGGGCAATTATGGTTTCTGCAATAGATTTCATGAATCGACCTCCTTTTTCTGACAACTGTTTACCCAAAGTTCGGATGATAAGACCAGGGGGAATTCCTGTCAACCAATTGCTCCAAACCCTTGCGGCCACTTGCCAACCACTCCTTTTTGGAGGTGACAGAGCTGATCTGCTTTTTTCGCTGCGTCCCTTCTCATAATTCAGGATTTGATCTCTTTGCATTGTACGAACCTGTTCAAAACAATCCTTTCGGGTAGATTCTTACCTGAGGCATCGATACCATCTTCGGGTAGTTTTTCAGTGAGGCAATGCGAAGACTTGACCCCCTGATATTTTTTTCTGTAAAATGGCCGCAATGCGTATCAAGATCAACTTTGCCCTGGAAAGACAGATCAGGATTCCCATAGAGTACAACTACCACCTCTACCTGGCCCTGCGCCGCACCCTGTTCGCCTACCTGCGCCGCCACGAACCCGGCCTGCTCCAGAGCTACAAGTTGGATTTTCCGGCCATGACCTTTTCCCAGCTGCTGATTCCCCAGCGCCGGGTGGAATACGGCTTCATCAACATTGAAAGCCACTACCTGTCCATGCTGGTCGGCTCCCCGGAAGAGCGCTTCATCGAAATGCTGGCCGCGGCCGTCCAGGATCGCGGGCGTTTCAGCATTTACCGCCACCAGCTGGGCGTATCCAAGATCCAGATCCTGGAAGAACCATATTTCAGCCCGGTTATGAAGTGGAAATTGCTTTCCCCCTTTGTACTGGCCCGCCGCGAAAAGGGCCGGGTCAGCTTTGCCCGGCCCGGTGACGCAGATCTCAGCAGCCTGCTGGCCGCGAGCCTGATCTCCCGCTACGGCCGCCTGTTGAAACGCCGGCTTGGCCCGGATGAAATCAGCATCACCCTGAACCAGGATTACAGCCGCAGTCACAAGAACCTGACCAAGCTGATCAGCGTGCGCAACATCCATTACAAGGCCATTCACTGTCCCTTCACCCTGAAAGCCCCCATGGAAATAATCCGCCCTGCTTATGCCGGCGGTATCGGCGAAAAACCCCATTACGGTTTCGGCATGATCGAGCTGGCCAACCAAGGCGAGTGAAAACGCCCGCTTACAGCCAAGCTTTTCCCCGATGATCGAGGACTGCCCGAAAACCCTGCTGGCGGTCAACCCGGCGGCCGGACACGGCCGTGGCAAAAAGGTTTACCATGCCCTGGCCGCGGACCTGGAACAATCGATTCCCGGCCTGGAAACAGTGATATCCGGCCGGCCCGGCCATACCCGGGAAATAGGACGCCAGGCCGCCCTGCGGGGTATCAGGCGACTGATCTGCCTGGGCGGCGACGGTACTCCTTTCGAAGTACTCAACGGGTATTACAGCACCGTCGGGACGGACCGACGCCTGGAACTGGGCCTGATTCCGGCCGGAACCGGCAATTCCTTCCTGCGCGATTTCGGGCTCATAGGACCGCGCCAGGCATTAGATTCCATCCTGTCCGGGCGGAAGCGGCCGGTAGACCTGATGGAGTTCAACTGTCGGACCGGGTCTGAATTCAAGCCTTATTTCTCGCTCAACCTGGTCGGCATCGGACTGATCGCCGACATCCTGGAACTGACCAACAAGCGCTTCAAGTTCCTCGGCCCGATGGGCTACAGCCTGGCCGTACTGGTCAGCCTGGCCCGGGGCCTGCGCAATGAGATACGGATCAGCGGCGGCGGCCGGACGCGGCAGGTGCTGAACAGCGCCCTGGTTATCAACAATTCCCGTTATACCGGGGGGCGCATGCTGATCGCACCCGGGGCCGATCCGGGCGACGGACTGGCTGAGCTGGTGCTGTTCAACCAGGTCAAGCGCCGGGACATAATCGGGATTTTCCGGCGCGTCTTTACCGGCACCCATACTGAACATCCCAAAGTAGAGCGGATCAGCTGCGCGGAGTTCAACATCAGCGCCGAACCGGACCTGCAGGTCATGGCCGACGGAGAACTGCTGGGCCGCACCCCGCTGCAACTGAGGGTTCACCAGGGGCTCATAGATCTTCTGGCATGAAAACGGCTAAACGAATCATACTGACCCTGCCGGCCTGGCTGCTTGGTTTTCCGGCTTTCGCCTGCTGCTGCCTGCTGATCGTGCTGGTTTCACTCATCAGCCGGGGCCGACTGCTGGAAGCCGTACTCAAGTTCAGCTGCCGCCTGGTTTTGTTGCTTTGCGGCATCCGCACCAAGTGGGACGGCCTGGAGCATTTCGATCCCGGCCGTCAATACCTGATCATGATGAACCACGTCAACTTTCTGGACACCTTTGTCTTTTATGCCCGTTTCCCCGGACGGGCCCGGGCCCTGGAAGAAGAATCCCACTTCTCCTGGCCGCTTTACGGCGCCATGCTGCGGCGCATCGGCATGATTCCGATCAACCGCCGCCAACCGGCCCAGGCCCTGAAAAACCTGGAAAAAAGCGCGGACCTGATTCTGAAAGTTCCGGGGCAATCAATCGTCATCATGCCGGAAGGGACCCGCAGTCGCGACGGACGCCTGGGCCCCTTCAAACGGGGCGGCTTCCTGCTGGCCCTGCAGACCGGACTGGAGATACTGCCCGTGGTTCAGCAAGGAGCCCACGACATCAACCGCAAAGGCAGTCTGCTGATCAACCCGGGCCGGGTCAAGCTGGAGATACTGGCGCCGATCGCCACCCGGGAGCATTCCCGGCGGGATTTGGACAAACTGCTGGAAAAAACCCGAAAAGCTTTTCTCAGCAAGCTGGGAGAATGAAACCAAGCGCCTTTTTGTGACCCGGTTGAAGAATTATGCTACAATTTAAGATGAAAAAAATTCTGCTATTCCTGCTGCTGCTTTCCCTGCCGGCGGCGGTTTTCAGTTACGTGGGCCCGGGCGCCGGTTTCGCCTTCGTTGGTTCTTTCCTGTTCATTTTCCTGGCCTTTATCCTGGCTGCGGTCAACCTGTTGACCTTTCCGCTGCGCCTGCTGTTCCGCAACCTGAAAAAACTGCTGAAAAAACAGAAAGCCCGTTTTTCGCGGGTACTGGTCATCGGTTTCGACGGCATGGATTACAATCTCCTGCGCCACTACCTGCAGGATAAATCCTTTCGTGACCATTTGCCGAATTTCAGCGCCTTGAGAGATTCCGGATCCTTTCTGCCCCTGCTGAGCAGCGAGCCCCCCATCTCCCCCGTGGCCTGGTCGACTTTCGCCACCGGGGTGAATCCCGGCAAACACAACATCTTCGACTTCCTGGCCACCGACCGGGCTACTTACATGCCCAAGCTGGCCTGCTCGGAAATCCTGCCCGGCGGCAAATGCCTGAGATTCGGTAAATTGCAGATACCCCTGCCCGGCGGCGGCATTGAAGCCAAGAGAAAATCCCTGTCTTTCTGGAAAACTGCGGCCGGGCACGGAGTTTACAGCCAGGTTCTGCGCGTGCCCTTCACCTTTCCACCGGAGTCCTTTTACGGCACCATGCTGGCCGGGCTGGGTACCCCGGACCTGCGCGGCACCCAGGGCAGTTTTACTTTTTTCAGCACCGAAGCGGAAAAGGACAGCGGCATCAGCGAGGGATTGATCGAGAAACTGGAGCCGGGCCCGGACGGTAGCTACCGAGGGCGCATCCGGGGGCCGCGCAATCCTTTCATGACCGATCAGCCCCTGCTGTATCTGCCATTCCAGGTATCCCGGGACCTGCAAGCCGGCACGGCCACGGTCATCCTGGAAGACAAGCAAATCGTACTGCGGCCCGGTGAATTTTCAGCCTGGATGCCGCTGAAATTCCGCACCGGTTTGCTCTCGATTTCGGGAATCGCCCAATGGCTGCTGAAAGACCTGGATCCCCTGAAAATCTACCTGTCGCCTTTGAACATCGATCCGGAAGCCCCTTCCATGCCGGTTTCCCAGCCCAAGACTTTCGCCGCCTACCTGGCCAAGCGCCTGGGTCCCTTCGCCACCCTGGGCATGGCCGAGGACACCTGGGCCCTGAACGAAGGCCTGCTGAACGAGGGGGAATTCCTGGCTCAGACCTGGCAGATGCAGCAGGAGAGGGAAAATATCTTTTTCGACGGCCTGGACAAGATAAAAACAGGACTGCTGGTGGCGGTGTTCGAAGCCACCGACCGGGTTCAGCACATGTTCTGGCGCGACAACGGCCAAGACGGTTCACCGCTCCCCGGACCCGAGGTGTTTGAAAGCTACCGGCGCATGGACGAACTACTGGGCCGAGTCCTGCCTCGCATCAAACCAGACGACCTCCTGCTGGTGGTTTCCGATCACGGCTTCAGTTCTTTCAGGCGCGAGTTCCACCTCAACAGCTGGCTGAAGCAGGAAGGCTACCTGGTACTGAAGCAGGGTTCCACCAGCAGCGCCAAGTGGTACGCCGAAGTTGACTGGTCTAGAAGCCGGGCCTACGGCCAGGGCCTGAACGGAATTTACCTGAACCTGAAAAACCGCGAACGCCAGGGCATAGTAGAGCCCGGGGCCGAGGCCGAAAAACTCAAAGCGGAGATCAGGGATAAACTTTTGAAATTGGTCGATCCGGAAACCGGAATGCGCCCGCTGCGCCAGGTCCAGGCGGCCGACCGCCTCTACCGGGGACCTTACACCGGAAATGCCCCCGACCTGGTCATGGGTTATGAACGCGGCTTCCGGGTTTCCTGGGAATCTTCGGTAAACGTGGTCAGCGATAAAATATTCACCGACAACACCAGGCCCTGGAGCGGCGATCATGCCTTCACCCGCGACCAGGTGCCCGGCATTCTATTCTGCAACCGCGCGGTAGCGACGGCCGACCCCGGGCTGATCGACATCGCGCCGACGGTACTCAGCCAGTTCGGCATCGCCAGGCCGGCTTACCTGGAGGGCCGTGATCTGGGCATCGGATAAGAGCCGGCCCGACCTTGTGGTAAAATCAAGGTGAAAAAATGAAAAGACGTGAATTTCTAAGTAAAAGCATGCTCTGCGGGGCGGCCGCCCTGCTGCCCGGCGGCCTGGGACTGGCCGGATCGGCAAAAAAAAACATGGTCATCCTGGGCATAGACGGCATGGATCCTCACCGGGTAATGCGCCTGATGCGGAAAGGCCTGATGCCGGCCATGTCCCGGCTGGCCGAAACGGGAACTTTCACCATGATGCGCTCGACCATCCCCCCCCAGAGCCCGGTGGCCTGGGCCAGTTTCATCAGCGGCGCCGATCCGGGGCGCACCGGCATTTTCGACTTCATCCACCGCCAGCCGGAAGACTACCAGCCGATTTTTTCCCAGAGCGAAACCTTGCCGCCGGCCTGGCCCCTGAAGATAGGTAAATACAACATCCCCCTGAAAAGCGGTAAAACCATCCTGAAACGCGAGGGAACTTCTTTCTGGCAGCACCTGGAGGAAAAAGGCATCCCGGCCACCGTGATCAAGATTCCCAGCAACTTCCCACCGGACCGCACCAAACAACGCACCATATCAGGCATGGGCACTCCGGACCTGCTGGGCACCTACGGCATCTACACGCTCTACACTTCCGATGAAAGGGAAGCCCGGCGAAAACTGCCGGCGGCCAATGTCAGTTACGCCTACATAGATGAAAACGACGTCATGGAAGGAGAAATAGAGGGACCGGTCAACGACCTGACCGCCGACAAGCCTCCGATTTACATTCCTTTCAAGGTTTACGTCGACCGGGTCAACCGCACCATCCGCATCGACATCCAGAAGCGCACCCTGCTGCTGGCCGCCGGAAAATACTCCGAATGGGTGGAAATAGACTTTTCCCTGATTCCTGGCCTGGCCTCGATCCAGGGCATGGTCAGGTTTTACCTGCTGAATTTCGATGAACGATTCCGACTCTACGTTTCTCCAATCCACATCAACCCGGGCCGGCCGGCCGTGCCGATCAGCACCCCGGATTCCTACGCCGCAGACCTGGCCGCCGCAATCGGCCCCTTTCACACCATCGGCCTGCCGGCCGACACCAAGGCCCTAAGTGACGGCACCTTCAACCTGGAACAGTTCCTGACCCAGTCCAATTCGGTGCTGGCAGAGAGCCGGCGTCTCTTCTTTCACGAACTGGCCGCTTTTCTGAGTCGCAGGGAAGGCCTTTTCTTCCACTATTTTTCTTCCCTGGACCAGAACCAGCACATGTTCTGGGCCCTGGAAGACCAGGAACACCCATATTTCCAGGCGGAAGAAGCCCGCCGCTTCGCCGGTCTCACCGACCAACAGTACCGGGAATACGACCAACTGCTGGCCGAAGTACAGCGCCTGCTGCCAGCGGACATCCCCCTGATGGTCATTTCCGACCACGGTTTCGCCCCCTTCAGGCGCCGGGTCAACATCAACAACTGGCTGGCTGAAAACGGTTACCTGGCCTTGCGCCGCGGCCGTCCCCAGGATGGCGGGACCCTGTTTTCCGAGGTCGACTGGGGACGCTCCCGGGCCTATGCCCTGGGCCTGAACGGCCTTTACCTGAACCTGGCCGGTCGTGAAGCCGAGGGCCTGGTTAAGGAAGAGGACCGGGAAAAGCTGCTGCGGGAAATATCCAGCGGGCTGGAAAACATCACAGACCCTGTTTCCGGCAGCCGGGCGGTCAGCCGGGCCTACGTAAGCAGCGAGCATTTTTCGCCGGATTACCTTGATCGCGCCCCGGACATCATCGTCGGTTTCGAGCGCGGTTTCCGCATCAGCGATGATTCGGCCCTGGGTGTGTTCGGTGCTGAGCTGATCTCGGACAATCTGAACTGGTGGTCGGCCGACCATTGCGTGGATCCGGCCCGGGTCCCGGCCCTGTTCGCCGCCAACTTCAAGATAAACGAATCTTTCCCGGCCATGGTCGACCTGGCCCCGACCATATTGAAAAACTTCAATCTGGCCGTTCCAAAGGCCATGACCGGCAAAGCTCTCATCTGAATCAGGAGGATCAATGGCAAAAAAAGTCAAACTCTCCAGCGAGGCCCTGCGCAAGGCCGATGAGATAATAGCCCTGCAGGGTTATTCCTCATTGGAAGAAATGGTCGAGGAACTGATCGCCCGTGAATTCGAGAAGATCAAATCCGGTGATGACCCGGAAGAAATGGCTGAAAGGCTGAGCGGCCTCGGTTACATTTCCTGATGCTTTACCAGCTGCATCACCTGCTTCAGCGGGGGCTGGACATCCTGCTGACTCCACTGGACCGCCTCTCGCCCTGGCTTGGCCTCGGCGGCCTGGCCCTGCTGAGCACCTTCCTGGTTCTGCCCGTATACCGCTTTCTCACCCGGCCTGAAAGGCTCAAGGCCTGTAAAAACCAGATCAAGGCCAATATCCTGGCCATCCGCATATACCGCGATTTTTGGCGGGTCATCGTGGCTTCCTTCGGCCGCAGCCTGGGCTGGACCTCGCTTTATTTCGCCCAGCACCTGCTGCCCCTGCTGCTGCTGGTGCCCCTGCTCTGGCCCCTGCTGCTGCAGATGGACGCCCGTTACGGCCGCCGAACCTTTCACGAAGGGGAAGCTTTCGTTCTGCACGCCGTAATGCAAGACGACCTGGCTGACTCAGAACTTCGATTGCTGGACAGCGAGGCGGTCAAACCGCTGATGAACCCGGTACGGGTCAAGGCCCTGGGCGAAATGAACTGGCAACTGGCCCCGACCAACGAGGGCAGGCATACAATCCGGCTGGAAATCAACGGGCGGGAGATCGAAAAGGAAGTAGTCGCCGGGCGGCATGTCGGTATGCTTTCCTGGCGTCGGGCGGTTCCCGACCTGGAAAGCGCCCTGCTGGCCCCCCTGGAAAAGTCCCTGCCGTCTTCAGCGGGCCTGAAGGAAATCAGCTTCGCCTATCCCCCGGCCCGCATGAAACTGGGGCCGTTTTCCGGGCACTGGCTGATCCCCTACCTGCTGCTGGTCCTGGTCCTGGCCCTCTGCTTCAGAAAAAGGTTCGGAGTCGAGTTTTAGAGTTAATATTCCAAGCAGGGAAAGCGAAAAAAACAGCTGATCCTGTAAAGCTTATATCGGGGCTTTTTTCAGGTATAATACGGCCTTGAGGAGTCCCCATGCTGCTGATTGCCGACACTTTCATTTCAGATGCTTTCGCGCTGACCTTCGACCGCCTGCTGGCTGACACGGCCAAGCAGGCCGGAATCAAGGCGGAGTTCTGGCGGCCGTTGAAACAGCCCCCTATCACAGACCTGGCGCGCTTCAGCCATATGATCATGTCGGGCTCAGAGGCTTCGATCGTTGACGACCACCCCTGGGAACAGCCGCTGGCCGAAGTACTGGACGCTTTCATGGCAGCAGGCAAGCCGGTACTCGGCATTTGCTACAGCCACCAGTTTATCGCCAAGAGACTGCTGGGCAGGAAGCACGTCCGCCACTCCGCCTGCCCGGAATTCGGCTACCGTCGGATCGAATTCAGCGCCAACCCCCTCTTCGCCGGGATCGAAACCCCACTGGTTTCGGTGGTCTCCCATTTCGACGAGGTGCTGGACCTGGGGGAGAACTTCGACGTCCTGGCCTCTACTCCCGACTGCGCGGTGCAGGCCTTCCAGCTCAAGGGAGCCCCGGTCTGGGGAGTGCAGTTTCATCCCGAATACGGCCCCGGCAGTATCGAGGAGATCTTTGTCGAAGTCAATGCGATTTTCCCCGGCTTCAGGAGCCGGTATTTCGACGAACGCAGCCGGCCGGGAGAAACAGATCAGAACCGGATGATCTTCACCAATTTCCTGAAACAATGAAGCGGGCGAACTTGCTTGTCTCCGGCGAATCCGACGGGTATTCCACGGTAATAACAGATCGCCGGGCAGGGCAGGGAGACAGGACAAAACTGTTCTCAATAATCCGGATGCTGTTCCAAAAGAGAATTACAATCTCAGTATCCAATGCTTTAACATTACATCCTGAATTGTATATGCCCCGTTTTTCAGAACGATCTCTTTTTTTATGAGCGAGTCAAGGGATTTTGTCACCTGGGAGGGAGTTGAAAAACTCACGGATTTTAAGGAATCCGCTGAATACAGTTCCCTGCCCTCATTTATGGCAATCAGCTTAAGGGTTTTTCGCTGATTCAGGGTGAGACTGTCCCAGAGAGTCATGAATTCATTTTCATTACGTTTCAGTATTTCATTATGAGTCCTGTTTATTATTTCTTGATCCGTCAGATCACTGTCCCAGAGAAAAAAGAAAAATTGCTGAATATACATTGGGTGCTCTTCGCAGAGTTTGATAACGTCAAGTATCTGCTTTTCTGAAATTTTTTTGTGTTTGCGGAATAATCCTTTTACCCAGCCGACGTACTCAGCTTCATCTATTTCAGGTAATGGACAACTCTGGGCCAGTTTATAAAAGGCTTTGCCTTTGGAATTGAACATACCGGCAAGTATATGCCGCCTGCTTCCGGCAAATACATAGGATATTCGATTGTGTTTCTGAATGATTCCCCGAAGCCGTTTTTCGAATTCACCTTTTGAATAGTTTTCGATCTCCTGGAACTCATCAAAAACAACCACCATTTTATTCTTTACCGAATACTTCTGTAACAGGTTCATGGCATTTTCAAGAAGTATCGTTTTGTCTTTTGATCTGAAAGCCGGACTCAAGGACGGGAGTCCGGTTGCCGGATCTATCGATATTGAAAAATTCGCCGAGGTAAAAAACTCACGCGCGGCTTTTATCAGCTTCTCAGCTCCGGATTCAAGCTGGCCGGCGCTTTTCATGACAGCTGTGATGAAATCCTCTTCGCTTACAGTACCGTAAAGGTCGATATACATTTTTACCGTATCAGGATTCAGCCTGGAGAACACCTGGTATATCAATGATGTTTTCCCCATCCTCCTGTTTGCGTAAAGCATCACGTTCTGAGAGTTTTCAATGAGATTGATAAGGTCTTCCTGCTCCTTCTCCCGGTTACAGAACCGATCTCCGGTAACGATTCCTGAAAAGCTGAAGGGATTGCCCATATTACACCTCTTTGGCTAATATATATAGTGTAATATATTGCACTTATTGTGCAATGTCAAGTTTTTTCATGCTTCAGGCAAAAATATCCCCAAAAACATTAAATCATCAAGAAACACGCTAATTGGGTTGTTTTCAACTTGATTTGTGTTGAATTGACCAGAAACCGCTTTTGCTTAGTTGGACTTTATTCGGGAAATCACCTTGCGAGCTGATTATCGGTGCATCGGCAGCTCATTACGCTTCAAATCATTTCGCGCTGACCTAAACACTGATTCATGGTCTCTGGAGATCCGGGTTTCCGGGCGATCTCAAAAAAAATCAACCTGCCTTGCGCGCCTTGAAAATGAAGTTGGAAGCACTCTTGAAACGGCCGGAAGCGGGCAGGAATTTCTCGATTTCATAACCCTTTCCTTCCAGGTGACTGCGGATCTCATCCGGGGTGAAGTAGAAGCGGATGGGCACGAAGTACCAGTCGAGAATCAATTCGGACAGTTTTTCACCCTTGCGGGACTTCTGCTTGAACAGCTGGCGCAGGGCCACCAGGGGCCAGGAAAAGAAGGCCATGGTTTTCGCCAGGGGCAGCCACATTTTTTTCGGCGTGCGCACCAGGGTCTTGCGCAGGATTTCATGCAGCCAGGTGAAACCGGTTCGCAGGTAGAGGGCCAGCAGCAGGGTGCCGCCCGGCTTGAGCACCCGGTCGATTTCAGCCAGGGCCCGCCAGGGATCCTCGGTGTGGTGGGCGCTGCCCCAGGCCCAGACTATGTCGAAGGAAGCATCGGGGAAGGGCATCTGCAGCATGTCGTGCTGTATCAGCTCTATGTTTTCCAGCTTCATGGCTTCCTTGAGGGAGGCGGCCGTACCGAGACTGCCCGGCGATATGTCCAGGCCGGTGACCTTGGCCGCGCCCATCGAGCCGAAGACGGTGCAGAAAATTCCTGTGCCGCAACCGCAGTCCAGCACCCGGCGGCCCTTGATTTCCTCTTCGTTGAAAAACAGTTCGAGGTGTTCCTTGCTTTCCTGGAAGCGGGGGACGTATTCAGTCCAGACAACATCGTAAAAATTCTGTACGTCTTCTTTTTTCATTTAGAGTCCTTAAGGCCGCCATTTTAGCACAGCTCCGCCCTCCAGGCAAGGGAAAGCAGGCCGGTATTTGACAATCCATTCGCCTATGCATAGAATCCGGAGCAAACAAGGAGGAAAGATGAACTTTGCTAAAACAATGAGAAAAGGGGCGGCCTTGCTGGTGGTGTTCTGTTTCACCTTTGTACTGCAGGTCCAGGCAATGCCCCTGCCGGTGCAAAGCGGAAGTGCCGCTCCAGGTTTTTCCGCCCTGCCCGACGAAGACCAGGGCCTGGTCGAAATAGAAGACGATGAATACAAGCCTGCCGGGAAAAAGAGTTCTATGACCCCGATCCTGATCGGCCTGGCCGCCGCCGGGGTGGTGGCCGCCCTGCTTTTCCTGGTGGTACTGAAATCAAGTTGGGATCTCTCCGGAACCTGGGACCTGACCGTCACCCAGACCGGGTCAGGTTACAAGGAATACCTGACCCTGGTTTGCACCGGCAGTAAGAAAGAAGGCTCAGCCCGTTTCACCCTGGCGCACAGCGGCACCGGCACTTACTCGGTTCAAGGTAAAGACAATTTTACAGTGACCATACCCATTCCGCCCGGGCCGACAGTCAGTCTGCAGGGCCGTTTCGACAGCAAGGACCAGATCAGCGGCCGGGCCACCAATGACTCCGGTTACGAAGGCACCTTCACCGGCACCCGCAAAGCCGCCGGCAGTCTCGGACAGCCGGCCGCAACCAGTCATAACCAGGGCATTACGGCAAAAAAATAGTTTTCATCAGGCTGATCAGCAACCAAGGTCCTGAGTTTGGGGGTTTTCTTTGCAAGCCATACTGTATTAGATCTTTAATCCCGATCAAGCCGGAATTCTGACTTTTCTGATGATTGGATTTATACCCCTTTAAACAGCCTAAAACCCACTATTCTTTAGCCATCAAAGGCTTTTTCAATACAATTCTCATCAAATCAACCTGCTTTGCCTCGTTTTAACTGCATTTTCCCGCCGAATGGAACCCGGCGCGGTTTTTTTTCGTCTCCCTGGTATGAGACAACAGGAGGTTCGATGAAAAACCTGAAAGCAATCATGACAGCAGCATTGCTCATAGCTTCGGCCTGGTTGATACCGGCCGCGGATCTACAGCAGGAAAAACGTGTTTACCGTGCGGCCCATGTCAATCCCCACCCTCCGGTCATAGACGGGAAAATCGATGACCCGGCCTGGGAAAAGGTACCCTGGAGCGGAGATTTCATCCAGCGCGAACCGAATGAAGGCCAGGCTCCGAGTCAGAAAACGGCTTTTAAAATACTGTACGACGACCAGAACCTGTACATCGCTGTCCGCGCCTATGACGATCAGCCGGAAAAAATCGTGCGCCGGGTTTCGCGGCGGGACGCCCTGGACGGTGACGTACTCAGTGTCTCGCTGGACAGTTACTTCGACCAGCGCTGCGCCTTCATATTTAAAATCAGCGCCGCCGGGGTCAAGGCCGATGAATTCATGAGCAACGACGGAGGCAGCCGCGATCTCAGCTGGGACGCGGTCTGGTACGCCAAGACCGCCATCGACGACCAGGGCTGGGCCGCCGAAATGAAGATTCCCTTTTCCCAGTTGCGTTTTTCCGGCAGCGAGGAACAGACCTGGGGTCTGCAGGTGGACCGCTGGCTCGAGCGTAAGCAGGAACGTTCGGTCTGGCAGCCGATCCCCCGGGAAGCCCCGGGCTGGGTGCATCGCTTCGGCCTGCTGGAAGGCCTTTCCGGCATCAAGTCGGCCCGGCGCATCGAGCTGATGCCTTACGCGGTCGGCAAAGCCCATACCTACCCGGCCCAGGCAGGCAATCCCTTCGCCCCGGGGAGCTCTTTCAGCGGCCTGGGAGGGCTGGACGGCAAAATCGGGCTGACCAGCAACCTGACCCTGGACTTCACCCTCAATCCCGACTTCGGCCAGGTGGAAGCCGACCCCTCGGAAATCAACCTGACCGCCTTTGAAAGCTATTTCACCGAAAAAAGACCTTTTTTCATCGAAGGACGCAACATTTTCAACTTCAACCTGATGGACGGGGACGGTGACTTCTCCATGGACAACCTGTTCTATTCCAGGCGGATCGGCCGCACTCCCCAGTTCAGGCCGCAACCTGGTTCCGGAGAATACCTGGACATGCCCGAGAACGTGCCGATCATCGGCGCCTTGAAGCTCAGCGGCAAAACCGCCGGCGGGTTTTCCATCGGGCTGATCAACGCCACCACGGCGCAGAGCAGCGCGGCCATCGGCAACTTCCAGGAGGAACGAAGTGAAATAGTAGAACCCCTGACCAATTTCCTGGTCCTGCGCCTGCAGAAGGACGCCAACCAGGGCGACACCATCTTCGGAGCCATGGCCACCGCCACCCATCGCGACATTTCCGCCGAGCATCTCAACTTCCTGCACCATTCAGCCTACTCGGCCGGTTTTGACCTTTCCCACTCCTGGCATAAAAAGACCTATCGCATCATACTGCGCACCGTATTCAGCAATGTCCAGGGCAGCGAACAGGCCATCAGCCGCACCCAGCAGGCCCCCCAGCGTTATTACCAGCGGCCCGATGCAGAGCACCTGGAAATGAACGAAGAACTGACCTCCCTGTCCGGCCACGGCGGCACCCTGGCTTTCAGCAAAAGCGGCAACAGCCCCTGGCGTTTTTCCGGAGGGCTTACCTGGCGTTCCCCGGGCCTGGAGCTGAACGATGCCGGTTTCCTGCGTGAATCAGACGTCATGATGCAATGGCTCTGGTCCGGCTACAATTTCTGGAAGCCTTTTTTCATCTTCCGCTACTTCAACATCAACGTCAACCAGTGGCAGGGTTGGAATTTCGCCGGAGAAAACATCTTCCAGGGCGGCAACATCAACTTGAACTTCCAATTCAAGAATTACTGGTGGGCCGGCCTGGGCATCAACCGCCAGGGTGACGGGCTTTCCAAGAGCGCCCTGCGCGGCGGGCCGGCCTTCAGAACCCTGGGTGGCTGGAACACCTGGTACAGTATTTCCACTGATCAAAGAAAAAAACTGCAGTTTTCCATCAATGGCTCGGAATTCCGGGGTGATCAGCAATCCAATATATTCAGCAATCTGCGTTTCGGCCTGGTTTACCGGCCCAGCAACGCCCTGCTTCTTTCAGTACAACCTTATTTCAGCGATGTGATGCGCACCATGCAGTACGTGGCCACCCGCGATTTCAACCAGGACAAGCGTTACGTGTTCGCCACCCTGGACCAGAAGACCATCGCCCTGATCACCCGTCTCAATCTCAACCTGACCCCGGATCTTTCCATCCAGTTCTACGGCCAGCCCTTCATCTCCAGCGGCCATTACCGTGACTTCAAGCACATCACCGCCCCCCGTCACGGCTCTTATTACCAGCGGTTCCGCAACTACCAGGACACGGAAATAAAATACGATCCGAGTTCGGAAACTTACTCGATCCATGAAAGCGGCAAAAGCCAGGCTGATTACAGCTTCGGCAACCCCAATTTCAATTTCCTGCAGTTCCGGGCCAACCTGGTCGTGCGCTGGGAGTATTCCCCGGGCTCGGTACTCTTCCTGGTCTGGTCCCAGGGACGCACCGACTGGCTGATCAACGGTGAACTGGGCTTTTTCGACGGCATGAGCGACCTCTTCGCCCTGCCGGCGCAGAACGTTTTCCTGTTAAAATTTTCCCATCGTTTCCGGCTCTGAACATAGCAGCCCGCGTTTGCAATTCCCATGGCCGTCGATTATAATCGCGGCCATGGGACCGCGGAACAAAGCAGACCAGATCTCCGGAGAATTTGAAAACAAAGATAATCCTTTTATCAGGCTTTTTGAAGCAATTCCGGCCGGAATATACGAAACCACTGTCAAGGGAGAAATCGTGGCCTGTAATTCCTCCCTGGCAAAAATCCTGGGCGGCAAAGACAAGGCTGACATCCTGGGCCGCAATGCCGGCGAGTTTTACCCGCACCCGGAGGAACGGCGGAAATTCGTTGATCACCTGCACCGTCACGGCAGTCATATCAATACGGCAGCCAAGCTGAAAAGACTTGATGGTTCGGACTGCTGGGCCATGATCAACGCTGTTCTGGAAAACGATTGCATACTGGGGTCGATGATCGACATCACCGAACAGAAGAAGGCTGAAGAAGCCCTGCGCCGGAGCGAGGAAAGCTATCGCGGTTTGTTTGACTCCATCAGCGAAGCGATATACATCCAGGATGAAAGCGGCCGTTTCATAGACGTCAACCAGGGCGCCCTGGATATGTACGGGTACGAACGCAGTGATTTCATCGGCAGTACTCCCGAGTTCCTGTCCGCCCCGGGTCTGAACAACCTGGAAGAAACCATTGAACACGCCCGCCTGGCCTTCGCCGGACAGAGAAGGCAGTTTGAGTGGTGGGGCCGACGCAGGAACGGACAGGTTTTTCCAAAAGACGTAATTCTCAATCCAGGTATGTATTTCGGCCGGCAGGTGGTAATCGCCATCGCCAGGGATATCAGCATCAAGAAACGCCTTGAGGAAGAACGCCAGAACGCCCAGAAGCTCGAATCGCTCGGCCTGCTGGCCGGAGGCATCGCCCACGATTTCAACAACATCCTGACCGGGGTGATGGGAAAAATCAGCCTGGCCCTGGAACATACCGATGCCCGGGGCCGCGGGCTTCTCCAGGAAACAGAGAAGGCCGTTTTACGAGCCCGGGAACTGACCGGCAAACTGCTCACCTTCGCCCAGGGCGGGGCCCCGATCAAGGAAAACACATCGATCGCCGAATTGATCAGGGAATCAACGGCCTTCGCTCTCAGCGGATCGGCGACCGCCGCTGATTTTTCGCTGGCCGAAGACCTGAAAGCTGCGGCCATCGACCGCAACCAGATCAACCAGGTGCTGCACAACCTGGTCATCAACGCCAGCCAGGCCATGCCCAGAGGGGGGCTGGTCCGCATCAGCGCCGAAAACCGCCGGGTAAAAAAATCGGATGACCTGCCGGTTCCGGATGGTGATTACGTGCAGATAAAGATCAGTGACCAGGGTGTCGGCATCGAGGAAAAAAACCGCCAGCGCATATTCGACCCTTATTTCACCACCAAGCCGGATGGCACCGGTCTCGGTCTGCCCACGGTTTATTCGATAATCAGGAAACACGGCGGTCACATCAGCTTTGAATCCCGGCCTGGAGCGGGCACCACTTTCATCTTCCTGCTGCCGACAGCCGCGGAAGCAAAACCGGAACCTTTTTATCCCGAAATCTCCCCGGCGGGACCAGCTACCAAGAGAATCCTGGTCATGGACGATGAAGAAATGGTCAGGGAAGTCATCGCCGGTATCCTTGAGGCCAGGGGCTACCAGGTCGAATGCCTGGACAACGGGGAAAGCACCCTGCGGCGTTACCGGGAGGAATTGAACGGACCGCATCCGTTCAGCGCGGTGATCATGGACCTGACCCTGCCCGGCGGCATGGGCGGCAAGGACACCCTGCAACTACTTCGCGCCGTCGACCCTGCGGTCAGGGCCATTGTCATCAGCGGTTATTCAAATGATCCGGTAATGGCCGATCATAAGCGCTTCGGCTTCACCGCAGCCCTGCCCAAACCATTCCGGGACAAAGAACTGCTGAACACCCTGGAAAACGTCCTGAAAAGCTGAAAACGCCTGACTTCTATTCGATCAGCTTGAAGGAAAGAGCTTCTTTCAGCTCGAAGAAATCACTGCCCCGCGGCACGATGCGCAACCTGGTCAGCATGGTCTCGGGATCAATCAGTTCGGAAAACGGCACCCCGATCACCTGGAAGTTGTCCGACACTGAAACCATGTTGCTGAAATTGCCTTCCCGGTAAAGCTTGTATGCCCCGTAACCGAGCATACTGCCGAGCACGACGTCGAAACTGGCCGGCGGAGTATTGCGGGTTTCGTAGCCGATCTGCTTGTAAACGATTTTCTTGCGCCGGCCGGTCTGTTTTTCATAAAGATTTTCCACCGTGTCCCGGATCAGGCGGCCCACTTCGGCTGTACCGAAAAGCATGTTGCCGTGGCGGTCTTTCTCCATCGGCCTCATTTTTTCCGGCAGTTTTTCAGCCAGGCCTTCGGCGATACAGATAACCCCGTAAAACTTGTTTTTTCTTTCCCGGATCAGAATTGTGTCTACCATGGAAGCGGCGATCTTTTCCAGGTCCATGGTCCGGCCGGGAATATCCTCGTTCGACAACATCATCACCGATTCACCGGCTATGCCGGCGGCATAGGTTATCCAGCCGGCCTTGCGGCCCATCAGTTCGACTATGAAATAAGAATTGGTGCTCTCGCCGTCGGCCTTGAGGTTGAGCAGGGCTTCCTGGTAATACTGCACACTGCTCCAGTACCCGAAGGTCCATGGAATCCCGAAATAATCGTTGTCTATGGTTTTAGGGATGTGAATAACCGGCAGTCCCAGCAGGCTCAGAAAATTGGCGGTCTTCAAAGTGTCGTCACCGCCCACGGTGATCAGGCAGCCGACGCCCAGGCGATTGAAGATGTTTATGATGTTGAGCAGGTTGCGGTTCTTCTGGGGATCCTCCAGATCCTTGCGGCAATGAACTGTTTTGCCGGGATTGGCCCGGGAAGTGCGCAGAAAAACTCCGCGCCGGTTCCTGATCCGTGAAATATCGGCATCCAGGTTCAGGTAGTGAATGCCCTCAACCAGGGAAAAACGATTGCTCTGGTCAAAGTTTTCCAGGTGTTCAAAACCGTCGAAGAAACCAAGCAGGGGGATCTTGGCGTTGATGAAACTCAGGGCCACCGATGATATGACGGCATTAGCCGAGGGGGCCGGGCCGCCGGAAAAGACCAGGGCCACCTTGGAATTCTTCTTTTTGCCGGCGCTCATGCCAGCATGATAGAGATTTTCCTTCCAGCTGTCAATGTCATCGGGCAGCGCTTGAGAAAAATAACTCCTGCAGTATAATCTGTTCATGGAAAAAGTAAACCTGGACAGCTGTTGTTTCGTCTGCGGGCCGGAAAACGAAAAGGGGCTCAAACTGGACTTTGAATTGAGCCCGGAACAGGCCCGGGCCGAAGTGGTTTTCGCCCCCCATCTCTGCGGCTGGCAGGAAATAGTGCACGGCGGAATCCTGGCCACGGTGCTGGATGAGGCCATGGCCAAGGCGGCCCAGGCCAGGGGCTGGCACTGCCTGACCGCGGAAATGACCGTCAGGTACAGAACCCCGGCCCAGACAGGAAAAAAATACAAGCTTTGCGGTACGATAATCTCCGAGAGAGGCCGGATCGTCATGGCGGCTGCCGAGTTGAGCGACCAGGACGGCCGGGTGGTGGCCGCGGCCGGCGGAAAACTCTGCCGGACAGGTTGCTGAACCTGCATTCCGGCTTGACCACCGGGGCTGTCCGCATTTGACATCATGGCCCGCTTTTGATAATATTTCCTTTAATCATCCATGGAGGTCCAATGATCAAAGGAAGATACCTGTTTACCTCGGAATCAGTAAGTGAAGGCCATCCCGACAAGGTTTGCGACCAGATTTCCGATGCCATTCTCGATGCCTGCCTGGCCCATGACCCTGACTCCAGGGTAGCCATAGAGTGCCTGACCAAAACCGGCATGGTGGTGGTAGCCGGCGAATTGACCACGAAAAGCTATGTCAACATTCCCAGCATCGTTCGCAACACCCTGAAGGAAATCGGCTATACCAAGTCGAGTTACGGCATTGAATACAATACCTGCGCGGTGCTGACCCATATCGAAGAGCAGTCTCCCGACATTTCCCAGGGAGTCACCGAAGACAAGGACCGCGAGCAGGGCGCCGGAGACCAGGGCATGATGTTCGGCTACGCTTCCAACGAAACCGACAACCTGATGCCCCTGCCCATTGATCTGGCCCACAAACTGACCATGAGACTGTCCGAAGTCCGCCGCAACCGGGTGATCCCCTATTTCGGGCCGGACGGCAAATCGCAGGTTACGGTTGAGTACCTGGACGGAAAACCTCAGCGCGTCACCGCGGTGGTCATTTCCAACCAGCACGACGATGACGTCGACCAGGAGACCATCAGGCAGGACGTGATCGAAAAAGTGATCAAGCCGGTCTGCAAGGAATGGCTCAGCCCTGAGACCAAATTCTACGTCAACCCCACCGGGAAATTCGTTTTCGGCGGACCCTACGCTGACGCCGGGCTTACCGGAAGAAAGATCATCGTGGACACCTACGGCGGCATGGGCCGCCACGGCGGCGGTGCCTTTTCCGGTAAGGACGCATCCAAGGTCGATCGTTCCGGAGCCTACATGGCCCGCTACATCGCCAAGAACCTGGTCGCCGCCGGAATGGCCGACAAATGCGAAGTCCAGCTGGCCTACGCCATCGGCGTGGCTGATCCGGTTTCAGTCAACGTGAATTTCTTCGGTACCGGAAAAATCAGTGAAGAAAAGGCAGTGGGTTACATCCGCCAGGTATTCCCGCTGAAACCGAGCCAGATCATCAAGCAGCTCAACCTGAAACAGCCTATTTTCCGTCGCACCGCGGCCTTCGGTCACTTCGGGCGGGATTCCTTCCCCTGGGAACAGCTTGACAAGGTGGAAGAACTGGCCGCCCTGCAGCAGGGCTGATCGGGAAGCGCCCGATGCCCGGCACAAGACGAGGTGAAAAATGGAATTAAACCTTTCCCTGCCCTACAAGGTAGCGGATATAAGCCTGGCTGACTGGGGCCGCAAGGAAATGGCCCTGGCTGAAAGTGAAATGCCCGGGCTGATGGCCGTCCGGGAAAAACACGGCCCGGCTAAACCCCTGCAGGGCCTGAAAATAACCGGCAGCCTGCACATGACCATCCAGACGGCCATGCTTATCGAAACCCTGCAGGCTCTCGGGGCCGACGTCCGCTGGGCATCCTGCAACATCTTTTCGACCCAGGATCACGCCGCGGCCGCTATCGCCAAGGCCGGCAGCGCGGCTGTTTTCGCCTGGAAGGGTGAAACCCTGGAAGAGTACTGGTGGTGCACCGAGCAGGCCCTGACCTGGCCCGACGGCTCCGGCCCGGATCTGATCGTCGATGACGGCGGAGACGCCACTCTTTTAATCCATCTCGGGGTCCAGGCGGAAAAAGATCCGGCCATGCTGAACAAGAAGGCCGAAAACCGCGAACTTGAAGTCATTCACCAGCGCATCCGGCTGGGTTTACAGCGTGACCCGGGCCACTGGACCAGGATCAGCGCCAGGATAAAAGGTGTTTCCGAGGAAACCACCACCGGGGTGAATCGCCTTTACCAGATGCAGGCTGAAGGCAAACTGCTTTTCCCGGCCATCAACGTCAACGATTCGGTGACCAAGTCCAAGTTCGACAACCTCTACGGCTGCCGTGAATCCCTGGCCGACGGCATCAAGCGCGCCACCGACGTCATGGTGGCCGGCAAACTGGTGGTTATCTGCGGTTACGGCGATGTCGGCAAAGGCTGTGCCCAGTCGATGCGCAGTTTCGGTGCCCGGGTCGCGGTGACCGAAATCGACCCGATCTGCGCCCTGCAGGCAGCCATGGAAGGCTTCACCGTCTGCACCCTGGAAGAAGTACTGGCCCAGGGAGACATTTTCATCACCGCCACCGGCAATTTCAACGTGATAACCGGCGCCCACATGGAAAAGATGAAAAACGAGGCCATTCTCTGCAACATCGGCCATTTTGACAGTGAAATCGAAATGATCTACCTGGAACAAACCCCAGGTCTGAAAAAAGATGTTATCAAACCCCAGGTCGATCGCTGGACCCTGCTTTCCGGGAACTCGATCATCGTGCTGGCCGAAGGCCGGCTGGTCAACCTGGGTTGCGCCACCGGGCATTCCAGTTTCGTCATGAGCACCAGCTTTACCAACCAGTGCCTGGCCCAGCTGGAACTGGCTCAAAAAAAGCTTGAAAAAAAGGTCTACACCCTGTCCAAGAAACTCGACGAGGAAGTAGCCAGGCTACACCTGGCCAGGCTGGGCGCCGGACTGACCAGGCTTACTCCGGAGCAGGCCAAGTACCTCGGTGTTTCCCTGGATGGACCTTACAAACCCGACCATTACCGTTACTGAGCAATGAACAAGGGTAGAGTTCTCATAGTCGACGACGAAAAAGACATCAGGGAATTGCTGGCCGATTTTCTGGAAAGCGAAGACTATGAATGCTTTCAGGCGCCTGACGCATTTACCGCCCTGAAACTCTTTCAAACTGAGCCCGGTATCGACATTGTCATGTCGGATATCCGCATGCCCGGCAAAACCGGCCTGGAACTGCTGAAAGAGATCAAGGAAATTGACGGTGACGCAATGGTGATCATGATCTCGGCGGTGAAGGACATCGAATCGGCCATCACCGCCATGTCCAGGGGCGCCTACGATTATGTCGCCAAGCCTTTCAAACTCAACGAAGTGGCCATGATCGCCCAGAAAGCCCTGGAAAAGCGCCGACTGATAGTAGAAAACAGGGAATACCAGAAAAACCTTGAAAAAATGGTGGAAGAACGCACCGTGCAATTACAGCATACCTTGAAAGAGCTTCACGCCACTTACACATCCACCCTGCAGGCCATGGTGACCGCCCTGGACACCAGGGACACCGAAACCCAGGGACACTCTTTACGCGTGGTCCACTACACCCTGATGCTTTCCAGGCTGATGGGCATCACCGATACGGCGGTTTTAAAGGATTTCGAGTACGGAGCCCTGTTACACGATATCGGGAAAATAGGCATTCCCGACTCCATCCTGCGCAAACCGGGCAAACTGACTCCCGATGAATGGCAGATCATGAAAACCCATCCCCAGCTCGGTTTCAACATCCTGCCGCGCATCCCTTTCCTGCATAACGCTTCCCAGCTGGTCCTCCATCATCACGAAGCCTTCAACGGCCAGGGCTACCCGGACGGACTCAAAGGCGAGGAAATCACCTTGGGAGCCCGTATTTTCGCCGTTGCCGACACCATCGACGCCATGACCTCCGACCGGCCTTACCGGGCAGCGCTTACCTTTGAAAAAGCGGCCGCCGAACTTGAGCTTTTCGCCGACCGCCAGTTCGATCCCCGGGTCGTTGAAGCTTTTTTCTCTCTGGATCTCAAATCCTGGAAAGAAGAAAAACTGTTCGTTGACCGCCAGATCAAGGAACAGCCGGTTTACCTGTACTCATAGAATCAATCGGTAAAGACAGGCATCCTCATCGGGAAAACCATAGTACCCGGGCCTGGTTCCCTGGCAAAGAAAACTGTATTTTTCATAAAGGGAACGGGCGGCCAGATTGCCCTGCCTAACTTCCAGCAGTATTTCCTGCACTCCTTCCAGGCGCAGTTCAGCGATAGTTTTTTCCATCAGGGCCTGGGCCACCCGCCTCCTCTTCCGGCTTTCCGCCACGGCTATCCTGAGCAGTTCCGCCGTCGGCCCGATTCTGCGGATCACTGAATACCCCCACAAAGCACCATCCAGAAGCGATTCCGCCAGGTAAATCCGGGCCGTCGGAAAAGAGATTTCAGCGGCAATAGCCTGTGGAGACCAGGGTCGTGAAAACTGCTCGTTTTCTATGGCGGCGATTGACCCGATATCGGCGGGAAGCGCCAGGCGCAGCCGCAGTTCAGTCGAGCTGGTTCTGCTCGGCATCGGGACGACGAATGTAAAAAGGGAGCAGATCCTGCAGATCGGTCAAGTATTGTTTTTCACGATACCGTATCCAGGCCAGCCGGCCTATTTCCGAAGCCAGAAAGCTCGATCTGAAACGCATTTTGGCTTCAGGAAATGCTTCTTTCAAATAATCCCGGTAATGGTCAAGCCCGCTGCCGACAAAAAGCACCTCAGCCGGGGAGGTCACGATTCTCGGCAATTCCACCACCGGCAGCAGTTCAGGAGCTGCGGTTTCCCGCACCGAGGCGGAAAGAACCCGATAGCAGGCACAGTACACTTCACCGCGGCGGGCATCGATCAGGGGGATTATGGTTCTCTTGCTGGGAGCGGCTTTAAAAGCCAGGGTTTCCAGAGTATTCAGCGCGACCACCGGGCGCGGTTGGGCAAACAGGATGCCCTTGATAGTGGCAAGGCCAACCCTGATGCCGGTGAAGTTGCCCGGCCCCACGGCCACGGCAAAAAGCTCCACCTGGTCCAGGGTTATACCGGCACTGCCCAGTACGAATTCCAGGTTGGGCATCAGGATGGCCGAAAGATTGTCCGTACTCACAAAATTGTACTCCAGCAATACCTGATCGTCTTCGATCAGGGCCAGGGACGGATAGGAAGAAGTAGTATCAACAGCCAGGATTTTCACTGAGTCTTTTCTCCATGATGATCTTGTTGCCCCGTTCTCCCTGTTTCAAGCTGATCTCGTCCATGTAGTTGCGGATTATCAGCAAGCCGCGTCCGCCTGAAGACAGCACTTCGCGTCCGGCCAATTCGGCTTCGACCTCCTGCCAGTCCGGAGCCTGGGGGCTTTCATCCTCGACCACCAGGCGGATAAGCCGCTCCGACCAGCTCAGTTTCAGGTAAACGTTTCGATCGGCGACCAGGCGGTTTCCATGCAGAATGGCATTGTTGACCGCTTCCCGCAGGCTGATTTCCAACTTGAAGAAATCCTCGTCGTCAATGGCCAGCAGGGTTTTAAGGTGGTTGAGCACCAGGACGCCAAGTTCGGTGAAGCGCAGGTCACTTCTGAAAGAGACGAATACGCATCGGTCGTCTGTTTCCATGACAGTAAGTATAGCAAAAAAAATCAATTCACTCCAGTCCAGCCCGATCTGACCGGATAATCGAACAGACCCGGCTGAAATTTACTTGCCCGGCTTTCAATGGTATAATGACCAGGACATGGAACACCGCAAATACATAGTGGTGGAAGGTCTCGTCAAATCCGGAAAGACCAGTCTGGCGAAGACTCTGGCCGCCAGACTGGAAGCCCGGCTGATTCTGGACCAGGTCGAGAATCCCTTTCTTGACGACTTCCATTCGTCCCTGGCCGAGAACCTGCCAGGCCCGGCTTTAAAGACCCAACTCCTTTATCTGATGAACCGTTACTATCAGCAGCACGAAATCAAGCAAAAAGACCTGTTCCAGAAAATCACCGTTTCCGACTATCTCTTTTTCCGGGACGGTATTTACGCTCATTCTCTGCTCAATGACGACGACCTGCAGATATACAAGAAAATTTTCGCCATTCTGAGTGAAAAAATCACCCCCCCGGACATGGTGATTTACCTGCAGACCTCTTTTCAGGAGATGCTCAACCGCATTCAAAAGACTTCGGGTAATAACGAAAAACGCGTCCCAACAGATTACTGGCGCGATATTTTTGAAGCATACAACTATTATTTTTTCAATTACAAGCAATCCCCCCTGATGGTGGTCAACGTTGAAAAAAACGATTTTTCCAAGCCGGCCGACCTTGACAACCTGATCAGGGAATTGAATTCAATAAAAAGTGGAATAAGCTACTATGCCCCACTCTGAAAAAGAAAAAAGAACCACAGTGTCCCTGCTGGAAATGAAAAGCAGGGCAGAAAAGATCTGCGCGGTCACTGCCTATGATCATCCCACCTCCGAACTGGCTTCCACGGCCGGCATGGACATCATCCTGGTCGGCGATTCCCTGGGCATGGTACTGCAGGGCTACAAGAACACCCTCAAAGTATCGGTGGCCGAGGTTCTATATCACACCACCATGGTAACCCGGGCTGAACCGCTCTCCCTGGTCGTGGCCGACATGCCCTTTCAATCCTACCAGGTCAGCCCGGAAAAAGCAGTGGAAAACGCGGGTCTTTTCATCAAGGAAGGCGGCGCCGAGGCGGTCAAGATAGAGGGGGGGCGCCGCAGGTTCAAGACCATAAAAGCGATAATCGAAGCGGAAATTCCGGTTATGGCCCATCTGGGTCTTACTCCGCAATCAGTACACCAGCTGGGAGGCTTCAAGGTGCAGGGTAAAGCGGGTGAACAGGCCCGGGAAATATTCGACCAGGCGCTTGAACTGGAACAACTGGGAGTTTTCGCCCTGGTTCTGGAATCAATTCCAGCGGAACTAGGCAAAAAGATTTCCCGGGCCCTGAAAATTCCGACCATCGGCATCGGCGCCGGTCCGGACTGCGACGGGCAAATCCTGGTATTTCACGATCTGGTCGGTCTTACCCACCTTTACCTGCCGAAATTCGTACGCCGTTTCAGCCAGGGTCACCAGATCTTTCTGGAGGCCCTGAAGAACTACGGCGACGAAGTCCGCCGGGGAAGTTTTCCCGGACCGCAGGAAAGCTACCATCACAAGGACGAACAGGAGTGGGCCTCTTTTTTCAATGAAAACAGCTGAATCCATTTCCGATCTGCGGCTGCTGCTGAATTCCGCACCCAGGCCGATCGGCTTCGTGCCCACCATGGGTTTCCTGCACCAGGGACACCTGAGCCTGGTCGAAGCAAGTATCCGGGAAAACAAGACCACGGTTGTCTCCATCTACGTCAACCCCCTGCAATTCGCCCCGGGAGAAGATTTCAAGCAATACCCGCGTGATCCGGAAGCCGACCGCCGAATGCTCTCCGAAATCGGAACCGACGTTCTTTTCATGCCGTCCGACCTGGAACTCTTTCCGGCCGGTTTCGGCACCCAGGTTGAAGTTCCGGCTATGAGCGAAGCCCTGTGCGGCCGGCATCGTCCGGGTCATTTCCGGGGAGTGGCCACCATAGTTCTCAAGCTGTTCAACCTGGTAAAACCCGACTCCGCCTATTTCGGCCGCAAGGACGCTCAACAGGCGCTGATCATAAAAAGGATGAGCCGTGATCTCAACCTGGACCTGAAAATCAGGACTTTGCCCACTGTCCGCGATCGTGACGGCCTGGCCCTTTCTTCCCGCAACTCCTATCTCAGCCCCGAAGAAAGGAAGAAAGCTCCGGCTCTGTCAGCCGCCCTGAGAGAAGCCGAACGCCTGGTCAGCCTGGGGGAAAAGAATACAGCCCTGATCAAGCAGGCCATGCTGGCCGTACTGGATGGAACCGCCGGAATAGAGACGGAATACTGCGAAACTGTGAGCCTCGATACCATGCGTCCGCTGGAAACCGTGGAGCCGGGCAACACCCTGATCGCCGTCGCAGTCAGGATAGGCGGGACCAGGCTTATCGACAATACAGTTATAGGAGATTTGGACCAATGTTAATTCCATTTTTAATCTGTAAAATTCACCGGGCCACCATAACTTCGACCGATCTGAATTACCAGGGCAGCATTTCCATTGACCAGGAAATAATCAAGAAGGCCGGACTCCGCCCCCTGCAGAAAGTTGAAATCTACGACATCGACAACGGCAACCGCTTCCAGACTTATGTACTGGCATCACCGCCGGGTTCGGGCGAATTCATGATCAACGGAGCGGCCGCCCGGCTGGTGCATCGCGGTGATAAAATCATAATCGCGGCTTACGGCCTGATTCCGGAAAAAGAACTCGATTCCCACCGGGCGACAATTCTGCTGATGAAGGAGAACAATGAAATCGAAAGAATCGTTTACGAATCTATCTGAACGTATAGCCGGCGGCCGGGATATCCGGGTGCTCGGCATCGGCAATGCCCTGGTCGACGTTCTGGTCAAGGTTTCAGGCGAGGAACTGGCCGAAAAGATATCCCTGCCCAAGGGCAGCATGACCCTGGTGGAGAAAACTGAAATAGACCGGCTCCTGGCCCTGGTTTCAGGTCGGCCGACCGGCCTGGCCGCCGGAGGCTCAGCCGCCAACACGATTCACGGCCTGGCCTGCCTGGGCCTGCCGGGCGGCTTTATCGGTAAAATCGGCCGCGATGAATTCGGATCCTCGTTCGCCGCGGCCATGAGTGAAAACGGAGTCACGCTGCACCTCTCGAAAAGCGATGAAATGACCGGTATCTGCCTGGGGCTGATCACCGAAGATTGTGAACGAACTTTCGCCACTTTTTTGGGGGCCGCGGTCGGAATAAGCGCCGATGATCTGCGGGTCGATCAATTCCACCCCTATTCGCTTCTGCACGTGGAAGGTTACCTGACCTGCAACCACAGCCTCCTGGAACGGGCCTTGAGCCTGGCCGCCGAAGCCGGACTTGCCGTTTCGCTTGACCTGGCCTCCTTCAACGTGGTTCGCGAACACCATTCCTTCCTGGAGGGAATTCTGAACCATCACGTCGATATAGTCTTTGCCAACGAAGACGAAGCAGAAGCCATGACCGGCTGCCGGGATCCGGAAAAAGCACTGGACCTGCTGGCGGAATCCTGTTCAATCGCCGTGGTCAAGACGGGCAAAAACGGATCGCTGGTCAGACGGGGACACGAAAAACACAGAATTGAGGCCATAACGGCCAGGGCAGTTGACAGCACCGGAGCCGGCGACCTGTACGCCGCCGGTTTTCTTTTCGGCCTGGCCCGCAACCTGGATCTGCCTGCCTGCGGCCGGATCGGCTCGCTGGTGGCCGGGCGGGTGGTGGAAACCATCGGCGCCAAGCTGGACTCATCCTGCTGGAACCGAATTCACGGAGAACTGGCGTCCCTGGTCCCGAAAGACCGCCTGTAAGCCCGTTGACAAATTTGCCCGCAATGTGTTACCATGGCGGCATACGGGGCCATGGTTCAACGGCAGAACACAGCTTTCGCACGGCTGAAATGGCGGTTCAATTCCGCCTGGCTCCATTTTTTCAACCAAATCTGAGCATACAGCAAATTAAATCCTTTCGGTACAATGACGCGGTTTATGCCTCCAGCGGGAAATAAGACAGGTCAAAATGCTTTTCTGGCTCATTTTTTATTTTCTGTTCCTCCTGTTGATCGGCATCGCCGGCGGCAGACGGCTGGAAAACGTTGAAAGCTTTTTTTTCGCCGGCCGTAACACCGGCGTTTTCCTGCTGTTTGTAACCATCACCGCCTCCTGGCTGGGAGCTGCAGCCACCCTGGCCACCATGGAGGCGTCTTTCAAAAACGGTTTTCGGGCCGCCTGGTTGATCGGCATCCCGACCATAGCCACCCTGCTGCTGTTCGTCCTGCTGACCGGAAAGATAAGGTCATCCGCTTTCATTTCCCTGCCCGCATTTCTCGATCGCTATTACGGCAAGACCTTTAAATCACTGGCCGCCATCCTGGTTTATTTCTACATGGTCGTACTGGCCGCATCTCAATTCGTGGCCTGGGGACAGTTCGTTTCCGGTTTTTTCTCCTTGAATTACCTGCCGACGGTTTTCCTGGGCGCCCTGATTGTGCTGGCCTATTCAGCCGGCGGCGGTTTCCGCTCGGTAATGATTACCGACCTGGTCCAGGTTGCCCTGCTGACCGCCGCCCTGCTCACCCTGTTTTTTTTCCTGGCCTCGGCCCCGTTGAGCTTAAACCAGCAGGATCTCGCCATGAACATAGATTTAACCGGCAACCTGTTGATATGTTTTTCATTCGTTCTGGCCTGGACGGTTTCACCGATCATCTGGCAGAGAATCTGCGCGGCGCGTTCGGCGGCCGTGGCCAGAAAGAGTCTCTGGCTGTCAGCCGCGGCCTTCATCCTGATCTACCTGCTGATCATGCAAACCGGCCTGAAGTTCAGGTTTTTCCTGCAGGATTTCAGCGCTTTCAGCGCTTTCCTGCAGGAACACCTGCCTTACTGGGCCCTGGTGCTGGTCTTTCTGGGTTTTGCCGCGGCCATCATGTCAACGGCGGACACCGCCCTGAACCTGGCCGCCCTGACCTTCGCGACCGAAAAGGAAGACCGCCGCGGAATCGGCAAGGCCCGCCGGGCCACGGTTTTTTCCGGACTCCTGGCCATGCTGATCGCCTTTCGTTTCGATTCGATCATAGCCACCCTGGGGCTGGCCTCGGAAATCATGGCCGAAGGACTTTTCGTTCCGGTACTGGCCGCCCTGCTCTGGAAAAAACGGGCTCCGCTGGCAGGTTTATTCAGCCTTTTCGCCGGGGGCGGTTTCGCCCTGCTTTCCTTCACCAGGGCGCTCGGCCTGCCCCTGCCCATTCCGGACTGGCCTTATTCCCTGCCCATCGGCCTGGGACTGTCTTTGGCCGCTTTTTTGATTGGAATGCTGATTCAAGACGGAAAGACCAGAATTATATCGAATTAGCCAGGGACTTGCTCCAGTGTAGTCCGAATTTACCCACCAACTTTTATTCGCTTTTTCCGTAAACCTTGCCGTACAGGTTTAGGGAGCAGTCAGGGCAGATACCGTGACTGAAACGGACATCACTGTGTTCGCTGACAAACTGCTCAACCTGTTTCCAGTAGCCCTGGTCATCACGAATTTTTTTGCAGGAACTGCATATGGGCAGAAGTCCGCACATTACGTTCATTCGTTCCAGGGATTCATGCAATTCCCTGGTTCTCTCGGCGACCCTGTTTTCCAGGCCTTCACGGCCCGCTTCCAGTTCATTGACAGCCCGTAAAAGATCAGACCTGGTTTCCGCCAGTTTTTCACTCATGGTGTTGAAAGCATTCGCCAGATCATCGAATTCATCGAAAGTATGCCCCTTGATTCGGGCCTGGTAATTTCCCAAAGCCAGTTCGTGACATTGCTTCGATAAGATTTCAATTCGCCGGGTCAGTCCCCGGGACAGGTACAAGGCGAAGACCAGAGCCAACAGTATGGAGGCAAACAGCGAAGCCAGGCCGGTCAGCCGCAATTCAGCCAGCTTGCTTTTTACTTCATCGGCCCGCATGTCGATTCCGACCAGGTAGCGCCCCTTGCCGTTTATCAACGGTGCGTATCCGGAAAGGAAAACGCCCCATTCATCTTCGGTCAAATCCTTGTCCACCGCGGCTTCATGAAAGCCCAGCTGCATTTGCCTGCTGCTTTCCTCGTATATTCTCCCCGGCAAGGCCTGGGCATCGGTTTCATCGGAATCAATGACGAATCGTATTTCATCACCCTGTTTACGCATGATGTACAAAAACGCTATGTCAGGATTACTGCGGCGTATGCGGCGCATTTTTTCCAGGGCATTGAGGTATTCAGCCTTGTTCACATCCTCGGGTTTGCGAATGGATTCCAGCTCATAGGCATCAATGCTCTGGCTTAAAAGAGCGGCACTACTCTGCAGACGCGATTTCAAGCTGCGCGTCAGGTTCTCCATGGCCCGCAGGTAGAAGAAGGTTCCGATACTGCCTGATACCAGAAAAACAGCCAGCATGTGGCTTATAAAAAGCTTGCCGGCAAAGCGAATACGAATGCTTGTCAACATTTAATCATTCCTTTCATAAGCCAGGGCCAGCAGGTAACGCAACTGCAGCCAGGCCAGCAGGCAGAGTGAAAAAGCAAGGAGCAAAGGGAAAAGCACAGGAAGCGCAAAACTGAACAGAGGCCGCCGGGAGAAAATGAACGGGAAGAACTGCCAGAACTCCAACCATAAAATCAACTGGACTATCAGGCAGAGAGCACACCAGCGCCCCAGCTTGAAAGCCTGGTAACCCACCGAAAAAAAAGTGTAAGGCAGGGCCAGCAGGTTGAGCGCTCCCAGCAAAACCACCTGGTAGTAATAATTCGGGGAAAACGCGGAAATCAGCATACCCAGGAGTGAGCCTGAAAAATACAGTACTCCCAGGTCAGCGACGTGAATCAGGGAAAAGATCTTCCCGGCCGGTGAGCCGATCACCGCCTTGCAGTCGAACCGGGGATGCCGAGGACAGAAACGGTCGAAAAAAGGAGCCTGCAAAGAACCCAGCACCAGCACGTAGGAAGCGAACAACCCTGAGGTTTTCAGCAGTATCAACAATATGCTGAGGCGTTCATTGCCGCCGTGCTGGTGAAAGCGGACCAGGATCATCAAGAGCAGTAAGGCAAAACCGTAGCCTGACCATGACAGTAGTTGTCGTTTTTTTTCAGCTGTCATGAATACTCCCGGAG
Organism: uncultured Clostridia bacterium; assembly: GCA_964457225.1. Taxonomy (GTDB): domain Bacteria; phylum Acidobacteriota; class Aminicenantia; order UBA2199; family UBA2199; genus CAYWEM01. Next base: position 41,392 of record CAYWEM010000003.1, read on the forward strand.
ACTCTCTACGAAGGGGATCCGGCCCGCTCAAGGCCGGAGCTGATCCAGACGCCCACGGAGTATCATCCCCACCAAGCCGTTTTCCAGCAATTGCCTCGGCTTCAACGAGGCCAGGCCGGGCAGCTGATCACGGACCAGGCGCACCAGCCATTTCCAGGCAGCGAATTCTGGCGCATCCGCCAGCAGGGCCAGCAGGGAATCAGCCCTGAACAGCTGCTTCCCGGAAAGAGGCTTGTCCAGGATGGTTTCCAAGCCGACCGCGGCCGTTTCAGCGACTTCCAGCAGTAATTCCCGGCCCAGGCGGTAAATCCGGGAATCAGCCCGGGAAGCGGCCCCCAGGTCATCGCTGAGGCGGTAATACCAATCAACGGCTTCGGCTCCGCTGTTTCCGGCCGACATCAAGCCGGAGCGCAAGCTCCGCAATGAGGTCAGGACATCCGGCCCGCTGAGCGCCAGGCCGCCTCCGAGGTCCTCGGCGTAGCATTTCCTGGTATTCGGAGTTTCCGTTCCCGGGCCGTCGGGCAGATTGCCGGCGATGAATTCCTTGTAAACAAAATAGGCCGGTTTGTACTCAAGGTTACTGCGGATTATGCCGAAAGGCGGAAAAGCCGGGTTGCTGTCATCGATTATTTCGTAAAAAAATATTTTTGCAGGAAAACTCTTGTTTTTCATGGTCTGCAGCATTTCCAGGTAGCGATCCGCCTGCACCTGCATGGAAAACTGGGCCGTGTGCCAGCCTACCTCTGTTAGCCAGAGCTGTTTGCCGCCGTGCCCGGCTTCTTCTATTACCTTGACCACTGAAGGAATGAATCCTTCGCCCCTCTCCAAGAGCTCATAGAGGTAATAAACGCCTCTGCTCTCGTAGATGTGGTGTGAGATGATATCGATGAATTCCCGGCCCTGTTCCAGAATGAACTTGAGCCAGAAAAACCACTCCCGGCCTTCGCTGGTCAGGTGAGCCAGTTCCGGTCCGACTATGAAGGCCGAGGGATCGGCGCTCCTGATCGCTTCTCCGGCCGGCCGAAAAACCCTGTTTACGAAAGCATCCTTGGGCAGGGCGAAAAATTCGGGCATATTGGGTTCATTCCAGATGCCCCAGTAACGAATGTGGTTCTTGTAACGGTTGACCACCCGGGAAACAAAGCTCTGCCAGTGCGGAGTGTGGTCGGCCGGATAGTTTGCACCCTGGTTGCCGTTGGCCCAACCCGGGGTATAGGCAATGGTGGCGAATATGGACAGGGCGTTCTGGGCGGCGTAGTTAACCACCCGGTCAAGCTCTGTAAAATTGAACTGCCCGGGTACGGACTCAATATCGACCCAGTTGATGTCGATCCTGATCCACTTGATGCCGGCATCGCGCACCTGGTCGAGTACGGTGTTCCTGGCCAGGTGAACGTTGATTCCGTAAGGCGATGGAGATATATATGCCGCCGGCAGTACAGCGGCCAAAAAAATGAATAATGCAAATAAGAGGATGCTGGTTTTTTTCATGGACTTATCATAAGCCATCGGGCTGAAAGTTGTCAATGGCCATTGCTCAAGCCTTGCCGACTTTTTTTGACAGCATTCCCTGCTTGTGTTATAGAACCCGGAAACGAAATGACTGAAAGAATTACATTGGCTCTGCCAAATCTGCTTACCAAGAAATACCCGCAGGCGGAACTACTGCCGGGTGATGCCTCCAACCGGGCTTTTTTCCGGCTGAAATCAGCTGAAAGCACGGCCGTGGCCATGGTCTATCCCCGGCCGGCCGGCCCGGAAATCGCGGCCATAATTCGCCTGACCGGGATCTATTCCCGGGCCGGCCTGCGCCTGCCCCGCATTCTTGATCAAATCGATGAACGCACCCTGTTGCTGGAAGACCTGGGGGATTTGTCACTGCAGCAAGCCATGAGAAAAGGCAGTCCGGCTGAAAAAGACGGCTATTTTCACCAGGCCGGGCTGATGCTTGCCAGAATAGCCGCCATCCCGCCCCGGGAAACGACTGCCCGGCTTGACCGGGACAGGATGAAAATGGAACTGTTCTTTTTCCGTGATCATTTTTTACGCCCGCGAACCGACGATCCGGAACTAGAAATACTGAGCGGTGTGCTTGAATACCTTTCAACCCGGGTACCGGCGGAAAACCGCTTCGCTCATCGTGATTTTCACTCGCGTAACCTGATGGTAAAGAACGGCAAACTCTACCTGATTGACTTTCAGGATTCCCTGGTCGCCCCGCCGGATTACGACCTGGTATCCCTGGCCTTCGACTCCTACCTGGACATCGGCCGACGCCGTTCAATGCTGACGGCCGCCCACCAGGAATGGCATGGGCCTGAATTGCGTTACACCGCCCTGCAGAGGAACATCAAGGCCCTGGGAACCTTCGCCTTTCAGGCTCAAGAGCGGGGTAAAAAAAGATTCCTGCGCTACCTGCCGCGCACCCTGCGCCATGCCCGCGGACACCTGGCCGTACTCGATGATCCACTTTTACAGCCCCTGGCTTTGAAACTGGCAAACATCGGTTAAGTTGAATAAACCAGCCCCGTCTCCCGGTCAGTGCTCAGTCCGGAATACCACCACCATGTCCTGGTTGGCCACGGCTCCCGGCCGCAATGATCCGGCATCAGGTGGGTGAAAACCGAAGTGGCCAGGGCGAAATCAAAACTTCCGTCGGCAAAGGGAAAGACTGCATTGACGCCGTCAACCCTGCCGGACCGGTTGTATTGCCTGTTGTAAACATCGAGCTGGAAGAACTGGAAATTCGGAAACTTTGCGCTGATATGCCGGCGACACCAGTCGACGGCTTCGGCATGGACGTCAAAGCCGCAATACACTGACCCGGAATTCAGGTAGCCGGTTAAAGGCAGGGTCATCAACTCAAGAAAAAAAGATTTCTTCCGATATAATCGACATGAACGTGATTGCCGCGGCTCAACAGGTCAGCCTGGAAAAAATGGCTGAAGCCAAGCAGACCCGGGAAGTCCTGATGCTGAAAAAAACACTGGACAACCAGGAAATGCTCCAGCTGCAACTGCTCGAAATGCTGCGGGAAATCCAGCCCCATATCGGCTCCAGCGTCAACATCCAGGCCTGAAGCAAAAGGAAAAACCTTTTTTTCTCTCCGGTTGATAATTCCAGTCATTCAGGCACTCGGGGAAATAATCCTGGAAAACAAGCTCCATCGGCCCTGACTGCCTGTTTGAACTAAAAGACCGCTATTGACAAAGTCGACTGAATCTGCTACTCTTGATCGTTGTATTGGGTCTATAGCTCAACGGCTAGAGCTACCGGCTCATAACCGGTTGGTTCCAGGTTCGAATCCTGGTAGGCCCAAAACACGGTAAGGAGTATCATTGAAAGAAGGATTAAACTTACTGCTCAACCTCCAACAAAAAGACGATCAAATCAAGAACATAGAAACCATCATCAAGGAAATCCCGCTGCGCATCCAGCAGATGGAAAAAGAGCGCGACAAAAAAGCTGAAATGGTTGAACTGGCCAAGAAAAAGATGCAGGCCAACCTGGAAGACAGGAAAAAAATCGAACACGAGATTTCCGTCATCAAGGAAAAGATCAAGAAATACCGCGAACAGATGAAGAAAGTGACCACCAACAAGGAATACCAGGGATTCATCAGCGAGATCCAGTTTGAAGAAAACAGCATCAATGCCCAGGAAGAAAAGATCATCGAGAAAATGGTGGAAGCGGATGAAATAGTGGCGGAAATCACCCAGATCGAAAAGGAATATGCCGAGATAGCCGCATCCTACAACCTTAAAATCGGCGAGTTGAAAAGCCACCTGGATTTCAACCAGAAAAAAATCCAGGAAGAGCGGGAAAAACGCCAGGTTCTCCAGGACAAGGTCGAAAAAGACCTGGTCAGGGTCTACCACAACCTGTATCAAAGAAAGCTCGGCAAGGTGATTTCGATAGTTGAAACCGAGTTCTGCGGAGTATGCAATCTGAAAATCCGTCCCCAACTGCTCAGCGAGTTGATTACCACCAGCGACTTGCTGATCTGTGAAAACTGCGGGCGCATCCTCTACAAAAAAATCGGTCCCGACCAAGAAGAACAAAGCCTGGAAAGGTGAAAAACAACCAGACCCCGTCCTGTTTTTCAGAGCCAGGGGAACGATGATTCAGTTTTTTCACGTTTCGATGAGCTACCTGAAAGACGTTCCGGCCTTGGACGATGTCAGTTTTTCCCTGGAAAAAGGTGAATTCACCTTTCTGACCGGAGCTTCCGGAGCCGGCAAGAGCACCCTGCTCAAGCTCATCTACCGGGAGGAATCACCCAACAAGGGCCAGATCCTGATCGATTCGGTCAACATCAACCTGATCAAACCGGAGAGACTGCCCTTTCTCCGCCGCCAGATCGGCATCGTATTCCAGGATTTCAAACTTCTGAAAGACAGAACCGTCCAGGAAAACGTCGCCGTTCCTTTGCGCATCAGGGGTGAAAGACCGGCGGTCATCGAAAACAAGGTCAATTATGCACTGGGCATGGTCGGCCTGAGCCACCGCAAGCGCTATCTGACCTCCCATATTTCAGGCGGAGAGCAGCAGCGCGTGGCCATCGCCCGCGCCGTGGTCGGAAACCCCAAAATACTCATCGCCGATGAGCCGACCGGCAACCTTGACACCGAGCTTTCATTGGAAATAATCAAGATTTTCGAGAGGATAAATCAGAACGGCATAACCATGGTAGTGGCCACCCATGACCAGTTCCTGCTCAGCGAATTCGCCAAGCGTATCATCAAGCTGGACAAGGGCCGGATCATCCTGGACCGCCCGGCGGGAGCAGCATGATTTACGCCTGCACCCAGGCCATCCGGGACGCCCTGGAAAACCTGAAGCGCAATAAGGCGGCCAACATCCTCTGCCTGGGCATAATCTCCTTCACCCTGCTGGTACTTGGGATTTTCCGCTTCATCGGCGCCAACCTGAACGACTACATCAAACAGAATTCCAGCCAGGTTGAAGCCATATTCTACCTGGCAAAAAATGTCGGCCAGGACGAGATTGAATCCCTGCGGCAAAGAATCAGCAACAGCCTGCTGGTCAGCGAAGTCAGGCTGATCACACCTGAACAGGCCCGCACCAGGTTCAGCCGTGACTTTCCCGAACTGGAACACCTGGTGAACGAGTACAGCGAATCACCGTTCCCGCTTTCAATCGAGGTGCTCTTCCGGGAAGACCTGAGCCGGGATATCCAGATCACGGCTTTCATAGAAGACATAAGGCGCAATCGCTCGGTCGAATCAATGGAAATAAACATCGACTGGATCCGCAGGCTGGCCGCGGTAAAACGTTTTATTTCCCTGGTCGGGTTTTTTCTGACCGGCATACTTCTTTTCGTCACCGTGTTCATAATCTTCAACGTCATCAAGATGACTGTTCTCTTCCGCCGCGATGAAATCCAGATAATGCTGCTGGTCGGAGCCACCAGGATGTACATCCGGGTCCCCTTCCTGATCGAAGGATCACTGCTGGGCCTGGCCGGAGGACTTTTGGGGGCCGGACTGCTGCTGGCCCTGGTAAGGTTTCTGCCGGCTTCGGACAAGTTTGTTTTCAACATGGTCAGTGAAATGATTTCACTGGACCGTCCTGTCAACTTCATCATCCGCGAAATGCTGCTGGTCGGCACCCTGATCGGTCTGGTTTCTTCCTGGTTTTCAGTGGAAAAGCACGTCCGCTGAATGTCTTCAGCCGTTTTTCAGGGCAGTACGGCCACCACCCACTGCAAACGGGAACGCCAGAATGAAGTCAACTGTTCCCGGCGCACCAGGGTACCGGTCTGGGGAGCATGAACAAATAAACCGTTACCCGCGTAAACAGCGGTGTGCCAGCGCCCGCGGTCGCGGAAAACCAGGATGTCGGCCGGCCTGGCCTGGGCCAGGTTGACCCTTCTTTTCAACTTGGCCTGCCCGGCGGCGGTACGCGGCAGGCTGACGCCGAAAGAATCGAAAATGTAGAAAATCAATCCGCTGCAATCAAAACCGTCGATTTCCCGGCCGCCGTAGCGATAGGGAATTCCCTGCAGGCTGTCGGCCAGCTGGACTATCTTTTCCCGCAGGCGCGGCTCCCTGACCGCCTGGTTCATCTGCAAAGAACAGCCGCTGAAAACAAAAATTATTACCAGGAAAACCAAGGCAAGCGCCGGGGCAGGCGAAAGCCCGGGGGGGAAAACCGCTTTTACTGAGTTTTGCATCCTGCGAAAGGGGGGAATCGAACCCCCACGCCCAAGGGCATCAGATCCTAAGTCTGACGTGTCTGCCATTTCCACCACTTTCGCATCAGATCATTTAATTACCACCATCTCCGGGAATTGTCAAACCGGCCTTCCCGCCCGGCGGCACTGAATTCTGCAGGTACTTGAAAATGTATTGCAAATCGGGTAAATTTTCAAAATGAAAAAAGCATACATACTGGCCGTCAATCCCGGATCCACCTCGACCAAAATCGCCGTTTTCGATCAGGAAGAACTGATCCTCAAGGAATCGATTGATCACAGCAGCGAGGAACTGGCCCCCTTCCCCCGGGTCATTGATCAGCTTCCCCTTCGTCTCCAGGTGATTAAGACCTTCCTGGAAAAGAACTCGATTCCACTGGATCAACTGGGCGCGGTGGTCGGCCGCGGCGGTCTCCTGACCCCGATGGCCTCCGGAACCTACCAGGTAAACCGGGAAATGATCGATTACCTGCGCGAGAACCGCATGGAACACGCATCCAATCTCGGCGCCCTGATCGCCGCGGATATCGCAACGGCCGCCGGAGTAAACGCTTATATCGTCGACCCGGTTGTGGTGGACGAAATGGAAGAACTGGCCCGCATAACCGGCCGGCCGGAAATAAAACGTATCAGCATCTTTCACGCTCTGAATCACAAGGCCGCGGCCCGCGAAGCAGCCCGGAAAATCGGCAAACCCTATGAAAAATGCCGCCTGATAGTCGCCCACCTGGGCGGCGGAATTTCCATCGGCGCCCACCGTGAAGGCCGGGTGATCGATGTCAACAACGCCCTTAACGGCGACGGCCCCTTCGCCCCGGAACGGGCTGGTTCTTTGCCGGCCTGGGGACTGCTGGAATGGGCCTTCAAGGAAAAACTGGGATTGCCGGAATTGAAAAAGAAGCTGGCCGGAAACGGCGGCATGGTCGCCCACCTGGGTACCAATGACCTGCGCCGGGTTGAGCTCCAGTTCAAGCAGGGCGAGCCGGGACCTTCCCTGATTTACGAAGCCATGGCCTACAACGTGGCCAAGGAGATCGGCAGCCTGGCCGCGGTCCTGGAAGGTCGAATCGACGCCCTGGTTTTCACCGGCGGTATCGCCTTCGACAAGGAGTTCCTGACCCTGGTAAGCAAGCGGGTGGCCTTCCTGGCGCCTATCATAATCATCCCCGGAGAAGACGAAATGAAAGCTCTGGCCAATGGCGCCCGGCGGGTGCAGAACGGGGAAGAAACAGCAAAAACTTGGACCAACAGCGGAGGATAAAATGCAAGCTATTCGAACTCTGAAAGGAATGGAAGAACTGGTCAAGAGCAAGCCGCCGTGCAAAATTTCGGTGGCCTACGGCCAGGATGAAGACACCCTGATTGCGGTTCACCGGGCCGTAAGCGAGAAAATCGTCGAAGCCGTGCTCTTCGGAGACCGGGAAGTAATCGCATCGGTATGCTCGAAACTGAACATACCTCTGTCCGATTTCGAAATTGTTCACCAGCCTGATGAAAAGAAATGCGGTGACCTGGCAGTCAAGCTGATCGTGGACGGCCAGGCCCAGATACTGATGAAAGGACTGATCGCCACCCCGTATTTTCTCAAATCCATCCTGAACAAGGAACTCAACGTCGTTCCCAAGGGCGGAGTGCTTTCCCATACCGCGATCATCGAAGTGCCGACTTACGACAAGCTGATCTTTGTTTCCGACGTGGCCATGATCCCCTACCCCGACCTGGGGCAAAAGGTCCAGATGATCAATTACAACGTGGCCATCGCCAAAAAACTCGGCATCATCAACCCGCTGGTGGCCATTGTAACCGCCAATGAAAAGGTCTCGGACAAGATGCCCTGCACCATGGAAGCGGCCATCATCAGCAAGATGGCGGACAGGGGGCAGATCAAAGGCGCCGTGGTGGACGGCCCGCTGGCCCTGGACGTGGCCCTTTCCAGGAAGGCCTGCGAGATCAAGGGGTTGAAGTCGGCCGTGAACGGTTATGCCGACGTGCTGATCATGCCCAACATCGAAAGCGGGAACATCTTTTACAAGACCACGACCATCCTGGCCAGGGCCAAGCTGGCGGCGGTAGTCACCGGGGCTTCTTTCCCGGCCATCCTGACCTCCAGGGCCGAGGACGACGATTCGAAATACTACTCAATAGTCCTGGCCGCGGCCATGGTATGACCCCGGAGAAACTGGCCTGGGCGATTTGATGCAGTTTCCAGCCTCAAGCCGAACCCCCGGCCGGTCAATGAGGTGAATGGAAAAGAACAGAGGATCGCGCTGGCTTTTTTTACTGGGGGTTACCCTGGTCTTGCTGTCGGTCGCGGTTTTTGCCGAACGTCGCTGTTTGAAGGTCAACAACCTCATTCAGCTCCTGGGAGCACCGCTGACCTTTTTCCTGTTGTTCATCGCGGTCACCCCATTGAGCGTAATTGCAATCAGTCTGCTTTTTCGGCCCCGGGTCAGCGCAATGCTGCTGCGCTTCAAACAGGAAAAAGACCTGTTCAGCCTGGCCGCCCTGACCGCGATGATCCTGTCGGCCAACCTGGCCTTTCTGATTCTGCCCAACCTGATCTGCTCGGTCTGGAACCTGGTCTTTCCCTGAAGCCGGCAGGCTGATCGTTTTTTATCAGATCTACTGCTCCAGCAACTGCACCGGGCTGAAACCGGCCGGAATGCTGAACATTTCCGCCGGAATCTGCCTGATCTGGACCAGGGTCACTTCCTGCTCGGTGCGGGATTTCTCCTTGCGCCGGCCCTTCTTGTCCTCGGAAACCGTTGTGCTGATTATCTTCAACGGGAAACCCATTTCACCTTCGGCCTTCATCTGTTTTTCCACCAGTTGATCAACATCGGGAAAACCGGTCTTGAAATCCCGGCCGCGGAAGGGGTCACCCATTTCAGCAAGCTTGATCGCCGGGGTGGCCCAGATTTCCCGTTCCACGTAATCGCGGCTCCGGGTCTTGATGATGGCCACCTTGACTTCAATATCGTAAACCGTGCTGAGCTTGTAATGGTTGCAGGGATAATTGAGAATCGTCTCACTGCCGAGTTTTTCCAGTTTCACCTCGGGATTTTCAACCGTGACCTGGATCAGTTTGCCCAGTGATTCACCTATCTTGAACAGGTAATCGAAGGGAATCTCGCTGTAGCTTTTTTCCTGCTCGTTGACCAGGTAAAGCTTGTTTTCCTTGGCCAGGTACAGCCAGTAAACACCCGGGCCGTAAAACTGGTTTTTCTGGTTTACCGAAACGAATTCCTGGCGCACGTTGCCGTCCTGGGCGAACATGTGCATTTCCATTTCCAGGTAATCCTTCTTGCTCTGGCCCTGGGTGACGCTTTTCACCTTCCATTCTATGCCGGCCTGGACGTAACCGGCCAGCAACACGCAGATCATCAGGAAAAACAGGGTTTTTTTCATGGTACACCTCTTTTTATTCATATAATCAAAGAATGAAAATCGGCTGAGTCGGACAAGCCAGGTCTTTTTAGGGTCATTTTTGAAAGAAAAAGTGGAGCTGAAGGGGATCGAACCCTCGACCTTCTGAATGCCATTCAGACGCGCTCCCAACTGCGCTACAGCCCCACGAAAAACCATTTATACCACATTTCATGCCTTTTGGCAAATGATTCCCGCTTTCACTCGACCAGCAGGGAGAGCCAGGTGACCCTTGAGCCGCAGGCTTCAAACCAGTCAATACCTTCACTGACCAGGTCGAATTTCAGCCGGTAAGAACCGGGCTCGGCTGGAGCGGTCAGTTCGATTTCGACCCGGGTCCGGCCCCGGCCGGGCACATCGGCCGAAAGCCAGGCCCGCTGAAAATCGCGTTCAAGCAATTCTCCCGCTGCTGAATACAACTGGGCGCCCAGGCGCACCAGCCGGCGGCCGTAACTGGCCTGGCGGGGCCAGGGCCGGTCGCCTCGATTCTTCAGTTTAAGGGTCAGGGTCATGCTCTGACCTGGTTTCAGCCTGAGCCCCCGGCGCCGCTTTAACGGCACCTTGATCAGGGCCCGCGGACTGGCCCCGGGAATGGCATTGCCCAGATTGTTGTCATCCCAGACGGCCCGGCTGATTTTTTCATAGTCCGGATTTCCCGGCTGGAACCTGGTGGAATAAGCATCTTCCGGATGGTCGGTGATTTCCCAGCTCAGGCGGTCGACCCCGATTCGGGCGGCCAGTTTTCGCGCCCGGTTCATCTCGCGGTCGCTGTCGTTCCAGCGGAACAGGATGTAACGCCAGTTGATGACCGGAACATCCAGGCCGGCCCGGCGTTTGATGGCCACCGCTTCAGCCAGGTTGGCCAGCACCCGGTCAAAGTCGCCCCGGCGGCGATAACGGGCATAACTCTCCTGGCTCGCTCCGTCCACCGAAAAGGTCAGCTCGTCGATTCCGGATCCGACCAGCCGCTCCAGGTCGTCGCCCCGGAAAGCCAGGCCGTTGGTGCTGGAGTACAGGTATATTGCCGGGAATCTTTCCTTGATGTAAGCGGCCATGTCCACGGCCCGGCGGTGCAGGAAGGTTTCCCCGTAATTGAACAGGTCGATCCGCACCAGTTGCGGGCCGCATTCATCGATGACCTTTCGAAACAGCTCAAAATCGAGCATCGGCCGCCGCCTGGTTTTGATGATACCGCTCTCGGGCGCGCAACAGGATTTATAGCAGGAAAGGTTGCAGACCGCCGTGCTTTCGATGAACAGCCGATTGGGCCGTGGTCCGGGGTCCGATCTGGGTGCGGCCGGGCTTCCCGGAGGCAAAGGGCATTTCAGCGGGCAGTCGCCGCAGAAATCAGACCAGCCCTGGTTCAACTCCCGGCGCAGTTTTTCCAGCAACGGCCCCCGCCATACCTGGGCCACGCTTTCCCGCTGGGCGTCACCGACCACCCGGCGGGCATAGGGATCGGCACAACCGCAGGTCAGCCGGCCGTCACAGAGCAGGACCAGGGTAGTCCAGGGCCAGGCGCAGGAAAAACCGTGCTTTCCGGGGGAAGCGTTCATGACCTGATTTTATCAGCCCGGCCCGGGAAAAGAAAGCTTCTTGACCGAATTGGCTGGATATAATTGGTCTGAAGTGGTATCATTTTTCTTCTATTTCACAGCGGAGGTTTTTCATGAAAAAAATCCTGAAGATCAACCTGAACTTGTTTTTGATCCTGGTCCTGCTTGCCCCGGCCGCGCTTTCCAGCGACGAGGGCATGTGGCTGCCCCACCAGCTGAAGAATTTACCCCTGGACCAATTCGGCTTGCTGATCGAAGCGGACAAGATATACAACCCGCAAGGCACCGGCCTGGCCAATGCCGTGGTTTCCTTCGGCGGCGGCACCGGTTCCTTCGTCTCGGCCGAAGGCCTGCTGCTGACCAATCACCACGTCGCCTACTCGGCCATCCAGCGCGCCTCAAGCAAGGAAAACGATTACCTGGCAAATGGCTTCATGGCTGTTGACCGAAAAGGCGAAATCCCCTCTCCCGGTTTCCAGGCTTTCGTCCTGTTGAAATACGAAGACGTCAGCGCCCGGGTCAATTCAGCCCTGCGCCGGGCCCGGACTCCGGCCCGCCGGGCGGCCCTGCTGGAAAGACTGCAAAAGGAAATGGAGGCCGCCGCTGAACGGCAGGGAAGCGATCTGCGCTGCAATTTGCGGGCCATGTACAACGGCAACGAGTACTACCTGTTCACTTTCAAGCACCTCCAGGACGTCCGCCTGGTTTACGCTCCGCCTTCATCACTGGGCAACTTCGGCGGTGAAATCGACAACTGGATGTGGCCCCGGCACACGGCGGATTTCACCTTCATGCGGGCTTACGTGGCCCCTGACGGCACAGGCCGGGCTTATCACGCAGAGAACGTGCCTTACCGACCGGCCTCCTACCTGCGCTTCGCCTCCAGCGCGCTTAAACCGGGCGATGCCACCTTCATCGTCGGCTACCCGGGCCGGACTTATCGCAACGACACCCTGGCCGAACTGGATTTCATGATCAGTAACATGGAAAAAAACCAGGAAAAACGCCGGGAAGTCATCGACTTCCTGGAAAAAGCCAGCTCCGGGGACCGCGGCCTGGAGATCAAGTACGCCGGCCGACTGCGCGGCCTGTACAACGGCCTGAAGAACAACCAGGCCAAGCTGGAAGGTTTCAGCCGCTTTGGAATAAGAGATAGAAAGGCGGCTTTTGAAAAGGAACTGCTGGACTGGATCGGGGCTGAACCCGGCCGGGGACGGAAATTCGCCGGGGTCACCGAAAGAATCGCCTCCCTGCTGGAGCGGATGGCTGTTTTCAACCAGCGCCAGGAGACGATTTCCAACACGATCGGGGGCTATGCGCCCACCCTGCTGTCCCTGGCCCATACCATCTACCGTAACGCCCTGGAACGCGGCAAACCCGACCTGCAGCGGGAAGCAGGTTTCCAGGACCGTTTCCAGCCCCAGATCAGGATGCGCCTGGAAATAGCCGAAAGAAGCTTCGACCAGGCGGTTGACGCCGCTTACTTCGCCTTTATGCTCAACGGCCTGAAAGAACAGGACAGCGCCGGATTGCCGGCCGCCTGGCGACAACTGTTGTCCTCGAAAAAAACCGATGAGATTGAAAAATACGTCCAGGACCTTTACCGGGAGTCAGGGCTCGGTGACCCGGACAGGCGCCTGGCCCTTTTCGACATGCCGCTTAAAGAACTGCTGGCCGCCGGTGATCCGTTTATCAAGCTGGCCGCCGAGCTGGAAAAGGAAATGGCCGCCCTGCGCCGCCAGGGCAAGGAGCTGAACCAGGAACTCAATGACCTGAAAAAGGATTACAACGCCGCCCTGCTGGCCCGGTCCGACGGCATCTGGCCCACTGACGCCAACGGCACTATCCGCTTCACCCACGGCCTGGTTCAAGGTTACGAGCCGCGGGACGCAGTGGTGTTCGCCCCCTTCACCACCCTGTCCGGAGTAGTGGCCAAGCACAGCGGCACGGAACCCTTCATCGTTCCGGAAAAGCTCAGGGAACTGCACGCGGCTTGGGATTTCGGCCCGCATGAAGACCCCGACCTGCAGGACGTACCGGCCTGTTTCCTGAACACGGCCAACGTCACCGGCGGTAATTCAGGTTCCCCGGTGCTGAACGGCCGGGGGGAAGTCGTCGGCCTGGTTTTCGACATGACCTACGAAAGCGTCATCGGAGATCATTACGTCATCCCCGAACTCCAGCGCACCATCAACGTTGACTCACGCTATATCCTGTTCATCATCGACCGTTTCGCCGAAAACCGTTCCCTGCTGGCCGAAATAACCGGTACTGATTGAGAAGGCGGAATTGATTTTTTTCAGCCGAGGAGGCGAACCGTGAAGCGAAAAGTCGTGTTGCTGACTGTTATCCTTATCCTGGCTTGCACCTGGAGCCCCGCCCTGAGCGAAACAAAAAACGAGGTGCAGGCTGAATACCTCGGAGGCAGGCCCGACCGCCCGCTTTCTGAAGCGGTCAGGCTGGGCAACCTGTTGATTTTATCCGGGAAACTCGGCATAGACCCGGCCACCGGCAAACTGGCGCCGGGGGGCATAACCGCGGAAACCAGGCAAACCCTGGAAAACATCAGGCAAACCCTCGAAAAATACGGCTCGTCAATGGACCGGGTTCTTAAATGCACGGTCATGCTGACTGACATTAACGAATGGGCTGAAATGAACAAAGTTTATGCCGAATACTTCATTCAAAACAAACCGGCCCGCAGCGCTTTCGGAGTCAGCGGCCTGGTCCTGGGCGCCCGGGTGGAAATCGAGTGCTGGGCCCTGATCGACTGAGCCGGGGATGTTTTACAAATAACCGGCCGGCATCAGCTCTATGCCCTGCTTTTAATGCATCCGCTGAGGCTGAAAACTTCGCGCCTGGGGTTTTCAGCCAGGCGCTTGGCCCAGGAAGAGTCCAGGCCGCGCAGTTCCGCTTGGCCGACACTGCCGACCTGGTTGATAAACAAACCCTGCCCGGCGTACAGAGGTCGCAGCACCTCAAGGAACAAGCCTTCGGAAAGAGCCGGCAGTTCCCGGCGCTCCATTTCCCCGGCTTCCAGCAACTGACTGCAGGAAAGCCAGGCCGCAAAATCAGCGCCGTTTTCCCGGTCGGCCAACCCGGCAATTCCGGCAAGTATTTTCTCCTCGGCCTTGAGCAGGCCGACCAGTAAAGCGCCCCAGGGCAGGATAATCGTGATGCGGTCGGCCGTACCCGAGAGATCGGGCGGCAGGTACTCTACCGCGGCCGCCACCAACAGCAGGTTGTCACGGCCGCCTTTCCGGGCCGGGCGGGCCGCCCGGGAAGCAGTGTCAAACAGGTTGGCCGCCGCCGGGTCAATGCCGATGTAAAGAGTATCGGGCCGGCGGCCAGCCAGCCGGTAGAGCCGGCGGCCGTCACCGCAACCAAGTTCTATTTCGACTTCCCGGTATTGCCCGATCATGGATTGCAGGTCCAGGTCCCTGAGCTCGTTTCTGCCTGTCAGGACCTGCATCTTGCTCAGCCTGCCGGCCCTCCGCCGGCCTGGTTCAGGATGTTTTTCAACTGCCGCAGGTTGAGCAGGGCCTGGCCCCGGTAATGGTTGTTGCCGGCCAGGTAAACCCTGGGCACCCGGCCGCTCAGATCGCTGATCAGTTCGGCGATCCGTTCCAGTTCGCCCGGAGAATACAGGTAATCGTAACGGGCATCGCGACCGGCGCCGGCGAACCAGTTCGCGGCATTGCGGCCGTGCAGGCGGAAATAGACCGCCTCGGTACTGGTCAGCCGGGCGGTCAGCGGCAGGTTGGCCGAAATCTGCGGCTGGTCGATGTTGCAGAAAATCCAGCCGCGGCCGCTCAGCATTTCAAAAAGTTCGGGCCGGTTCCAGGAAGCATGTCTGAATTCCAGAGCCAACCTGTACCCGGCGAACAGTTCACCCAGGGCGGCCAGGTAATCGACCTGGGGCCGGCGGCAGTGAAAGGAATAGGGAAACTGCAGCAGGATGCCGGCCAGTTTGCCGCATTCAGCCAGGGGTTGCAGAGCCTCCAGGAAAATCTTGACCTCATTTTCGGGCCGAGTCAGGCCTGCGTGGCTGAAACCCCGGTAAGCCTTGATCCAGAAGTGGAAATCGGGAAAACCCGCGGTTTTCGCCGCCCAGCCGGCCACCAGGCGGACAGCCGGAATCCGGTAAAAAGTGGTGTTCACCTCGACGAAATCGAATTGCCCGGCGATAAAGGCCAGGCGATCAAAATCGCGACCGGCTCCGGCCGGGTAGACCGGCCCTTCCCAGTCCGGGTAGCTCCAGCCGCTGGGACCGAAGAGAAAACGGGTCATGGCCCGGGCCTCAGGCTTTTTTCACCAGGAAGCGGTTGTAGAGCAGCAGGGCGGCGATGGTCAGCAGGCCGATGCCGCTGAAGATCAACCAGAGCAGGCGCGGCTGGTTGAGGTTGTCAACGAAGTGCACGTAGAGCCTGGCCCCGACCACCGCGCCGACCGAAGCCCCGAAAACCCCGTACAGGAAGAGATAACCCTGGTAGAGGGCCTTCTTGTCCGGCGGGGCCACCAGTCCTATATAGCTTATGAACTTGGGATGGGCGGTCATTTCACCGATGGAGAAGATCATGATGCCGGCCATGAACACCCAGATGGAAGTGGACAGGGCCAGGATGGCCATGCCCAGGGTGCCGATGGTGATGCCGCTGATCATGGTCGGCAGGGCCTTCCTGTTTTTGACCAGGCTGGAGATGAACAACTGGAGCAGGATGATAGTGCCGGCATTGATTACCGTGACGTGCTCGACGTCGAAGAACCAGTCGGCCCTGATGCCGAACCATCCCAGGAATGAATTCACCGCCTGGTTGAGCGGCCCGGCGTCAACGTAGGCCCGCACGTACCAGAGCACGGCGTCGAACATCTGGAAGTAGAGTATCCAGAAGCCCGAGTAAAGCACGATCATCAGCAGGAACTTGCCGTGGTCCACGAATTGAGCCGTGTCACGGCGGTCGATGACCAGCAGTGAGGACAGGGAAAGGTAAATCACCGAGCAGATGATGCGGCCCAGCACGCTCAGCCCGGGCAACAGCCAACAGCAGGCCAGGGCCGCGGCCAGCACCAGGGGGGCGCGGGGACCGCCCCGGGAGGCCAGGCCCAGGGTCAGGAACCCCAAAAGCACCAGGGAGACCAGGAACAGGGGGAAAAAGGACCTTGACTTCAGCTCCGGAGACAGCTGTTCCAGGTGGGCGGCGCTCAGGCCGGCCAGTTCGGGCCGCTGTTTGAGCTCGGCCAGCACCGCCTCCGGCCAGCCGGGATCGGCCAGGGGCACGCTGACCCGGTAATGCCGCCGACCCGGCCCGGGTTGCTCGACCCGCAGTTCGGCCTGGTTCCGGTCTGCGGCCAGGAAGCGCAGGTAAACCCTTTTCTCGGAAGCCGTGACGGCCGCGGCCAGGGCGGCCCGGTCTATTTCCAGCCGGGAATCGATCCGGCGCAGTTCTTCCTGCAGTTCCGGCAGAAATTCATCCAGCCGGCCCGGCCGGAACACGGTGATGTCGAGGATTTCCGACTCCGGCCCAGCGGGGAGGATCTGGAAATCCCGGCGGGCGGCCATGTCGCGGTGGACGGTCAGGAAAACCCGGCCAGGCTCGGTCTGCAGGGCGGTGCGGGCCAGGGCCAGGTTGGCGCTCGGCGCGGCCAGGTAATGGCGCAGGCCGAGCAGGGCGGCCACGGCCAGCAGGACGGCCAGGCCGATGCGGAAAGGCCTGGAGCCGCGGGCCCGGGCCAGCAGGATGACCAGCGGCGAGTAGATGATGGCAAAGGCATCGGCCAGGGTCTTGAGCAGGTTCTTGCGCTCCCTGGTCCCGGTGGCGGCCGCGGCCGGGGGCTCCCGGTAAAACAGGGCGGTGGGGATCAGCAGGGCTCCGGTGCACAGGGCCGCGGACAGGATGACGTAAGCCGGGTTGATGTTCTTCAGGTAGGGCACCAGGAAGAGCGGAAAGAGAAAGGCGCCCAGGTTGATCGACCAGTAAAATATGCCGAAGCCCTGGGTGGAATTGGACTCATCGGTCAGCCGGGCGATCGAGGCCGAGATGATCGGTTTGAAGATCCCGGCTCCGAAACCCATGACCACCATGGCGAAGAAGACCGCGGTGTAGGAGGTCACCTGGCTGATCAGGAAGTAGCCGCCGCCCATCAGGGCGAAGGCCAGCATGAGCATGCGCCGGTAGCCGAAGCGGTCGGCGATGGCCCCGGAAAGAATCGGCAGAAAGTACAGGAGCGGCTGGATCACGCCCTTGATCACTCCGACGCTTTCCTTGGGAAAATGCAGAACGCCTACGAAGTAATCGGAGATGAAACTCATCATGCCGTAATAAGAACCGCGCTCGATGAATTCAAAAAAGATGACCAGCCAGAACTGGGCCGGGAATTTCCGGAAAAGTCCCTGCTTGTCCTGCGCTGTCTTGGTGGTTTCTTTCCCTGCATCGTTCATGTCAGACCTCGCTTCAGGTTTCAGGCAACCCGCTCATTCTAACAATCGGGAATAAAAAATAAAAGTACGCTGAAACCAGCGTTCAGAACCAGGTTCAAGAAAAAACTCAGGAAATGCTCCGGCCTGTTTCTTTATCATGCCCCAGCAGGTAATCAACCACCTGGGCGGCTGAAAAATCCCGGCCCAGGTTGCGCACCAGTTGCACCAGCTGGTCAAAACAGGCCCCCACGGTCAGCAGGGGTTTTTCCAGGTAGCCGCCGCCGCGTTCCACGGCATAGCCGATATTGGCCAGCAGGCCGTTGCAGAGGCATTTGCGGCCGGCCAGTTCCTCTTTTTCGCCGCCCTTGGCCAGCCAGCTGTTCTCAGCTTCGGCCGGACAACGGTAGCCGACCTGGCCGTCGTCCTTCTTGTACAAGGAACGCAGGAAACCGAAATCACAGACCCGCGGCCGGGTCAGGTACTCTTTCAGGTCGGAAAGCGTGCCTTCCAGGTTGAGCACCTTGAAGGGAAAACCGGTCGGCGAAGCCAGGACATCGGTTATTACCTTGCCGATATTGCGCATGGCCTTGACCAGGGTCGTTTCCTTTATCGAATTTATCAGGCCCGATTCGCGGCAGAAGGCGAACAGGGTGCCCACCTGGATGCCGCTGGCCCCGAGCTTTTCCGCTTGCTCGAGCTTGCCCGGGTAGCCGTAGCCCCCGGCCAGGTAAAAGGGCAGGCCGAGCTCGGCGATGCGCTCCAGGATGATCTCGTCTTTTGGTCCGTAAACCGGCTCATGGTTTTCATCCAGGTTCAGGCCGCCGCGCGGCGGGGCGTTGTGGCCCCCGGCGCAGTGCCCCTCGACCACCAGGCCCTCGATACTGCCGTTGGCCTTGCGGGCCATGGTGGCGGCCAGCAGGTTGGACGACACGATCGGGAAAAAAGCCGGCCGGGGCAGGTCCCGTTCCGGTCCCTGAACCAGGCGGCGCGGACTCAGCTGTACCCGGTAATCATCCTGCGGACCGGCATCCTTGACCTGCACGGCCAGGGAAACGTCCCGGTGCCGGGCCAGGTCATCGAGCAGGCCGGGAATGTCGCGGGGAATGCCGGCGCCCATGATCACGTAATCGACCCCGGCCAGCATGGCCCCGTACAGAGTAGCCGGAATCGGCAGTTGAATCTTGGTCAGCAGGTTGATGCCCACCGGCCGGTCATGCCCTTCCTTGGCCAGGAAAACTTCGACGAAGGCGGCGGCGATGGTTTCCCGGACCAGGTCCTCGGGATCGTCCAGGCGATGCGGCCGGGCCAGGCTGACTTTCCCGGCCGGCGAACCTGCTTGGCTCAAGTGCCTGCGGATGATGGTTTCAGCGGCTTCCCGGTCGGGAAAGGCCTGCAGGGCCCGGACCACGTGGCCGCCGGGATCACCGGCCTGCAGGCGCCGGGCATTGATAATCTCCAGGGCCACCCCGGAGACCACGCCGAGTTGTCCGGATTGGGACACGGCCCGGGCCAGTTTCCAGTCGGAAACCCCGGCGCCCATGCCGCCCTGGATGATTTTCGGTATTATCATGTGGCCCGGCCTAAACAGGAAAGTACATCAACCATCGATTTAATCAAGCTGTTATTAAACAAGATCACCCACCATTGCTTTTGCCGTTGATAAAGCGCAAAAATTCATTATAGCACAATTAAAAAAACAAGTCGCCCCTGCTTAAAATTGCAAAACCACTTGAGAAAAGTCAACACCAGGCGCAGGCCGAAAACGGCGGCCCCGGGCCGGTTCAGCTGATGCTTGGACCGGCCGAGCAAGGCGTTGCCGGCGAATTGGCTGTGGGCAGCGGGCGGCCGGCCCTAGTAATCGACCACTTCCCAGTAATTGCCCGTACCGCCGATGTTCTCGATGATGTTCAGCGAAGTGGCATGCGACATGGTGTTCATGTCCATCATCATCTGCATACAGCGTTGCCGGGCCTGGAAATCGGCCATTTCCCGGGCGGCTGAACCGGAGCCGGCGGCCGGCGGCGCCGCGGTGAAGGCCGGAGGCTGGAACTGGGCCCGGAACTGCTGTTTCTGGGCCGGGCTCAGACTGCGCCAGTTACTATCCATGACCTGCCAGAGCAGGCCGGCCGAGCAGAGCAGTTTTTTCTGCTCCAGGGGCAGGCCCGCAAAGCTCTTGAGCAGGTCGTCGGCCAACTGGCGCCGCAGGGCCTGGTCAAAGGGCCGGGTATTGCCGCTCATTTCGCTCAGGAAGGCCAGGTAGCTGACCATGCCGTCCAGGTCGCGGTTGGTCAGCAGGAGTTTGTTTTGCCGATCCTCGGCCAGCACCTTGATGTAATTCTGCATGACCTTGATCAGCAGAGGTTTCTGGGCCTCGGGCTGGCCGGAGCTGGCCTGGTACAGGGCGTAAAACAGTTCCTGGCGGGCGATGCCGATGTGCACCGGGTCGGTCAGGGTGCGCAGTTGGGCCAGCGAGCCGGCCAGGGATTCGAGCTGGCCCAGCACGAAGACCGGCTCCTGCTGGAATTCGGCCACGGTGGCCGCACTCAGTTCCCGGGTTTCCTGGGGCTTGAGGGCCTGGCCGATGATGAACTGCAAAAGTCCGATACCGGCCTGCACCTGGCCGGCGTACAGGCTGTGCTCACCGGACCGGGCCAGGGGCTGACCGGTCCGGGCCGGGACGCGCTCCGGTTTCGGCCGGCTGACCGCCCGCTGGAAGCGCATCTGCACTCCCTGGATGTCGCGCAGTAACAGCAGGTCTTCCTGCAGGCCGACCACGGCATACTGCACCACCGCCCCGCCGGCCTGGTAATCCTGCAGCAGCAAAAATCCGTTCTGAAAAGCCCAGCGGCCGTTGCTGGCGCCCCCGGGAAACTGCATGCCGTAGGTGAAATCGAGTTTCAGCTCCAGGTTGATGTTGAAATCGGCATCGCGCCATTTGCCCTCGAAATCAGTCGGCTGGACCGCCGGCAGGAAAGCACAAAATAAAACTGCCAGAAAAAGCGCTGTTTTAAACTTCATGTTCAACCTCCCGGCCGCGCAGGACTGTCGACAGCCCAGCCCGGCCCGCCGAAAATACTAGACATTTCCGCAAAAAAAGTCAATCCGGAGTTATCGCCAGATTCTGATTTTTCCCGCTTTTCTGATTGGATGCAGTTTTTCAGGCCAGGCGGCGCAGGAACTCGATCAGCAGGCGCAGGCCGAAGCCGCTGGCCCCGGGGCTGTTGAAGTAGGAATTGGCCCGGCTGAGCAAGGCGGTGCCGGCGATGTCGATGTGGGCGAAGGGCGTCCGGCCGCAGAATTCGGCCAGGAAGAGCGCGGCCTTGATAGCCGAAGCGCCCCGGTAATCGGCGTTTTTCAGGTCGGGCGCAACTTTGGTGTCAGGTCTTTCATTATTACATCTGGTTTGACATGATGGATTCAGGTCCAGGACAATACGCATCGAATATCCTGTCACCGTGTATCACATCACTTCTCAAGGTAACGAGCGAAAGAGTGTATTTGTTGATGACTATGATCAGGAAATCTTTCCAGGCATTATTCAGCAGGTCCGGAACCGCTTTCATTGGCTGTTTCATGCCTATGTGTTGACGATTATCTGATCGCAGTAAGCTGGTATATTACATTGAATCCGAGCTGGGCCGACTTAGTGGTTAAAAAAAAGGAATGTTTGTAGAGCAGTTAGTTACCGGGTGCTCACTATTGAAAAGGGATAAAAAATCAGAAGTAAAAATGAAAGACCTGACACCATTTCTGAACCAGGCATGGAAACCTGGAAGGTTCAGCGGCCGGAGAGGCGGCGGCGGGCCCGCTCGGCCAGGTCGCTGTGGGGGCCGGCCTCGATGCAGAGTGCAAAGCCTTGGCGCGCCTCGGCGGGCTGTCCCAGCAGTTCCATGGTCAGGCCGTAGACGTAGGCGTCGTAAAACAGCCAGAAGCGGCTTTCCAAATCTCCCCGGGCCCGTCGGCGCATCTCATCCAGCCCGTCCCGGGCCAGGGACTCCGCCTCCGACTTGCCGGCCCGGGCCTTGAAATAGGCCCGGGAGACCGCCGACTGGTGGCGGCGCTCTTTGCCGTGGCGGTGCAGGTCGGAAAAGAGGAATTCGGCCAGCTCGGGATCCTGCTCGGAGAGCAGCAGGGCCCGGGCGGCCAGCAGGTGCACGGTCTCCATGCTGAAAT
The DNA here is from genome assembly GCA_964457225.1 of uncultured Clostridia bacterium. Taxonomy (GTDB): domain Bacteria; phylum Acidobacteriota; class Aminicenantia; order UBA2199; family UBA2199; genus CAYWEM01. The sequence continues at coordinate 63,182 of CAYWEM010000003.1, forward strand.
GGGTGCTGCGATAGTGAAAGGGGCCCTTGAGCTGGTCCAGGGCGCGGTCATAGCGCCCCTGGTAGAGATCGAGCAGGGCCGGCAGAACCTGGGGACTGGCCTCGCCCAGGCTAGCCATATCCTTGACGGGCTGTTTTGCCAGCTCCCCTTCCGCCCGGCTGAATCGGCCTTGCTGGAGGTGGCAGTAAATGAGGAAGAGGTGGCGCCCCACGGTGAGCCCCCAAAACCAGCTGATTCGTTCAATTATATCTTCTACGATAAGACCTTCAACCAGAGCCACGGCGGCATCAACCTCACCGCGCAGAAAAAGAATTTCACAGTGGCGGTGCAGCAGGTCGGAGCTGTCGGGGAAGAGGTCCAGCCCGGCCTCGACCCGGGTAGCCGCAGCATCGTAATCGGCAGTGGCGAGGTCCTCGCCGGCGCGTAGGTAGAGAAGCGCGGCCTTCAGCCAGGGGTTTTGGGGGTTGGCAGCCAGGGCGCGGTCCAGGTGCGGGGCGGCTGCCCCGGGCTGAGGATAGACCACGGCCTTGCGGTAGTACTCGTTGATCTCGCGGTAAATGCGCTGCAGCCCGGCCGGGTCGTCGTGAAAACTAAGGATCTCCAAGCCGTCTTTTTGCACCACAACCTGACCGTCACGGTTCAGGGTCAGTCGCCGGCCGCTTTCCTCGTCGACCAGACTCAGCCGGTCCGCTGCATCCCAATCTTGGTCTACCAGCAGGTAATACACGGGCACAACAATTAGGAAGACATCGTCAGGCAACAGGTCGCTGCTTTTCCAAGGCCAGCGAGTCAAGGTCGATTGAAAACCGAAAGGGCGCCATAATGGAATATCGGCCACGAATTTAAGATGGGCCAGAGGGTTGCAGTAAGCCAGGGCCAGCAGGCGCTGACGACCATCAGTTCCAGGATGGACAATAGCCTCTTGTACATACCCGGCATTGGCCAGGGCAAAACCGCCCATGGGGGTTTCAAGCATCAAGGCGGAAGGGAACATTCCGCTGCGCTGCATCGCCCTAGCCATATAGACGTTATGACGGCCGGAAACATCGAGTTCATTATCACTTCGAACATGGAAAGCCGGCAGGAAGGCCCGGGTGTCGAGGCGCAGGTAGTCGCGCAAGGGCCAATCCTGCACTACCCGTCCGTCCTGGTCAAGATTGAGTACCCGACCGTCATAGCTTTCATCGGCGATTGAGTGGCGCAGGCCCAGTGGCATGACGTTGGCATTGTCGAGATACAGGGTGACCAGACGGGGGGGATAGCTTCCGGGATTCAGACCCTTCTGCTGATCTGACCAATCCGAGGTATCCCGCAACAGGGCCCGGCGGACGACAAAGCCCGGATAACTGCGCTCCCAGATGGGTATTCCCAGGAGATTTCGGGCGGTTACCCGCTCCCCGGCAACATCAATGCGGCTGATCTGGAACAAGTGGGGACGGGTCAGCAGGAAAAGACCGCTGAGCAGGAACAGGGCAAACGCAACGGCGAAAAGAGTCCGGCGGCGGCGCAGGCTCACCCTGATGCGCTCCAGGCGCGGTGCCTTGCCGGCTTCGATCAGGGCAATGATTTCGGCGATGCCGGGCGGGCGGTCTTTGGGCCGCAGGGCCAGCAGGCTGTCGAGCAGCAGGCGGGGCAGGGGGCCCGGATCGGGCAAAATGCCCGGCCAGGTCGGCATATTTGGGCTCAATTTTTGCTGAAATACCACCGAGGTCGGCGCGTTTTCATCGCCGGGCAAACGGCCGCTGAGGACGCGGTGCAGGATCAGCCCGAGCTGGTAGAGGTCGGTACGTTCATCGACCGGGCATCCACTGATCTGCTCCGGAGCCAGGTAAAGCGGAGAGCCCATGAGCTCGCTGCCGGTCACGGTTAGTTCCTCGGCCCGAAGTTCCTTGGCCAGGCCGAAATCCAGGATTTTTACCTTTCCGGTTTCCGTGATCATGATGTTGCCGGGCTTGAGATCGCGGTGGACGATGCCGGCCCGGTGCAGGGCATCCACCCCTCGGCAGATCTCGAGAAAGACCGGGGCGAATTCTTCCCATGACTGGGTACCGGCATAAAACTGCCCCAGGGTCCGGCCCTCAACCCGCTCCATCACCAGGAAATGTCCCCCTTCCCAGCTCTCCAGGGCGAAGATTGAAACCAGGCGGGGATCGCGGGCCTTGCGGGCCAAATTTACTTCGCGCTGTACCCGGCGAAAGCGTTCTTCGTCTCGGCTCAAATCCTGGCTGAAGAACTTGAGGGCCACCTCGCTGCCGCTGAGTTGGTCGAAGGCGGAGTAAACCACGCCAAAGCCGCCCCGGCCCAGGTACTCTTCGAGGCGATAGCGTCCGTTGAACAGCTGACCGCGGTTAAAATAAAAAAAACCTGGTGGAGTTTGAGCCCCCTCAGCGATGATTTCAGGCGAATTCCTTTTTGTAATACCGCTTGTCAAAATTCGTTTTCCATTTCACACCGATTTTTGCCTATATTATATCTGAAAAAGGCCTGGCAGAAAAGATTGTTCAAGTGCTTTCCAGAACAAGGCATCTGACTATTTTTTTTAGGGCCACACCCAGTATTCAGCCGGAGGAGCCCAGGCGGCGCAGGAATTCGACCAGCAGGCGCAGGCCGAAGCCGCTGGCCCCGGGGCTGTTGAAGTAGGAATTGGCCCGGCTGAGCAAGGCGGTGCCGGCGATGTCGATGTGGGCGAAGGGCGTCCGGCCGCAGAATTCGGCCAGGAAGAGCGCGGCCTTGATAGCCGAAGCGCCCCGGTAATCGGCGTTTTTCAAATCGGCGATGCCCGACTCGATGGCCTTGCGGTATTCATGGGGCAGGGGCAGGCGGCAGAGCCGCTCACCACTGCGCTCACCGGCGGCCAGCAGGCCGGCGGCCAGGCGCTCGTGCCCGGTCATCAGCCCGGCCCAGAGATCGCCCAGGGCGGCGTCCATCACCCCGGTCAGGGTGGAGAGCTCCACCATGTAGTCAGGTTTTTCTTCCGCGGCCAGGATCAGGGCGTCGGCCAGCACCAGCCGGCCCTCGGCATCGGTGTTGACTATTTCCACCGTTTTGCCGTTGCGGTAAGTGATGATGTCCCCGGGTTTGAGCGGGTTGCGGCCGGGCAGGTTCTCGGCCAGGGCGATCCAGGCGGTGATATTCACCGGCAGTTGCAGGGCGGCCGCGGCCAGTACCGCCGCCCCGACCACGGCGGCCCCGGCCATGTCGCTTTTCATGTCGGACATGTAATTGCCGCCCTTGAGGTTCAGGCCCCCGGAATCAAAGGTGATGCCCTTGCCGACCAGGGCCAGGCTGTGTTTGCCTGCCGGCGGCCGCCAGGCCAGGCGCACTAAGGCCGGTTCACGCGGCGAGCCGGCGCCCACGGCGATCAGGCCGTTCAGCTTTTCGCTCTCCAGCTCGGCCAGGCGCAGGACCCGGCATTCCAGGCCGGCGGCGGCCGCCTTTTCGGCCAGCAGGTCCGAGAAGCTGTCCGGGTTGATGACCGCGGCCGGTTCATTGACCAGGTCGCGGACCAGGCTGACCGCATTGTCGACCGCCCGGGCCGCCTGCAGGTCTTCGGCGCTCAGTTTCAGGGCCCGGTTGGCGAACAGCCTCAGCAATCCGGGCGCTTTTTCCTTTTTTTTCCGGTAGCGCTCGAAGCGGTAGGCGTTCAGTAAGAGATAATCGACCAGGTTGGCCGGGAATTCGGCCGGCAGGGATTTCGGGCTGAAGAGCAGTAAACCGGCCCGGCCGACCCGGGTCCGGAGCAGGGTCTCCATGATCCGGGCGGCCAGGGCCCGGGCCTGATCGGGGTTTTTCGGACTGCCGGCCCGGGCGGTGATCAGCCTCAGCACCCGGCCGTCGCGCTTGACCAGCAGGCTGGTCTCTTTTTGCCCCGGAGCAAGTATTTCTTTGCTGAAGGGCGCCAGTTCCGGCAATTCGGCCAGGAGTTCATCCGGGGCGAAACCGTTGAATAATGCTACATACAGGCAGTCGATGCCCCGGCAGGAAAACTTTTTTTTCGTTTCAATCTTCATTGGCAATTTCCCGTTTGCTTTGGCCCTGTTTGAAATGATCGTAACCCCGGGCCGGCGGTTCGAAAAGCCGGCCCTTTTCTCTGACCCGCAGGCCCTTCCCGCCGATGCGGCCGATGACCCGGAACCACATTTTTTCCGCGGCCAGGGCGGCCAAGCGGTCCGGCGGCAGGGTGAAGAGCAGGCCGTAATCCTCGCCCCCGGCCAGCACCAGTTCTTTTTCATCGTAAGCGCCGGCGGCGACCGCGGCCCGGAACAGGCCGGAGCGGGGAATCTTCTCGTATTCAATCAAAGCTCCGCGACCCGAGGCTTGCAGTAAGCGGCCCAGGTCGAGCAGGAGGCCGTCGGACAAATCGATCATGGCCGTGGCGTAATCGGCCAGCAGGCGGCCCTGGCGCAAATGCGGCATCGGGGCCAGGTGGGCCCGGCTGAAACGGGGCAGACCCCGGCCGGCCGACAGCAGGCGCAGGCCCAGCGCGGATTCGCCGGGCCGACAGGTAACGGCGATGAGATCATCTTTGCCGGCCCCGGAACGCAGGACCGGCCGGTCAGCCCGGCCCTCGACCGTGACGGAAATGAAAATCAGCGGCGAACTGGAGAAATCACCGCCGGCCAGCTCGACCCGCCAGCGGCGGCAGGCTTTTTTCAGGGCCTGGAAAAAAACCTGCAAGTCGGCTTCGGACAAGTCCGGGGGCCAGCCCAGGCCCAGGTAGCAACTGCGCGGAGTGCCGCCCATGGCGGCGATGTCACTCAGGTTGACCGCCAGGGCCTTGGCCGCCAGCTGTTCCAGGCTGATCAGGTCACGCCGGAAATGCACCCCCTCGACCAGGATGTCCTGGCCGATCAGCTGGTAGTCCTTTCCGGTCCAGGCGACCGAAGTGTCGTCGCCGATGCCCGAACTGAAGCGGGCCGGGAAATTGCGGCGCAGGAAATCGACGAATCCGGATTCATCCATTGAAGACTTTTTTCACCAGGGCCCGGTTCACCGCGCCCTTGATATCCTTTTCAAAGTAGAATTCCATGGTTTTCAATTCGTTCTTTCGCAATTCACGCAGGTCCTTGCGGTTCTTTTCCGGCAGGATGACCCTTTTTATACCGGCGCGCCGGGCTGACAGCACCTTTTCCTTGATGCCGCCGACCGGGATTATCTTGCCGCGCAGGGTGATTTCCCCGGTCATGGCGATATCCCGGTTCACGGCGATGCCGGTGAAGGCCGAGACCAGGGCCGCGGCCAGGGTGATCCCGGCCGAGGGGCCGTCCTTGGGGATGCCGCCCTCGGGGATGTGAATGTGGATGTCATGCTTGTCGAAACGCTCCGGCTCGATACCCAGGGCTTCACTGTTCAGCTTGATCAGGCTGAGTGCGGCGGTGGCCGATTCCTTCATCACCTCGCCCAGTGAACCGGTCAGGATGAGCTTGCCCTTGCCGGGCAGCAGCCTGGTTTCGATAAAGAGAATGTCGCCGCCGTAAGGAGTCCAGGCCAGCCCGGTGGCCACGCCGACCGTGTTTTCCTCCAGCAGCTGGTCGCGGAAGATCCGGGGCGGACCGGCCAGCTTGTCCAGACTGCGGGCGGTGATGCGGTGTTTTTTGCGGTCGCCCAGGGCCACCTGGCGGGCGATCTTGCGGCAGATATTGCCGATTTCCCGTTCCAGGTTGCGCACCCCGGCTTCCCGGGTGTAGAGGGCGATGAGGTTGCGCAGGGCCGAAGGTGTGAATTCGATCAGGTTGCGGTTCAGGCCGTTGGCCTCCAGCTGGCGCGGGATGAGATGCCTCTTGGCTATTTCCACCTTTTCCTCTTCGGTGTAACCCAGGATTTCGATGATTTCCATGCGGTCGCGGAAAGCCGGCTGGATCGGGTCCAGGATGTTGGCCGTGGTGATGAAAAGAAAGCTGGACAAATCGAAAGGCACGCCCAGGTAGTGATCGACGAAGGAGTTGTTCTGCTCCGGATCCAGCACTTCCAGCAGGGCCGAAGAGGGATCGCCCCGGAAATCGGCGCCTATCTTGTCGACTTCGTCCATCATGAAAACCGGGTTGTTGGAGCCGGCCTTGCGGGTCTCCTGGATGATTTTACCCGGCATGGCCCCGATGTAGGTGCGCCTATGTCCCCTGATCTCGGCCTCGTCGCGCACCCCGCCCAGGGAAATGCGCACGAACTTCTTGTTCAGGGAGCGGGCGATGGAGCGGCCCAGGGAAGTTTTGCCGACTCCCGGGGGGCCGACGAAGCAGAGGATGGGTCCCTGGGCCCGGTTGGTCAGCTTGCGTACGCTCAGGTATTCTATGATGCGCTCCTTGACCTTTTCCAGCCCGTAATGATCCTGGTCGAGGATTTTCTGGGCCCGCTTCAGGTTGAGATTGTCCTTGGTGGCCAGCGACCAGGGCAGTTCAAACATCCAGTCCAGGTAATTGCGGATGACGGCGCTTTCCGCGAATTCGGGATGCATCTTCTTCAGCTTGTCGATGTTCTTTTCGACTTCCTTGCGGGCTTCTTCAGGCAGTCGCGCTTCCTTGAGCTTCTTGAGATAGGCGTTGACCTCCTCGCTGTTCTCGCCTTCCTCGCCCAGTTCCTTGCGGATGGTCTTCAACTGCTGGCGCAGGAAGTACTCGCGCTGGTTCTTGTCCATTTCGCCCTGGGCTTTCAGGTTGATCTGGTTCTGCACGTTCAGGATTTCAAGTTCAGCGTTGAGGAATTCGTAAACCTTCTGCAGTCTCTTCAGGGCGTCGCCTTCTTCGAGAATCTGCTGGGATTCGTGGATTTTCAGGTCGAGATGCGAAGCCACTATATCGGCCAGCTTGCCCGGTTCCTCGATGTTCTCGGTGATGATGAATATTTCGTTGGGCACCGGTTTGCCCAGCTTGGCGGTCTGCTCGAACTTCTGCTTGACGTTCCTGACCAGGGCCTGCTTTTCGATGCTCATTTCCTCGGGTTCGATATCTTCCAGTGCTTCGAGCCCGGCGAACATGGTTTTACCGTCGTCTTCCAGGCCGGTGACCCGCACCCGGGAAACTCCCTGCACCAGGACGCGCATGCGCCCGTCCGGCAGTTTCAGCATGCGCACGATCAGGGCTGCGGTGCCGTATTCATAGAGATCATCGCGGCCCGGATCTTCATCGGCCGGGTTCTTCTGGGTCAAGAGCAGGATCATGCGGTCCTTGCTCAGGGCGAAGTCAACCGACTTTTTCGACTTCTGCCGACCGACGTACAGGGGCACTATCATGTAGGGAAAAACGACTATATCCCTGAGCACCAACACCGGCAGTTTTTCCGGAATGGTCATCTTTTCGGAAGCTTCCTCTTCCACCGTGCTTTCTTTTGATTCCTGCTTTTCTTTATCCTTGGCCATGTCAATCGCGCTCCTCGACCTTGATGTCAATGTTTTCGGACTGTTTCTTTTTCACTTCCACGTAGAGCACACCGTTTTCCAGGCTGGAGGAAACCTGGTCGGCATCCAGGGGAAAATCGATGATCACCTTGCGGAAGAAAGTGCCGAATTCCCGCTCGAACAGGTAATAAGTGACGCGTTCGCCGTCGAGGCACTTCTGTTTCTTACTGCCCTTGATGATGAATTCGCGGTCATTGTGCAGGGAAAGCGAAATCTCCTCGCGCCGCACCCCGGGAAGCTCCATTTCGATGATCACTTTCTGCTCGGTCTCGATGATGTTGGTAACCGGCTTCCAGTCCACCTCGGTGCTGATGCCCCGGGGGAAGTTCTTGCTGATTTCCACCTGGAACAAATTGTAGTTTTTTTTGCCCATTTAATTCTCCTGGCGCAGCAAGGCCCGCAATTCGGCCAGAAAATCCTCGACGTTCTTGAAATCGAAGTAAACCGAAGCAAACCTGATATAGGCCACCTTGTCAATTGTCTTCAGTTTTTCCATGATCAGGTCGCCAAGCTGCTTGGTGCTGATCTCCCGCTCGGACCGTTCCACGAATTCCTCCACCTGGTTGGCGATCTGCTCGATCTGCTTGACCGCCACCGGGCGTTTTTCCAGGGCCCGGTAGAGTCCCTTGCGGATCTTATCCAGGTCAAAGACCTCGCGCCGCCCGTCTTTCTTGACCACCATCAAGGGCACTTCCTCGATCTTTTCATAGGTGGTGAAGCGCTTGCCGCACTTGAGGCATTCCCGGCGGCGGCGGATGTAAACGCCTTCCCGGCTCTCCCGGGTTTCCACCACCCGGTCTTCGAGAAAGTCGCAATCAGGACACTTCACGTCTCACCTTCCTGATCCCGGCCCAGGTCATGCCTTCACGCCAGGCTGATACCAGGCCCAACAGCACCGGCACCCCGACCAGGATAAAATGAAACAGCACGGTGTAGGCCACCGCGGTATTGACATCGGCGCCCAGCAGTTGGGTCAGGCCGAGCTTGGAGGCGGCGTCCAGGGTGCCGGCCATACCCGGGGTGGGAATGGCCGCTGATACGAAAAGCAGGGCGAAATAGGGAATCGTTTCCAGGAAAGAGACCTGCAGGTCAGGAAAGCCGAGCAACAGGAACCAGTAAGAAAAGACCACCAACAGCCAGAGCACCAGCGACCAGAAGGCCAGCAGGAGAAAATTGCGGGCCGAGAGGTTCAGGTTCAGGCCGCGGATGAAATCAAGCAGGAAAGACACTGTTTTCTCCCGCAGGGAGCGGGGCAGCAGCCGGGCAAATAACCGGATCAGCTTTTCCAGCCGGGGAAAGAAAAAGGGCCGGTTAACCAGGTAGATCAGCAGGAAAACCCCGCAGGTGACCGGCAGGGCCACCAGGGCCACTGAACGCAGTTTTTCCAGCAGGGGCGAATGGCGGTGCAGGCCGAGCAACAGGGCAAAAACCAGCAGCAGGAGTACAGTCAGCACGTCGATCAGGCGCTCCACCAGGATGGAAGCCAGGGCCTGGCTCTTCTTGATCTTTTCCCTTTCGGCCAGCATGATCGGCCTGACGAATTCACCGATACGGCCGGGCAGCAGGTAGGAAATCATGAAGCCGATGGTGGTGTAGCGGTACAGAACGGCCAGGGATATCTGTTTCTGGGAACTCAGCAAAATCCCCCAGCGATGGGCGCGCAACAGGTACTGGGGCACGATCAGCAGGGCGAAAACCAGGGGATATACCGGGTTCAGGGCCGAAATCCGGGACATAACCTCGGAAAACTCAATGTTCTTGAAATAAAAGTACAGCAAAAAGACGGTCACCAGCATTAACAGAAGAGTTTTCCACCATTTCATGGCCTTGTTTTTCCTGAAAGCATCATATAGCTTTTCCGATTTCCTGTCAAATACCGGTAGAAGCTGTTTTATGGGGCTGTATAACTGCTCAGCCGACCCGGGTTCTACGCCCGCGTTTCAGTCCATTTTGCCCCGGCGGGTACTGAAATAGTTTTGCGTCTCGCGGACCACCAGGGGGCTGAGGAAAACCAGTCCGACCAGGTTGGGCAGGGCCATCAAGCCGTTGAAAACATCGGAAACCGACCAGACCAGGTCCAGCCTGGCCACCGCGCCGACGCCGATGAAGAGCACGAAAGCATAGCGGTAATAACGGATCGAGTTTTCTCCGAACAGGTATTCAATGGCCTTTTCCCCGTAATAGCTCCAGCCGAGCATGGTCGAATAGGCGAACAGCACCAGGGAGACTGAAACGATCACCGCGCCGCCGGAAATCCCCCAGGAAAAAGCCGAGGCGGTCAGGTCGGCCCCGGTGCGACCGCTGTCCCAACTGCCGGAAAGGATGATGACCAGCCCGGTCATGGTGCAGACCACCAGGGTGTCGATGAAGGTCTGGGTCATGGAAACCAGGGCCTGGATCACCGGGTGACTGGTCCGGGCGGCAGCGGCGGCTATCGGGGCACTGCCCAGGCCGGATTCGTTGGAAAAAACCCCGCGGGCCACGCCCATCCTGATGGTCAGCATCACCGTGGAACCTAAGAAACCTCCGGCGGCCGCGGTAGGTGAAAAGGCCTGCTCGACTATAAAGGCCAGGGCGGCGGGCACGGCGGAAATATTGGCCGCGATGATGTAGAGGGCGGCCCCGGTGTAAAAAGCGATCATCACCGGCACCAGCACGGCGGTGACCCGGCCGATGCTCCTGATGCCCCCGAGAATGACCAGGGCGGAAAAAAACATCAGCAGGATACCGGTCAATCCGGGGGAAACCCCGAAAGTCGAACTCAAGGCATCGGCCACCGAATTTGACTGCACCATGTTCCCGATGCCGAAAGCGGCCACTGCGGCGAAAACGGCGAAAAGCAGGGCCAGCCATTTCCAGCCCAGGCCCCGGGAAATGTAGTACATCGGCCCGCCGCACATATTGCCCCTCTTGTCCTTGACCCGGAACTTGACCGCCAGCACCGCCTCGGCGTACTTGGTGGCCATGCCGACCAGCCCGGTTATCCACATCCAGAAAAGGGCTCCGGGGCCGCCGGCCGCGATGGCCGTGGCCACCCCGGCGATGTTGCCGGTTCCGACCGTGGCCGACAGGGCGGTCATCAAAGCCTGGAAATTACTGATATCACCCGGTGATTTCTTTTCCGAGGCGCCGCGGTCCAGCACCAGCCTGAAGGCGTGGATCAGCCTGCTGAACTGCAGGCCGCGCAGTCTCAGGCTGAGCCAGAGCCCGGTGCCCACCAGTAACAGCAGCATGGGCGGGCCCCAGACCAGGTCGCCCAAACGATTGATCAGATTGCCGAAGTATTCCAGCATGTTTGACTTCCTCCTGTTCCCGGTTCAGCTTTTCAGCGGGCCGGCTTCGGGGGCTTCAGGTAACGGGCCAGGAAACGCCAGATTTCGAGCCGCGACTCGCGTGCCAGCGGGGTGTCCAGGCGGTTGAAGCTGTGCCCGCCGGGGGCGTCCTGGTAAATTTTATAGGAAAACTCCTTGCCCGCGGCTTTTAATGACTTGATCAGGTGCTCGACTTCCATGACGTTGACGTCCTCGTCATTGGTGGTGGTATGGATCAGCAGGGGGGTTTTCAGCTTATGCGCCTGCCAGGCCGGGGAACGCCGGCGGTATTCGGCCACGTCTTCATCCGCGGTCTTGCCGATGTGGTAAGGCGCGGAAAACAGGTCCCGGTAATACTGGGGCTTGTAGCCCATGCGGGCCACCAGGTCGGAGACCGGCACCCCGGCATAGGCCGCCTGGTAACGGTCGGGATAATCGAAAACGTTCAGCAACGCGTGCAGGCCGCCGTGGCTCCAGCCGATTATGCCGACCCGCTTGGCGTCGACCATTGCCAGGTTGTCCACTGCCCAGTCCCGGGCGGCCAGGGTGTCCTCTATTTCCAGGCCGCCGTAGTCGATCAGGCGGTAAAAGCCGGCCCCGTAGCCGGTACTGCCGCGGTATTCAGGAGCCACGATCACGTAGCCCTGTTCCAGCAGTTCGCTGAAGATCAGGGAGTAATTCGAAGTCATGTTGGCATGAACCCCGCCGTGAACGAAAACCAGCAGGGGGTATTTTTTCCCTTTTTCCAGGCCGCGGGGGATGAAAACGTAACTGTAAAAAACGACCGGGTTGCCGGCGCCCTGGGCGGTGGGATTGGGCTCAACCCGCGGCGGCGGCCCGGTCAGGCGCACTTTCTGTATATCGGCGATTTCTCCCAGCCGCTGGTACCAGAGTACATCGTCCACGGCTTTCTGCAAAACATCGAGGGTATGCCTGGTGTTTTCCTGCCAGGCCCTGATTTCATCCAGCCGGGCCAGGATCTTTTCCAGGTCGGCATCCTGGCCGCTGAGCAGTACGGGCTGAAAAAAAACTACCAGCAGCATCAGGCCCAGAACTGAAGCGATTGTTCTCTTGCTGTTCATGTCTGCTTCACTTCTCCTTTTTATCGGGTTCCAACTGCAGTTCAAAACAATCGGAAACATCCAGCGGCGGCATCGGGCCGTCCAGGGGCTGCAGATCGCGCAGGTACCAGTCATACCACTGCAGGTGGCGGCACAGCACGTCCCACCTGCCGGTCTGCCGGGCATTGCCGTGGCCCTCGCCGGGATACAGCACCAGGCGCACCGCGGGGTGATCGTTCATTTTCAACTGGCGGTAGTATTCCAGGCTCTGGCCCGGATGCACCCGGGTGTCCTCGGTGCCGTGCATGATCAGGACCGCGCTCTTACTTTGCCCGGCCCAGTAAATCGGGCTTCTCTGCAGGCTCAATTCCCACATTTCCTCGAGTTTTTTCCCGGAATGAACGTGCAGTTCCTCCCAGGGAATATCAGTGGTGCCCCTTTTACTGATCAGGTTGCTGATGCCCACGAACATCACCGCGGCCCTGACCAGCCGGGTGTAATAGGAAGAGAACCAGGCCGCGGCGTAACCGCCGTAAGAGCCGCCGCCCAGTCCGACCCGCTCCGGATCGGCCAGGCCCTGCGCGACCAGGTACTCGATCCCGTCGGCGATATCGTCGAATTCCTTGCCGGCCGGATCCATGAATCCCTCCATAGCGAAAGCCACTCCATAACCGGTGCTGGCGCGGTAATTGGGAAAGAAGACCAGGTAACCGCGGGCGGCCAGCACCTGGGCCGGGTTGAGATAGCCGGTCAGCCAGCCGTTGGAGTGATGCGCCTCGGGACCGCCATGCACCGAAACCACCAGGGGATAAGAAGTGCCGGCCTGGTAATCGAGGGGATATACCAGCAGGCCTTCTACCTGCTGGCCGTCCCGTGCCTGGTATCGGATGATTTCCTGGCGGCCCAGCACCCGGTCATGCACCCAGGGATTGAGATCGGTCAGCAAGCGCGGTTCACGGCCGACGACCCAGTGGTACAAGGCCGAGGGAGTCCGCCAGTCATTGCCGACCAGCAGTGCTTCCCTGGAGCCTGAACCGAAAACAGGCCGGGAGAAAACCAGCCCGCTCTTTTCACCTGACAGCAGCAGCCTGCGCCGCCGGCCGTCGGGGCTCACCGAGTAAAGATTGTTCCAGACACCTTCGGCGGCCAGGTAAACCAGGTTGCGCCCATCCAGCCAGGCAGACCATTCTATGTGCCCCCTGAAAGCGGTCGGAGTCAGGTTGACCGTACTGCCGTCGGCGATGAGCACCCGGTAAAGCTGGCTGACGGCATGATCGCTGATATCGAGGGAAGCCGTGTAAGTTATTTCCCGGCCGTCCGGACTGAAGGCGAACGAACCCATTTTGCCCTGGTGGTTCACCAGGGGACTCAGCCCGCCCCCGGCCGGATCAAGCAAACTCAACTCCTGGAACATGTACTGGTGATCGACCAGGTTTTGCCTGGAATGAGCCAGGGCGATCCGCCGGCCGTCGGGGCTGATCTCAAAACTCCAAACGGTCAGGTCCTCGGTCAATCGGCGCGGGTTTTCCCCGTCTGCCGGCCGGGCCAGATCCAGCAGGTAAAGATTGCGATGCGGAATATCTTCCTCGTAGTAAATGAAATTAAAACCGCGTCGGCGCAGTTCCCTCTGCCGCTCGCTCTGGGAAGTTGAGGCCGTGTAAAACAGCTTGTCTCCTGCCGGGTGCCAGCGATACTGGAGAACCGAGGTCGCCGACGAAGTCAGCACCGAGGCTTCGCCGCCGGCCAGCGGAATCGACCAGACCTGGGCCTGCTGGTTTTCCCCGCGGGAAGTGATAAAGGAAATCGCTTTTCCGTCCGGCCGCCACTGCGGGGCGGCGATTCGCACTTTTCCGGTTATAAAAGGCCTGGCCAGGCCGTCAGCCACTGAAAGTACGTGCAGTTCCGAATATGCCGGGCCGGGTTCGTCTTTCAGATCCCGGGGCACACTCACCGTGAAAGCGACCCAGCGGCCGTCCGGACTAAGCACCGCGGCTGAGCAGTTCCTGGTTTTCATGACATCGGCCGGACTGAACCCCGCGGCGCTCAGAAAAGCGGCTGAAACAACAAAGACCAACAGCACGACCGGCAGGATCCCGGCAGCCTTGATCGTTTTTTTCACGGACATGGTACCTCCTGAAAAGTGATTATACCACCCGGAGAAAAGATGAGCCAAACAACCCGGCCTGATTTTTTACCGATTGAGAGCAATCTGAAAAAATTGCGGCTTTTGACTTCCTTTTTTCTTTCATGATAGAATCTTCAGCAAATGCCAGAGCCAATTGACAGGGACCAGGAAGCAATTGCCGGACTCGAGGAACAGGCCGCTGAAAAATCCGGCCGTCACTTTCTGCTGATCGGATTCTCCAACAGCGGATTCGCCCTGGAATCACAGCTGGTCAAGAGAATCATGCCGGCCGGAGCGATATACCCGCTTCCGGAAACAGCGGATTTCGTTGTCGGCGTGGCCAACCTGGGCGGAGAAATAGTACCGGTCATCGATCCCGGCCTGCTGCTTAAACTGGACGGCAAGCCGAAAGACAAAGCCCGGCTGGTGCTCTGCCAGTATCAGCAGACACGCATCGCCCTGCTGGTCGATGAAGTGACCGACCTGGTTCAGATCGACGAACAGCTGATTCTGCCAAACCCCGGACCGGCAACGGCCGAAAACTACCTGGCCGGCGAGTTTGTCTACCAGGAAGAAAAAGTCAACCTGCTGGACCTGGCCGGAATCATCGAAAAAAACAAAGCCGGCCAATGAACCTGCTTCTGTGCCGAAGGTCAACCTGCCTGCTGGCCTTTCAACTGGAAACAATCCGGGAAATCAGGACCAGTGGAGGTCAAGCTCCGGTCAGCATTGTATTCAGGAACGAAACCGTCCTGGAGACCGACGGTGTAGACGAAGTGGTGGATTTCACCGGCAGCCTGTTGCCTGTTCCAGAATTCCTGCACCCGGGAACTGAAGGTTCGGTTCAAGCCCTCCTGCTGGTAGCCGATAAAATTTACGCCCTCCTGGACGAAGAAAAATATCTAGTCAGAACGAGGTTAAAATGAACGAAAAAAACACCTTATCCACGGTATTGACCATGCGCCGGGAATCTATCCGGCCGGCGGCGGCCCTTTTCCTGCTGTCCTTCCTGATCCTGCTGGTAACCGCACTGGCCGGGCCGTCGGCCCCGCTCTTTTCCCGTTATCTCGGCATCATCTCGGCCGGCCTGTTTTTTTTCATTTCACTTTACCTGATCAGTAAAGCCTTCAAGCACAACCTGGCCCGGCAGGAACAGGTGGACGGTTTCCATAAAAGCCTGTCCGCCTATCTGCCCCTGTTCCGGAAAATACTCAGCGCCGCCAGTGAAAACGATTTTTCTGAAACCCCGGATAATCCGATCAGCCCTGAATTGGCCCTGGCCGAATTCGATGACCTGCTGCAGCTCATGAACCAGGCCCTGGGGAAAAACCGAACCAGCAGCATGCAAAACCAGCGCATTTCCGTGGAACTGGCCCGCTCGGTCAACGCCCTGCTGGAAACCGGTAACATCCAGGCCAGCGGCAGTGCCGAACAGGCCAGCAGTGTAGCCGAAATCACGGCCACCATGGAGGAACTGGCCCGAACCGCGGCCCAGATCGCCGAGAATGCCAACAAGGTGGCCAAGCTTGCCGAACATTCCGACAGCGCCTCCCAGGAAGGTTCTGAACTGATCCACACGGTCATCAAGTCCATCGAAAACATCGACCGGAAAATGACCCAGATCCTTGAAAAAACAAACGTGCTCGGCACCCAGTCCAGGGAAATCGAAAAGATTTCCGACATCATCTACGAAATCGCCAATGAAACGCACATGCTGGCCCTGAACGCCGCGATCGAATCAGTAGCCGCCGGAGAATCCGGCAAGCGATTCAGCATAGTGGCCGCCGAAGTCCGCCGCCTGGCCGAGATATCAAGGCGTAACGCCGAATCCATCAGGTCAACCCTGGAGCAGTTTCACGATTCCATCAACACCACCATCTTCTCAATAGAAGAAGGAAGCAAGATGACTTCGGAGATAAACCAGGCCGCCCAGAAAATCATCTCGCACCTGAACCTGATCGTCCAGGCCGTGACCCAGACCTCGGAGAGCAGTCACGAGATTTCCATCGCCACCCAGCAGCAACGTACAGCCAGCGAACAGATCGTCATGACCCTGCGGGATATCTCCGAAGTCACCCAGGACCAGGCCATGGAACTCAAGAAATCATCGCAGGAATTGCAGAAAGTAAACCAGCTGGCCCTGAACCTGCAGATCAACGCTCAGCAGACCGTGGTCGATTCAGCGCTGAGTCTCGGATTCAAGATCAAGAACCTGGCCAGCCTCCCGGAAATCACCTCTGCCGACCGCCGGCAGCAGCAGAAACTGTTTCGGCGGATCAGCGAGGAAAATTCTTTTATTGAACTCATATACAGCACCGACCGGGACGGCAAAGCACTGGCTTTTTACCATTGCCGGGAGGGAGAAAAACCCAACGAGGCCATTTACGTCGGCATCGACCTGTCCAAGCGCCCCTGGTTCGTCAATTCCCTGGGGGCGAAAGCGCCTTACGTTTCGGAAACCTATACTTCCTCCTACAGCCGGGAAGACTGTTTCACGGTTTCAATCAGTATTTACAACGAAGCTGATGAATTCATGGGGGTACTCGGATTCGACATCAACGCCCGTGAATGGAATAAGATCTGCCTGTAAACATGGCGCTGAACCTGGCCAAGTTCCGCAGTCAGTTTTTCCTGGAGGCCCGGGAAAAACTCGGCTCAATTCAACAGCAGATGGTGGAACTGGAGCAGAATCCCAGGCAGGCCGATCTCAAGCTGGCCATCAAGCGCAACGTGCACACGGTCAAGGGCAGTGCCAGGATGGTGGGCCTGGAAAGAATAAGCAGGCTGGCCCACTTTCTGGAGGACCTGTTCGACTGCCTGCAGCAGCAGGACGAAAAGCTGGACCAGGAAACCGCGGATGCAGTTTACCAGGGCCTGGACGCCCTGGCCGCCCTGCTGGATGAAGCCGAAGCCGGGGCCGAGCCGCCGGCGGATGCTCCTATGCCTGTTGTAAATAAAACTCTTGAGGAAACCGTAAAAAAATGTGCTGAAAAAAAAACCGAGCCCAAGGAAACCGGAAAGGCCGAGGATGCGGAAAAGCCCCGGGTGAAAAAATTCCAGCTTGATTTCCAGAGCATGCGACGGCACCTGGCGGCCACGGGGAGCCCGGAAAAAGAAATGGAAGAGCCTCTTCAAGCTTCGAAAAAACCGGAGCAAATCGAGCCGGCGGCAATTGAGAAAAAGCCCCCGGCGAAAACCCACCAAACCGAGCCCCGGATCCCCCCCCAACCCGTCCCGCTGATCCAGGGCGGCGAAAAAAAGTACCTGAAAGTGGAAACCGAGCGCATCGAGGGCATCGTCAACCAGGTTACCGACCTGTTGACCCGGCGCTACAGCTTCAGCCTGGTTTCCCGCAAACTGCAGGACCTGTCACGCCTGATGTTCAGCATGAAGCAGGAGCTCCGCCGGCCTGACCAGGCATTGATCAGCAAAGACAACGTTTCCCAGTTTGAAAACCTGTTGCTCCTGGCTGAAAAAAACCTGGTCGAGCTGGAAAAGAGCTACGAGTTCAGCTCTATGCAGTTTTTCAAC
Organism: uncultured Clostridia bacterium; assembly: GCA_964457225.1. Classification (GTDB taxonomy): domain Bacteria; phylum Acidobacteriota; class Aminicenantia; order UBA2199; family UBA2199; genus CAYWEM01. The sequence continues at coordinate 80,600 of CAYWEM010000003.1, forward strand.
CTGCTCGGCGACGCCTGCGCCAACCTGCTGGAGTTGAAGCTTACCCCGCTTTCTTCCATCATGGCCATCTACCCCCGTTTTGCCCGGGACATGGCCTACCGCAACGGGAAGAAAGTTCGCCTGTTCATGCGCGGCTGCGATCTCGAACTGGACAAGGGCATCGTTGAAAAAATCGGTGAGCCCCTGGTGCACCTGCTGCGTAATGCCCTTGATCACGGCATAGAGGATCCGGAAAGCAGGAAAGAAACGGGCAAGGACCCGGTGGCCACCGTAATAATCGAAGCCGGAAAAACAGGGACCCAGGCCTTTATAAACATCTCCGACGACGGCGCCGGCTTGAACCGGGAGGCTATTCTGAAAAAAGCGGTTCAGCAAAAGATAATAAAGGAAAGCGAAGTTTCCAGGCTTTCCGACCAGGAGACTTACCAGCTGATTTTCACCCCCGGACTCTCGACCAGTTCGCAGGTCAGCGAGATCTCCGGCCGGGGACTGGGCATGGACATTGTCAGGAAGACCCTGCATCAACTCAACGGACGGGTTTTCGTCAATTCAAGCCCGGGCCGGGGCACCGAATTCAGGCTGGAATTCCCGGTGTCCGTTTTCATCACCAATGTTCTCATCGTCGAGGATGAAGGGCGGCGATTCGCCCTGCCCAGTTCACTGGTCGAAGGACTGCGCCGGGTCAGGGCCGAAGCCCTGAAAAAAAGCGGCCGGGAAACCGTGGCCATAGTTTCCGGGCAGGCCGTGAACCTGCGCAAGCTTTCCCGGATCATGGGCTACCCTGAAACCGGGAACAACGGCCGGAAAGAATACTGTATCCTTTTCCCGCGGGTCGCAGAACAGAGAACGGCCATTCTCCTGGACGAAGTCATTCAGGAAACCGATGCCATCATCAAGGACTGCGGTGCATTTCTGGGCAAGCCGCCTTTCGTTCACGGTCTTACCATGGATGAAAAGGGTTCCTTGTTGCTGGTGCTGGATTTGTACGATCTGACCGCCCCGGAAAACTTCCGACCCCGCTCCCGGAAGAGCAGCAGCGGTGTTTCCGACAGCCGGCCGGAAAAAGAAAAGGAAAAACAGATACTGGTGGTCGACGACTCCCTGCCGATCAGGGAAATGTTGAGGAGCATCCTCGAACAGTCCGGCTTCAGCGTCAACACGGCCAACAACGGCATGGAAGGTTTTCAAAAGGCCATGGCCGACCATTACGACCTGATTCTGAGCGACATAGAAATGCCGGAAATGGATGGTTTTGAAATGCTGGAAAGCCTGAAGAAAAATGAGCACTACCGTGATATCCCGGTCATCGTGCTGAGTACCAGGGAAAACGAATCGGACAAGGCCCGGGGATTGAAAGTCGGTGCCAGCGCCTGGCTGAGCAAGCAGACCTTCGCCGAAAAAGACTTTATCAGGCTGGTCAAAAGCCTGGTTGATTGAGGAGCCAAGATGAACGCAGGCAGAAAAATCAGGGTTTTGATAGTCGATGATTCCCAGATGGTACGAAATGTTCTGCAGGAGATAATCACCCAGGATCCGGACCTGGAAGTAGCCGGGCTGGCGGAGAACGGTCTCAGGGGAGTGGAACTCTGCGCCGAACTCCGACCCGATGTCATCACCATGGACGTGCAGATGCCGGAAATGGACGGTTTCCAGGCCACGGAAAGAATAATGGCCTACACCCCGACACCGATCCTGATACTGTCTTCAGCCCTGGACCAGAGCCAGCAGTACACCAGTTTCCAGGCCATTTCACTGGGGGCACTTGACGTCATGGCCAAACCCGACCTGACCGAGGCGGGTTTCCAGGGCATCGCGATCCAGTTGCGAAAAAAGATAAAAATGCTGGCTAAAATACGCGTCATCCATCACATCAGGGGAAAACTCAGCAATCTGCGCCAGAAATCCGTTCCAAGGGAAACAACTCCGGTCAGGCCGGTCGCAGTTCCGGACCGCCGGGTTTTCTCCATGGTGGTCATCGGAGCTTCAACCGGAGGGCCGGTTGCGCTGGAAAAAATTCTCAGTCAATTGCCCCAGGATTTCCCCCTGCCCCTGGCCGTTGTGCAACACATCACTTCCGGCTTCATCGGCAGTTTCGTCGACTGGCTGAACAGCCGTATCAAGCTGAGAGCCAGGCAAGCCCAGGACCGCGAGGAACCCCTGCCTGGAAACGTTTACTTCGCCCCCGACGGTGCCCAACTGATACTTTCGGGGGGCAGATTCCTGCTTGATCGAAATGCGGCACCCTGGGGTGAACACAAGCCCTCGGTAAACCACCTCTTTACTTCGGCCGCCGAAAGCATCGGCCGGGAACTGATCGCCGTTTTGCTGACCGGCATGGGCTCGGACGGAGCCGAGGGCATGAAGAAAATTCAACACCAGCGCGGTCTGACCATAGCCCAGGACCGGCACACTTCACTCATCTACGGTATGCCCAGGGCTGCGGTCGAGCTGGGCGCGGTTGAAATGCTCATGCCTCTGGAAAGAATTCCCGAGCAATTGATCAAATCCGCTGCGAGGAACTGAACATGGCAGTTGCAAACAAGACAAAAGCCACCGTGCTGATCGCCGATGACAGCCCGACCATCCGCCTCTTTCTCGGCAATATCCTGGAACAGGCTGATTACCGCCTGCTGGTAGCCGAAGACGGCATAGCCGCCATAGAAAAAGCTTTTGAACACCTGCCCGACCTGATCATCTCTGATATCGAAATGCCGAACATGGACGGCTACCAGGTCTGCAGGCTGCTCAAAAACGACCCCCACACCTCAGGTATCCCAATCATCATCCTGACCTCGCTGGAAAGCGCGGGCTCGGTTTTCTGGGGCTACCAGACCGGGGCCGACCTCTACCTGCTGAAAAACTTCCAGCCCCAGGAATTACTGGCCGCAATTGAAAAACTGCTGTCCGGCAGGGAAAAGAGCCAAACCGGAAAGAAGGGCATAAAAATAGACGCCCCCCAGATCATGGCTAAATTGAACCAGTTCCTGGACCAGCAACTCTTCGCAACCACCCTGGTAAACGAGATAAACCGCATTTCCATCAGCCTGACAACTCTTTCTGAAACCGTCAAGGACCTGCTGGGGATAATCGAAAAAGTCATGGAAGCTTATTTGAGCGGGTTGGTGCTGATCAGCGACAACCGCAGCATCTCCCTGGGAGTCAGGGAAAACCGCCGGGTCCGGGAACAGGTACTGGAACAGTTCCAGTTCACAATGCTTGAAGACCTGGCCAACCTGCTCAACGAGGACATAAGTGATTTCGAGATCAGCGCCGAACTCATGGAAAGCCCGGCGGAGCTGAACGACGGCAATGACATCATCCAGCTTGACCCCAATCACCTCTACGCGGTGCCCCTGCGCTCCCGGGAAACCACCTTCGGCGCCCTCTGCGTCTATCACCCCCAGATGGCCAGGATTTCTTCCAGCCAGAAGCAACTGCTGGAAAAAATCAGCCCTCATATCTCAACCGCACTTTCGACCATCCTGATGTACAGCAAAATAAAGAACCTGAGCGTCATTGACGGTCTGACCCAACTTTACAACCGCCGCCAGCTGATGGATTTGTTCAAAACGGAATTCGCCAAGTCGGAACGCTACAAATCAGATCTCAGCCTGATCATGCTGGATATCGACAATTTCAAAAAGGTCAACGACACTCACGGTCACCTCAGCGGCGACCTGGTCCTGAAAAAACTGTCCTCGATCATCCGCCAGGTCATCAGGAACATCGACATTCCGGGCCGTTACGGAGGAGAGGAATTCATGATCGTCCTGCCCTCGACTCCCATGGACAAAGCGGTTCTGGTGGCCGAAAGGATACGCGGGCAGGTTGAAACTGGAGATTTCCGCACCATGAGCGGAGAAACCCTGCCGGTAACGGTTTCCATCGGCGTCAGTTCCGCGGAAGAGTTGGAAAACCGGAGTAATGAGCTTGAATTGATCAAGATGGCCGACACCAGGCTCTACATCGCCAAGCGAGGCGGAAAAAACCAGGTCGTAGGCCGACAGTGAGCAGGGAATTCAAACCGGCCGGTCCGGGCGAAAGCCCTTTCAGCCCAAGCGATGAATTAACTCCGCGCCTGGAAAGAGAAATCTGCCAAAGCATTGAAAGAGAAAGCGGCCTGTTGATGGATCAGGCCGGCCGCCGTGATCTCAGGCGCGACCTGCTGTTGCGCATGAACAAATCCGGTTGCGCCTCATTCAACTCCTACTGGCGGCTGCTGCAGGACAGTGAGCGGGGACCGGGCGAAATGCAGGCCCTGATCAACCTGCTGACCATCAACGAAACGTACTTCATGCGCATTGAGGAACACTTCGATATACTGCGCGAACACGTCCTTCCAACCCTGCTGGAACAGCGACCTCAACGTCCGCTCAAGATATGGAGCGCCGGCTGTTCTTCCGGGGAGGAAGCCTATTCCATTCTCATAACCTTGCTCGAGAGCGGGTGCCGCCCGGATTCCCTGCGCATACTCGGCACCGACATCAACCAGGAAATGCTTGAAATAGCAAGAAAAGGCATTTTCAGCGGCCGCACCCTCAGGAAAATCCCCCCGCAGATACTCGCCAAGTACTTCAATTCAGGGCCGAGCGGTCATGTCTTCAAATCAGAGTTACGATCCGCGCTGGAATTCAGGCAACACAACCTGCTGCAACCCGGCCCGGCTGAACAACTGCCCCTTTTTGACATCGTTTTCTGCCGCAACGTCATCATATATTTCTCCCGGGAATCGACCAGGCAGATCATCGATTTCTTTTACCGCCAGCTGAAGCCGGACGGCTTTCTATTTTTGGGTCCCTCGGAAACACTCTGGAACGTTTCCAGCAATTTCGAACCCCTCATGTTCACGAAGTCTTTTGTTTACCGCCGGCTGAACAAGCCGGCCAAGCCGGAACCGGTCCGGCCGGCCGCCCCTCATGCGGTTGAAAAAACGACTGACCGGTATTGTTCCGCCGGGAATGGGTCAAAGCAAACTTTGCCGACCGTGGATGATCAGTTGAGCATACTGGCCGAGGAAGTGGAAGTACTGATCAGCCTGGGTGATTACCAGCGGGCCGTCAGCCTGGTTGAAGACATGCTGCTGCTCAATCCCGGTCACCGGCCCGCCTACCTGCTGCAGGCCTCCATCATGGCCAACCTGGAACAGAAAGCTGAATTGCAGGCCCTGGCTTCAACTCTGCAGGAAAGAATTCCGATTTTTCCCGAGTTCAATTACCTGCTGGGCCGTTTTTACGAAGCTGCCGATGACTGGCACAATGCCGCTGCCGAATACCGCAAGGTACTCTTCATCGAGCCCCGCTTCCTGGCCGCCCGCAACCGCCTTTACCGGGTGCTATTTAAAAACGGCAAGCTGCGGGAGGCTGAGCGCGAACAGCGAAACCTGGCCGAAACTCTGGCCTCAGGCAACTGGAAACCAATGCAAATACCGCTCTGGCGGGAAGACGCCGTCGCCGAAGCCGCCAGACTGCTCAAGCATTTGCCGCTTTCAGGAGAATGATCGCAAAACGTACACGCACCACGGGGCAATGCGGGTTTCATTGATCCAGGATGATTCTTCTTCAGGACCAGCCAGGAGTTTTCGCATTTCCAGAAGTTCCAGTCCCGCCTGGCTGTATACTTCACGGTAAGCCTCGTCCGGCCATAATACGTCCGAAACCGGGCCGCGATCACCGCTTGAAGTGTTTACAATCCTGACCAGGTCACCGACTTTTGCCGAGCGGTTTTCCGGGAAATCCACCGTTGAGAAAGACATCCACTCATACCGGTAGATTTCCGGAGTGGAAACCAGGTTGACCAGTTTTCCGCCCGGCCGCAGGATTCGGCCCAGTTCACGAAACAACTCAATCTTCCTGTTCCAGGTCGGGATATTGTCAAAGGTAAACGCGGAAAAAACCAGGTCAAACATCCCGGCAGAAAAAGGAAGTCCTCCCTGATCAGAAATCAAGCGGTAATCTCCGTTCGGATCAAGCCGGCGGGCATGTTCCAGCATTTCAACGGCAATGTCCACTCCGGTCGTCCGGAATCCCAGGTCAGCAAGAAATCGCGTAGAGCGGCCGGCTCCACAACCGAAATCAAGCGCCATGCCGCCTGAAACCTGTCGCCTGATGATTTCCGGCAGGTACCTGAAAGCCAGCTCATAAGTTCCGGGAAAGGCCAGCCCGGCATAAGCGGCCGCTCTTTCCCTGTCCTGATAATCATTGCTGAAGATCATTTTGCCTCCTGCCAGGAGATTGCCATTTAATTGGTTGTTGAACAAGAACCAATTACATGTTAATATGAACAAGCCAATTAAAAATGGCCGCTTAAAACCATGTCATTGCTGATCAAGATCGACCGGGAAAAAAAAGAAGCACTTTTCCGCCAAATCGTAAACCAAATCAGCAGGATGATTGAAGACGGATCACTCCCGCCCGGAGCACGTCTTCCCGCAAGCCGGAAACTGGCCCAAATACTGGCGCTTGACCGCTCAACCGTATTGAACGCTTATGCGGAACTCCAGGCCCTGGGATACCTGCGCAGCCGCCAGGGCTCATACACCACGGTCAGCCTGCGAAGGAAAAAGAATGCGCAGGTAAAACTCCGCGAACCTGATTTCGACTGGGCCGCTTTGACCAATGAGGAATCCGAGCAGGTTTACCGCGGGTTCATGGAGTATTCCATGCTGGTTCGGCAACCGGCCGAGCAGACCAAAATGCTTGACCTGGCTTCTATAGAGCTGGATCCCCGGCTTTATCCCATGGACCACCTGCGTACCTGCCTGCGCCAGGTGATGGCCGAAAAAGGAGCCGAGGCACTCCGCTATGGCCATCCGGCCGGCCTGCCTGACCTGCGCCTGACCCTGGCCCGCAGAATGCGCCTGCACGGCATCACAGTTTCCGCCCGTGAAATCCTGATCTGTAATGGAGCTCAACAGGGCCTGGATCTGATCATGAGAGTATTGGGCGGCAAGGGGCGCTCAGTCGCGCTGGAATCGCCAACCTATGCCAGCATTCTCCCTCTGTTGCAACTGAACAGACTCAGCGCCGTCGGCATTCAAATGAAGGAAGACGGCATAGATCTTGAGGAACTGGAAACAACTTTGAAAAAACGTAAACCTCTCTTTATTTACACCATGCCCAGTTTTCAAAATCCAACCGGCCTGACCGCAGCCCACGCCAAGCGGGAAAAACTGCTTGACCTGGCCTGCAAATATCGGACACCTGTCGTTGAAGATGGTTTCGAGGATGACATGAAATACGAGGGGCCGGTACCTCTGCCGATCAAATCGATTGACTCCGAGGGCCTGGTGATTTACCTCGGCACTTTTTCCAAGACCCTTTTTCCCGGATTGAGGATCGGCTGGATCACCGCGGGCCGCACACTGATCGACCGGCTGGCGGCCGCAAAACGCTTCAGCGATCTGGGCAGCGGCACGCTGGACCAGATGCTGCTCGATCGTTTCTGCAGGCTGGGTTTCTACGACCTGCACCTGCAGCGCATGCACCGGGTAATGCGCAAGCGGATGCGTCGGGCATTGCAGGCCGCCGGAGATTTTTTCCCGCCGAAAATCAGCTGGACCCGGCCCCAAGGCGGTTATACCATCTGGGTCAGGTTACCTGAAAGTTTCCCGGCCCGGGTTTTACACGACTGCGCCAGGGAAGAAAACCTGCTTGTCTCAGCCGGAGGGATTTTCTTTCCGGGCAACAGACCATCAGAATTCGTGCGCCTTTCCATAGCCCGCCTTAATGAAGCTGAAATTGTAACGGCCTTTTACCGGCTCAGCCTTGTCTGGAGAAAACTGTTGTCCCCGGCTCGGATCAGGCCCGGAACGGGGCTATAACACATCATCCTGAAGAAAAACCGTGAATATCTTTTTGGGTACGAAAAATCGTCAGCAGAAAGGATTCAGCAGGGGAAAATGGCGGAGAGGGTGGGATTCGAACCCACGGTCCCGATCAACTCGGAACAACTGCTTAGCAGGCAGCCCTGTTCGGCCACTCCAGCACCTCTCCAGTTATTCATCATGCCGAGGAGGGGACTCGAACCCCTACAGGCAATCGCCCACAAGCACCTCAAGCTTGCGTGTCTACCAATTCCACCACCTCGGCTCATAAAGGCTGATCAATCCTGTTCCGGCTCTTCCAGTTCAGGAGTGTCGGTTTCCTCTGCCGGCCGGTTTTCATCCTCAGCAACTCCGCCTTCCTGCTGATCGACTTTCTGTTCCTGCTTGACGTCTTCCTTGCCGAACACCGAGCCGGCGAAATCGCTCTTGCGGGCTGAAATGATCCAGAGCAGCAACGAAGTCACCATGAAGAGAACCGCCAGGGTGGTGGTCATCTTGGACAGGAAAGTGGCCGCACTGCGCGGACCGAAGGTCGACTGACTGCCGAACCCGCCGAAGGCTCCGGCCAGGTCGGCCTGCTTGCCGCTCTGTAAAAGCACGACAACTACCAGCAGAAAACAAACAAACACGTGCACGAAGAGTAAAAAACCTTCCAAACCGTCCTCCTTGGAACGTCTATACCGGGGAATTTTCGATTATAGCATAAAAGCTTTCAACATTCAACGAAGCGCCACCCACCAGCAGGCCGTCTATATCAGGCTCGGACAGAAGCTCCCGGCTGTTTTCAGGCTTGGCTGAACCACCGTACAGAAGGAAAACGGCGTTAGGATCAGCCACCATGCCGGCCAGCCAGTTTCGGATCAGGGCGTGGATTTCCTGGGCCTGGGCGGAAGTGGCGTTCCGGCCTGTACCGATGGCCCAGACCGGCTCATAGGCGATGATGACCTCTGCCAGTTCCGCCGGGGAAAAATCCCGGAAAGCCGCCTCAAGCTGTCCCAGTACCTTTTCCCGGGTTCGCCCCTGCTCGCGCTCATCCAGGGTTTCGCCCAGGCAGCAAACCGGCTTCAGGCCGACTGCCAGGGCCGCTTTCAACTTCCGATTGACCAGGTCATCGCTTTCGCCGAACAACTCGCGTCTTTCCGAATGCCCCACCAGCACGTAATCAGCCAGTTCCCTGACCATGACTGCCGAGATTTCCCCGGTAAATGCACCCTGGCTTTTAAAGTGGATGTTCTGGGCTCCCAGTTTCACGTTCCGGCAATTTTCCGCCGCCATCAAAGCCAGGGAAGTGGCCGGGGGAAAAACAACCACCCCGGATGCGATGCCGTTCAGCCTGGGGTCCAGGTCGCGCAGAAAAGCGATGCTTTCCGAGGCGGTTTTGTGCATCTTCCAGTTGCCGGCTATCAGCTTTTTTTTCATCTGTTATTTCTCCGTCAGGCTTTTTATTCCGGGCAGTTCCACTCCGGCCAGGAATTCCAGGGAGGCCCCCCCTCCGGTGGAAACATGGCTGATCCGGTCGCTCACTCCGGCCCGGTTGACCGCGGCCACGGTATCACCGCCTCCGATAATGGTTACCCCCCGGTTCGCGGCCACAGCCGCGGCCAGTTCCATGGTGCCGCCTGAAAAGAGATCTACTTCAAAAACCCCCATTGGTCCGTTCCAGACAACCATTTCGGCTTCAGCCACCCGTTCACGGTAGAGTTCGGTCGTCTCCGGGCCGATATCCAAACCCATCATTCCCGGATCGATATCCCGGCCGCTGGCCACGAATTTGATCGTGACTTCCGGTTCAATCTGCTGAGCGGTTATGTGATCGAGAGGCAGAAGCACTTCAGTTCCCAGGGCGCCGGCCTGGGCCAGTATTTCGGTACAGTTGTCCAACTGTTCTTCCTCGACCCGGGAATTTCCTACCGGGGTGCCCAGGGCCCTGAGGAAAGTATAGGCCATGGCGCCGCCGATCAGTATGTGCTCCGCTTTCCCGACGAGATTTCGCAAAACCGGGATCTTGTCCGCCACCTTGGCTCCGCCGAGAATCAGCACTTTTTTCCGCGACGGTGCTTCCAGGGCCAGGCTGAGATATTCGATTTCCTTCAGTAACAGCCTGCCGGCCACGGCCAGCGGCACAAAATCACAGATGGCGGCGATGGAAGCATGGGCACGGTGACAGGCGCCGAAAGCATCGTTGACGTAATAATCGACGTGCCTGGCCAATTGCCCGGCCAGGGCCGGATCGTTCTTGGTCTCCCCGGGATTGAAGCGCAGGTTTTCCAGCAGCATGATTTCACCGGGAGCCAGTTTAAGCTTCATTTCATCAGCCCGGTCACCGACACTTTCCGTGCAGAAAAGCACTTCCCGGCCGAGAAGCCGGCTCAGCCTTTCAGCCACCCGGCGCAAGCTGAAGGCCTGGTCAGGACCGCCCTTCGGGCGACCGAAATGCGAGGCGCAAATCACCCCGGCGCCCTTTTCCAGGAGTTCCCGAATGGTCGGAAGAGAGGCCTGCAGTCGGGTGTCATCACTGATAGCGCCGGAACCGTCCAGCGGCACGTTGAAGTCGTTCCGGAGGAAGATCTTCTTGCCTTTAACCACCAGGTCGGACAAGGTGTTTTTGGCCATGCTCGGCGCTCACATCAACTTTGTGATCAAATCACGCACCCGGCAGGAATAAGCCCATTCGTTGTCGTACCAGGCCAGGACTTTCAGCAGGTCGCCTTCAATGACCAGGATATTGTCCATGTCCACCACCGCAGAGCGTTCTTCACCGACGTAATCGACTGAAACCAGCGGCTCGTGACTGCAGCCCAGAATACCGCGAAGCTCTCCGGCGGCCGCTTTTTCAAAGGCGGCGGCCACTTCTTCCCTGCTGACCTTGCGGCCCAGGGATACCACCAGGTCAACCGCGGAAACATTCGGGGTCGGCACCCGCAATGAAGTTCCGTGAAGTTTTCCCTGCAGGTCCTTGATCACCAGTCCGACCGCCTTGGCCGCCCCGGTGGAAGTGGGAATCATTGACAGGGCCGCGGCCCGGGCCCGGCGCAGATCCTTGTGCGGCAGATCGAGAATCCGCTGGTCATTGGTATATGAATGAATAGTGGTCATGTTGCCCTTGAGAATGGTGAACGAGTCGTGGAGAACCTTGGCCACCGGGGCCACGCAATTGGTGGTGCATGAAGCATTTGATATTATGTGGTGTTTTTCGGGCTGGTAATCACCGTCGTTGACTCCCAGCACCACCGTCAAATCAGGATCCGTGGCCGGGGCCGAGATAACGACCTTGGCCGCGCCGGCGGCGAGGTGTTTTTCAGCATCAGCTCTCTTGGTGAAAAGCCCGGTCGATTCAACCACCACGTCGATCTTTTTTTCTTTCCAGGGCAGTTGGGCCGGATCCTTCACCGCTGACACCGAGATCTCTCTGCCGGCCACCACTATACTGTCATCAGTATGCTTGACTTCGGCGGCGAAACGGCCGAAAACCGAATCGTACTTCAGCAGGTGAGCCAGGGTGCGGGCATCTGTGATGTCGTTGATATGAACGATCTCAATTCCCGGAAAACCATGACCGGCCCGCAGAATGTTCCGCCCGATTCTGCCGAAACCATTGACGGCGACTCTGATATTTTTCATGAAATGAACCTCCTCAATATTCTATAAGGAATTACTATCACAAGGCCGACTCGTTTTCAAGTGTACTGAAAACCAAGTAAAAACGGTTGCTTTGCCTTTTGTTTTTTGCATATAATTGACCCGGCAAAATGAAAACAACCGCTGACAAACCTGAAAAAAAACTGAAGCGGCCGACCTGCCCCAAGTGCAGTGCCCCGATCACCCGCCAGGGTGAAGAGCTGGTCAGCCGTTGTTCTTTCTGCCTCAGCGCCCTGATGCTCGATCTCGACGGCTGGCACTGTGTTTTCAGGCATAACCCGCAAATATCCAGGGAACGCCTGCCGCTTTACCTCAAGGATTTTTTCGGCCGCAGCGCCGCTCTCAATCCGCCGCGCCTGCTCGACAGCGAGCCCTGGCTGCTCCCCTTCTGGCAGAAAAGCGGGTGGAAATCACTGCGGCCGGCCAACTCGGCCTTTCCGGCCGTCAGCCTGCCGCGCCCTTCATCGGCATCCCAGCCCTACAATCCGCAGGATACGGAATCAATCGGTTTCATGCCGGCCGATATTGACCAGTCCGGAGAAGAATCGGAAGATCTCCAGGCCGACCTCGTCTACCTGCCGTTTTACAAGATCAGCCTGGAAATCGACGGCGAAAAATACCAACTGCTCCTTGATGCAATCAGCGGCATTGTTTATGGGGATTATCCCGGGGCCTCCGAAATTCATCCGGCCCGCAACAGGTTCTACCAGTTCAGCGCGGCCGGACTGGTCTTTTTCTCAATTTTTTTCCTGATTGAAAACCCCCTGCCGCCCTTCCTGATCAGCATGCTCCTGTTCCTGTTCATCCTGTTCCTTCCGCCCCTGTCCGGCCGGAGGCCCCGCTGATGACAGCCAGGGTGCCGGCCTGCGCCAAGTGCGGCAGCCCGGTGCCGGTCGTGGGCGGCCAATTCCTGGTCAACTGCCGCTATTGCGGGCACCGCTATTTCATGCAGAACCCGGAAAAACCGGCGCTTGTTCTCCGGGAAAACTGCAGCCTGGAAGACGCCAAGTATATTTTGAACCGGGCTTTCCAACAACCCGGAACCGACCGGGAATTTGCCGGCCGGGCTTTTTTAGAAAGAGCCCTGCTGTATTATGTGCCTTTTTACGACATCACCGGCACAAGGGCCGGTTACCGAAAACATCCCGGGAATGCCCCGCCTTCACCTTCCAGCCTGATCAGGTCCCTGGCTTTCAAACCCGGATCTCCACTGCATCGTCTTTCAGTCCAGGCTGAAGAACGACTCCCGGTGGAAGACCAAACTGTTTTTTCCAGCAATTCCTTTCAATACTATGCCCCGGCCTCATCATTCATGCTGGAAAAATTACCCGGACTCGATCCCTCCTTCCTGGAACAAGCCGTTCTGGAGGCCGACCAAATTCCATTCGATCCGCTTGAACTCCGCCGCCGCGGCGTTTTACTGGCCCCGGAATTGCCCCCCCCGGCAGCGGAAACTCAACATGGCGGCGACAGGGAACTGGTGGAACTGCAGGTCAGGCTGGTTTACCTTCCGGTCTGGGAGCTCAGTTTCAGCTTCCAGGGCCTGATCTTTAAAAGTTACCTCAACGCCGCCGACCGAACACCGCTGCTGGTGAATTCCCTGGCTGATTCAACCAGGAACCGGGCTCTTTCCCTCTCCGCACTGCTCGCTTTCGCCGTGGTGCTGGCCCATACACTCCGCTCGGGGCTGAGCGGATCATTCATGGCCATGATCTTTTTTTTCGCTTTCGCGGCACTTCTCAAACTGATGGCCGATTACCTCTGGAGCCTATTTTCGGGCCGCTTTTACCGGGAACTTCTGCCCGGAGGTCAGGGCTCGCAGATCAGGCCGATCAGGGAGACATCCCTGAAAAAAGTATTGATTTCCATCTTCAAAAGGCGCCGCTCATGACCAGGTTGCCGATGATTGAACTGCATTGCCGCAAATGCCGCAAACCACTGCTCGGAGAAAACAACAGCCTGGTTTTTTTCTGCCTGGACTGCGCCTTGGCCCTGAACCTGGAAAACGATGCTTCTTCCTGGCACGAGGTCAGATCCTGCCGGGCGGCCCTGGAAGAAGCCGGGGAAAAGTTTTACCTGGCTTTCTGGCAATTCGAGGGAGAATTCCAGGGCAGCAAAATACCGGACCGACGATTGTATTTCGTCCCGGCCACGGTGATAAGAAACACCAATTACTTCGGTGACCTCGGCCTGTACTACACCCGCAGACAGCCCCCGACTCCGCCGGCTCCGCTGGAAAAAATCCGGGTTTTCCCGGCCGACCGCAGCCTGGCCACGGCCCAGCGCTTCGCTGCCCTTTATTTCATGAAACAGTTCGAATCAGCCGGCCAAACGGATTTGCCGAAACTCGAGTTTTTCACCGCTGAAATCCTGCTGGTTCCTTTTTTCTCCAGGGACAAGGGAGTTTATGACGGTTTGCTGGGCTGGCGTTACCCGGCCGGCATCCTGCTGTAAACTCGAACCTGGAACAGAAATTTTTCCGGAAAGTACACCTTCTCGGTTAAAAGCCGCAAAAAAAATACCTGATTGCTTGAAACTGGTCAATTCATATCTTATAATCCTGAAAAGCGAGGTGAGTCAATGGAAGTATTCATAAACGGCAGCAAAAGCGATTACCAGCCGACCGCGGAAAGCACCTGGGAGCAAATGACCGCGGAACTGCTGAAAGACAGGATCAACCCCAATCACGGCATAGTCAAGATGATGGTGGACGGTCAGGAGAATTTTGATTTCATGTTTGAACGCAAAACAGAGGTCATAGCCGACTCGGTAAAAGTGGTGGAGTTTTACACCAAGGACCTGGCCTCGATTACCACCGACGGCTTCCTGAAGGCCGGAGTCCTGATCCGTGACATGCACGGGGAAATAGAAAAAACAGCCGCTCTGTTTCGCCAGGGAGAGGTGCAGGAAGGATCCAAGAGATTGATCGGGGTATTTGAAGCATTCAAGCCCCTGATAACCTTCATCAACACTGTCGGACAGAGTTTCGGGCTTGATTTCGGCCAGATCGAGTACGATAAGGGGCATACCGTCCGCAGCAAAATTCAGTCATTTCTGAAAACCTTTGAAGAGCTGGTCGGTTCCCAGGAGAAGAAAGATTTCATTGAACTGGCCGACTTTCTGGAATACCAGTTGCTGGAGGATCTGGACGGCTGGAACCAGCTGATTTCAACCCTGCAGGCGGCCTTGAACAAGAAAGACCCGTCCTGACATGCGCCTGACCGCCGCCCTGGTCGGTTGCGGCCGGGTCGCCTCCCTGCTTGAGGATGATCCGCTGCGGGCCAAGCCGGCCACTCATCTCGGCGCGCTGGCCGGTATGAGCGAAGAAATAGAATTGATCGCCCTCTGTGACCTGGACCGGGAAAAACTTGAAAACTGCGGGCGGCGGTGGCAGGTAAACAACCTGTTCCTGGATTACCGGGAGATGATCCGGAAAACCTCGCCTGACCTGCTTATCATAGCCAGCTGGACCGACAGCCACCACCCGATAGCCCTGTTTGCCTCCGAAAACGGAGTCCGCGGCCTGCTCATAGAAAAACCGCTGGCCCTGAATCTGCGTCAGGCCCGGGAAATAGTAAACACCTGCCGCCGAAACAAGACCCGGACCGTGATCAACCATGAACGCCGCTGGGATCCCCTTTACCGGGAAACCCGGAAAATGATTGACCAGGCTTTCCCAGGCCGACTGCTCTCCGTTTCGGCCAGCGTTTTCAGCAACAGTTTCGCCCGGGGGCCCTGGTCCCAGGTTTTGGCCGGGCACGGCGGCGGACCATTGTTTCATGACGGCACCCACCTGGTTGACATGATTCGCTACCTGGCCGGGGAAATCGCTTGGGTTTCAGGCCGGGTCGCAGTCACGGATAAAAGCGCCGGCAGTGAAACCTGGGCCTGGGGCTGGCTGGAAACCGTTTCCGGAATACCGGTCTTCCTGGAAGCAGGCGGAGACCACGATTTTTTTCATTTTGAAATCGACCTGCAGTTTTCCCAAGGTCGCCTCAGAATCGGCAATGGTATCCGGGATTGCTTCGTAAGCAGGGAATCAAACCGGTATCAGGGATTCCAGGACCTGGTGCCGACTCCTTTTCCGCCTTTGAGCGAAAACATTAAACCATTCCCCGGAGCCTTAGCTGAACTGTGCCGGGCGGTCAGGGAAGATCGTGAAGCCAGTTCCTCGGCCCTGGACGGCCTGAAAGCCCTGGAAATAATCTTCGCGCTGTACCGTTCCGCCGCCAGGCGGGGCAAGCCGGTCAAACTGCCATTTTACATCCGCCGCCACCCCCTTTCCAGGCTGATGGCCGCCATCGACTCGAAACGTAGCAGAACGGGCTCAGGTTAAGCGCCACGGCACTTTTATGATATAATCTTTCAGTGCCAACCAGAAAAGAAAACATCCTGGTCATCCTCAATCCCTCTTCCGGGGTTGTTTCAAAGGACGTGGCCACCTCGATTATATTCAACAAGCTGCGACACCACTTCCAGACTGTTTCCCTGATCAATTCCAATTCTCCGAGCCATGCCCGGGAAATTATCCGCCAGGGCCGGGAACACTTCGACATCATCACCGCCTTCGGCGGCGACGGCACCATCAACTCCATTGCCCGGGAACTGGTCGGCACTGAAAAAGTACTCGGCATTCTGCCCGGCGGCTCGGGCAACGGGCTCAGCCGCAACCTGGGCATTCCCCTTTCCTGGCGGCGCGCCCTGGACGTTTTAATCAAGGGCAGGGACGTTTTTATCGATTGCGGCAAAATCAACCGTCACTATTTCTTCAACGTCGCAGGAATAGGCCTGGACGGTTTCATATCAAAGAAATTCAACCTGGAATCCAAGAGCCGCGGCATCATGCCTTATATCTATTTCGCTCTTAAAGGCTATTTTGAAATGCCGATTTTCAAAGTCAAGGTGCTTTTCGAAAACATCGAAGTGACCCATGAAATCATGCTGATCGCCTTCGCCAATTTCCAGCAATACGGCGGCAAGGCCATTATAGCGCCCTTTGCCGATCCTTACGACCACCTGCTCGATTTCTGCCAGCTCAGCAAGTTCAGCATTCTGAAGTCTTCACTGAACCTGCAGCGTCTTTTCACCGGCAATATAGACAAGTTTCCCTTCTACAAGACTTTCAAGTTCAACCAGATCAGTGTTGAGGCTCTCGAAGGCCCGATCCCGTTTCACTTCGACGGGGAGTACGGCGCTGACCTGACTTCTTTCACGGTGCAGACGATTCCATCCGGCCTGAAAGTCAGAATTCCCAAGTAGCCGCGCTCAGCTCGAAGCAAAAAAAAAGGGAAGATTTTCATCTTCCCTTTTTATTGCCTTGACAGTTAAAATCAATCAGTCAATTGTTCCGGCCTTCTGTTCGCTGACCAGGCCGATAATTTCAATACCGGCATCCTTGATGGCATTCATCAGGTCAACGATCTTGCCGTATTCAACCTCGGCATCAGCCTTCAGCAGAACCTTTTTATCGGTGATCTGTCTTTCTTCCATCCGTTCAAGGATCAAGTCATCAATGGTTGACAGGTCCTCGATGAGAGCTTCCTCGAGGTAAACCTGGCCGTCGCGGCGCAGGAAGACTTCGATCAGCTTGCCGGGATCTGGCTGATCCTCGGTAAAAGCGGCTTCAGGCAAGGTAACATTGGCCCCTTTCTGGATCATCGGCGTGACCACCATAAAGATGATCAGCAAGACCAGCAGAACGTCGCACAAAGGGACGACGTTCGGATCGGACTTGGCCTTGTCTCCTCCTCCAACTTCAGCTCCCATGTTGTCCTCTTACTTGTTGAGCTTGATGTACTGGTCGATCAGTTCGGAAGAAGCGTTGGCCATTTCTCCGGTGAAAACATCAACCTTGGCGATGAGGTAGTTGAAGAACCAGACGGCGACGACGGCCAGGGCGATACCCATACCGGTCATGATCAGCGCTTCGGCGATGCCGGCGGCCACGGCTCCGATACCGCCGGAACCGGAAACGGCCATGCCCTGGAAGGCGTTGATGATGCCGAAAACGGTGCCGGTCAAGCCGACGAAGGGCGCGGTGGCTCCGACGGTTCCGACGGAATTGAGACCGCGCTTGAACTCGTGAATGCCCTTGATGGTGGCCCGGTCGATGGCCCGCTTGGCGGACTCGATCTTCTGGGAGTAATCGGCGGAGCTGTCTTCCTGGAATTCAAGCTCAAAAAGACCGGCGCTCAGAACCTTGGCCAGGTGGCTGCTTTTGAAGCGCTTGTCACGGGTGAGTTCCAGAGAATCCCTGACCTTGCCTTCTTTCCAGAGAGCGGCGATCAGGCGCAGAAGTTCCTTGGACTGGGCCTTGGCCTTGAAGAAAGCGATAAACCTTTCAATTCCGACGGCAACGGTGATGATAGACATGAGAATCAGGATGTAGGCGATGAACTTGACCACGGTTCCCATCTCATGCCACATTTCGACGATACTGAATTGCATAGAATACCTCCTGCTATTTTTTATTAATTACAGTACTAGTTAAGCGTAAAAGTAACGTTGACCGTGAAAACAACCGGCTTGGGAATGCCGTCGATGATGTACGGCTCGTAAATCCACTGCCTGACCGCATCCAGGGCGGACTGGTTGAGCAGGGGATGACCGGTAATGATCCTGGCGTCGCGCACGCGGCCGTATATGTCGGTGACCGCTTCCACGATGACCACTCCGGATATCCTGGCTGACAGGGCCACCGGGGGATAAGTGGGCTCAACGCGCCGGACCAGGCGCGGGCGCTGTACGCTGGCCACCCGGATGGCTTCCTGGGTCAGGCTCTCATCGAGTACGCCGCCGATCACACCGCCGAGTACGCCGCCGATCACACCGCCTTCGACGCCGCCCTCGACGCCGCCTTCCACACCGCCGTCAAACCCGAAAGAACTGATATCCTCGCGGGTTATTTCCTGCGGGATTTCCACCGGGGCCACCAGTCTGCCAGCGGCTATCGGCCGGGCTTCGACTTTTCTCTCTTCGGCCTGGGCCCGGGCGCTGGAAGAAGCTTTTTTCTTGGCCGGCGGGGGCGGAGGCGGAGGAGGCGGAGGCGGGGCCACCATGAAAACGTTGGTAACCCTGATTTCCGGCAGGTCTGATTCCGCGGTCATCAGGGGCACCACTATGGCCGCGATGACTATTACGGCATGGACTATGATCGAAACCGGCAGGGTCAGCCAGGCTTTCGATGCTTTACGATTTGACGTGGATTCTATCATCGAATCACCGAACATGTCTACCTCCCAGGTGAAGATTGCATTTTCCTTTATATACCATTTCTTTTGAAATTACAATAGTTTGACTCAACTTTTTTTCCGTTTCAGGAATCGTCGTTCCCAGATCCTGAGCCAGGCGCAGGACTGGAATATGGTCGAATAAGTGCCGCAGATCAGACCGATGATCAGGGTCAGCGAGAAATTGCGGATCACTTCACCTCCCAGGGTGTACAGGGCCATGACCGTCAGCAGGGTGGTGGCCGAAGTGATGATGGTGCGGCTCAGGGTTTCATTGAGACTGCGGTCCAGCAAAGCTTCGGCATTGTCCCGTTTCATTATCTTCAGGTTGTCGCGCACCCGGTCGAAGACCACGATGGTGTCGTTCAGGGAATACCCGACTATGGTCAGCAGGGCGGCCACCACGGTCAGCGACATCTCGATGCGCAGCAGCAGGATGAAGGACAGGGTGACCAGCACGTCGTGGGCCAGGGTAAGCACCGCCGAGACGCCGAATATCAGGCGGAAACGCACCCCGATGTAAATCAGCATGCCCAGCATGGCCCAGAAGGTGGCCAGCACCGCCTTGGCCCGCAGATCGTGGCCCACCTGGGGCCCGACGATCTCGACCGAGAGAAAGGTGAAAGTGCCCAGATACGCCTCGTTGTTCAACACTTCCAGCACTCTTCTTTTCAGGTCGAGCCCGGCTTTTTCGGCGAAAGAGGCGAAGGACAGGTCGGTATCGTTCGCCGGGCCTATCAGGCCTCGCTCGTCGTCTTTCCTCAGTTCGATGATAAGAGCTGCGACTTCGGCCGCGTCTTCGTGGCTGATGCCGCGATCGGCCAGGAACCTGGAGATGACCGATTCGGAGGCGCTGTTCAGGTCGATTTTCCCGGCCTGGAAAGCGGCTTCCTCTGCAGCGCCCATCAGGGCCAGCCGGATTTTCCGCACCACCACTTCGTGGTCTTCCATGGTGTCTTCACGGATGTCCAGGTCTGAAACTTTTTCGGTTTTTATGAAGAACTTGTTCTCACCCCCGACCCGCTGCAACTCGTATTTATCGAGGTCGGCCCGGCGCATGGCGGCCCGCACGGCATCCGTGCTCATGGGCATGCGAAAGCCCACCTCGATCATGGTGCCGCCGGTGAAATCGATTCCCAGGTTGAAGCCCCGGGTCAGGAAAAGAGCCACGCCGCAGAGTATGATCAATCCGGACAATGCAAAGGCGTAATGCCTTTTGCTCATGAACTTGAATTGTGATTCGCCTTTGAGGATTTTCATGGCTGTTCTCCTAGATGCTCATCCGGGTCACTTTACTCTTGCGGCCGTAGATCAGCTCGAAAATGAACCGGGAGACGAATATGGCGGTGAACATGCTGGCCAGGATACCGATGATCAGGGTGACCGAAAAGCCCTTGATCGGACCGGTGCCGAACTGGAAAAGGAAAACGGCGGCGATGATGGTGGTGATGTTGGCGTCGAATATGGTGGAAAAAGCCTTTTTGAAGCCGGCGTCAATGGCCGACTTGGGCGTTTTGCCGCTGCGCAGTTCTTCCTTGATTCGTTCGAAGATGAGTACGTTGGCGTCCACGGCCATGCCGATGGTCAGGATGACTCCGGCGATTCCGGGTAGGGTCAGGGTAGCCTTGAGATAAGCCATGACACCCAGCAGTATCACCAGGTTAAGGATCAGGGCCAGGATGGAGTTGATACCGGCCAGCCTGTAATAGAAAAACATGAAAGCTATGATCAGCATGAAACCGATCAGGGCCGCAACCAGCCCCTTGCGGATCGAGTCAGCGCCCAGTGAAGGGCCCACGGTTCTTTCCTCGAGGTATTTCATGGGAGCCGGCAGGGCGCCGGAACGCAGCACCAGGACTATGTCGTCAACTTCTTCCACGGTAAACCGGCCCTGGATGATGCCGTCGTATGAAATGACCGCCTGCACGGTGGCCACGCTTTCAACCCGCTCATCGAGAACGATGGAAAGCATTTTACCGATATTGGCCGCGGTGAAACGCTCGAACTTGGCCGCGCCCTGGGAGTTGAAGGAAAAACCTACCGCAGGTCCGCCGTATTCATCCTGGGAACGCCGGGCGTTTTTCAAATCCTTGCCGGTGACTATCGGAGCCGAGCGCAGTACGTAAACTCCGCGATCCAGACGGCGCGGGTTGGCCCGGACCATTTCCAGGTCGCCGGGGAGAACACCGCCGTACTTGGCCAGGGCGTCCTCCTCGCTGGGGAACGGGCCGTCCATGACCTGCTTGAACTCGAGCATGGCCGTACTGCGGATCAACTCCTTGACCCGCTGGGGATCGTCCACCCCGGGCAACTGCACCAGCAGGCGTTCGCCTGAGAAGCCTTCCTTCTGGATAACCGGCTCGGCCACGCCGAACTCGTCAACCCGGTTGCGAATGGTCTCCAGGGCCTGGTCGACCGACAGTTCCCGCAGACGCCGCTCGATGTTGGGCCGCAGGGTCAGGGAAACCGTGGCCGCTCCGAAAGTATAGGTCCAGTCCTGAAAGTCGTCATCGAGAATATCCCTGATGCGCCTTTCTTCAGCTCCCAGTTCACCGCGCAATTCGATGCCGTTGACCCCCTTGCGCTGTACATCCTCGACCACGATACCGCTGTCGGCCAGGATCTGTTTCAGCTGGGCCACGTTCTGATCGGTTTGCACCCTGATAGCCTCGTCGGTCTGGACTTCCAGTATCAGGTGCATGCCGCCGCGCAGGTCCAGTCCGAGAACGATCTTGTCCCTGGGCGGATAAAACATGAACACGGACAAAGCAATTACCAGCAGGATCAGGACTGCTTTCCAGGTGAGGTTTTTTTTCATTAGTGCCTCCGTTTTGTTTTCCGCCGGCGGAAAACAAAACTCAGATTACTTGGGTTCCGGTATGGTGCCGGCCGCGGCATCAAGAACTCCGGCGATGGCCGACTTGGCCACCTGCAGCTTGGTGTTCTTGTCCACCGCGAGTTCAATGCGGTCATCCAGTACCCGGGCCACGGTGCCGTATATTCCGCCCGAGGTGACCACGCGTTCCCCGCCCTTCAGGGCCTGGATCATGGTCTGGTGACTTTTCTGTTTTTTTCTGGCCGGCATGATGACCAGCAGGTACATGATGGCGAATATGATGATGAAAGGGATCAGCGCACCGAACATGCTCGGCTGCGCCGCCGCGTTCTGCCCGTATAAAAACATGTTAAACTCCTTTTAATCGGAAATACGGGAAAGAAAATCTTCTTTCCAGGCGCAAAAAATGCCCGCTTCAATAGCATAACGCATTTCCCTGGTAAAATCAAGGTAGAAATGCAGGTTGTGTATTGTGTTAAGAACTGAAGCCAGTATTTCACCGGCCAGAAAAAGATGCCTCAGGTAGGCCCGGGAATGGTTCCGGCAGGTGAAACAGGCACAGCCCGGGTCAAGCGGGCTTTCATCTTTTTTGTGCTTTTCGTTCTTGATGCGGATTTTGCCCCGGCCGGTGAACAAAGTGCCGTTGCGGGCGTTCCTGGTCGGCAGGACGCAATCGAACATGTCGGCTCCCCGGCTCACGGCGAAAACCATTTCCTCGGGGCTGCCGCAGCCCATCAGGTAGCGCGGCTTGTCCCCAGGCAACCGGGGCATGATGAAGTCGACCACCTGTTCGAACTCCGGGCCCTCCTCGCCCACGCTCAGCCCGCCGACCGCGTATCCGTCGAAGTCCATGCCCCTCAGCCGGCTCAGCGATAGTTCCCGCAGGTCGAGGTGCAGGCCGCCCTGAACGATGGCGAACTGCCGCCCGCCCCGGTTTGATTTCAGGAAGCTTTCCCGGGCCCGCTCAGCCCAGGTCGAGGTCAGGGCCAGGGCCTGCTCATCGGCGGCTCTGTCGGCCGGGTGGGGGGCAAAACAGTCCAGGACCATCTGGATGTCTGAATCGAGGCGGTTCTGAATGTCCACCACATCAGCCGGGCTGAGAAAAAAATTCGTGCCGTCAACGTGGGACTGGAAATGCACTCCTTCATCCCGAACCCTGGTTCTCCCGCGCAGGGAAAATATCTGGAAACCTCCGCTGTCGGTCAATATCGGCCGATCCCAGGACATGAATCCGTGCAGGGAACCGAAGTGATCGATGACTTCCAGTCCTGGCCGCAGGAAGAGGTGGTAAGTGTTGCCGAGTATGATCTGGGCTCCGCATTCGAGCAGCTGCTCACCGGTCAGCCCCTTGACCGTGCCGGCGGTGCCGACCGGCATGAAAACCGGGGTCAGGATGCGGCCGCGCCTGGTGTTGATGACGCCGCAACGAGCGTGGCTGTTTGCGTCCCGGGCCGTTTCCTGGAAAAAAGTCAATTGAGTTTCCGCTTTTTGAAGAACCTGATCATGTCCCCATCATAAAAAAAAGCGGCAAAGCGGTCAAGAGGCGTGATTTGACAGTGCCGCCCCGGAGCAGGCATAATAGAGGCAAATGAACCCCAAACCCTGGCAGCAGATGTTGTTTGAAAAGAGCCTGATGAAAAGGGAAAAAGTACGCATGGTGAGCAGGATGGTGGATTTTTCCGGGAAACTGGTCCTGGACCTGGGCTGCGCCCAGGGTATCGTGGCCCACAACCTGGAAAAACTCGGCGGCCTCTGGATTCATGCCGACAACGACCACGCCCACCTGCGCAACGGCCGCGACCTGCTCGGCCGGCGCATCGTCCAGGTCGTGGAAAACTCACTGCCCTTTGCCGCCGACACTTTTCAAACCGTGCTGATGCTCGATTTCCTGGAACACGTGGATAACGACCGCGGCACCCTGGCAGAACTTCACCGGGTGCTGAAACCCGGCGGCCGGCTGATAGTTTCCACCCCGGTCAGCGGCCGGCTCATGCTGTTGAACCGCCTGAAAAAACTCTTCGGCATGAAACCGGAGCTGTACGGGCACAAGCGGGAAGGTTATTCCATGCCCGAACTACAGGCCATGATCAGCGCCCCAGGTTTTTCCATAGTCCGGGCCGACACCTACGCCAAATTCTTCATGGAGTTTTGCGAGATCATGCTCAACGTTTTCTACGCCAAGGCCACCCCGGGAAACCGGGAAAAACAGCGCAGCGGTTCAATATCACCCCAGTCAGCGGCTGACCTGGAAAAACACGGCCGGCTCTTCAGGTTTTACGGCAGTTTCATCTACCCCCTGGTGCGCCTGTTCACCAAGCTCGACCGACTGCTCTGGTTCAAGACCGGGTATGCCTCCCTGGTAATCGCCGAAAAAAAATGAAAATAAGCGCCGTTTTCATCACCCTCAACGAACAGGATCGCCTGGAAGAGGCCCTGCTCAGCTGCAATGGCCTGGTGGATGAAATCGTGGTGCTCGATTCCTATTCCACCGATGAAACCGAGAACATCGCCCGGCGTCACGGAGCGCGTTTTTTTCAGCATGAATTCAGGGATTACGGCGACCAGAAAAACCGGGCCCTGGACCTGGCCCGGCATGACTGGGTGCTGAACCTGGACGCGGACGAGCGTCTTTCCGATGAATTGCGCCGCGAAATCGAACAAATCAGGCAAAACCCGGAACCGGGCTCTGCCGGTTTTCTCATTCCACGGCGCACTTACTACCTGGGCCGCTGGATCAGGCATTCAGGCTGGTACCCGGACCGCAAACTGCGCCTGTTCAGGCGCAGCCTGGCCAGGTGGCAGGGCCGGATTCACGAGCGGCTGGTGCTGGAGGGAACCCCAGGCAGGCTGCGCGGAGCGATCCTGCACTTCAGCTACCGCGA
Organism: uncultured Clostridia bacterium; assembly: GCA_964457225.1. Lineage (GTDB taxonomy): Bacteria > Acidobacteriota > Aminicenantia > UBA2199 > UBA2199 > CAYWEM01. The sequence goes on from CAYWEM010000003.1 coordinate 105,008, forward strand.
CCTGGCCGACCACCTGGAGCGCATGAACCGCTACAGCGGGTTCCAGGCGGAATCGATCAGGGGTCCGCGCGGCCTGCTGCTGGCCAAGGCACTGCTGTCGCCTCCGTTTACCTTTATCAGGCATTATTTCTGGAAAATGGGCCTGCTTGACGGTTTTCCCGGCCTGGTCATCGCCCTGGTTTCTTCCTGGGGCACTGCGGCCAAGTACCTGAAAGCCGCCGCCCGCCATGAACCCTGAAAAAACCCTGGTACAGATAGACCTGGGCCGCGACTGGCGGGGCGGTCAACGCCAGACCTTTTACCTCTGCCGCGACCTGGCCGACGGCGGCCGGCCGATCACCCTGGTGGCCCGGGCGGAATCAGCCCTGGCCGGCAAAGCCCGGTCCATAGGTCTGCGGGTGGTCGAATTCAGTTCCGGAGTTCCCTGGAATCCCCTGGCCATCGGCCGTCTGCGTCGGGAACTCGGAACAGCGCGGCCGGCACTTGTTCATTGTCACGACGCCCATGCCCTGACCCTGGGCCTGCTGGCCTTTCCCCGGGCGGGGTTGAAAATCGCCGGGCGCAAGGTCAACTTTCCGCTTTCCGCCAATCCGCTGAGCCGCAGGCGCTACCGAAAATCAGTCAACGCCCTGATCGCAGTTTCCGGGGCGGTGCGCAGCACCCTGATCAACTGCGGCATTGAAGCGGAAAAAATCCGGGTCATCCACGACGGCATTGACCTTCCGGGGCAAGTCAGCGCCGATCTCAGAGAACGGGGACGGAGAGAACTGGGCATTCCCCCCGACTCCGTGGTCGCAGTCTGCATAGCCGCCCTGACCGCGGAAAAGGGCCAGGCCGACCTGCTGGAAGCCCTGGCTGCGGCGTCCGCTGACCTGCCCCGGCTGATCCTGCTGCTGGCCGGTGAGGGAAAACTGCGGAAAGAGCTGGAAAGGAAGATTCTGCTGCTCGGCCTGGGAGAAAAAGTCCGCTTTCTCGGGTTCCATCCCGATCCCGGCCTGCTGCTGCAGGCGGCGGATTTACTGGTCGCTCCTTCCCGGCAGGAAGGTCTGGGAAGTATCCTGCTGGACGCCCAGGGCCTCGGTCTCCCGGTGCTGGCCACCAGGGCCGGCGGCATTTCGGAGTGCGTGGTCGAGGGCCATACCGGAATCCTGGTTGCGCCCGGAGACATTCAAGCCCTGGCCGACGCCCTGATACTGCTTTACCGTGACCCCGGCCTGCGCCGGCAAATGGGGGCGGCAGGTCGCACTCACATCGCGAATTCCTTCTCGACCGAACGCATGGTCGCGCAAACCCTGGAGCTTTACCTCGGCCTGGGCCTGCCCGACTCCTGAGTTTCAGCTGTTACTCGTGGCCCCAGGGCGGCGGAGGCGGAGCAACCGGCTTGCTCAGGTCAAAATCAACCCTGAATTCCCGACCTTCCCTGGTCAAGCGGTAAGTAAAGGTTTTTCCAGGATAGATGTAAATATGCCAGGTATTATCAGCCGATTGCGGAATGCCGGTGCGCACGAAGAGTTCTTTCGAGTACTGGTCGGCCGGGAAAGACTGGGCGCTGGCCCAGCCCGCGGTCACGGTATGTCCGCCGTACATGGTCGACTCGTCGTCACTGCCGTCTTCATGCCGGTGATCGTGCTTGAGTTGCAGGCCGGAACCGGTCTTGGTTATGATCCAGGTGCGCGAGCGGTCCTGGCCGACGTGAAAGGGAATGTGCAGTACCGTGTCGGAACATGACCTGACGTGCATGACCAGCCGGTGATCGGAAAAGGCCCGGTCGCCCTGGTTGCCCTCGACCACCCGCCCTTCGAAAGCCTGTCCGCAGAGTGCTTTCAGCCTGGCGAAAAAAGCATCGTGGCTTTCGATCGAAACCGCCGGCCCGGCTTGCACCGCCAGCCAGAGCATGGTCAAAAGCAGTGTAATCAATAAAATGTTTTTTTTTGCTGCCATGAGAACTCCTTGAAATGATTATAATAAATGATTTCTTTTTTGTTAAGCAAAGCTTTGAATTAATGACAAAAACAAAAAAAAATCCTATAATTAGATTCATGACAAAAAAATTATGCCGGCTTGCAAAAGAGCCGGTGCAATACCGGAGGAAATGATGAACTCTAACCGCGGATTCACCCTGATCGAAATGGTGGTAGTACTGGCCGTGGTGGCCATCCTGGCGGCCATCCTGGTGCCCACCGTAGCCAAAAACATCGAAGATGCCAGGAACACCAGGGCGGTCAACGAAACCCAGGTGCTGGGCGCGGCCATGGCTTCTTTTTATAAAGATTTGGGCCGCTGGCCGACTGCCAACGGCGCGGCCGCCAACCTGCCCGATGCGTTGAACGTCCTGCGCAGCCAGCAGGGCACCGCAGCCACCAATGACGGAACAGGCACAGATGGCTGGCTGGGCACCAACTGGGATTACTTCGAAAATCACCTGGTGCGTAATGCCCCAGGCGCCCAGGGCACTCCCGGGGCCAACACCTATCCCCTGACCGGCGAATTCAGGTGGAACGGCCCCTACATCACTGAAATCAAGCCCGACCCCTGGGGCAGCCAGTACTACTGCAACGTGCAGTACCTGAGCGCCCGGATCAACGCCGTCTGGGTGCTGAGCGCCGGCCAGGACCGGGTCATCCGCACTTCCTTCACCCAGAGCTTCCTGACCGGCACCCCGACCCTGAACAACAGCGCCGGCGCCAACCCGGCCGACGACACCGGCTTCCGGGTTCAATAGCATTTAAGCGGCCATGAAACAAGCCCCGGTCAAGCGCCTGGGCTTGTTTCTTTTTTCCTGCCTTTTCTGCTTAGCCTGCATTTCCTTTCGTCCGCCTGAATACGTCGATCCTGTATTACTTTTAACCAGAATCGCGGTTTGCGACCAGGCCCCGGAAAGTGTTTTTCCCGAAACCGCCTCGAGTGTCTTTCACCGGGATAAAGCCCTGTATGCGGTGATCCAGATCGGTCCTCTGGAAAACCGAACCACCCTGCAGTGGAAATGGTTTGATCCCCGGGGCCGGGCGGCGCGCCTCTCCCCCCTGCTGGAAGTAAACCGGGACAACCGTAACCTGGCCCATGTCATCGCCTGGGACCGGCTGCCGGCCGAGGCCCTGCAGGACGGACGGGGACGATGGACGGTGGCCCTGTTCAGCGGGGATCTTTTCCTGGGCCGGGCCGGGTTTGACATAGAATGAGGCCGATGCTAACATTCAAGCAGTATTGCTTACCAAGGAGTCGTCCCATATGCATAGAAAGGGAATCGTCCTGGCCGGAGGAGCAGGCACCAGGCTTCACCCCCTGACCCTGGCCCAGAGTAAACAGCTCCTGCCGGTTTACGACAAACCGATGATTTACTACCCGCTGTCAGTACTGATGCAGGCCGGCATCCGGGAAATCCTGATCATATCAACTCCGATCGACCTGCCCGGATTCCAGCGCCTGCTCGGAGACGGCCGACGCTTCGGCTGTTCTTTTTCTTACCTGCCCCAGCCCGAACCGCGGGGACTGGCCCAGGCCTTCACCATCGGCCGTGATTTCGTCGGCCAGGCCGCGGTCACCCTGATCCTGGGCGACAACATCTTCTACGGAGCCGGTTTCCAGGAGAGCCTGCAGCGGGCGGCCTCCCGAACTGAGCCGACCATTTTCGCCTACCCGGTGGCCGACCCCCAGCGCTACGGCGTGGTCGAATTCGATAAAAACCTGCAGGCCGTCTCGATCGAGGAAAAACCTCTGAAACCGAAGTCAAACCATGCCGTGCCCGGCCTTTACTTTTACGACAACCAGGTGCTCGAAATCGCCGAAAAACTCAGCCCCTCAAAGAGGGGGGAATACGAAATCACCGACATCAACAACTACTACCTGCGCGCCGGCCGACTGCGGGTCGAACCGCTGAGCCGGGGCATCGCCTGGTTGGACACCGGCACTTTCACCTCTCTGCTGCAGGCCGGTCTCTTCGTCCAGGTCATCGAGGAACGCCAGGGCCTGAAAATCGGCTGCCTGGAAGAAACCGCCTTTAGCATGGGCTTTATCGGCCGTCGTGAACTGGAAGACCTGGCCGCCCCCCTGCGCGCCAGCGGCTACGGTGAGTACCTGCTCAGGCTGGCCGCCGAAGAAAAGACTTAAAATCCGGCCATGTCAGACCTGAAAGACCGCCTGCGGCGCCTGGACCGGAATCGTCTTGATGCGGACTGGCACAGCCTGGAAACCGACCCGGCCCTTAACCCTCGGGACCGCATGGAAAAACTGGTCCACCTGCACCTGGCCCGTGAAAAGACCGAGAAGAATGAACAGCCGGACAGAGCCGCTGTAGAGCCGGAAGCTCCATTCATCTGCCGGGAATACCATTATTCCGAGCGGGCTTTTTTCGGGCCGGTGCAGCTGGGGCAATGGCGGGAATTGGCTCCGGAAAGCCTGGCCGTAGTTTCCGGCGATCCATCCTGCAGCCGCCTGCCCCTGGAAAAAATAGCTTTCTTTGACACCGAAACCACCGGGCTGGCAGGCGGTACCGGCACCATTCCCTTCGTCCTGGGCATCGGTTTTTTCGAGCCGGGGGAATTCCGGGTGAAAGCCTTCGTGCTGCACGACCCGGCGGCGGAAGGAGAAATGCTGGCGGCCTTCGACCTATTCCTGGCCGAAAAAAAGTTCAGCGCGGTCGCCAGCTACAACGGCCGCAGTTTTGACTTTCCGCTGATGGAGACCCGCTACATCATGCAGAGGCGTCGTTTTCCCTGGAGTTCGGCCAGGCATATCGATTTTCTGCACCCGGCCCGCAAGATCTGGAAAAACAGCCAGGAATCATGCAAGCTGTCCCACCTGGGAGAAATGCTGCTGGGGCTGTCCCGGGAAGACGACCTGCCCGGAGCCGAGATTCCCGCCCTTTACAATTCTTTCCTGCGCCGTCGCGACCCCTCCATGCTTGAAGCAGTGGTCGACCACAACGCCCTGGACCTGGTTGGACTGGCCGGCCTGATGCTCCTGGCCTGCCGCTACGTGGAAAACCCGGACCAGGCGAAAAGCGAGGGCGAAATCCTCGGTATCGCCGTCCTGCTGGAAAAAGCGGAACTCTTCCAGCGGGCCTTAAGCGCCTACGAGAAACTCAGCACCGCAAGTCTCAATTCGGAAACACGCCTGCTGGCCGCCCGAAGTCATTCCAGGCTGTTGAAAAAAATGCGCTTTTACGATGAGGCCTGCGCCATCTGGAAAGAACTGGAAGCAGGAGCCGACCCGCTTGGCTGCCGTGAACTGGCCCTGCATCTCGAACATCGCCGCCGGGACCTGAACAGCGCCATGCAGGTGGTGCGCCGGGCCCTTGAAGTATCCCGCCTGAACGACAGGCAGCGCGACGAGATGGAAAAAAGGCTGGCCCGGCTGGCGGCCAAGATCGAGCGCCTGGAAAAATCCGCCCCGGCCGAAGAGCAGTCCTGATCAGCCGGCAGAACAAATCAGCTTGGTTTTACGTTATAAGACTTGACCAACGCCATCCAGGAGGCAAGATGAAAAAACTGTATCGCAGCCGAAAACAAAGGGTGCTGGCCGGTGTCTGCGGCGGCATCGCCGAATACTTCAACGTCGATCCGGTGCTGGTCAGAATAGTAGCAGTTCTGCTCTTTTTCGGCGGCGGCGCCTCGTTGATTGCATATATCATAGGCATATTCATCATCCCCGAAGCCCCTTACGAAGCTGAGGAAAGAGCAGGCGATGACCCGGCGGGCAATCAGCAGGAAAAAGATCACGCTTCCCTGAAAGCGGTTGAAAAACAATCCAGTTCAACTCCCCTGGCCGCCGGGATTATTATGATCGTCCTGGGAGTGATTTTCCTGAGCCGCAACCTGCCCTTTTTCAACCAGTATTACTGGTGGTTCTGGCGTTACGGCTGGGATTTCTTCTGGCCGGGAGCCCTGATCGCCATGGGCCTGCTGATAATCGTCAACGGCAGCCGCAGGTAAACAGGCTTAACCTGGAATAACAACCGGCATCAACCGCCGGAAAGACTCCCCTGGATTTCAAGTATGCGGTCGCGCAGTTCCGCGGCCGCCCGGCCCGGATCCGTCGCCCGGGCCACGCCCCGGGAAACGTTGATCAGCATGCCGTCGCCCCCGGGGCGCAATCCTGCTTTCAGCGCGGCCTCCAGGTCACCGCCCTGGGCTCCGATTCCGGGCACCAGGAACCAGAGATCTTCCACCGCGGCCCTGACCCGGGCCAGTATTTCCGGGTAGGTGGCCCCGACCACCAGGCCGATGTTGCCGGCGGCATTCCACTTGCGGGCCAGCCTGGCCACCTGCAGGTACAAGGGCTCCAGGCGGGCTTCATCGTTTTCGCCGGCCCCCAGGTAAACCGGCAGGTCCTGCAGGTCGCCGCTGCCCGGGTTCGAGGTCTTGCAGAGCAGGAAAACTCCTTTTTCCCGGTCTTCAATGAAAGGCTGCAGGGAATCAAAGCCCAGGTAGGGGTTCAAGGTAACCGCCTGGGCGCCGATACCGGCAAAGGCCGAGTCAGCATATGCCTGGGCGGTTGAAGCAATGTCACCGCGCTTGCCGTCGAGTATCACCGGGATCAAAGAGCCCTGGCGTTCCGACTCAGCTTTGATCGCCTGCACAACATCGGCCAGCACCTGCCAGCCCTCGGGACCGAGCACTTCGAAAAAGGCGGCATTCGGCTTGAAAGCCGCGGCCCAGCGGGCCGTACTCCTGACCAGGCGCAGGCAGAATTCCCGGGCCGCCTCAGCCCTGGAACCGGGGAATGCTTCCAGGTCAGGCAGGTGCGGATCCAGTCCGATGCAGAGAAGTGACGAAGTATCAGCCACCCGGCGCGACAGAAAAGTAAAAAAGCTTTCCATGATGACTCGATTTTAGCATGACCCGGGCTGCACGCCAATACCCGGCTACTTGACAAGCCGGGCCGGCTGGAGTATTTTTTGCTCTCCCCGGAAACAAATGAAAAAAAAAATACTGCTTCTTCACACCGGCGGCACCATCGGCATGACCCGTGACCGCCAAAGCGGAGTCCTCAAACCCGATCTCTTTTACCAGGGATTGCTGGAATTCATTCCGGAGCTTTCCTCCCTGGCCGAGCTGGAAGTGCGCATCCCCTTCGTACTGGACAGCTCGCAGATCACCGGCGAACACTGGCAGTCCCTGGCCCGGCTGGCGGCCGCGGCCGTCGGCCAAACTGACGGCGTGGTCATCACTCACGGCACCGACACCCTGGCCTACACAGCCTCGGCCCTGTCCTTCATGCTCAGCGGCCTGCCCCTGCCTGTGATCCTGACCGGAGCCCAGAAACCGCTCGGCGAACTGCGCAGTGACGCCCGCAACAACCTGGTCAACGCCGTGGACCTGGCCGGGTGCGGCATTCCTGAACTGGGGCTTTTCTTCGATTACAAGCTCTTTCGCGGCAACCGGGCCAGCAAAAGCCACAACTTCGGTTTTGACGCCTTTTCCTCGCCGAATTACCCCCTGCTGGCCGAAGTCGGGCTGGAAAGCATGATTCATCACGATCATTTACTGAAATGCACCGAAGCATTCAAATTGGATGAGCGCATCGACAACCGCCTGGCCGTGCTGCGGCTCTGCCCGGGCACCGATCCGTCTTACTTCCAGCCCCGGGACGATTGCCGGGCCGTGGTCCTGGTCGGTTTCGGGGCCGGCACCGTGCCGTTGACCGGCGGCATGCTGAAAACACGGATCAAAGAATGGCGCGAACGCGGAACGGTGGTGGTCCTGCACAGTGAAACCGGGGCCGGCCGGGTCATGCCCGCACTCTACGAGTCCGGCCGCAGCCTGCTGGAACTGGGGGTACTCCCCAGCCTGGACATGACCTTTGAAGCCGTGGTCACCAAGCTGATGTGCCTGCTCGGCCGTCATTCAGATCCAGGCCTGGTCGAACAGGAATTTCTCACCCCACTGGCCGGCGAACTGACCCCGGCCTGAACCAGGCATGAGCGCCTACCTGGGAGAAATCGCCGCCCTGACCACCGCCGCCCTGTGGGCTTTCAACACCCTGGCTTTCAGCCTGGCCGGCCGCCGGGTCGGATCAGCCACGGTCAACCACGTCAGGCTCTGGATATCACTACTGTTCCTGTTGATCATGCACTTCTCCTTTTTCGGCAGTTTCCTGCCGACCGGGCTCGGCCGGCAGGATGTATTCTGGCTGGCATTATCCGGACTGGTCGGCTACGTCATCGGTGACGCCCTGCTCTTCGAAGCCCTGGTCCGCATCGGCGCCCGGCTTTCCATGCTGGTGATGACCCTGACCCCGGTGTTCAGCGCCCTGCTGGCCTGGCTGGTGCTGGCCGAAAGACTCAAGGCGATACAGCTGGGGGCCATAGCCCTGACCGTCGGCGGTATCGCCCTGGTGGTCGGGGAACGAAAAAACAACCAGGGAAAACAAGTATTTTCAGGGAAGAGCCTGCTGGTAGGCATCATGCTGGCCGCCGGCGGAGCCCTGGGCCAGGCCGCCGGACTTCTCTTTTCCAAGCTCGGCCTGGTCGGCGGCCTGCACCCGGTTTCGGCCAACCTGGTACGCACCTTGCCGGCGGTGATGGTCATGGCCGGCTGGACAGCCCTGGCCGGCCGGCTGGGCCGGGAATTCAGCAAACTGCGCGACGGCCGGGCCCTGGCCCAGATCACGGCCGGTGCCGCCGCCGGGCCGGTGCTGGGGGTTATCCTGGCGCTTTACGCCATAACCAGGACTCATATCGGCATCGCTTCCACGCTGATGTCCCTCTCCCCCCTGATCCTGATTCCCCTGGCCCATCGCTTCCAGGCTGAACCGATCACCCCGCGCGCGGTCTGGGGCACCCTGACCGCCCTGGCCGGAGCCGCCCTGCTCTTCTTCACCTGAGAGCCGTTTCCCCCCTGATATAGACCACCGGGTTTGACAGAAACTGAAACCGACGTTTATAATATTATCAAGAAAAAACAGAAAAACGTGAAGAATGCCTGACACTGATACCTTGAACCTGGACGACCGCAATTTGCCCGCCGGCGGCGACTCCGGCCCTCTGCTGACCTATGTCCAACTGCAGGCCTGGCAGCCGGGCCGGGAAACAATTGTCTCGGGCCGTTTCCTGCCGACCCGCTTCCTGGGCCGGGGCGGTTTCGGCCTGGTCTTCGCCGCCCGTGATCTGCAGGAAAAGCGCGAAGTGGCCCTCAAGTTTCTCAACCCGGAGCAGGTCAGTGATCAGCGCCGGGCCGGGCGCATCCGGCGGGAATTTGAACTGGCCGCCAAGTTCCAGCATCCCGGGCTGGTAAAACTGCAGGACCTGCTCAACTGGCAGGGTCTGCAATACCTGGTGATGGAACTGGTCGAAGGCCTGAACCTGCGCGAACTGGTTGAACTGCACGGACCGAGGACTTGGCCGGAGACTGAGCCGCTGCTGCTCCAGCTGATCGAAGTGCTGTCCCTGCTGCACCGGCAGAGCGCGGTACACCGGGACATCAAGCCTTCCAACCTGATGCTCGACCGGCAGGGCAGACTGGTACTGCTCGATCTCGGCCTGACCCGGGAACTGGACGATCCCCGCAAAACGGCTTCGACCGGCGAACTGGTCGGCTCACCTCATTACCTGCCGCCGGAAGTGATCCTGGGCCGGCCGAGCACTCCCGCCTCCGACCTCTACCAGCTGGCCCTGGTGGCCTATTTCCTGCTGAGTTCCCGGCATCCCTTCGACGAGGAAAACTCCAACACTTCCCAGGTCATCAGCCGCCAGCTGGCCAGCCCCCTGCGCCTGCCGGACAAGCCTCCCCTGCCGGAAAAATGGCGCCGACTGCTGGACGCCTGCCTGGAAAAAAACCCGGCCGCCCGTCCCCGCGATGCCGCCCACCTGGCCGACCTGCTGGGCCCGGGCAAACTGCCGGCCCGCCTCCTGCTGCGCCTGCGGGCCAGAAAGCCGATAATGCGCCTGGCCCTGGCGGCCGGGTTACTCCTGCTGTTGGCCGGGGTCGGGCTCTATTCTTTCCTGCCGGCCGGCCGGGTAATTGAGCGGGAAGGTCAACTGCTGGCCAGGAACGCGCTTGGGCGGGTGGTCTGGCGCCGGGGCGCGCCGGCGGGCGAACGCCTGAGCGCCTGGACCGCCGGAGCCGATGCCCGCGGTTCACTCCAGGTCGCGGCCGTGTTCAGCCCCCAGGCCGAACCGTTTTCCTACGAATTCAGCCTCGACACCATCCGGCCGGAGGATTTCCCCTTCAGGCACCGCGTCTGGGATCAGCGGGGCCGCCTGCGCTTTGAAAACGAAATGTTCGAGGAATCGATGAATTACTTCGATTTCTATCCGGTCAGCCAGGTTGTTCGAATCGATAACATGGACCTGGACCGGGACGGCCGGCCGGAAATCATCATCTACACCCAGCAGGCCGGGGGCATGTTTCCGGCCCTGCTGAGCGCCTGGAATACTGAACGGAAGGCGTGGCGGTGGCTGTTCTCCCCGGGCTACTTCAGAGATGGTTCCCTGACCCTGGTGCCGCCCGCGGCCGCTGAAACCGGCCCGGCCAGCCTGGCGATGCTGGCCATGAGCAACCCCTTCTGCCATTACACGCTCTGGGCCTGGAACATCGATCTGGGCAGTAGTAACCGGCAAATCGTGCTTCCCCCGACCTGGTACGACCATCACATGCCCTACATCAAGACCCGGGACATGGTCATCCTGCCCCAATACGCCTCGATCAAGCGCAATGAATGGAGCGAAAAGGGCCTGATAGTTTTCGAGAACATGGGCCGGGACACGCTGATCTCGGTCGAGTCCGGCGGCCGGGTCTCTATCCAGGGCCCCGCGCCCCGGATTTTCCAGGAGGATTTCGAGGCCAACAGCCGCGTCTTCACCCTGCTCAACCGGGCCTTTTACCTCCTGAACCGCCGCCAGGCCGGCCCGGCCGGCCGGGCCCTGGCCGAAATCGACCAGTCAGTCATAAACAATCCCTGGCTCAACTCCCTGGTCTCCTATTTCCGGGCTGAGACGGCCGCCCAGCAGGCGGATCTGGCCCAAGCCCGGGCGCACCTGCGGGAGGCCCTGGCCCATGATCCGGGCAACAGCGACGCCCACAACCGGCTCTGTGAACTGGAAGTGCTGGAGCAGGGACCGCTGGCCGGGCTGGAATACCTGCAGGATTACCCTGGACACCGCTACCAGTTCTGGGGCCTGGTCATGGGCCAGGAACTGTTCAACTTCACCTGCCACCTGATGGCCGGCAACCTGCCCCGGGCCGGTGAATACAAACAGCGCCTGGCCCGGACTAACAGTTTCCAGGAACACCGCCTGACCGCCCTGCAGGCGCTGGCCGCCCTGTACCGGGACAGCCGGGAAGGATTGCAGGGAGTCATCGAGCGCCTGCTGGCCCGGCAAAGAAACAACACCGCCATCCTGGACATAAGTGAACAACAACTGATCCTGGCCCGGCTCTGGACGGTCGCCGGCCGGCTGGACGAAGCCGAGCCATTCCTGCGCCACTTCTGCACCCATACCCTGCGTCACCGGCCCTTCGCCGAAGTCAGCCTGGCCTGGCATGAAATCGAGCACGGGCAAAGCGCCGCCGGCCTGGCCCGGGCTGAGCGGGCTTTCAGCAGTTTACGCCGCATGGCCGGCTGGGATTTCTGGGCCCGTTTCTGGCTTTTCTACGATGCCTGGGTCTACGGCCGGGCCATGGAAGCGGCCGGCGAACCCGGCAAAGCCGCCGAGGGTTACCGCCTCTGCCTGGAACTGGCTCCGCATTCCTTCCTGGCCGCCGAAGCCCGCGAGCGGCTGAACCTCCTACCGGACTGATCCACAACCCGGCGCTTTATTTCTTTTTTTATTCTCTTGACAAACCCGGGACAAAGCAGTATTATTTTTTATATCGTGATATTGCGATATATCGACCATACAAGGAGTTGCCGGTGAACAAAGTTGATGAAAACAAACTGCTTCCTGAAACTTGCCTGGAGCAAGTGGCTGAATGCCTGCGGGTCATGGGCCACCCGCTGAGACTGCGGCTGGTCGACCTCATGCTGTCCGGGGAATACACGGTCAACGAGCTGGCCGAGCTCTGCGGCGCCCCGCCCAGCCAGACCTGCGAACACCTGCGACTCATGAAGAGTCACGGCTACCTGGCCTGCCGGCGCGAAGGCCGCAAGGTTTATTACCTGGTCAACGATCCCCAGCTGCCCGACCTGATAGCCTGCATCCGGCGTCACAGCGACTGCCCGGGCAAAAACAATAAAGGAGCATGACATGAATTCACGCAAACGCATTCTTATCATCGGCGGCGTGGCCGGCGGCGCCTCGGCGGCGGCCAGGGCCCGGCGGCTCGACGAGAACGCCGAGATCATCATCTTTGAGCGCGGAGCCTATATCTCGTTCGCCAACTGCGGCCTGCCCTATCACATCGGCGGAGCCATCCCGGAGCGCGAAAGCCTGCTGGTGCAAACCCCGGAGAGCATGGGCTGGCGCTTCGGCATCGACGTCAGGGTCAACACCGAAGTGCTCAAGATCGACCGGGAGCGCAAGGAAGTACTGAGCCGCAACCTCAGGACCGGTGAACAGCTGAGTACAGGGTACGATCAACTGATACTCAGTCCCGGGGCCGAACCGCTCCGCCCCCCCCTGCCGGGTATCGACCAGCCCGGTGTTTTCACCCTGCGCAATATCCCGGACATGGACCGGATCAAGCAGGTAATCGACTCGGAAAAGCCGCGTCATGCATTGGTTGTCGGCGGCGGCTACATCGGCCTGGAAATGGCCGAAGCCCTTCATGCCCGCGGCCTGCAGGTCACCCTGGTGGAACTGGCCGACCAGGTTTTCAACGTCATCGATCCGGAAATGGCCGCCCAGCTTCACCGCCAACTGCGCCTGCAGGGCATTGACCTGCGCCTGGGTGTCTCGGTCAGCGCCATAAGCCCTGAAGGACCCGGCTTGAAGGTCAGCCTGGCCGACGGCCAGTCCCTGAACACCGGCCTGGTGATCATGGCCGTGGGTGTGCGCCCGGAAACGGGCCTGGCCCGCGAGGCCGGCCTGGAAATCGGACCTTCCGGCGGCATCGCGGTAAACGAGAGAATGCAGACCAGCGATCCGGACATCTACGCGGTCGGCGATGCCGTTGAAGTAAAAACCTTTATCGGCGAAACACCCGCCCTGGTGCCCCTGGCCGGACCGGCCAACCGCCAGGGCCGTATTGCCGCCGACAACATCTGCGGCCGGGACTCGGTTTACAAAAACACCCAGGGCACGGCCATCTGCAAGGTGTTCGACCTGGCCGTCGGCATGGTCGGACTGGCTGAAAAACAATTGAAAAAACAGGGCATTGCCTACGAAAAGGTTTATGTCCACCCCCTGAGCCATGCTTCTTATTATCCCGGAGCAGCGGGCCTGACCCTGAAACTGTTGTTCAGCCCGGAAAACGGCGCCATCCTGGGCGCCCAGGCCGTCGGCGCCGACGGCATCGACAAGCGCATCGACGTACTGGCCGTGGCCCAGCGCGCCGGCCTGACCGTTTACGACCTGCAGGACCTGGAACTATGCTACGCCCCACCCTACGGTTCAGCCAAGGATCCGGTCAATTACGCCGGTTTCGTCGCCGCCAACCTGCTGAAGGGTGACCTGAAACAGGTCTATGCCGAACAGCTGGCTGAGGAAAAAGACCATGTTCTGCTCGATGTCCGTACCGGCGAAGAGTTCCAGACCGGCTCGCTGCCCGGAGCCCGGCACATCCCGCTTGACGAATTGCGCGGCCGGCTGGACGAACTGCCTAAAGATCGAAAAATAGTGGTTTTCTGCAAAGTGGGCCTGCGCGGCTACATAGCCTGCCGCATGCTTTCCCAGCGCGGTTATGACTGCCGCAACCTGGCCGGCGGCCTGCTCAGCTACCAGGACACCATCGGGACTGCCTCAGATCAGCAGTCGGCTCGCCCGCCCGCTCCGCAAAACAGCCCCCAAGCCGGGCAGGAAAGCCGGGCCCCGGAAGTGCTGGTCGATGCCCGGGGACTGCCTTGTCCAGGTCCGATAGTAAGATTGAAAAGCGCGGTCGATCAACTGGCTCCCGGACAGCGGGTTCTGATAAGCGCCACTGACCCGGGATTCGCCGCCGACGTGGAGGCCTGGTGCCGTTCCACCGGCAACCGCCTGCTGGATCTGAAAACTGAAAAAGGCGTACTGCAGGCCCTGGTCTCCCGGGAAAAGGAAGCAGGTGGTGAACAATCAGCCGGGGTTTCGGATAAAAACAAGACCATAGTCGTTTTTTCCGGTGATTTCGACAAACTGATGGCCGCCTTCATCATCGCCGGCGGAGCCGCGGCCATGGGCAGCCGGGTTACCATGTTTTTCACTTTCTGGGGGCTCAACGCCCTGCGCCGTTCCCGTCCTCCCCGGGTACGAAAAAACCTGGTCGAGAGAATGTTCGGCTTCATGATGCCGACCGGGGCTGAAAAGACGGCCCTGTCCAGGATGAACCTGGGCGGCCTGGGTCTGGGCATGATCAAGTCGATCATGCGCAAGAAAAAGGTATCTTCGATTTCCGAACTGATCAGCGAAGCTCAGCGCTCGGGAGTCCGCCTGGTGGCCTGCGCCATGTCCATGGACCTGATGGGCATCCGCCGCGAGGAACTGATCGAGGGTGTCGAAGAAGGAGGAGTGGCCCTGTACCTGCAGAAAGCCGAACAGGGCACGGTCAACCTCTTCATTTAAAGCAACAACTTGTCCGGGGCCCGAATTTTGTTTTCAGCGCAAAAACGGTTACAATGAATTTTCTTGAGACATGACTTTCAGGAGGTTTTCGGCCATGAGAATGAAATCAATGTTTTTTGCCCTGGCCCTGATCATGCTCTTTAACGCCTGCACCAAGAAAAAGGAGGATCCAGTGCCAAGTGATGAAAAAAAACCGGCTGCAGTCAGCACCCTGGTGACCCTGGAAACGACCAAGGGCGACATAACCATAGAACTGGACGAGCTCAAGGCTCCCCTGAGCGCGGCCAACTTTCTGCATTACGTTGACAGCGGCTTTTACGACAACACCATCTTTCACCGGGTCATTCCCGGCTTCGTCGTTCAGGGCGGCGGCCACCTGGCCGACATGAGCCGTAAAGAAACCGGCCCGGCCATCAAGAACGAAGCGGACAACGGCCTGTCCAACCTGCGCGGCACCCTGGCCTTGGCCCGCACCAGTGAAATCGACAGCGCCACTTCCCAGTTTTTTATCAACCTGGTCGACAACCAGCGCCTCGACCATCGGGAAGCCAGCCCCCAGGGGTTCGGGTACTGCGTTTTCGGCCGGGTCATTGCAGGCATGGAAGTAGTCGATGCCATCGCCATGGAAGAAACCGGCGATGTCCAGGGCCACCAGAACGTCCCCCTGAACAGCGTGGTGATTCTCAAAGCCCGCAGAGCGGACAGCTGAAGCGCGGGAAATTCAGGGTCGACCGGCCCCGATATACTTGATCATTGCCAGCAGTTTTTCGCGGTCCCGCGGCAGTACTCCGGCCAGGGGCAGGGGATTGGAAGCGTGATCGGCCCGGAAAATGGTGCGGCAGTCGAGGGCGCTGATAAAGGTTTCAAGCTCGCGGCGGTAATCACTCAGGTTGAAAGAACTGTAGTTCGGATCATTCCTCAGAGTCGTGTGTTCAAGCATCAGGCTCAGCAGAGAAGTATGAGTCGGACCGATCGCACTGACCAGGGCGGCGGACTCGCGGGCATGGACGGCAGACAAGTCACGACCGCCCAGGCCGACCAGCACCATCAGGGAAAGGTTCAAACCGGCCGCGCCGACCCGGCGGCAGTTTTCAACCATCTCTTCAGCCGGCATGAACTTGTCGGCCCTGGCCAGCACTTCTTCCGAACCGGATTCCAGGCCGACATAAACCACCCGCAAGCCCAAAGCTCCTAATCGTTTCAAATCTGACACGCTTTTCCCGGCCAGGGAGAAAACCGAGCCGTAAATGCCGAAGCGGTTCAGACCGGGGAAAATCTCCCGGGCTCCTATCATGGCCGCTTCCAGTTCTTCAGTTTCCAGGACCAGGCTGTCGCCGTCAGCCAGGAAAGCCCGGCGAAAATCTCCGGCACCGGCCGCGGCCAGCAGTTCCAGGTGTTCGGCCAGTTGCAACGAGGTTTTTGCTTTAAACTTCTTGCCCTTGTACATCGGGCAGAAAAGACAACGATTCCAGGGACAGCCCTCGGTCAGTTGGATGATCAATGATCCGGCCTCAGCCGGGGGCCGAAATACGGGCTCGGAGTAAATCATGGTCATGCTTCAGCACCCCATTCAGGGCCAGAGATACACCAGATAAGCACCGTAAACCAAAAGCAGCAGGATTCCCTCCAGCCTGCTGATGCGGAACCCGCTGCGCATCAGGGGCAGTAACAGCAAGGCCAGGCAGATCATAAACAGGTAATCGAAGATCTGAATCCCCTGCGCTTTCAGCGGAACCAGAACTCCGCTGACTCCACAAATAGCCAACAGGTTGAATATATTAGAGCCGACGATATTGCCGATGGCGATGTCTTGCTGGTTTTTCAGCGCCGCTACCATCGAGGTGGCCAGTTCAGGCAGGCTGGTGCCGCCGGCAACTACGGTCAAGGCAACCAGGGTCGGCGAGATGCCGAAAAACTCCGCCAGGCTGAGCGCCGCTTGCACCAGAAAATTGGAGCCGGCCAGCAAGGCCAGCAGTCCGACAAGCATTAATACCGTTTCCAGCCAGGGGAATCCGGCTGAAACTGCTGTCCCGGACGCTTTGCCTGGCAATTCCACTTCAGCAGAACTTTTTTTTCCGAAATACAGGGTTAATCCAAGATAGCCAAGCATCAGGAAAAGCAACAGCAAGGCTTCGGAACCCGACAACAAGCCATCCAGCAACAAACCGGCAAACAGCAATGAGAAAAAAACCATCAGGGGCGTATCAATCTTCAAAACTTCCACATTGACCCTGAGCGGACGAATCAAGGCTGAAAGGCCCAGGATCACCGCGATATTGAAAATGTTGGAGCCGACCACGTTGCCCAGAGAAACACCGCCAAATCCTTCCAGGGCGGCTTTTATGCTTACCGCCATTTCCGGAGTGCTGGTGCCGAAAGCAACCACGGTCAAACCGATCATCAGGGCGGAAACTCCAAAATACGCCGCGATCTGGGCCGCCCCCCTGACCAGACGCTCAGCTCCAAAATAGAGCAGCAGTCCACCGCCCAGAAGCTTTAACACTGAAATCAGCATCGCCCGAAATCCATGCCGGATCTGGTTTTTTTCAAAAAAAAGAAGATCGGACCATCCTGATGCGGACTCATTTTTTCGGCAGGTCCACGATTCGCGGCACGCATTGCAGGGAATCGAGAAAAACCCGGATTCCGGCCATGGGAATTACCAGGGTACTCGTATTGACCAGGGGATGGCACTGCAGGGCTTCGGCCTGCCACAGTTCCCGGTCCACCACCAGTTCCACTTGCCTTTCATCGTCATTCACCAGAGCCAGCAGGGAAACCGCCCCGGCCTCAATCCCCAGCCGGCTTTTCAGCCGTTCGGCCGAGCCCAGGCTGAGCCGGTCAACTCCCAGCAGGTCTTCCAGAGACCTGATGTCAACCGCCCGTTCGGCCGCCACCAGGACCAGGAAATGTCGGCGCCCCTTTTTATCCCGCAGGAACAGGTTCTTGGTCCGGGCTCCGGGCAGACCGGCGACGTACTTCTGCAGCTCTTCGCAGGTGTAGACCGGCGGATGATCCATCCGGGTGAAAGTCACTCCAAGTTTTTCAAGGCATTTCAACAGTCCGGCCGGCTGATCCATTTCAACCTCCCCAGGTTCTCCAGGCGCCTATCCAGAGAGGAACCGTAAACAAGGAAACAGCGTAACTCAAGAACATCAGGGCGCCGATGCGTTCTTCGTCCCCGCCGTAATGCCTGACCTGGATAATGATGCCCACGGCCGGGGCCACCGCCGCCTGGATGATCAAAAAATCGGCCAGCAAAGGCTCCATTTGTGCGGCGAACAGCCTGAGCAGTATGAAAACCAGCAGGGGCAACAGCACCAGTTTTACCCCCAGCAGGCGCAGGGCGTCGCCCAGCAGGTCCCGGAAACGCAGGGGCACACTGCCCAGCACCGCACCCAGGATGAAGGTGGCCACCGGTACTGCGGCACTGCCCAGCAAGCGGGTTGAATTGAGCAGGAATTCAGGCAGGTAGCGGGCCGCACCGCTGAGCACCAGGAAAACTGCGCTGAGATTGGCCAGGAAGGGCGGGTTCAGCAGTTCGCGCCAGGCCCGGCCCCGGCTGGAATCCGGCCCCGGGGCGGCCAGGCCCTTGCCCACGCTCCAGAGCAGGAGGTTATTGCCCAGGATGAACAGGAAGGTCAGCAGGGCGAATCGCTCGAATTGATCGGGATAAAGGGTCAACCCCAGGGGCAGTACGAAGTAGCCTGCATTCTGCATGGCGGCCAGCGGCAGCAGGTGCTTTTTTTCGGCCAGCCTGCCCAGGTAAAGCAGTATGCCCAGGCCCAGGCCCAGGCTGGTCATGGTCAGGGCGCTGAGCGGCAGAATGTACCAGAGCCTGAATTCCCAGGGGCGGAAATTGGTGCTGACATTGGCGAAGATCAGGCAGGGCAGGAAGACCAGCACGGTGACCCGCGAAAGCCCGCTGACCAGCTCCTGGCTGATCAGGCGGCGGCGGACCAGGAAACCGGCGGCGGCGATGACCAGGAAGATCTCCAGCACCGGCACCATGGCGGCTGAAAAAGAAGTTAAAAAAAGACTCATGCCAGTATTCCGGCCCGGGAAAAGCAAAACCGGGTCAACCGGAATTGGTCAGGTTATCCCTTATCCAGGCTGAAGTCAAGAGCAGGGCGCTGTCATAATCCTCCACCTGATTTCTGCAATTGTTCTGAAAAGCCTAAAGGGGATTGCCTAAGTGAAAGGGTGAATCAACGCTCACCACTACGGTGCAGACCGACCTAAGCCAGGCTTTCCTAACATGACCAACTCGCTGCGCTCAGACAGTGGTCATGTTGCCCCAAGGGGCACGTTAAGCCTGGCTTCGTCGGATTCCTGCACCTTCGTTTTCGTTCGCTTTTGCTTCACCCTTTCCCAATGAATTAAGTGTAAAACTAGGGCGCTTCCGGCGGGAATGAACCGGCTCAGAAATCAGACTCCTTTTTTTGCGAATTGTCGGAGCATTTCACGTTCAACTCGGCTGAACTGGTGGGCCGGCCCGGATGACTAACCTTGAAAGAGCTTTCCACCTTGACCTGCTGGGTCCGGCCGGAGGAATAAACTGTGGCCCTGATTTTCTTGTTTCCCGCCGTTGACCAGGAATGGTTCCTGGTGAATTTAAGCTTGCCATCTGGGCCCATTGAAGAGATCGGATGGGTGGTGGTGCCCTTGCCCTCGACGTAGAATTCCAGCAGCAGGTTGTTGTAAGTCAGGCCTGAATGCGGGTTGCTGACCCAGACGTGAATATCACGCTTGAGGTTTATCAGCGGATTCTTTCCGTCACTGACGCAAACCAGCAGGTCAAGCGGATCCTCCTCCGGCTTGGGCAGGCCAGGAATTTGCGATTCAAGTATGCTCGAGCCGTCGGAGCATTTCAACAAGAAAGGAATAGTTTGATCAAAATGAATCTTGGGCAGGTGAATTCTTATACTGCCTTCAATCTGAATAGTTTCCATCCCAGGAACAAGCAGTTGAGCGCTGGTCTTTCTGAGCCCGGCGGTCGACCAGCTGTGTCTCCTGGTCTTGCTGTATTCAGCCAGAGGAATTAGTTCCTGTATGGTATGGATTGTAGTACCCTTGCCCTCGATGAAGAAATTCAGGGTCAGGTTCTTCGCAGTCCGGTTCCCAATGTTCTTGATCCAGACGTGGATGTCGCGGTTGCGATTGATGGGCGCCTCTTTATGTCCGGTTATACAAACTTTCAGAATTACCGACCCGGCCGGCCTGGTAACTCTGTCCGGGGGCAATTCGGCCGGTTTAAAAGTCATGAGGGTAAAAGGAGCATCACTGTCGTCCAGGCAGGAAGAACTGCCCCGAACCCTTATCTTGTAAGCGGATCCGGCCTCGACCAGGCGCCCGTCATGCAACTTGCCCGCCTGCCAGTTAAACACCCCGTTGTTGGGGATGTCCAGGGTGATATCGTCTATCCTGTTGTCATTGTGACGTAATACCAACTTAACCGGGCCGCTGAAATCCCCCGGATGCCACCTGATGGTATGCATTGAACCAATGATCAGATTTTCCCCGCCGTTGGGCGAAATCACCCTGATACCGCATTGGGCCGGCAGATCGGAAAATAAAAAGACAAAAATCGCTGTGGCCAATAAGATTTTTTTCATTTTTCTTTTCCTCCCGATATAATCGTGGCTGCATTATGGTTAAAGAAAAACAAAAAGTCAAGTCCCCGCCGAAAATGTATTTCGCCCGGAGTCCGGCGGCCTTTAATCGAAATAAATTGTTTTTACAGGTAACCGATGGAGCGATACCACTCCAGGGTTTCTTTGATCGCCTCCGGAAATGGTGAAGTCGGAACTCCCAGTTCAGCCAGGGCCCGGCTGTTGTCGGCCGCGGTCCCCCGCTTCATGGCCGCCACCTGTGGTTTGAGGATGGGGAAATGCAGGCCGAAAAGCCTGAAGAGCGGTGTGAACAGGGCCAGCCCGGCATGAATCAACCATTCGGGAACCGGTACCAGCGGCCGCCGGCAGTTCCAGGCCAGGTCGAGCTGATCCAGGAATCGGCGCATGGTCATCTCGGTGCCGCCCAGGATGTACTTGTAGCCCGGACGGCCCTTTTCCATGGCCAGGACCATGGCCTCGGCCGCATCACGCACGAAGGTCAGGTTGATCACCGAATCCTGGAAAGAAACGAAACGGACGCGACGTTTAAGGTGCAGGCGGTAATACTCGTTGAGCGTGTGATGATCCCGGGGACCGAAGATGATCGTCGGATTGACCACCACCAGGGGCAGGCCCTTGGCGGCTACTTCCCAGGCTTCTTTTTCCCCCTGGTACTTGGTCACGGTGTAAAGCTCGTTGAACACCGGGCCGTGAATACTTCGTTCATTCACCTTGGTCGGGTCTTCCTTGATGGTCACCAGGCTGGAAACGTGCAAAGCTTTTTCCACGCCTGCCTCCAGGGCCGCCTCCATGATGTTGCGGGTGCCCCGGACATTGGTGCTGAAAAAATCATCGACCGAGGTGGTCGGAGTATTCAGGGCGGCGGCCAGGTGAAACAGCCATTGCCTGCCGCTGACGGCCCGGCGGCAGAATTCCGGATCCCGCAGGTCGCCGACCAGTCTTTCCAGCGGCAGGGCGGGATCGAGGTGATTTACCGGGTCCGGTTCGAAGATTATCACGGCCACTTCGTGGCCCCGGGCCAGCAGTACATCGACCAGGTGACTGCCGACAAAGCCGGCCGCACCGGTAACTAAAACTTTCATGGCTTTTCTCCTGTCAGGTCGGCCATTGTATGCCAGGGAGGCGGCGCTTGTCAAACCGTTCAAAAGTTGACAAGCCCTGCCGCCGGATATATAAATACAAGATCACGCTTCATGGAGGTCTCATGAAACGATCGATTTGTTTTTTCATCTTTCTTTTCACCCTGTCCTTTTTCAACTGGGCCGCCTACATCGGCCGCCTGCAGGTAAGCGATCCCAATCGTCCGGGTCAGCCCCAGCCCCCGGTTAAACAGGCACTTCATCTGGAGGAATTCCTCAACGCCGAAATCGGCCGGGGCAACCTGGTACTGCACCTGGTCCAGCAGGACAACCTGCTGCCGGGCCGCACCTTCCAGCGCTACCGCCAATACCACAACGGTTTGCCGGTTTTCGGCGGTGAAGTGGTGCGCCAGTACGAAAACGGGCGGCTGCTCGGCAGCAGCGGTGAATACTTCGAAATCGGCAACTTTTCCCGGAAGACTGAACTGAGCGGCGAGGAAGCCGTGGCAATACTGGCCGCGGCCTGCGGAGTTCCGGCGGTTCTCGAACGGGAAGACGACCTGTCTTTCCTGATCTACCCCCTGGCGGACGGGATATACCGGCCGGCCTACCGGGTCAGGATCCGCCTGGCGGACATGCACTACGAAACGGGCATCATCGATGCCATCGACGGCACCGTGCTGCTGCGCGACACCAACTACAAGATAAGCAGTTCGATCGGCCTGGGCCGCGATTACCACGGAGTCAACCGCAAGTTCCCTCATTTCTTTGAAAACGGTTTCTTCTACCTCTGGGACGACAAGGGTTTCCGTCCGACCACGCTGATAACCTACGACATGCGCACCGGGGGCTATGTCGGCCGCAACAACAACGAATACTGGGAGAACAACGGCACCATGATCAGCGCCCATTACCATGCCGGCCTCACCTATGACTTCGTTTACCTTTTCTTCAACCGCAAGGGCCTTGACGACAACAATCGCAACACCCTGGTATTGACCCATCGTTCGGATGCCCGCGACAATGCCTCCTGGAACGGCACTTACATAAGTTTCTATCTGCCCGGCAACCGCCAGGCCCAGTACGCCGCGGCCCTGGACGTGGTGGCCCATGAATTCGCCCACGGCATAACCCAGTTTTCCAACGACCTGGTCTATTCCTTTCAATCCGGAGCACTGAACGAATCTTTTTCCGACATCATCGGCGCCGGAGCCGAGTTCTTCTGGCACCCGCAAGGAAGCGGCCTGTTCAAGGCCGACTGGTACATCGGCGAGGACGCCTTCCCCAACTACAACTTCGGTATTCAGAACGGACTGGTCCGCTACCTGGCCGATCCCAACCAGTTCAGCCAGTTCGGCAACCCCAGCCTGCCCGACCCCTGTCACCTCGCCCAGTACTACAACCTGCCCTTTGAAATCGATCGGGGCGGAGTGCACATCAACGCCACTATTTACGCCCACGCTTTTTACCTGCTGGCCGCCGGCGGCACCAACCGGGTTTCCGGCAAAAGCGTTTCCGGTATCGGCATTGACAAAGCACTGAGGATATTCTACCGGGCCTGGGTTTACAAGCTGACCAGCACTTCCCAGTTTGTTCATGCCGCCCAGGCCCTGCTCGATTCGGCCCGTGAGCTTTACGGCCAGAGTTCAGGTGAATACCAGCAGACCATCAGGGCCATGGAAGCCATCGGCTGGATCGTCAATTGATGTCAGGCCCGAAAAAACCGCAGTCCAGGAGAAATCTCATGAAAGCTTCGTTATTCAGCCTTTTTACAATCATTCTTTTTTCAGCGGGACTCTGGAGTAATACCGACCAGGTCCAGGTCAGCGCCGACCAGGCCGCCCTGAGAGAACTGCCATCCCAGCAGAGCCGGGTCCTGCTGACCGTAGCCAGAGGCACCCGGCTGAAGGTGGCCGAGAAACTTGCCGACTGGTACGAGGTGTTCACCCCGGACGGCAAGAGCAAAGCTTTTGTTCACGCCAACCTGGTCAGGCCATTGCCCGCTCCCGCCCCCAGAAGCTCCGGTGAAGCTCCGGCCTTAGTTGACAAACCGAACAAGCCGGTGCTGGGTAAACTCTTGGTAAACGTTTCCCGGGCCAACATCCGGGAACTGCCGGGCACCCAGAGCCGCATCCTGGCCGGCGTCGAGCAGGGCCGGGAACTTGACTTCACGGGACGCAGCGGCAACTGGTACGAGGTTATCCTGCCTGAGGGCCGTGGTACGGGTTTTATCAGCGCGGGCATCGTCGAAGAACTGAGCGTCGTTGACCCGGATTCCCGGACAGTCGAAACAGCGGAAAAAGCCCGGACAGGTAAACCGGAAAAGGAAGTAAAAAAATCACCCGCCCCGGCGCCCGCGCCCCCGAAAAAAGCCCCGGCCGGCAAAAAAAGGCCGCCGGCCCCCGGGCAGGGAAAAATCTACCTGGCCGGTTTCTACAACCTGGGCCTGCAGGAAGACTCGGCCCGGGCCGAATACCAGGCCATCCTCTACTTCGAAACGGCGAGCTTCTCGACCGCCTACGAACTGCCCCGGGCCAATTCTTTCTCGGCCGCCCTGGGTTATCATTTCAGCCCGGCCCTGGCCCTGGAAGTCGGCGCTGACATCTCTTCCAGGAACATCAACGCCCAAAATTCCTTTGCCATTCCCCATCCTTTGTGGACCAACTCCCCCAGGAGCGGAGAAGCTTCTTTCACCGGGAAACTCGAAGAAAAGAGCGCCTATCTGAACCTTGTACTGGTACTGCGCTTCAGCCCCCTGCAGCTGAGGCTGGCGGCGGGACCATGCTACCTGATGGCCAAGGCCGGCATTATCGGAGATTTTTCCTTGTCTGAGTCCGCTTATCCTTATGAAACGGTCAATATCAGCCCCCAGCAAGTGGAAAACACTCAGAACGTCTTTGCCTTCAACGCCGCTGCGGCCCTCGGCTATTCCATCTCGCCCAACTTCAGCCTGCTGCTGCAGGCCCGCTACATCGGCGCCCAGGCTGAATTCAGCACCGGCACCGATTATCCGGGCCTGAAAATCAACCTGGGCGGGCTGAAACTCGGCGGGGGACTGCAAATCAGCTTCTAGACCGGTTGATTTTGTTCTTTTTCTATGCTAAACGAAATTCATGCTTTTCAAGAAGAAAACCATTGAACTGGGGAACAGGGACCTGGGAGAGGGAAACCGCATTGAAGCGCATCTGGAAAACCTGCGCGGCGCCAACACCGTTCTTTACCTTCAGGAAGATCCCGGAGGGCTGAGCTTCAAGGTCGGCGGCATCGACCGCGCAGCCGATTCAGTCAGCCTGATCGCCCTGCAGGGCCTGGCAGACTGGCGGGAAAACGACATCATCACCTTTTTTTACAGTCACAACCATGAAAGGTACCGCTTCGGCCAGCGCCTGACCTCAATTGACCGCCAGAAAGGAATCCTGAACATCTTCTTCCCGCTGGTTATCCGGGCCAATGACCGTCGCATCTCCAGCAGGTACAATTTCCCGGCCCGCGAGGCAATCCACACTTCATTGCTGACCGACCTGAGCGCCGGCATCGGCATTTCCGGAACCATGCACAATCTCGGCGGCGGCGGCGGAGCCCTGAGCGTGGAAAAAATCGTGAGCCTGAGTACGGAGAAAGACCTGAGGATCAGCAAGGAGCTGATCAAGCCCGGGCCGCTGACCCTGATTCACTTCAAGCTGCCGACCGGTCAGCTCTTCGAAGTCAGCGGCAGATTGATCCACGCCCTGGACGAGGGAAGAATCCGGGTTGGTTTCGCCTTTGATGAGCGCCTGCCTGAAACCGGGAAAAAAGCCCTGCAGTTCTTTCTCGATTCCAAGGGAAAATAAGCCCGTTTCCGGCTTTATTGGACCGAATCCAGAAACGATTGTCCGTTTATGGCCGGCAGGTGAAACATTTCCGCCAGAGTTGCAGATACATCGGCCAGGGTTTCCCTGGTGCCCAGGTTCTCACCCCGGCGGGATTGGGGGCCGTAAACCAGCAAGGGCACGTATTCACGGGAATGGCCGCAGGCGCCAAGCGTCGGATCACAGCCGTGATCCGCGGTGAGGATCAGCAGGTCATTGCGGCACAATCGTTCCAGCAGGTCGGGCAGCAGGGCGTCGAAAGACTCCAGGGCCATGCTGTATGCCCCGGCGTCCCCCCGGTGGGCCCGTAAATCGAACTCGTTGAAATTGGCGAAAACCAGCCGGGAATTGTTCACGGCCAGTAACTCGATTATCTTTTCCATGCCGTCTTTCATGTTCCTGGCATAATAGGAAAAAGACACCCCCCGCTTGTTGAAAATGTCTTCTATTTTTCCGATGGCGAAAACGGGCAGTTTTTTTTCTTCCATCAGGTCAAGCAGGGTCGGCCGGGGCGGATCTATTGAAAAATCCCGGCGCAGGTAGTCGATTCTCTGCCAGGCGCCCTTTTCTCCCTTGAACGGCCTGGCGATGACCCGGGAAACGTTATGCGGGGGTACCAGTATTTGCCGGATCCTGACACAGAGGTTGTACAGTTTCTCGATGGGCATGACCTCGACATGGGCCGCCACCTGGAAAACCGAATCGGCCGAAGTGTAACAGATCGGACCGCCCCCGGCCACATGCTCCTCGGCAAAAGCGGCGATCATCTCTTCTCCGTCACCCTGGAGGTTACAGAGCGTCTTCTGCTCCAGGACGGTTTCCACCTGCTGCACCAATTCCGGGGGGAAACCCCGGGGGTAAACCGGGAATGGCTCCCTGGCCAGGGCGCCCATCAGTTCCCAGTGACCCGAGGTGGAGTCCTTGCCCTGGGCGCTCTGTTTCATTCTGCCGAAACACCCTCCAGGCCGGGCGACCTGCAATGCGGAAAGATTGTCGGAGATGTTGCCGATGCCCAGCCAGCTCAGATTCGGCAGTTTCAGACTATGACCGCGCAATAAATTTCCCAGGGTGTCGGCTTTGGAATCACCGAATAATTCGGCATCGGGCTGTGCGCCGATGCCCAGGGAATCAAGAACTATAAGTACGGCACGCTCAAAGGGCACTGGCCGAGCCTTCCCACTGGGCAAGCAGTTCATTGGCCGTTGCGTTGAAAGGTGAAGCGGGGTGATCAACGCTGATTCTTCTCAAGGTGTTGACCGCATCCTCGGACTGCCCGGCCTTCCAGAGCTGGCGTGCGTTTTCCAGCAGCAGGTAATCCCGGGGAAAATCCAGTTTCGGATTGTTGAGCATTACTGCGATGATATCCTGGCCGCCCTTGAAATCACCCAGGGAGCTTTTGATCATCGCCTGCAGGAGTTTTTTCTTCTGCTGGAGCAGGTCTGGAGCCCGGCGGGATACTTTCTGCAGAGCCGCGCCCGCCCCTTCATAATCTCCGAGTTCTATCAGCAGGGAGGCGGCCCGAATCGCGGCCCAGTTGGAAAGACCGCCGCCGATCGGCAATTCAAGCAAAGCTGCCGCCTTGTCCTCGGTCTTCATGTCCTGACTGGCGGTGATATCCAAGGCCCGGGTGAAAACATTGCTTTCCCGGCTCGATGCAGCCTTGTTCACCAGCGAGAGAACCAGCATTCCGGCAAAAATAACCAGCAGGGCGACCAGGGAGATCAGCAATTCCCGGCGGTGACGCTGGACAAATTGAATCACCTGGTTGACGGCATTCTGAAAGGGATCCGCCTTGAGATGCTCTTTCTCTTTTTTTTTCATGATCTACCTCGCGGAGCTGTCAAGTCCGGCACCGCCATCACTAAATAGCACGGCCGGGCCGGGCTTGTCAAGGTGAATACCCGGTCATCCGGCCGGGGCTTGCAGTAAAAAAACCTTTTAAATACAATGTGCTTCTGAGTTGATTTCAACCGTCCGGGAGGAAAAAATTAAAGGCCAACGTGATTCCAGGCAGAAAAATGAGCAGGTTGAAATCAGTCTCTGCGTAATATACCGCAATGAAGAACGCAACCTGCCCGGATTTATCGCCGCGGTCAGCGGTCTGGCCGATGAATACGTATTCGTCGATACAGGCTCGAGTGACCGCAGCCGGGAAATCCTGTCCCGCTCAGGATACCAGAGTCATTTCTTCCCCTGGAACGACGATTTCTCCGCAGCCCGTAATTTTTCCCTGAGCCTGGCCGGCAAGTCGTACGTACTGGTGCTGGACCTGGACGAGGAAATCTGCGCCGCTGATTTTTCCTGCTTGAAAGACGCGATCGCCGCCAACCCGGGCAAGGCGTTCCTGCTGAACCTGGTGAATTTTTCAAATGATTTCCGCGAGCCGGGCTGGCGCAGTTCCCGGCAATTACCTGAACGCTTCCACAAGGTCGCCGCCGGTTTTTCTGTTTCCCCGATGGTCCGCCTCTTCCCCAATCTTCCGACAATCAGATTCCGGGGCAGAATACACGAAATGGTGGCTCAATCCCTGCGGGAAAACGATATCGGCATCGTGTCCACGGAGCTGCCTGTCTACCATTACGGCTGGACGAACCTGGCCCGCAGTGACGGGGAAATGGCGGCCAAACGCAGGCAGTACCGTGAAATCCACCTGCAGGAGTGGCGCAGTCATGACGATCCTCAGTCCGCTTATTACTACCTGGTCAGCCTGGACGACCAGCGGGAGAAGATCAGGCAAGCCCTGCATTTGAGCGGAAAATACCCCCAGTTCAGGTTTTTCTGGGAACAGCTGGCCATTACAGCCGCCAATCTGGCTGAATGGCCGCGGGCCCTGGCTTATGCTGAAAGAGGCCTGGCCCGTCATCCCGACAACGAAACCCTGAAAGCAGTCAAGGCCGCCGGCCTGAACGAGACGGGTCAACCCCTGCCCGCCCTGGAAATCATCGAAGAACTATTGCGGACCAATCCGGATCAGCCCCTGTACCTGCTGGAGAAATTCAAGAGTCTCCTGCTGGCGCGCCGCCGCGCCGAAGCCCTGGCTTTCAGGGAAAAATTGCCGGCGGATTTCCCCGGGGAATTACTCAGCATGCTGGATAGCTTCGAGCTTGGCTGATTCCCCGGCGACTTCGGCGAAACGCCGCGCCATGTCAGCCAGGATATCGGACAGGCCCTGGAAGTAGTTGAGATATGCCGACCTCAGCTTTTCCGGTGAATTGGCCGCCCGGCCCTCCCGTAAAAACCTGAAAACCGGCGCCCTGGACCAGAATTCAACCATTTCACCGTTTTCCGGAACCTGGTACAACCGGTTGGCCAGGCTTTCCGCCTGCTCGAGCACGTTCAGCAGATTCAGATCTGATTCGGCCCCGGGTTCCTGCAGGAGTTTTTCCAATTCGGTCAACTCCCGCAGGAAAGCCTGATAAAACTCACTTTTTTCCCGGCAGAAATCACGGACCAGCTCGCGAATCCGCCCGGTGCCCAGCACCGGGATCCGCTCAATTCGGGAAAGGTCTATCAGTGGCGCCGAACGCAGGCATTCCATCACGACCCGACGCAGAGTCATGCAGGGGATTTCAGTCAGAACACCGCCCTCGCTGGCATTGATGAACCTGGTCCCGGGCAGCGCCCTTATCTGGTTGACCAGGTACTTTTTGTAGAGCAGCAATCTTTCCGAGCTGAACACCGGGTTACCGTTGACATCGACTGTTTCAATCAAGCGGGAATTACCGGCTATGGAAGCACTCTCCTTTCTCTGCATATCGTCCAGCCGCTTCCCGGTTGCCAGCCATTCCTCCTCCCAGGAGGTGTGGCGGCAGTGATTCCGGTTGTCACTGTAAGCGAAGTCCTGGCCGACAAAAACCAGCGGATCGAGCCCGAGATGGGCGGCGAACTGGACGGCCAGGCTGATCACCGATCCCCAGGCGGTCATTTCTCCAAGGGAAAAACCGCAACGTGCTTCGAGCAGGCGCATCAAGGGTTTGCCCAGGGAAACGGCGATGGTGCGACCGGCAAAATCCTTGAACACCTGGGGATTGACCCCGCTTTCAGCCAGGACGTAGTTTTGCAGTCGATCGGCGGTTCCCTGGACGTGCAGGTAATTTCGTAGCGATGGGTCAGCCACCACGGTGAAATGCGGTTGCAGGCCCTGGGCCAGGAGGGTCTTCAGGGCTGTGTCCACGCAGATGATCAGGGCCCGCCCCGCCAGGGACTTCAACTGGAGCAGGTTGCGATCCAGGGAGGGGCCGGCCGATACTATGAACCCCGGTGAGCCCCGGAACAGGTCTTTCAGGGCCGCGACCGGACGCGAAGAGAATATCCGGTCCAGGTTGCGCAGGATGTTGCGGGGAACAACGGCTTTTTCCGCCACCAGGGTGACGAAATCCATCAGCAGAATCTTTACTTCGTCCTCGACCCCGGCCAGCAGAGACTGAAACACTTCCGGCAGCAGGCGGGTTTCCGCGGCCAGTTCAAGGTGCTCCAGGCCGCTGAAAACCGGCAGGTCGATGAAAGCGGTCATGACATCGGCCAGGTTGCTCCAGTCAGGGCCGACCAGGTAATGCACCCCGTATTCCTCGACCAGCACCCTCCAGTCAAGAACTTGCAAGGCACAGCGAAACACTTCTGCTTCCGGCTCCAGGAGCAGGACCCGGGCTTCCGGTTTCTTGATCTTGAGAATTTCCTGCAGGTGGTAACCGAGTCCCAGTCCTGATACAACTATGTGCAGGGCCTGGCGGTTGAACCGGCCGGCAACGGTCAAGGCTTCCCGGCCCGGGTCGAAACGGGAATGCAGCCAGTAATCCGTTCCATTCCGGTTCAGCAGGAGGCTGGGCTGGCCGTTGGCCGCGGCGCTCAGGCGGCAGAGTCCGGTCTGCGGACCGGCGGCCAGGGCGGCCAGGGACGGGTCCGTCCTTTGCAGGTACTCAAGGTTACTCTGAAAAACACTCATTTTTCCCCGGTTTTGACCTGCCTGCCGGGGCCGGAATCCTTTCTGTTCAATAAATAAACGCATATTCCGATAAAAAGCAGTTCAAGCGTTACCAGCACGAGCAATACCCGGGACAGGAGATCGGAAAAACCGTAAGAATGCAGTCCGACCCCCAGCAGGTTGACTCCGAACCAGGCCAGGGCCACCGTGATCACGGCGAATATCGCTCCCGCGGCAAACCCGGCGGAATGCAGCAGGTTCGCCGCCCTGGCGTGGAGCAGGAAAGCCAGCCAGACGATTATCAGCAACGCCCCGTTTTCCTTGGGATCCCAGCCCCAGAAACGCCCCCAGGAATAATCGGCCCAGAATCCGCCCATGATGGTTCCCAGCGAGGTGAACAACAGGGCAAAAACAGCCAGGCGCTGAATGATCGCCTCCATTCCGGGCAGAGATGGATCGGCATGGCCGCGAATCCGGCGCAGCAGGTAGACGTGGGCTACAACTCCGTTGACCAGCACCCCGGCATAACCAACGGCAATGGTCACCACGTGCACCGCCAGCCACCAGTTGGCGTCCAGAACCGCCGGCAACACCGCGAAGCTGTCACCGGAACGCTGGTAGGGGCGGGCCGCAACTGAAAGCAGCAGGGCTCCGCTGGAACCGGTAAAAATCCCGATCATCCTGCCCAGCCTGGCTTCGATCAGCAAACCGAGCAGGGCGCAGATCCAGGCGACCAGGATGATGGTCTCGTACAAACTGCTGACCGGGGGGCGCCCGCTGACCAACATGCGCAGAGTGATGACCAGGCCGTGCAGCAGGACGGCCGACAGCATGGTGATCCGGCCGAGGACCGGAAGAATCCCCGAGCGGGAAAACCTCGAAGCGAAAAAAGCGACCAGGGCCGCCAGGAAAAACAACTGGCTGAAAAGCATTAAGGGCCGATTGTTCAGGAATACTTCCAGGTTGAGCCGGCGCGGAGAAATAAGCCCGTCCACGCGGTCGGCCAGGGACTGGTTGAAGACCCGCAGGCTGTTTTGGGCCGCCGGCCTGTCGCTTGGATACGATCGAACCACCCTGTTCAGCAATTCAATTCCCTCGGGCCAGATTCCCCCGCCGGCCGCCTGCATCGGGTTCAGCCACTGGGCTGAGACACAGTTTGCTTCCGGAAAAAGCAGTAAAGGGGATAGGCCTGCCGCAGCTTCATTACCTTCGGAAAAAGTCGAGATCAGGCTTTTGAAGAAAGCCAGGCGGGCCTGGAGATCGGCCGCCGGAGATGCCTGAATGTTTTCGGCCCGCAGCCCCTGAAAGATCTGATCAGCTTTCGCCGAAATCTGTTGAAAAGAATATGGTCCCGGACCTAAAACCGTTTCCAGCCGCCCGGCCAGCAGCGGGTCATCCACTGTGAAGAGCGGATCTGAAACCGCCGCCCCGGGTTTGAAAACAACCCGCTCAAGCCATGAGACCGCTTTTTCACCGCGAAAATCCGGTCTGCCGTGCAAGAACACCAGGGCCTGGCGGGCGAAAGAATCCAGGGGCTTGATCCGTCCCCGGTCCATGACCGCAGTCCGGGAAAACTCCCGGCTGAAATCGTCCCGGGCGGACAAAGGAAGTAAAAGAAAACCTGACAGGAATAACAGCATCAGGAGAGCCGGTTTGCCCGGTTTAAGCCTCATGTTTTATCCGTCCGGAGTCCCGTAAATAATGCCAACTCAATCCAAGGACCAGAAGCAGTCCGCCCAGGTAGGGCAAAAAACGGCCCCGATTCTCAACCAGGGTCAGGCTGGAGACCATCCTGTCATCGGCAGTCCGGCGGTATCCGGTCTGGTAAACCGAAAAACCCCGCAAGCGCAGCGGCCGGTTCATGGAAATCACCTTTTCTTCCCTTCGGCCGTTGACCGTCAGGGCAACATGACTGGAAAAGCTTCTCGGGATATCGGAGTTGGGGTAAAGAACTTTTTTGAATTCCAGCAATTGCAGCCTGAACGGTAAAACCTGAACTTTATGCCGCCAATGGGCTACAAGCAGGCCCCGGTTTGTTGAAAAAGCCAGCGGCCTGCTTGTTGAAGCATGCAGAAGAACCGTTTCTCCCTCTTCCGGTCCGGCTTTCAGGTCAAAAACGATTCCCGGCATGGCCTGCGTGCCGTCATCAAGCTTCATCGGAATCAACTCAGGCCTACTGTCCGCCGTTCCCGGCACCGGCATGGCATGACGCTGATAATCCCGCACCCTGATCGATATCCCCAGCGGATCCAGCTCAATTTCCCTTCCTCTTATCAGGACGTCTTCATCAAGAGTCAGGATGAGCCTGTTCTCATCTTTGTCCCGCCAGAAAGCAAGCTCCCATGAACGTTCATTGAAGCTGAAGGAACTTGCTTCCCCTTCCGCCAGGTTCATGAAGCTTTCCCGCGAGAAGGAAGCGCTGTAGAAACCGGCCAGCATGAAGCATATCAGTCCGCAATGCAGCAGGAACAACCCGGTTTTCCTGCGGAAACTGATGCGGCCCATGGCCAGGGCCAGCAACTGGTTGACCAGCAGGGCGGAACCCGTTACCAGCAACCCCGGAAAAGGAAACCAGCCCCAGGCCAGGAAACCCCAGGAGTTGAAAACCATCTGCTGCGCGGAGTACAAACCTGCCTGGGCCTGCCAGAGAGTGCCGATGATCACTTGAACAGCCAGCAACAGCAATAAACCGACAGTCAAGCGAAGTGAAGCGATTGATCTCAATATCCTGAAAAACGATGAATTCATCTGAGCCTCGGCTTCAAAATCCAACCCCGCATGTCTCAGCGGGCATGTCCAACCCCCTGGTGACAATGCAGGCAGGAAAGATTGTTTTTCTTGTCCATTCCGGCATTGTTCACCATGATCATTTCACCGTGACAGGCAATGCAATTGGCCGCCAGGATTTTTTCGTTGCGGGGATGGGTGCGCAGAGCCTGAACATCGGCGAAAGTGAAGGCATAGGAATGACGAAAACCGTTGTCGGCCTTGGCCAGGTACTTGCCTACCGGATTATTCGGGAGGTGGCAGTCGTTGCAGATCAGTGAACGATGAATCGATTTCTGCCAGCGCTGGTAATGATCCTCCATAACATGACAGTTGCGGCAGGCCGCCGGATCATCGGTCAGGTAGCTGGTGCCCCGGGCATAGAAAAAAGTGTAACTGCCGACGCCGATCAGCACGGCGCAGGCCGTGGTCAGCAGCGCGGTCAAACCGAAAAAAGCGCTTTTCATCACTGCCGCTGGGTATTGATGGCCGATATCTGGGCCAGGCGGGCATAATCAATGGCGTCACCGAGAATTCTCACCGCTTCCTGTGGGCTGTGAAAACCCATGCTGTTCTCGGCGCTGATAAAATCCCAGCGTATAAAGGCCCGGCGCTGCAGGCGCCTGGCTTCATCCAGCTCCTGGTCGGGCACGCCTCCGGCCTTGGCGGCCAGCATGGCATCCTGGGCCGCCACAATCGCTTCCTGGGCCTTGATCAACAGATGGTAAGTCCGGTCCTGAATCTGGAGAACCCGGCTTCTCAGTTCCTCGTCGGCCAGGCGATGGCAGGAGGCGCAACTGGTGGCGGGGTTGGCCAAAGGAGTGCGCAGCCAGTGATCAGTCACCTTGATCGCGCCCTGGCGCATATAGGGCATATGACAATCAACACAGCTGACCCCCGCTCGGGCGTGGATGCCCGATGACCACAACTCAAATTCAGGATGCTGCATTTTGACCATTTCAGCTCCGGTTTCCCGGTGAACCCAGTCCTTGAAACCCAGTTCATCGTAATAGGCCTCGATGTCCTCGATACTGAGCCCCTTGTCCCAGGGAAAAACGAGATAGTTGTTCTTGCCGAAATGGTATTCGACATGGCATTGGGCACAGGCATAGGCACGCATTTCCGTTCTCTCGGCCCGGTCGACGTCAATGCCCCTTCTGGCCATGGCTTCCCTGAAAGCCGGCCGGGTGATGCGCAGGGCCATGGTCTCGGAATCATGGCAATCAGCACAGGATATGGCATGCTTGACTGCGAATCTGTCCATCAACTGCGACAAGGGCGTGGCATAAAATTCATCGGGCCCGATTTCGCTGATAATGCCCGGAACATGACTGCTCTTGCAAGTCAGGCAAGTGCCGGGCTTGTCATCTCCAAGCCGCCGGATGGCCAGCAGGTCTTCCAGAGCCATTAAATGCCCGCGCTCCTCGTTGTATTCAACGGCAAACGAATAACCCGCGAACAAGCGCCGCATTTCCGGGTAGCGATCAAGCTTGGAAAAGGCCTCCGATCCGCCGTAACGCCCGAAGCGGCTGTATTTAAGTAATTCTTCGCTGTCCATGGTTTTCAGGTAGCGTTCGTATTGAGCCGGGAAATTGGTACCCCAGACCGCCGGATCCGGCTCGTTCAGCTTGACCTCGATTATTTTGAAATGGGTGAGTTTTTTTTCCTGTTGTCTTTCAAATATCGAGACCAGCAACATGGTCACCAGCACGGTTAAACCCAGTACCCCGAAAAAAAGGACCAACAATTTCTTTTTCATGTTAATTCCTTGAAAAGGATTTTGCCAATCCGGGGAACAATAGTCAAGTGCTGTCGATCAGGTTTACCTGTTCAGCCTTACTTATTGCCATGAATTTTCATTTGTATTATATTGTCAGCATGAATCCGATGCGTCTGGTTTTCCCGGCCATCCTGCTGGCCTGCCTGTTGCTCTGCGCCACAGTTCCTCCAGCCCTGCAACTGCAGGAAGAATCAGTCAGGGCGGCCATGTTGGACGAAATACTGGAGCGCATTGAAAACAGGCACCGTGGTGAGCGGGAGCAATACGATTACCTGACCGTGCAGGCCCACGATGCGGTGCGGGAATTACTGCCCCGGCGTTCCAGGCGGATGCCGCCGCTGCGGGAAACATTGCTGGAACTCTACCGGGGGGCCAACGGGCTTTCGGCCCCGGAAGAATTCAGGCAGGCCGTTGATTTCTTTGTCCAGGGCATGAGCGGCGAAATTTTTGATTCCCTGAGTTATGAATTCGACGAAGCCGAACAGAAAGTGCAATGCCTGCTCCGGGTTGTCCAGGAAATTCAAAGGCGGAAAGAAATCAGCCCCGAGCTCATTGTCGAGAATTTACGAGTGTACGGTCTTTCGGCCAGGTCGCTGCAGCGCAGCCTGCAGGCGGCCGGACCAAGCGCCGCTTCCACGGAACACGGGAGTTCCTTCGCCCGCTACCAGGCTCTCAAGCAGTCGGTATTCGGCATCAAACCCTACGACGGTCTGGCCCTGATATTCGATCTCGGGGACAAACATCGTTCCATAAGCTCTTTCAACGAAGAATTCTTCACCCAGTACAGCGGCCTGGCGGAACGCTACCTGGAACTGTGCCGGCAGTTAAACTCCCTGCTCGAAGCAAGCCGAAAATAACAATCCTTACTGTTTTCAGTCGAAAGTATACTGTAGGCTGATGGAAAAACTGCGTCCCGGGGCGGCGGCGATGTCCGGATCGGCATTCGGATAGTAGTATTGATCCAACAGATTGCCGGCCTTGAACAGCATCATCAGGCGGGGAAAAACCAGCCAGCCGCCCTTCAAGTCAAGACAGCTGAAAGCATCGTTGCCGGTTTCGGCCGGGCCGGGCCGATTCTGGGCAAATCCGTGGAAGATGTTCAGTTCCAGCCAGGCCCGGCCGCGCACCCACTTGACACTACCCAGCACCTGGGGAGCGGGCACGTCGTTCAGGGGGGAACCGCTTTCCCTGTCCCGACTCCGGTATAAGAAGTAATGACCACTGAGGCGGATACCGGCCCCGAGAAAGTATTGAAACTCCAGCTCGGCCCCGCTGATCGCCCCGTGCAGGACATTGGCGTAGGTGTAAAGGTCCGGATTGACCTGGTATCTCTCGATCAGGTCACCCAGGTCGCAGTGAAAGCCGTACAAGCCCAGGAAGAAATCCCCGCGGTAGATTTTCAAGCCCAGGTCAAAGTTGAGGCCGTTTTCGGCCCGCAGGCCGGGATTGCCCTGAACCCTGCGCCGCCCGGTTATCCCCGAATAAAAGAGTTCACTGAGTCCAGGAGCGCGAAAAGACCTGCCGGCATTGAAGAAAGCGCTGAGCCATTCAGACGCCCGCCAGTTCAAAGCGGCGTAACCGGACCAGGCCGCGGATTCGTGTTTCTGCAAACCTTCGGGGATCAGCGCCTGGAGCTTGTGCCGGCTGTAGCGCAAACCGCCCTGCAGGCTCGTCCTTTGCGAAGCCTCGTAATCCAGGTTCAGGAAAACAGCCGTATCAAGACGCCGGCCCCCGTCCAGCGGCAGGCTGACTTCAGTCCGGCAGTCAAGACTGGTTTCGATTTCGGTGCGCACGCCGCTTCGCAGGTAGCTGTCAACTCCTCCGGAGAGCTTCAGACCTTTGGCCAGGGGCTGAAAAAGAGCGATCTTTCCGCCCCAGTTGCCGGCCCTGGTGGCGGCCGATTCCAGTTGCCCGGCAGCCAGGTTGATCTTGTCGACCTGGTAGAAAGTCGGGTTGAAAAACAACTGGGCCTGCAGGTCGGCCCGGCCCAGGATTCCTCTTTCCAGCCAGCGCAGGTTGAGCAGCCGGGTATCGTCCCGGGGGGAAAGGGAGTATTTTTCGGGATCATTGGCCCGTTCCGGTTTGCCGATATCCCGCCCCAGGCCCGCGATGTAGGACAGGGAAAAATCCCGCTTGCGATCGCTCCAGCCGAAATTGAGAATTCCTGAGCTGTTCCGGTAACCTGAGTTTAAAACAGTCCCCCGCGGAGTACTGAAATCACCGGCCGCGGACCGGCTGAAAGCGGCGTTGAAAAACCAGGATCCGGCGGTCCAGCCCCAGGACCCGGTAGCACTCAGGCGTCCCTCGCTGCCGCCGGCTTGCAGGGAAAGCGTGCGGGGAAAACGGGAAAAATCAAATGCCGGGGTCATGACCTGCAGTACTCCGCCCATGGCATCCGAGCCATAGAGCACCGAAGCCGGGGAACGCAGTACTTCTATGCGCTGGACCAGGTCAGGAGACAGAAAAGAAGGCGAAGTGCCCGCAGCCCGATCCCCGGTCAAGCGTACTCCGTCAACCAACTGCAGTACCCGGCGCCGGGCCAGGCCGCGGATGCTGGGCACCACCGCGTACCCCCCCTTACCGATGGTCTGCACTCCGGGTGTATGCACCAGGGTGTTGATGATGTTGTCGCTGAGTTTTTCGCGCACCTCCAGGCGGGAGACCACGCTCTCAGCCACCGGGCGCTCCACCGACTGCCGGGGCCGGCTGGAAGCGACCACGGTCACTTCCTCGGAGATTCTTTCCCGGGGCACCATGACGAAAACCAGGGGTTTGGCCGAGGGCCAGTTTACCTGTGAATTCAAGCGGTGAAAATCGGGATGCTGGAGTTCGAATCTTTCCCGGGCCAGGCTTTCATCCGGGAGCGGGATCGCGAAGCGTCCCCGGCCGTCGCTGACCAGGCTCAGCCCGCGGTCCAGCGAGCGGATCAGCACTCCGGGCAGGGCATTGCCGAAAACATCCTGGACCTGGCCCGGCCTGGATTCTTCGGCCGGTAAAACCGGACAAGAACAAAACAGTAAAGCAAGCGTCAGGAAAAAGACCCTGTTGGGCATTTATCCTCCGATCTGTCATTCCGGCGAGCATCCGCTTCGGGCCGGGAAAGACAGTAAGCTCAGAATCAGCCGCAGGCTGTTAATACGGCACGAAAGGTGGCTTGGCTGACACTTTAGAAACTGTCAGCCGTGCTCTGATGATACGGCGTCAAACGCCGACTGTCAAGAATCGGCCGGAAAAACAGCAACGGGCCCGGCCGCTGAACGAAGATGATGGAATTTCGGAGGCGGGTTTCCAGGATGCCGGTCTTTGGCCTGAACCTTGATTGGAGGGGATGCTGTATTCGCCGCCCGAGGTGAAAACAACAATTCATGGATTGCCCCCTCATTTCTCTTTCAATATTCTTTCCAGAAGCCGCCCCATGCCGACCAGGCTGTACGGTTTGCTTAAAAACCCGGCGACCCCAAGGGTGATGGCTTCTTTTATCCTTTCGTTCTCAGCGTAGCCGCTGACTATTATCACCTTCAAATCCGGCTTGAACCGGAGTATTCCCCGGTATACATCCAATCCATCCATTCCCGGCTCCATTAACATGTCCAGCAGGACCAGGTCGGGCTGATTACCCTGCAGGTAATTCAGGGCTTTTTCTCCGCTTTCCACGGTCACGACCCGGTAGCCAAGCTCGGAAAGCATTTCGGAGGCGATCTCCCTTTGCTGGGACAGGTCGTCGACAACCAGGACGAGCTCGCCCCGACCGCGGATCTTTTCCATATCGACATCCAGCTCAGGCAGTTCAATGCTTTCAAAAGCCGCCGGAAAATAGATTCTCATCGTGGTTCCCTGGCCCTCGACGCTCTGCACATCGATATAACCCTGGTGATCTTTTACCGTTGACCAGACCACGGCCATGCCCAGTCCTGTTCCACTCCGGCCCAAGACTTTCTTGCTGTAGAAAGGCTCGAATATCTTGCTTATCTCGTCAGCCGGAATTCCCGATCCCTGATCGCAAACGCTCAACAAAACGTATTCTCCAGGGGGGACCTCTTCAAATTGACGCCTGGTTTCAATAAAGCTCAAATTAGAGGTCCCGATCGTTATCAGCCCGCCCTCCGGCATGGCTTCGGCGGCATTGCTCACCAGGTTCATAATGGTCTTGACCAAATGAACCGGAGAACACTTTATCGGCCTCAGGTCATCGGCCAGTTCGAGGCTCATTTCAATCCTGGGATGAAATGACAGTAAACTGGCGAATTCAGGCCCGGCCAGGTAGCTCCTGATCATTTCATTCAAATCAACCACCTTGGCAATGGAAACCCCGCGCCGGGCCAGGGTCAGCAGGTCCTGTACGATCACCGCGGCCTTTTCCCCGGAATTCTTGATAGTCAACAAGGCCTTTCGCAGGGCCGGGTTATCTCCCACCTGGCAAAGCAGCACATCGGGATAGGATAAAATCCCGCAGAGTATGTTGTTCAGGTCATGCGCCACTCCCCCGGCCAAAGTACCTATGGCCTCCATTTTCTGGGAACGCTGCAGCATTTCCTGCAGGCGTTTCTGCTCTTCCCGGGCGGTGATTTTATCAGTGATATCAGCACCATGCGCCAGCAGGGCCGCTTTATCCAGGTAAGAAATCCGCAGGGTACTGATCTCAAGCCAGCGCTGCTCCCCGTTTTTGTTCATGTAGGGAAAATGAGCGAGGTTGACCGGTTTTCCATAGTGCAGTGTTTCTTCAAGCAACTGCCTGATCTTTTCCTGTTCATCAGGCAGGAACAATTCCCAGGGCTGACGACCAATGATCTCAGCCTGAGAAAAACCGCTTTTTTCATAAACTATCCGGTTGGCATAGACAATACGGCCGTCCTGAACCAGGATGATGAAAGTCCGGATGTTTTCCAGGACGATGCGGTACAGTTCTTCTGATTGCTCAAGATCCCGGTATGATTGTTCCAGGCGATCCAGCATCAGGTCAAAACCCGAAGCCAGCCTGCCTATTTCATCATTCCGATTCAAGGCCAGGCGAGGAGAAAAATCAGCTTCATTGGCGATTCGCTGGACATTTCCGGTTAAACCCGACAAGGGCCGCAGTACCGACCAATGCAGTATAGCCATGATTATGAACAGGAACAGTACTCCGCCGCTCATGACCGACAAACCGGCATAGAGCATTGTTTTCCTTCCTTTCCCGGAAATTTTCCTGTCCAGTTCGACCTTGATCAGGAATTGACTGCGGCCGAACACATCGGCGACCCCGGCATATCCTTTCAGGGTTTCCGCATCGATAGCGACAATGGATATGGGTTTATCTTCCGAATGATTCTCCAGTATTTCCTTTTCCCCGGCTCCCAGCCTGTTTGAGGTCAGGAACTCAAAGTTCATGTCGAGTTGATCGGAAACAGACGAGATTACATCCGGCTCCATATAACGCCCCATCAGCAGTGAACCCCGAGCCGGACCGGCATTGTCACTGGTCAGGATTAAACGGGCGGCAATGAGCATCGGTCCTGCTTCAGTAAGGTAAATCCCGCCGATTCCTTTTTCCGGCAAGCTGGAGGAAGAAATCAAGGCGATCAGTTCTTTGTCCTGCTTGTGTGGATCAAGGGCGAAATCACCGCCCGGGATCATTTCACCGTTTTCAACTTCCCGGATTTCTCCCCAGACCAGAGCCCCCTGTGCATCGTATATCCCCAGCAAATTGATGCGGTTGTTGGTGAAAGTTGTTTTATTCAGGTTGGCGTCCAGGTATCCCGGATTACCGGCATGAATGAATTCGTAAGTATCATCCCAGGATGACCAGTCATGCACCATGGAGTCAAGATGAAATACTTCCCGGTCCAGGGCCCTGATGATTCGATTGACGTTCTTTTCCGCTTTTTCGTTTTCCAGTTCAATATAACTGGGGAAAACCAGGAATCTCCTGGCCAGGTAATCCATGAAAAAAAATATCAAAATCAGGATGAGCAGGATCAGGAATACTTTTGTTTTGATGGATTTCATAAAGACACCTTGCCTTCAGCGGCGGCCGAGCTTTTTTTCCACTTCGGTTTTGCTTTGTGTGATTACTATCGGCCGCTGGTGCGGGCAAAGATGGGGGTTTTTCAACTGCAGGTAATCCCGGGCCAGCGACCATTGTTCCCGGCTGTTCAAGGGAGTGTTGACCTTGACCGCCCGGTGGCAGGCGGCTTGGGCGTAAACCCGGTCCAGGAAATCTTCCTCCCGGCAGTCCATGGTCAGCAAGGCCGAGAAAAAATCCTTCACCTGGCGTTCTTCAACCACGGACGGGAAAGCCTTGATTTCCAGGTGCCCGCCGCTCAGCATTTCTATTTCAAACCCGGCCCTGCCCAGGGCGGCCAGCAATCCGTTTTCCAGCCTGGCCCGGTCCAGGGCCGAAACCTCCAGCAGTAATGGAAAAAGAGGCTGAACGCTTTCCAGCTCGCCGCGCTGCCCCTGTTCACGGGAGCGCTCAAACAACACGCTTTCATGGGCGTTGTGCTGATCGATCAACAGCATTTCATCCTGCCTTTCGACCAGCAGATAGGAGTTCCACAACTGGCCTATGACCCGGAAAGCAGGCTTTGACTCCTCGAATTCCGGGAAAAGCCCCGGACCTGGAGACAGCCCGGCTGTTTCCGAGTTGAAAGGCCGGTCAAGAACGGGTCCTGGTTCACTCCATTCAGCCTGCCGCTCAGGAACCATGGCGGCAACCGGACGCAGTACTGAATCGACAGCCCTGCTCAGCAGGGAAAACACGTAAGCCGGCTTTTCAAACTGGATTTCCAGCTTGGCCGGGTGAACGTTGACATCGACCTCGGCCGCGGGCAGATCGAAGCACAGTACCGCCGCCGGGAAACGGTCGCGTTCCAGGTAGGGCAGGAAAGCCTTGCGCAGGGCGGCCAGCAATGTTTTTTCCCTGACTACCCGGCCGTTGACGATAAAAAACTGGCGGTTGCGATTGGCAACCCCCTGACCGGCCCGGGAAACAAAGCCGCTGAAACGATAAGGCTCTTCCCGGTAATCGAGTTCAACCAGTCCGGACATGAGCTCTCGTCCCAGCACCTGATAGACCCGCTGGCCCTGGTCGAGGCATTTCTCCCAGCTGAAAACCCGGCGGCCGTTATGAACCAGGGAAAAAGCTATGCCCGGATAGGCCAGGGCGATCTGTTCACAAAAATCCGCGATCAGCCGGAATTCAGCCTGGTCGCTCTTGAGAAACCTGCGCCGCACCGGCAGGTTGGCAAAAACATTGGTAACTTCGAGACTTGAGCCGCGATTGCAATTGAACGGTTCCCGGTCCAGGCCGACTCCGCCCCGGAAGCGGCATTTCCAGCCTGCTCCGCTTTCCTCCGCCGAACTGAGCAACTCGACATCGGCCACCTCTATTATTGAAGGCAGGGCTTCGCCCCGGAACCCCAGGGTATGCAGGATGTCAAGATCACTCAATTCCCGCAGTTTTGAAGTGGCATGGCGCTCAAAGGCCTTTTCCAGGTCATCGGCGGCAAAACCCTCACCGTTGTCCGTGACCCGGATTCTTTCCTTGCCGCCCTGGTCCAGTTCGATTTCAATCAGGTCGGCACCGGCGTCGATGGAGTTTTCCACCAGTTCCTTGACAATGGATACCGGCCGTTCGATCACTTCACCGGCCGCGATTTTGGCATAGACCTCGCGACGCAGGGAAACGACCTTGCCCATCTGTTTTACCGCCTCAGTTC
The DNA here is from genome assembly GCA_964457225.1 of uncultured Clostridia bacterium. Lineage (GTDB taxonomy): Bacteria > Acidobacteriota > Aminicenantia > UBA2199 > UBA2199 > CAYWEM01. The sequence continues at coordinate 147,364 of CAYWEM010000003.1, forward strand.
AATTCCAGCCGCTCAGTTGTTGGTCATGATGACCATGCCGATGTCATCGTGCGGGTAATTGTTATTGGGTGAATCTGAAGGCAGCGTGCGCCTGCTGACGGCATCGGCGAAAGCGGTGGACCAGAGCTGGTCCGGGCCGGCGCTGAGTACCAGCACCTGGTGACCGGCCTTGGCCGCTTCCGAAACCAGGGGATTGCCGGGGAAATAGCGGGCGGAAATCACGTACTGGTTACCCCAGGGATCGACGTAAGTAGCCTTGTCGATGTAGGGGCCGCGCCAGGAAAACTCGCCGCCCAGCGGATAATCCTGCCCGGGCTGGTTGTCATTGCCCGGGCCGCTGTCGTCATCGGGGTTGTTGAAATAGAGGTAGTCGTAAAGAGGCTTGACCGGTCCCAGCGAACCCCAGTTGGCGGCACCGGCATACGCTCCGTCGGCCGTGCCGGTCGGCAGGCTGTCGGCAGGCCCGCCGGAAAGCACCCGGTTCACTCCACCGGCCGGGCCGGGAGCATTGGTGAACGGCCATTTACCGGTATCCTTGTAGAGGGTCAACACCCCGGCGGCGATGACCTGCACCTCATTCTGGGCCCTGGTGATCTTGGCGTCCTGGATGTTCTTGGCCACGGTGGGCACCAGGATGGCGACCAGGATCGATATCACGGCCAGTACAACCACCATTTCGATCAGGGTGAAGCCTTTTTTCATTTTACCTCCTTCAGGCCTGCTGAATGAACCAGGCTCATCTGTTTATTTTCCTCATTTTCTCTATCAGGGTGGTTCTCTTTATCCCCAGCAGCTTCGCGGCCTGCTGCTTGTTCCAGCCGGTTTTTTCAAGGCTCTTCAGAATCAGTTTGCGCTCTACTTCCTGGAGAATCTCGGGCAGCATTATTCCTTCAGCACTTATTTCATCCGGGACCGCGCCTTCGGCGCTTTCTTCCCGGGCTGCGGGCGCACCCTTTATTTCAGCCGGAATCTCTTCGTGACCGATGAAGCGCAGGTCCGGGTTCAGAACCACCAGCCTTTCCATCAGGTTTTCCAGTTCCCTGACGTTGCCAGGCCAGGAATAGGCCTGCAGTATACGAAGGGCCGGGAGGGTCATGGTTTTGCCGGGCAGGTTGTTTTCCCGGCAGAACTTGTGCAGGAAGTAATTGGCCAGAATGGGAATGTCTCCGCGCCGCCGGCGCAGCGGCGGGACGTTCAGGGGGATCACGTTGAGCCGGAAGAAAAGATCACTGCGGAATTCACCTTTCCTGACCATTTCGCCGAGATCCCGGTTGGTCGCGGTAATTACGCGCACATCCACCCTGATGGTACGATTGTCGCCGATGCGCTCAAAGGTTCTCTCCTGGAGTACCCGCAACAGCTTCACCTGCAGGGCCGGCGACATGGACGAGATTTCATCGAGAAAGATGGTGCCCTTTTCAGCCGACTCGAACCTGCCCTTGCGGTCCCGGATCGCCGAGGTGAAGGCACCGCGCACGTGACCAAAGAGTTCGTCTTCGAGCAGGTTGTCGGGGATGGCCCCGGTGTTCACCGCCACGAAGGGATTGGCCCGCCGCGCCCCCAGGGCGTGAATACTGCGGGCGATCAATTCCTTGCCGGTACCGCTTTCTCCGTGAAGCAAAACCGTTGAATTGGCCGCGGCGATCTTCTGAACATCGCGGAAAACTTCGGCCATTTCAAGGCTGTTGGCGATGATTCCCATCTTCCTGAAGCGGTTGACCTGGTCGTAATGCTCCTGCAGTACTTCTCCGGGTTCCGGAGCGAACAGGCGGCTGTGCAGTTCCGGCAGTTTTTCCTGCAAACGGGAATACTGCAGGGCGGCACTGAATCCCTCGGCCAGCAGTTGCTCCTGCGAAGGTTCCTGGGGCTGGTCGTGCAGCAGCACGAAGCGGCAGTCCGACCGGGAGGCGATCATAGAGCGCAGGTCTGGATCAGCGGGCGGTGCTGACTGCTCAACCAGCACAATCGTTTCCGCGCCGCCGCAATCCAGGCGGCGCAATTCGGCCGGGGTCAGCCGGGTGCAACCGGCCGGCAGGTCGGAACTGTTACTTTCTGAGCTGTCCGCGCTTACCAGGAAAACCCTCTTCTCAGGCTTCATGCGCATTTTATATAGCATAAGGACATTGCATTTGCAATTGACAAGCCCCGGGGTCAATCCTATAATAAAACGGTGCCAAGCGAATCTTTAGCAATCTGCAAATACGGAGACGAGGTTCTCCACTGCCGGGCCCTGCCGGTGAAGGACATCAACTCGGCCCTGGTCGAGTTGGCCGGCCGTATGGCTTTTACCATGAAAAGCGCTCCCGGAGTCGGCCTGGCCGCACCCCAGGTCGGCCAGTCCCTGCGCCTCATCGTCATCGATCCCAGTGCCGGGGAAAACGAAAAAGAAATGAAGATCTTTGTCAACCCCCGAATAATTGAAAGTGAAGGTGAAGAAATGTGCGAGGAGGGCTGCCTGTCGGTTCCAGGTTATACTCTGGCCGTCAACCGCAGTACGGCCATCATGCTCGAAGCGCTGGACCTGGAAGGCCGCGAAGTCCGGCTGGAGCTCCGTGACTACCCGGCCCGCATAGTCCAGCACGAAATCGACCACCTGGACGGCATCCTCATCGTGGACCGGGCTTCCCCGCTGAAACGTTCCCTGATTCGGGGGGAAATAAAAAAAATGAGAAAACGTGGCCAGTGGTGAACTAGTTTTTTTCGGCACTCCTGCTTTTTGTCTGCCCTTTCTCGAAGAGCTGGGCCGGGAATTCACCATCAGCCTGATCATCACCCAGCCCGACCGGCCCTGCGGCCGCAGGCTCAAATTGACTCCCCCGGCGGTCAAAACCTTTGCCCTGGAGCGGGGCATTCCCTGTCGTCAGCCTGATAAACTTGGCGCTGAAAGCCCCCTGGCCGGTGAATTACGTACATTGAAACCGCAGCTGGGAGTAGTCCTGAGTTACGGCCGGATCATTCCCCGCAGCCTGTTCAGCCTGCCGGTTAAGGGTACGGTCAACCTGCATTTTTCTTTGCTGCCGGAACTGCGCGGCGCGGCCCCGGTACAGAGAGCCATAGAAAAAGGCTTTCGCAGAACCGGGCTGACAGTTTTCGCCATCGAGGAACAACTCGATGCCGGCCCGATCTGGAAACAGCTGGAACTGGAAATAGAGCCAAATGAAACCAGCGCCGATTTCATGCAGCGCATCCTGCCGCAGGCGACCTCTTTCCTGCGGACTACGGTCGGCGAAATCATCAGCGGCCGGGCAGTGAGCCGACCCCAGGATCACCGGGCCGCCACCCCTGCTCCGCGCCTGGAAAAGGAAGAAGGCCTGGTTGACTGGTCATTGCCGGCCCTGGAACTTTACAACCGGTGGCGGGCTTTCTATCCCTGGCCCGGCCTGTACTTTCCCCTGGCCGGCAGGACAGTTCAGCTTCTGCGGCTCAAGCCGGCCGAAGAGCGGCACGGGCTGAAACCGGGCACGGTCATCAGCCTGGACCGGGAAAAACTGCGGGTCGCCTGCGGAGCGGACAGCCTGCTGGAGATAAGCATACTGCAGCCGGCCGGTAAAAAAGCCATGAGCGCCCATGCTTTTTCGCTCGGCAATCCCCTGCCGCGGATTCTGAATTGAATTTTCTGCACCCGGTCCTGCAGATCCTGCGCCTGTGGCGCCGCAACCCGGAAAAAAACCTGCGCCCCATCCTGCACGCCTTCCTGGCCGGTCACCAGGCATCCGAGCGCCGGGAGATCAGCCGCACGGTTTACGGCCTGTTCAGGCATCGCAACCTGCTCGACCTGGTCATTTCCTCTCACAGCCGGCGCAACCGGCTGAATCCCATGCTTGGCGACCTGCTGCGGACCGCAGCCTTCCTGCTCCTCTTCGCCGACCGCCGCCCACCGGCGGTGGTGGTCAACGAAGCAGTCAGGATAAGCCCGGCTGGAGACAAGTCCTACCTGAACGCGGTACTGCGCAGCCTGGTGAAAGACCTGGAGGCTGAAAAAAAACACCTGAAACTGATACTGGACGAAGAAGCAGACAGCCTCCTGGCCCCCTTTCAGCGCCGGGAACTGCATGAACTGGGACTGGGCAACTCCGATTTCCAAAGCCTGCTGCAGGAACCGCGCTTTCATTTCCGGGTTGTTCCAGGCCGGGAGAACCATGACCTGCTGACCGGGATACTGCGCGAACGCGGCCTGGATTTCCGGGAACTGCCGGGATTGAATTCTATCCTGCTGAAGGAATTGAGCCCGGTACGGGACCTGCTGCAGGCCGGCCGCCTGGGTTACCTGCAGAACAGCGCTTCACAGGCGGTGGCTGAAATCGCCGCTGAATTCTCCGGAAAAAGAGTTCTCGATGCCTGTGCCGCTCCCGGGGGCAAGACCCTGACCCTGGCCCTGCTCCGGCCCCAGGTAAGGATCCTGGCCAATGACCTGGATCCACGGCGCCTGCGGCGCCTGCGGACCAGACTGCAAAGCCTGGAAATCAGCCAAGTCGACCTCCTGGCCTCCGACCTGCTGAGCCCGCCCCTGGGAGAAAATGCCGCTTTTGACCTGATCATGCTCGATGCGCCCTGTTCGGCACTTGGGACTTTACGCAAGAACCCCGACGTTCCTTACAAATGCACTGAAAAAACGGCCGCGCAAAAGGCCGCTGTCCAGTTTGAACTGGCCGCCGCACTGCTGAGGCGTTTTCCCGAAACACCTCTGCTCTACTCGGTCTGTTCCTTTCTAAAGGTCGAAAGCGAGGAAATCTGCGCCGGCCTGGCCCGGGAATTCGGCCTGCGGCCCCGACCGCTGGCTCAAAAGCTGAAAGCCCTGGGGTTCAGATTCAGGGAAAGTTCACACGGCTGCTATTTACTGCCCGGAAAGCTGGAAAACGACTTGTTCTACATCAGCCTGCTGGCCGGAAAATGAAACTCCGGCGGGTGTTTTTCCGGGAATTCTCCTTCAACCGGCTGAGCTGGCCGTTGTTGCTGAACATCTGGGAAAAACACGGTCTCGATCAGGCCTTTGACATAAGAATATGCACTGATCCGAAAGAGCTGGCTGACTTCGGCCCGGAAGACCTGATCTGCTATTCCTTCATGACTCCGCACCTGCCGCTGATAGCCGCCGAGCTGGAGGCACTGCCGCGGCCTGGAGGCCTGCTGATCTGCGGCGGCCCGCAGGCCACGGGCGATCCCGAGTTGACAGCCCGCATCGGCTTTGACTTCGTTTTCAGCGGTCCGGCCGAAGAGACTTTTCTCGACTTCGGCCGGGCCCTGGAATCGGGTTCCCTGGCCGGACTGCCAGCCCTGCTGCCGGGCCGGAATGTCGACTTCAGCGCCTACCTGCCCGTATCCCGTCACCTGGAACGCCTGCCGCCCCTGGAACTGGTCCGGGGTTGCCGCCACCATTGCCGCTTCTGCCAAACCGGAAGCATAGAGCCCCGCTCAAGAAATCTCGACTCCGTGCGGAGCTGGCTTGAAATCCTGGCTGCCAGGAGAGCCCGGCGGGTGAATTTCATCAATCCCTCCGGCCTGGAATTACCCGGTTCTGAATCCCTTGGCCTGCAGGTGGATGCATTGCCCTTCATCCTGGAATGCTGTCGCGAGCTGGGCCTGCCCCAGGTGGAATACGGCATTTTCCCTTCGGAAATCAGGCCGGAAAGCCTGGATCCGGAAAAAACCGATCTGCTGGCCCGGTTCGTCAGCAACCGCAGCCTGACCATCGGCCTGCAGAGCGGCCTGGAATCACGCCTGGCCGACCTGGGCCGCGGCCACGGCCTGCAAGACGTCATGGAAGCCGTCGAGCTGGCCAATTCCCGTGGTTTCAAGGTCAACCTGGACCTGATCCTGGCCCTGCCGGAGGAAACCAGGGCGGAAAGACTGGAAAACCTTGACCTGCTCAGGCAAATCAAGCACCGCCGGGCGGTCAGGATCCAGGTGCATCACTTCTTTCCCCTGGCCGGCAGCGCCTTCGCAGACCGAATGCCCTCTTTCCTGGAAGAATCCGAGAAAAACGAATGGTACGAACTGGAGCGATCCGGATTGATCACCGGCTGGTGGCGCAGCGGCGAACTCGAGGCACACGCCTACCTGGAATGGCTGGCCGGTTCACTGCCCGACGTTCACCGGCGTTTTCATTGAAGACCGGAAACGAAAAAAGTCATTTGCGGCCGGAGGTCGGATCGGGCTTCTTCCTGGGACGGCCTGGTAAAAGCTGATCCAGGCGGAATCCGGCCCGGCTGTGCTCCAGGTTGAGTTCCAGTGCTTTCTGAAATTGTCTTTCAGCCTTCTGCACCATACCTTCCAGGAGGTACAACTCGCCCAGGTAGTAATAGGGTTCGGCGTTCCAGGATTCCAGGCGGGCCAGCCTCAGAAAACTGCTCTCGGCGTCATGGCGCAGGCGCGGCACCTGCATGCGGGCCCGGCCCAGCAACAGGTGGTACTTGGCCCTTTCCGGCCCCTTGCGCAAGGCTTTTTCCAGCCAGCCGACCGCGGCATAGTAGTTGCGGCCGGCAAAATCTCTTTCAGCGAGTTCATAGCATTGTTCAGCGTTTAAATCCTGATCAGCGGCCGCTTCAGCCGATGCCTGCGCGGCTTCCGGCTGAGCCTGAACGGGTTCTGAATCAACGGGGGGCATTTGAACCGGTTGATATGGAGGAGTTTCCGGGCTCAGGGTTTCCTTTTTCTGCGGCTCAGGCTGTTCCGAAAAACCCGGAATTCCAGTCGCTTCCTCCAAAATGGTCTGCATGTCTTTCTTCTTATCCGGAGCTTCAACAACCTTGCCGGCCGAAACAACCGTTTCTTCAAAATCGACCTGAGAACTGTCGGCAACACCGATGGTGAAATCAATCCAGCCCAGCAGGAAAAACAGCAGCAGCGTGCGCCAGCAGAAGGTTTCATCCATTTTCAGCCGATCGGCGATCTCGGCCCCGGGACAGGGGAAATGCCGGCCGATACGCTCGATGAAGGCTCGTTGAATCGGGCTGGGTCGGGGCGAGGCCTGCTTGGGCAGTTCGACCGGCTTGGGGCATAGCGAGGCAAAACGCTGCCGGTAAAAACTGAAATCCTTTATCTTGTTCACTCCGGCCATCATCAGGGTGGCCGAGGCCGGGGCGCTTCCCGGTTCGACATCGGCTTCACACCGGCCGGTTTGAAAATCCCAGCAACCTTCAGTCAGCGGGAACAGGGCGGCGCTGATCCTGATCATCTGGGTTTTCAGCGCCTGTTCCAGGATCGGAGCGCTGATCAGGCCAAGATCGACCAGCACAGTTCCGACCTGTTCCTCGCCCCGCACCCTCAGGAGCGGATCAAAGAGGTTAAGGTCAATCGGGGAAATCGAGCCGGTGGCCACCAGCAGGGCCCCAAGCCGGAAATCAGGGTCATCGGAGCGGGCGGCCCGCAGTTCTCCCTCGTTGAAGAAAAGCCGGTTCTGGGTTCCGCCAGCCTCAACTTCCAGGCAACCGCTCAGTCTCTCCCGGTATATTCTTCTGAAAACCAGGGGCAGGGGACATTCCGCGATGGAATTTGCCATTACTCTTTAGTACCGCAAATCAGTCTTGAAATCAATCCCCCGGCGACCCCGAAGTTGACAGTCAAGTCCGCCTGATTTAAAATTCCCGAAGCGCTGAAACTGGTTTTTCGGGACTGCCCGTTCATGTTTTTTGTAATATCGCTCCGCTGTTCAGGCGGCCCGGCGCGAGGAGGAAAAAATGAGCTTGAGTCCCGCAGTTATCTGGTTGCTGGTCGGATTGGTCCTGGCCCTGCTGGAATTCGCCGTGCCGGGAGTCATCCTGATCTTTTTCGGAGTCAGCGCCTGGATCGTCGCCCTGACCACCTTTCTCGGCCTGACTCCTTCACAACCTCTTCAGATAATAGTTTTCGCCCTGCTATCCCTGGCCCTGATCGGCCTGCTGCGGCGCCGGATGCAGGGCAAGTTCCGCGGCCACACCAGTTCAGTTCAGGATCCGCAAGTCAATCTCGAAGAATTCGCAGGCAAGACCGTGCTGGTGATCAAGCCGATTGAACCGGGTTCCCTGGAAGGTGCGGTCGAATTCAAGGGCGCCATCTGGAGTGCAGTGGCTGATGAATCTCTGTCCGCCGGAGCCAGGGCCTGCATAATCGGCCGGGACGGCATCACCCTGAAAGTAGCGGCAACCGGGAGGTAAAACATGGATATCGGACTTTTTGTATCATTGGCTTTCGCCCTTTTCGTGCTGGTGGCTGTTTTCCAGACCGCCCGCATCGTGCCCCAGAAATCAGCCTTCATAGTCGAAAGGCTGGGCAAATATGCCAAAACCCTGGAAGCAGGGTTTCACATCCTGATCCCGTTTTTCGACAAGGTGGCATACCGGCATTCGCTGAAGGAAGTGGCCATAGACGTGCCCTCGCAATCCTGCATCACCAGGGACAACATCGCCGTGGAAGTGGACGGCGTGCTTTACCTGCAGGTGGTCGATCCGGTCAAGGCCAGTTACGGCATTGAAAACTACATGTTTGCCGCTTCGCAACTGGCCCAGACCACCATGCGCTCGGAAATCGGCAAACTTGAGCTGGACCGCACTTTCGAGGAAAGGGAGACCATAAACACCCAGATAATCCAGGCCGTGGACAAGGCCTCCGATCCCTGGGGGGTCAAGATCACCCGTTACGAGATCAAGAACATCACTCCTCCGCAAAGCGTCAAAGACGCCCTGGAAAAACAGATGCGCGCCGAGCGGGCCAAGCGGGCCGCCATCGCCGAGTCTGAAGGTGAAAGAGAAGCCAAGATCAACGTCGCTGAGGGTTTTAAGCAGGAAGCCATAAAACGTTCGGAAGGAGAAAAAACCAAGCGCATCAACGAAGCCGAGGGCAGAGCCAAGGAAATCGAGCTGGTGGCAGCGGCCACGGCCGAAGGCATTCGCAGCATCGCCGAGGCCATCTCCGCTCCCGCAGGGCAGGAAGCGGTCAACCTGCGGGTGGCCGAACAGTACATCAAGGAATTCGGCAACCTGGCGAAGCAGGGCAACACCCTGATCCTGCCGGCCAACCTGGCCGATATAGCCGGCATGGTCGGCACGGTCAGCAGTCTTTTGCAGACCATGCCGACCAAAAGCCGATCCGGAAATGCCTCCTGAGAATAGATGAGAGTCATCGCCATACTCTTGTTGCTTCTTTTTCTACAGCCGGCCGGCACCGGCCTGCTCAACGGTGATGACCAGGAATTTCTGCGGAGAATGAGAGAAATGATCGCCGCCGGCCAGCCGGAAAAAGCGGAAAAGTACTTCCAGGCTATCGGCTGGTCGCCTCCGGCCGAGATCTGCCTGTTGCTGGCCGAAGCCTGCCTGGATCGCGGCCAACTGGAAAAGGCCGTGCATTGGTTCGAGCGCGCAGATCATCCCTCCGGGCTGGACCAGGCGGCCCGGGCTTATGCCGGGCAGGGGGACTTCGCCGCTGCTTACGACCTTTTCCTGAGAGGCGCTGTATCCCAGCAAAAAGCCCGCCTGGTGGATGAAAGCGCCGCCATGCTGAGGGCCTCTGGAAACCGGAATGCCGATTTGTACACCAGTTTCGTCAGGCTGGCCTGGGACAGCTACAACAACGCACTGCTGGGCCTGGAAGGGCCCTGGGATCACGAGTACAACATAGACCGGCGCCGCGTCATGAGGCTCTGGCAGGGCCTGGAACGCAGCCGGGCGGAAGTATCGGCCCAGGTCCCGGCCCGGGTGCTGAACCGGGCCGCCGAGTACTGCCGCCGGCTTTACCGCTCGGTCTTTCATTACGTCTGTGATGAGGAAATCGTCGAGGAAATATCGGCATTTGACTGGAATCGTCATTCTCCATTCAGCCCCTGGATCAAAAAACGCGAGCCCCGGGTTTATCGTTATCTCTACAGTTACCAGATAATGAACGAAGAGGGCCGGGTCAACGAATCGAGAAAAGTAGTCAGGATCGGCAGGAAAAACATCAGCGTGACTGAAAGCGGCCAGGAAACCAGGAGCTTTTTAATCGAAAAAACCGTTTTCGGCCCGATCGCCCTGCTGGCGCCGGATATCCAGGAGGACTACTTCTACCGCTTGCTGGCAGTGGAGCAGGAAAGAGAAGACGACTACTACCTGGTCGAGGCCCTGCCGCTTTTCCAGTTGCGCCGGGACATGGTCATGGGCCGGGTTAGAATCAGGGAGCGGGACGGGGCCGTGCTGAGCATCGACTGGCATCCCCGGGTCATCTCCGGCTTTGAAAAGATCCAGCAACAGGCCCGGGATCTGGAAGCCCGGCCCCTGATCTTGTACCGCAGTGAATTCGGGCTGGCCAAGGAAGGCCTGATGTTCCCCAGCCGGGTGCTGATTGAGCAAGGCTACCAGGACGGAAACGGAGAAAGAGCTGTGGAATCGAAAATCACCATCAACTACGGTAATTACAATTTCTTCCGCATTGAATCCAAGGTCGAGGACATCAAGATAAACCAGTAGTCAGACTGGTTTCACTCAGCGGGATACCGCGCTCCCAGACCGGCTACTTCTGCAATTCGATGACTATTTCCCGCTTCTGCCCTTCCTTTTCCGGGGCGTTGACCGTGAATTCACGCCGGAAAGCCTGGTAACCGGGCTTGAAAACCTCGAACAGGTTTTTTCCCAGGGCCAGGCGGGCGTTTTCGATGCGGCCGCCGGCCGGGCTCAGGCCCCAGAAAACGCCGTTGACGTATATTGAGGCATCCTCGACGTTGACCAGCAAAACCACTTCGGTATACCTGGCCGGATCCAGCATGGGATCGGCATCCGGCGGGGGCTCCTTGGCTTCGATTTCGCTGAACTGGTAAGCGGTTTCGTTCTCGGCCGGAGTCTGAATCGCGGGCCGGGACTCCGTCGTCGGCACGGTGCCCGGCTCGGGAACCATGACCAGGCGCACGGTCACCATCCGGCTGGAATAAGCCCGCAAATCTACGAACTCATCCTGGTAGCCCGGCAGGGCCAGCAGTACTTCCGTCCGCCGGGAAGCCAGGCGCAGCGAGGTGCGCTCGCTGGAAAATTCGTAGGCCTGGCCGACGTAGTGACCGTCGACGAAGACCTCGGCGAAACTGGGCTCAACCTGCAGGATGATACGGTAAGGCCGGTAATCGTAGAAGGGAGAATCGGGGAAAGTTATCGAGCAGGCGGAGAAAAACAGGGCCGCCATTCCGAGAAATACCACGTATAAAACTTGTTTTTTCATGGTTGAATTCTATCACAAAGAAAAAAGCAATAAAACGTGATCCTTGCCCTTTTCCCCCCGAAGCAATCCGCAGAAACAGCGGTCAGCCTGAAATCGCCCTCTTTTTTTTCCTCGATTCAGTGCCCGGCCTTTGTTTTTTTTGTGATTCATTTTTCCTCCTTTGTTTTGGCTCGGCAGAGTTAAAGATCTTCCGGTCAGAATTGAGAAATGCCTCAATCCGGTCAACTCAGTTCCGAGTTTTCTGTGACTCATAGTGTTCACAATGCAAGAATCCTGCCAGGGCCCCGGCAATTGAACTGTCCTCATTAAGGAACAAAACAGATTTTTTTGTGCAGAAATCGAACACTTATCATTCCAGCCTCACCAGGCTGCTGTTCCGCCTTTCCCGGTATAATTCCATCCGGATGAATGAATGTTTAAACCGGAAAATCAGGCCCTGAGAACTTTTCCGGTTTTTTTTCCGTCTATATGAATCGGAGGTTGAATTATGATTTTTAAACCAGGTTTTCTCTATCGCCATGCTTTCGTTTTTCTTGTTGCCTGCCTGTTGTTCGGTCGACTGCTACCCGGATCGGTTCGCGGACAAGGCCCGGTTTCGGACAAACCCGGAAACACCGGTGAAGTAGTTTGCCTGGTCGAACCGTTCACCAATTACGTCTTCCATTTAATGGCCGTAGCCAATATCGCTTATGATTCCCAATACGCGGAAAAACATGCCGATTCCATTTTCCCCGAAGACCTGGCGACTCTGCGTAACAAACGCGGACTGCTCAAATGGGGAGACGGTGACTCAGGCTCCCTCACGTTCATGTTTGTCTTTGTGCCCGTGTACCTGAATCTTGAAAGTGAAGCAGAATTAAAGACCTACTTTTCTCTGCTTGAGAACGGCATCAGGACTCAGGATGCCCGGCCCTGGTTCGAAGAATACGGCAAGCGCCTGGAAAACCTGAAGGAATGGCTGACTCCGCCCGAATTTTTTTCAACGCCATTTGCCCGGTACAAAGACCTGCTGGAGCCCGTCAGCAAGCTTTCAGCGGTGTATATCCGTAATTACGGCCCTTACCTGGAGCAGGTCTGGCCGGGCGAAAAAAAGCGGCTCGAAGCCGCGGCAGCCGCTCTCAATCCGGTTCTGAAGCAGAGGGATCTTGTAGGAACCTGGCAGAGACTGACCGGCCGGGAGTTTAAATTCCCCCGTTATGAAATTCTGCTGGTCAGCGCGGCTGAAAACGGCCCCTCGGCCAACTCGGTCGGTTATGAACGCAATGTTTTCTTCGTCGGCGACGATCTGGATTACCTGGAAAAATTCATCAGCCATGAAGTCGGAACGCATATCCTCTTTGATCTGTTCCGTGAATTCATGGACGCCGGGCATGATTTCGGCATCCTTTACCGGGCTTACGAATGCCTGGCCATGCACTTCAACATGATGATCTATCCGGATAAAAAGTATGCCTGGAACTACGGTGAAGATTTCTTCCTGGAATTGTATTCAAGACTGAGCAATAGCGATCCCGGCTATTGCTCCCGGGAGCTTCTGAAGGCCGCCCTAAAAGCAGCGGAAAAATAAACGGGGAGTCGCCTGGTCTGTTCCCGCGCCGGTCGGCAACCAGGCCCGGCCTGCTTGTTCCGCGACCTGTTTTGCGGACGGTTCCCGGGTTTTATTCCACGTTTGAACCATTTCAGGGCTGCCGCCTGTTTTTCTGCAGGTAGCGCAGGCCGTCGCTGATACGCCAGTCCGTCCAGCCCTGGCGGAGATAAAAGCCGTAGGCCCTGAGATTTGGATCGAGATCGGTGGTCAACCAGATGCTCTCCCAGCCCTCTGACCACAACCAGTCCTCAACCCGGGTCAAAAGTTCCGCGCCGATCCCGCGGCCTTCAAATTCCGGGCGCAGAGCAATCACCCACATCTCCCCGCTGCGCCGATCGCCCATGGCAAACCCGGCGATGCGGCCGTCCGATTCGCAGAGCCAGCCCCGGTGGCTCGCGCCTATCATAGCCCTCACACTCTTTTCGGTGATATCCAAACGATTCAGTTCTTCCATGCTCAGGGCATTCTCCCGGGTCGTCGTCCGCAGGACAATCAGTTCCGGCACGTCTTGAACGGTTATTTCACGGAAGATCACGGCAATGCTCCAAAAAGTTTTATAGCATGTTTTTAAAGTTCCGGGCAACCAGGCCCGACAAAAAGTTGACACAATAACACTCCGCCCTTATCATCCCAGGTGTGGGAAGAAGGGTTTATAATGTTCACTAAACCCTGCCGGCCTTTAACCGTCGGTCGCTGCCGGGACTTATACCGGCCGCACTCGAAACAAAAACAAGCTGGAGCCCTTTCATGGCTGAAAAAGAACAACGTAAAGCAATAGTAGTCAACGATGACCCGATCCAGCTCAGCATGCTGGCCGGGATGCTGAACCGGGCCGGCATTGAAACCAGTGCCTTTGAAGGCCCGGAGGCGGCACTGGCCGCCATGAACCCTGACACTCCTCCCGATCTGATAGTGACCGACCTGTACATGCCGGGCCTCGACGGCTGGCGCTTCTGCCGCCTGCTGCGCTCGCCCGAGTACGCTGCCTTCAACGAAGTCCCGATCCTGGTGGTCTCGGCCACCTTTGCCGGTGATGAGCCTGAAAGCATCGCCGTTGACATCGGGGCTGACGCCTTCCTGCCCGCGCCGGTTGACGGCAAAGAATTCATCACCATGGCCCGGGCCCTGCTGTTGGGCCGGGAAGTGCGCCGCCGACCGCGGGTGCTGATCGTTGAAGACGGCAAAGCTTTGGCCGGCATGCTCAAAAAAGCTTTCGACGCTCACGGCTACCGGGCGGATACGGCATTTACTTTCCGAGAGGCCCAGGCGGCCTTCAGCCGGACGGACTACGACCTGGCTGTTCTGGATTACCATTTGCCCGACGGCACAGGCGAGGCATTGCTTGAAGACTTCCTGAAGCAAAGGCCCGAGTGCGTCTGTTTGATGATGACCACCGATCCCACGCCGGAACTGGCCCTGAGCTGGATGAAAAAGGGTGCGTCGGCATACCTGCGCAAGCCCTTCGAAGCGGAATTTCTCATTGAATTGTGCGTCCGGGCCCGCCGCGAGCGTGCCCTGCTGAGGGCCGAAGACCTGCTGGAAAAACGCTCCAGGGAGTTGCAGGAGAGCGAGGAGAAGTACCGTGCTTTCTTCAACAAGTCAATTGAAGGCATTTTCATCCACGATATGGCCGGCCGCATTCTGGAAGTCAACAACGTGGCCTGCACTCGGTCCGGTTATTCCAGGCAGGAACTTCTGGGCCTCTCGGTGTTAGACCTTCTTCCGGCAAAAAGCAGTATCAATATGTCCCGGGATGAAATTATCCAGACCTGGAGCGGGTGGGAACCGGGGTTCAGGTTTACTGTGGAAGCTGAGCACCAGCGCAAGGACGGCACCATCTATCCCGTCGAAATATCTACCGGGAAAGTTAACTTGGGCGACTCAAATGTCATATTTGCCGTAACCAAGGACATCAGCGAGAGAAAGAAGGCGGAAAAAACGCGATCCATGCAGGAGGCGCAGTATCAAGGCATATTCGAAGCATCGAATGATACGCTTCTCATTTTCGATTTCAATGGTGTCATCAAGGAAGTCAATCCCGCAGCCTGCAGCATGTACGGCTATTCATATGAAGAGATGATCGGGCTCAGCGGCAAAGACATCGTGCACCCCGACTACCAGTTCCTGTTCAAGGAATTCATCGTAAAAGCTACAAAGGGCGAGTTGTTTGTCGCCGAGTCGGTCGATATCCGCAAGGACGGCACCCCTTTTGATATCGAGATCAGGGGAAGCGTAATACAATACAGGGGGTGTTCTCACCTTCTTGGGGTGGTTCGCGACATCAGCGAACGAAAACTGGCTGAAGAACAGAACCGGCGACAAGCGGGCCTGATCACTTCAATGCTGGATTCGATACCGGACATCGTCTTCTACAAAGATCTGGAGGGTGTCTACCTGGGCTGCAACGCTGAATTCGCCCGGCATGTGGGCCGGAAAAAAGAAGAAATCCCGGGCGTTACGGATTTTGACCTCTACAGTGAGCAGGAAGCAGTCGAGTTTCGCAAGAACGACCAGAAGATGCTCGAATCGGGAGGTCCCCGCCACAACGAAGAATGGATTGACTATCCCGACGGCCGCAAGGTACTTTTAGATACACTCAAGACAAAATACTTGGATTCACAAGGTAATCTGCAAGGCATCATCGGCATTTCCCGAGACATCACCGAGCGCAAGCAGGCCGAGGAGGAGAGAGCCAAGCTCCAGGCCCAGCTGGCGCAGGCCCAGAAGCTGGAATCCGTGGGTCGGCTGGCCGGGGGAGTGGCTCACGACTTCAACAACATGCTGGGCGTGATCCTGGGCCATACCGAGATGGCCCTGGAGCAGGTGAACCCGGATCAGCCTCTCCATGCCGATTTGCAGGAGGTGCTGAAGGCCGGGAAACGATCCGCCGATCTGACCCGTCAACTGCTGGCCTTCGCCCGCAAGCAGACTATCGCGCCCAAGTCTATTGAACTCAACGAAACCGTAGCGGGTATGCTCAAGATGCTGCGCCGGCTCATCGGTGAAGACATCGAACTGCTCTGGAAACCCTGCAGAACATCCCTGCCGGTCAAAATGGACCCGTCCCAGATCGACCAGATCCTGGCCAATCTCTGTGTCAATGCCCGGGATGCCATTTCAGGCCCGGGCCGGGTCACCATTGAGACGGGCAGTGTCTTGTTTACCGGGGAGCATGGCCTCGAACAAGAATCCGAATTCGTGCCCGGTGAGTACGTACTGCTGGCGGTCAGCGACAACGGCTGCGGCATGGACCGGCAGACCCTGGCCAATATCTTCGATCCTTTCTTCACCACCAAGGAAGTCGGCCAAGGCACCGGCCTGGGTCTGCCCTCTGTCTTCGGCGCGGTCAAGCAGAACAAAGGTTTCATCAAGGTTTCCAGCGAGCCGGGCCGGGGGACGACCTTTAATATCTACCTGCCGCTGCATCTGAATGGAGCTCCGGATCAGGCGAAAAAAGCCAAACCGCAACTGGTCCGCGGCCATGAGACCATCCTGCTGGTGGAAGATGAACCGGCTATCCTGCGCATGACCTTGAACATGCTGGAAAGCTTCGGTTACACAGTACTGGGAGCCTCCAGCCCCATCGAGGCCCTTCATCTGGCCCGGGAGTACAGCAGTTCCATAAACCTTCTGATGACCGACGTGATCATGCCCGGGATGAACGGCCGGGAACTGGCCCGCAACCTGTTGACCATCCATCCGGAAATGAAATGCCTGTTCATGTCCGGCTACACCGCTGACGTCATCTCCCGGCACGGAGTCCTGGAAAAAGGCGACAACTTCATCCAGAAGCCTTTTTCCATGAAAGGTCTGTCCGAAAAAATCCGTGAAGTTCTGCAGGCGGTCCAATAGTTTCGACCCTGGAATTGGACTTGAACGTAACTTTCCACCCGGCAGACAGCCCGTACGGGTAAGAATGCAGTCTGCTCCGCCTGGAGAACTACTGCGACTTTTCGCCTGCCCCCGGCTTTTTCAGTCCGGAACCACGCTGGCCAGCAGGACCCCGGTCTGGACCATGTCGCCCTCGGCCACCTTGATCTCCCTGACCGTGCCGGCCACCGGGGTGTTCAGCCTGGTCTCCATCTTCATGGCTTCCAGTACCAGCACGGTATCGCCCTTGCGCAGTTTCTCACCCACCCGGGCGGTTATTTTCCAGACCTTGCCGGGCATGGGCGCCTTGATCGGCGTCGCCCCGTTGTTGCCGGCCGCGGCCTGCGCTTCCGGTTTGCCGTTCCCCCCGGCCGCCTGCAAATCCACCTTGTAAGCCGTACCGTTGACCCGCACGTACTCCCCTTCCAGGGCCACGTCAAAGGGCCGGCCGTCGACAGTCAGGGAAAAGATCCCGTCAAGCGGGGCGGCGGCTTCCTTTTTTTCGGCGCTGAGTTTACGCACCCCGATTTCAGCCCGGCCCTGCAGGAAAGTCACGCCCTTTTCCCCGCAGGTGGCCACGATGAAGATGTTTTCATCGCTTTCGGGCAGGTTCTGCTCCCGCAAAATCTTCCGGGCCGCTTCGACTCCCTTCTTGGGATCGCGGTTGTTGCGCTCGATCGGCGATTCAGTGGTCGGTTCCAGGCCGAGCTGTTCACGGGCCAGGGATACCACCTGTGAATCCGGCGGCACCGGGGTGCGGCCGAAATAGCCCAGCACCATGCGGCCGTAGGGCTCGGCGATCTTCTGCCAGGGACCGAAGATGACGTTGTTGAAAGCCTGCTGGAAGTAAAACTGGGAAACCGGGGTGACCGAGATGCCGAAACCGCCGGCCCGTACTACCTCGCCCATGGCCTTGATCAATTCGGGATACTTGTCCATGATGCCGTTGTCGCGCAGCATCTGGGTATTTGTTGTCAGGGCGCCGCCGGGCATCGGGCTCCAGGGGATCAGGGGCTCGACCGCGGTGGCCTCGGGGGGCATGAAGTAATCCTTCATGCATTCCTTGAAAACTTCCTCGGCCTTGAGCACCTTGAGCGGGTCGATGTCCAGTTCATATTTACTGCCGCGCAGGGCGTGCCACATGACCAGCAGGTCGGGCTGGCAGGTGCCGCCCGAGCAGGGAGCCAGGGAAAGGTCAATGGCATCGGCGCCCGCTTCCAGGGCGGCCTGGTAAGCCACCAGGGAAATTCCGGCCGTCTCGTGGGTGTGGAAGTGGATCGAGGTGGCCGCCGGCAGGATCTTGCGGGCCCGCTTGATGGTCTCGTAAACCGTGGCGGGCACCGAGGTGCCGGAAGCGTCCTTGAAACAGACCGAATCAAAGGGAATCTCGGCTTCCAGGATGCGGCGCAGGGTGGCTTCGTAGAAATCGGGGTCATGGGCCCCGCTGCAGCCTGGAGGCAATTCCATCATGGTGACGCAGACCTGGTGCCTGAGCCCGGCATCGACTATGGCCCGGCCCGAGTGGATAAGGTTTTCCACGTCGTTCAAGGCGTCGAAATTACGGATGGTGCTGATACCGTGCTTTTTGAACAGCCTGGCGTGCAGGGAAATGATATCGGCCGGCTGTGATTCCAGGCCGACCACGTTGACGCCACGGGCCAGGGTCTGCAGGTCCGCATCAGGCCCGGCGCAGCGCCGGAATTCATCCATCATGGTGAAGGCGTCCTCGTTGCAGTAAAAGTAGAGGGATTGGAAAAGGGCCCCGCCCCCGGCCTCGAAGTAATCGATGCCGGCCTCGCGGGCCGCTTCGACCGCCGGCAGGAAATCCCTGGTGAAGACCCGGGCCCCGTAGGCCGACTGGAAACCGTCACGAAAAGCAGTGCACATAAACTTGATTTTTTTCTTTTTCATTGTTTTTCCTGGCATTTTATTTAACCATGACCGACCAGAGAACACCGGCGGCGATGGCCGAACCGATCACCCCGGCCACGTTGGGCGCCATGGCGTGCATCAGCAGGTGGTTTTCCGGGTCTTCGCGCAGGCCCATCATCTGGGCCACCCGGGCTGAATCGGGTACCGCTGACACACCGGCCGCGCCGATCAGCGGGTTTATCTTTTCCTTCAGGAAGAGATTCATGAACTTGGCGAACAGGATGCCGCCGGCCGTGGCGATGGCGAAGGACAGGGCCCCCAGGCCGAATATCATCAAAGATTGTGGAGTAAGGAAGACCTGGGCCTGGGTGCTGGCCCCGACCGACATGCCCAGCAGGATGGTGACGATATCGATCAGGGCGTTGCGGGCCGTGTTGGCCAGTCGCTCGGTGACCAGGCTTTCCTTGAGAATGTTGCCGAAAAAGAGCAGGCCGACCAGGGAAAGCGACCCCGGGGCGATACCGGCCGCGATGACCAGGCCGATCACCGGGAAGACGATCTTTTCCATCTTGGAAACCTTGCGCGGCGGCTTCATGCGGATCAGCCTCTCCTTCCTGGTGGTCAGCAGTTTCATGATCGGCGGCTGGATCACCGGAACCAGGGCCATGTAGGAATAAGCGGCGATGGCGATGGCCCCCAGCAGGTGCGGAGCGAGCTTGGCCGACAGGAAAATAGCCGTAGGCCCGTCGGCGCCGCCGATAATACCGATAGCCGCCGCTTCCGCGGGAGTAAAACCCAGGTAGAGAGCGCCGATCAGGGTGATGAAAATTCCTATCTGAGCAGCGGCTCCCAGCAGCACCAGCCGGGGCATGGACAGCAGGTAGGAAAAATCGGTCATGGCCCCGATACCCAGGAAGATCAGGGGCGGGAAAATGCCCTGCTTGACTCCGAAGTAAAGGTAATAGAACACCGAACCTTCATCGTAAACTCCAAGGGCCATCGAGGGAATCCCGGGAATGTTGCCCAGCAGGATGCCGAAGCCTATCGGCACCAGCAGCAGGGGTTCGTAGTCCTTCTTGATGGCCAGGGCCATGAAGAGGATGCCGATCAGGATCATGATCACGTTACCCAGCGACATCTGGGAGAAACCGGTACTGGTGAGAAAATCAAGTAGTACGGTCATTTGTTCTTTCCTGGCGGTGAATTCCGGCCGGCGCGGCCCAGGGCGTAGGCTATGGCCGCGACCAGTTGCGGGCCGGGAGTTTCTTCCGGCTCTTCGTGACGCTCGTGGCTGGATCCGGCCAGCACGAAGATCGAGGGAAAGCGTTTCTCCAGCCGGCCCAGCAGGCCGGGCAGTAAGGCGGCGAACAGAGTGATAGCCAGCAGGGCCGTGAACACGATGGCCATGCCGGCGAAAGCCAGTTCAAACCCCTGGCCCTCGGAAATGTTTTGCAGAGAAGTCATGTCGGTATTCCTTGCTCGCGGGGGATAGTTAATGATAGGCTGAAATGAGTTGCGTGTCAACGTTCGAGCATCGAGCGCCGCTGTTTTAAGCAACCGGAAAAGCCCTTGCCCGTTGCCTGATAGTGTGTTAAAGTTGCCCAGGCTATGAAGAAAGTATCCTTGCTCATCTTGCTGTTTTCGGCAATCGGAGCCCTGCTCCCGGCCCAGGCAGCTAAAGTGAAACTGCCGGATGTCTTCGCCGAGGTAAGGGAATATACCTCGGAGTACATCAGGGCCGTGGGCCAGGTTGAAGTCGTCTGGGAGGAATACCGCATCTACGCCGATGAAATCGATTACAACATCAAGACCAGTGACCTGAAAGCCGTCGGCCGGGTAACGATCGCCACCCCGGACATGACCATCAGCGGAGACCGCCTGGAATTCAACACCCAAACCCGCAGCGGGGTGCTCTACGACGCCGTGGGCCTGGTCAGTCCTTTTCTGAACTACAAAAGCAGCAAAATCCGGCAGACTGACAACGAAACCCTTGACTTCGAACGGCTCAATCTGACTTCCTGTGTCCAGGTGGTGCCGCGCTGGCGCATTTCCGGCGGGCGTGGCAAGATCAAGAAAGAAAAATACGTGGCCCTGAGCAACGCCGTTTTTCACATCAAGAACATTCCGGTTTTCTACATACCCTACCTGCGCTACCCTATCCAGAAAGACGGCCGGGCCACCGGCTTCCTGATTCCCAATGTCGGCTCTTCCAGCCTGCGCGGTTTTTTCCTGCAGAACGCCTTTTTCTGGAACATCAGCCGCAACCTCGACCTGACCCTCAATCACGAGTACTACGGCAAGCTTGGCCAGGGCCTGGGCCAGGAATTGCGCTACCTCTTTCCGAAAGCTTCGGGTACATTACGTTTCCTGCTGTTCCGCTACCGGAAAGATCCCGACAATCCCCAGGCTGACCGCCGCCGCGACGACTACCACCTGGAAGCCAGGCACGTGCAGAGCCTGCCTTTTCTCAACTCCAGGCTGGTGGTTGACATAGACCGCCCCTCGAACCCCGATTTCCTGCGTTATTTCGACAACGACTTCGAGCGGGTCCTGAGCACCAGGTTCAATTCCTCGGCCTACTGGACGGCGTCCTTTGCCGGGTTCAACCTTTCAGTGGCCGCATCCAGTTTTGAAACCTATTACATTTTCAGTAACACCTCCAACACCCTGCAATACCTGCCCAATGTCAGCCTGAACATGAAACAGCAGAAACTGGGCGGCTTCCCGGGCCATTTCTCATTCCAGGCCGGCTACCAGAGCCTGCGCCGCACCGGTATCAGCTACGAGGAAGAACCGGTCTTCCTGCGTGACGTCAATTCCCGGCGCTTCACTTTCGTTCCGCGCTACAACTTGTCAGTGGTGCCGGCGTCCTGGCTTTCGCTCGGCCTGACTCTGGAGAGCAACCACAAGATTTACAACCAGCAGATCGACCCGGAAAGCGGCGAAATCATCGACCAGCCCTTGCACGCCGGCTTTCAGACCGCGGAAATCACCCTGCAGGGGCCGACTTTTTTCCGTATTTACGAGGGCCGCAAGAACCGCTACAAGCACGTCATCGAGCCGCAGTTCGTTTTCCGCTGGGCCGGAAAACTGATGAACCGCGACAACATGCTGCAGGTCGATTACCTCGATTACCCTTCTTTTTCCTATGCCGGTTTTACGCTGGCCACCAGGCTTTTCAGCCGGGCCCGCGCCGGGGCGGGAAACGCCAGGGAAATAATGTCGCTGGCGCTCAACCAGCGCTATTACCTGGACCCGGCCGAAGCCAATTATTTCCGCAAAGTGGACGGAGTCTACCCGGCCTTTTCCGAGCTGGGCGGCAACCTGCGCTTCAGACCGGCCAGCTTCTTTTCCCTGGACGCCTCGGCCAGCTTCAACCACCAGAAAGGCAACCTGTCCCGGCTTAACCTCGGGCTGACCGTGGAGGGGGAAGAATCACCCCTGAGCGCCTCGGTCAGTTTCAGCCGCTACAACAACCCCTACGTAAGAGAGGATTTCATCTTCAACCGCAGTGTCATCCGCGGTCACCTGGGCATGGACCTGCCCGGTTTCCCGATCAAGTTTGACTTAGGCGCGGATTACGATTTCCGCGATCGTGAATTCCGCTATGCAGTCATCGGAGCCAGCTTCGATTACCAGTGCCTGGTATTCTACGCCCAGTTCCGGGTATATACCTTCTCTCAGAGACCGGAATCACACTTCCAGATCGGCTTTTCCCTTGGCAACCTGGGCGCGGCGGGTGAATACTTCAAATGAAGGCCCCGCTGAAAAAAATCCTGGTAACAGGCTGCGGCGGCTTCCTGGCCGGGCACATCTACCGTCGACTCGATGAAAAAAGCGGGTGGCGGCTGTTCGGCATCGGTGACACTCCCTGTCCCGATCCGCGGGTACGCCGGCGGCAGGTCGACCTGCGCCGGCCGGCCCAGGTCAGGCGGGCCATAGCGGCCATCCGTCCGGACCTGACCATTCACCTGGCGGCCGTTTCCAACGTCGGTTTCTCATGGAAAAACCCGCGCCTGACCTACGAAGTCAATTTCATGGGCACGGTTCACCTGCTGGAAGCCCTGAGTGATCTGGCCCCGGGCGGCCGGGTACTGCTGGCCAGTTCAGCCGAGGTTTACGCCGAACAGGGAGCCGTACCGCTGAATGAGAATTCCCCCCTGGACAGCGGCAACCCTTACGCCCTGTCCAAGACGGCCATGGAAAAAGCCGGCGCTTTCTTCAGCAAGAGCCGCGGCCTGGAAGTGATCACGGTCAGGCCTTTCAATTTCACCGGGCCGGGACAGACCCGCAGTTTCGTGGCTCCGGATTTCGCCGCCCAGGTAGCCGAGTGCGAGGCCGGCCGCCGGGAAAAGCTGATCAGGGTCGGCAACCTGGCCGCGGTGCGTGATTTCTCCGATGTGCGTGATATCGCTGACAAAATACTGATCGCGGCCCTGGAAGCCAAGTCAGGTGAAATTTTCAACCTCTGCTCAGGGAGAGGCCTGGCAATCAGGGAAATTCTCGACATCCTGCTGGCCCAGGCCCGGACGACCATTGAAGTTGAGGTCGAGGAATCCCGCTTCCGCCCCCTGGACCGACCGGTGATCATCGGCGACGGCGGACTGTTCGAGCAGCGCTTCGGCGCCGGGCAGCTGATCCCCCTGGAAAAAACCCTGGCCGACCTGCTTGACGAACAGCGCCGGGCTATCTGCCAAACAGTCTGAAACGCAGGTAAACCAGGCCGATTACCAGGTACTTGAAAAGATCCCGGGGCGAACGCATGCTTTTCAAGGCTTCCGGTATTTTTTTCAGCAGGGATATTTTTTTCGTGCCCAGGGACCAGCGCACGATCAATTCTCCGATCTGGGCCCAGGTGAAGCGGTCCTTGTAAAGCGGGATATCACCCTGGGCCGCCGGCAGGGTCTTGACCCGGGAATCGTGGCGCGACCAACTGAAATCGGCCGGCAGAACGCCCTCGGTCCTGGCCCTTTTTTCCAGCTCGGTGCCCGGGTATATGTGCAGGATGGAGACCGATATTTCAGCTTTTTCCCGGAAATCCTCCATGATTTTGATGGTCCGGCGGGCCTCGCTCCAGGTCTCGGTGGGATGGGAAAATATGAAGAAGGCATTGGGCCTTAAACCAAGCTCGTTGGCCCAGTCAACCACCTGGTAGGCTTTCTCGGTGGCGATGTTCTTGTGGATGATCTCGCGGCGTACCCTCTCCGAACCGGCTTCCACCCCGAAGGAGAAAAAATGCAGACCGGCTTCAGCCAGGATCTCCAGGTCATCCCGCTCCAGGGCGTCGATGCGGATTTCAGCGGCGAAGCGGATGTTCAGCTTTTCCCTGATGATGCTGCGGCAGACCGCATGCAGGCGCTCGCGGCTGAAATTGAAGGTATCATCGTAAAACCAGATGTATTCAGCCCCGGCCTGGTCTATATTACAGCGCATCTCGGCAATCAGGCGTTCCACCGAGTAACCGCGCACCCGGCGACCCCAGGTCACGGGGGTGGAGCAGAAATTGCAGTTGAAGGGACAGCCGCGCGAAGTCATCATGTTGGCGGCCGGCAGCTGGCGTCCGGACACCGGCCAGGAAAAGTTATAGCTTTTGAGCGGGATGAGATGCTTGGCAGGTTGGGGCAGGCCGTCCAGGTCCTGGATAAGCGGCCTCCGGCCGCTGAAAAAAACCTTTCCCGAGCGCCGGAAGATGATGCCCCTGACCCGGGCCAGTTCTTCCTCGTTCCAGCCCGACTGCAGGCAGTTGAGTAACTCGAGCACCGTGTCCTCGCCTTCACCGATCACGGCCAGGTCTATTTCCCGGACATGCTCTATCATGTCCGCGCCGGCCATGGTGGCATGGGGGCCGCCGACCATGATGATCTTTTCGGGATGATCTTTTTTCAGGGCCGCGGCCAGCTGGAAAACGTCGAAGCGGTTCTCGGTGGTTATGGTCAACCCCAGCAGGGGAGCGTCGAATTCGGCCACTTCCCGGCTTATACTGCGGTAGTCCAGGCCCAGCACCTCGGCTGCGGTGACCCTGACTTCATGATCGGCCCGTTCCAGCACGGCGGCCACGTAGAGAATGCCCAGCGGCGGCATGGTCGATCCTTCTTTCCAGCGCTGGGCCACGTAACCGACCGGGGGGATGATCAGGTGTACCTTCATTTGCACTTCCTCAACTTTTTTGCCCGCATCGTCGATTATAGCATATGCCTGTTGTGACCGGCCGCGGCCTTCAACGACAGGAGGCTTCCTTTTCAGCCAGACGTGCTTCCAACTCCGTTTGAGACTTTTCCCAGTCGGATTCGGCTTGTTCGAGTTCCCGACGCAGGACGGAATAATCCTTCTGCAGGGTTACGGCGCGGCCGGAGTCGCGGTAAGTGGCGGCATCGGAAAGCAGATCTTCCATTTTTTTTCTTTCCAGTTCCAGGGCCGCTATTTTGTCCTCCAGCCCGGACGTCACTTTCCGCAGACGCTGTAATTCCTGGTTCAAGAGCTGGCGGGCCTCGGCTTCCCTTTTTTTCTGCTCCCGGTTTTTACGGCCTGGAGGCGGTTTTTCCACGGCCGGGGCGCTGAAAACCGTTTCAGCGATATCAGGACATTCCTGCCTGCGCCGGGCCAGGTATTCCGAATAATTGCCCAGGTATTCGGTCAGTCGGCCGTCCTTCAATTCCAGCACCCGGCTGACCAGCTTGTCCAGCAGGTAACGGTCATGGGAAATCAGCAGCAGGGTGCCGTTGTAACGCCCGAGAGCTTCCTCGAGAGCGGCCCGGGCCGTCTTGTCCAGGTGATTGGTCGGTTCGTCCATGACCAGGAAGTTGACCGGGGAAAGCAGTATCCTGGTCAGGGAAACCCGGGCTTTCTCCCCGCCGGAAAGCACTCCGGTTTTCTTCCGGATGTCTTCTCCGTGAAACTGGAACAAACCCAGGATGTCACGGATGCGCGGCACGTGGCAGTCGGCCGCGGTAGCCGCCACTTCCTGATAGACCGAGGCTTCGAGATCGAGGGCTTCTGACTGGTGCTGGGCGTAATAACCCATGATCACCCGCTCCCCTATTTTGATCCGCCCCTTTTGAGGCTGCAGCTGGCCGGCCAGCAGTTTGGTCAGGGTGGTCTTGCCGGCTCCGTTTACCCCGACCAGGCAGACTTTCTCCCCGCGCTGCAGATCCAGGTTGAGTTCCTGCAGCACCCAGGTTTCCTCGTAACGAAAACTGAGATCCCTGATGTGCAGTACTTCGCGGAAGCTCTGAGTCTCGACCCTGATGTCAAAGGAAAGGCGGGGCGCGGGTGGAGGCAGTTCGACCTTTTCCAGTTTTTCCAGGGACTTGATACGGCTCTGCACCTGGGCCGCCTTGGTGGCCTGGTAACGGAAGCGGTTGATGAAACGCAATTGCCGCTCCCGCTCGGTCTCGGTTTCCTGCCATTTCTTGCGCAACAGGTCCTCGGCCGTCTGCTTCTGCTCTTCATAGGCCGCGTAGTTTCCGTTATAGGCCGTCAGGCGGCCGCGGTCCAATTCCACTATTTCCCGGGCCAGGCGGTCGATGAAAAAGCGGTCGTGCGAAACCGCCACGATGGCCCCCGGGTAGGTGGGCAGGTATTGTTCCAGCCATTCCAAAGAAGGCAGGTCCAGGTGGTTGGTCGGTTCATCCAGCAACAGCAGTTCAGGCCGGCGCAACAGCAGGCCGGCCAGCATGGCGCGCATGCGCCAGCCCCCGCTCATTTCCGCCAGCGGCCTGGAAAAGTCATCACGGCTGAAGCCCAGGCCGGACAAGACCGAGGCGGCCTGGGCCTCCAGGCTGTAGCCGTCCAGGGCCCGGTAGCGACTCTCGGCTTCCCCGAGGCGGCGCAAAAGATTTTCCTGGTCCTGCTCTTCATCGGCCAGGCGCTGGTGCAGGCGTTCTATCTCGCTTTCCAGTCCGGCCGCCTCAAGCTGGCCGGCCAGTACGGTGGCCATGACCGTACCACGTTCAAGCGCGGTGCTTTCCTGGGGCAGGTAGCCGATGCGGTAGTTCTTCGGGATCTGCAGGGATTGAGCAGGCGCCTCCAGTTCGCCGCAGATCAGGCGCAGCAAGGTGGTTTTGCCGGCTCCGTTCGGGCCGACCAGGGCCAGCCGGGCCCCGGGCTGGATCACCCAGTCCACGGCGTCAAGCAGGCGGCGCCCGCCGATGTCGTAAGTCAGATTTTTTACCTGCAGCATGATGAGCTTGATATTATATCAGAATATCAGGCATCTCGACCCGGGGGCATGGCCAGGCGGAAAAACACGTGCTAAAATAGCGGCCATGTCAAACCGGATGAAAAGATTTCTTTTTGCCCTGCTCTGCCTGATCTGGGGTTCAACCTGGCTGGCCATCCGCCTGACCGTGGCCGAACTTCCCCCGCTGATCGGGGCCGGACTTCGTTTTACCCTGGCCACGTTCTGTGTGCTGGCTTATGCCCTGGCCAAGAAACAAAGCCTGCGCCTGGCCAAACCCGGTCTGCATTACTGGATGATGCTCTGCGCCCTGCTGGTTTACGTTGTCGATTACGGCCTGATCTACTGGGCCGAGCAGTTCATCAACGCCGGAGTGACCGCCATTTTCTTCGCCACTTTTCCCCTGTTCACAGCCCTGTTCAGCCGGCTCATCCTTACTGAACGCGAAATATCACGCTCCGTCCTGCTGGGGATACTGCTGGGCTTCCTCGGCATAGTGCTCGTTTTTTTAGACCAGCTGCTCCAGACCAGGTTCCAGAAAACCGTAATGCTTGCTTCCCTGGCCGTGGTGGTGGCGGCTGTTTCAGCAGGCCTGGCCACGGTGCTGGTAAAAAAAACAGCCCGGGGCATCCCGGCTTTAAGCGTCACCTTCCACCAGTTGTTCTGGGGTTCGATCTTTCTTGCCTTGCTCAGTTTGATCTTCACCCCCCTGCCCCGTTCCCTGCCGAGCATGACCGCCCTGGGCGCAACCTTCTACCTGGGCACGGTGGGCACAGCCCTGGCTTTTGTCATTTACTACCGGCTTTTACAGGAGAAAAGCGCGGTTTCGATTTCGACCATCGGCTACATCACTCCCCTGATCGCCCTGCTGCTTGATTTCCTTGTATTCAGCACCATTCCGCCTCTGAAAACCTGGCTGGGCATGCTGATCGTCTTCCTGGCCGTTTACCTGGTCAACCGGCCCGGCCCCCTGCCGACCCTGCCTCTTAAACCGGTGGTTTCCAGGGAAATATACTGAAAGAATCCGCCAAGAAAATTTTTTCCTGATTACCGCTTTTTTTACACTGAGCTATAATGACCACTTAAAGCGAGGTGCCGGATGAGAAAAGAAACAGCTGCTTTTTCAACCGTTATGCTGATCATGATCACGACTTTACTCGGGGCCGCCCAGACCGATGTTCTGCCCCTGGGGGATTCGCCGCATCGTTATCAGCCCGCGGCCCTGGCCGGGGGGCTGGTCATGCATACCGCCGACGGCCGCAGCGGAAAACTGGAGGAATTCGCCGACCTGCTGCGCCCTGGTTCGGTCTACATCATCGGAGAATACCACGACAGTTTTGCCTGCCACGAATTCCAGTCCAATCTGCTGAAAATGCTGGCTGAGCGTTTCGGCAACAAGATCGTGGTCGGTTTCGAGTTCTTCCGGCGCGAAGACGACCCGGCCCTGGCCGACTTCCTGGCCGGCCGCCTCGACCGTGAAGGCCTGGTCAGGGCCAGCGGCTGGTACCGGCGTTCCAGCCAGCCCTTTCTCTTTACCGCCACCGTCCTGGAAACGGTCAGGGAAAACGGTCTGCGGGCCATCGGCCTCAACGTGGAGCGGGAAATCGTGCGCCGGGTCTCACGCCAGGGTTTTTCCAGCCTGAGCCGGGCCGAACAAAAACTCTTCCCTTTTTCCGAAGTCGCCAATCCCGGGCATCGCTTTTACATCCAGCAGATGTTCGGCAATTTCGGAGCCCTGATCCCGGCCTGGTTTGAAAACGTTTACCAGGCCCAGGTCTGCTGGGACACCTACATGGCCGATTCCATGCGCCGCTTCCTGGAAAGGCCGGAAAACAAGGGCTATACCGGGGTGATCATCGCCGGCAGCGCCCACGTGGCCTATGGCCTGGGCATTCCCTTCCGCTACCGGCTGGGAGACCGCCGGCGCAAACTGGTCAGCCTGGTGCCGGCAGCGCTTAAGCCGGCGGCCGAAGAAGCCGGGGATCATCCCATGCTGCGCCGCCTGGCGGCCGGCCTGCAGGCGCAGGCCGTTTTTTCCCGCGGCCTGGCCGATTTCGTTTTCAGTATCGACCGCGATCTGCAGCCGCCCTTCCCCCGGCCCGGCCTGAGCGCCAGGGATGTTGAAGGCGGAGGCGCGGCAGTAACCGCGGTCAGTCCGGACAGCCCGGCCGCGGCCGCCGGCCTGGCCCCGGGAGACATCATCCTGGAAATCAACGGCGAACAAGTGAATTCAGCCGAGGACTTGTACCTGATGCTGGATCTTTTAAGCTTTGAAAACGAGCCGGTATTCACCCTGAAAAAGAAAATGCCGCTGAAACAGGAAAAAGGGGGCTGAACCCAAAACCGAGTCGCCCCGGCAGCCAGGAAGTCTTACCTGACTGCGCCTCAGAGCCGGTAAACCAGGGAGAAGCCGAGCATGAAGGCGTCGAATGCGCCGCTGGCCTGGCGCAGGTTGCGGATGTAAGCGGCCCGGACCTGGAACAGCAGGTCGCGGTAAACACCGAAACTGGCTTCCAGGTCAAATGACGAGCCAAGGCGGAAACGCCGGTTATCGGCATCGGACAGCGGCCCCAGGGCGGCGCTCAGGCTCAGGCCGTCGTTGTAGCTGATTTTCCAGTAACAGAACAGGGTCATCATGTAGCTCTGCACCCAGGCCGGGGCCCAGTAGCCGTTGCCCTCCCGCCGGTAACCGAACCACCAGGCCCGCAAGCCCAGGTCCAGGTTGAAATCGGATTTGCGCAGCAGGGCCCGCCTGGGCGCAATGATTCCTTCCCAGCGGCGGTTTTCATCGGAAACGGCGGACCAGGCGGCCGACAGGTTCAGGAAAGTACGCAGGTCGGCTTCCCAGTCCAGCTCCAGGCGCAGGTCGTCCTGCCTGAGGTCCAGGGATACGGTCCGGGGCGAAACCGGGTAGGCCGACCTGCCCTGTTCGAGCCGCAGGCGAAGTTTATCGGAGAAACGCAGTCCGGCCCCGAGCCGGTAAGCGAAGAAAACCGGATGCCCCTGGTTGCGGGCGGTCCCGGCCCGGGCAAAAACCAGCAGGTCGCGGCTCAGGCGGGCCTCGGCTCCGGCGCTGAAAACGCTCAGCTGACGTCCCGATTCGCCCTCCAGAGGCTCCAGGCCCCGGCCCGCTTCGGCTTCCAGGTAATCCCAGGAGGCCGCCGCCTCGAGCTGAAGCTCCGGCAGCGGAGCCAGCCGGGCGAACAACTGCCGGCTTGACCAGCCGAGGCTTTCGACATCGCTGTAATAACCCCAGCGCAGACCCAGGGCCGGCCGCCGGGGGGTTTTGACGAAACGGGCCAGGTCGGCGGTTTCCCGGGAACCGGGCCGCAGCCGCTGCAGGTCTTCCAGGTTGTCTTCAGCGTCCCGGTGCCGGTTGCGGCTGTTCAGGGCTATGGTGCGGCTGACCTGGAGCTCGTAATCATCCGGTTGCTCGGCCAGTAAAGTCTCGATCAGGGGCAGGGCCTGATCCGGCCTGCCGGCCCGGGCCAGGGCGTCAGCCATGGTTCTGCGGTATTCCAGGTCGGCACCGAACCTGTCGGAGTAAAGCTGTAACAAAAGCAGGGCCCGCTGATAATCTCCCCGCCAGAGCTCGACCCGCACCGCTTCCAGGAAGACAGCACTGTTTTCCGGGTTTTTTTCCAGGTATTTCCCGTAATTAAGCGCGGCCCGGTCCAGGTCCCGGCTCCAGGATTCGGCCCGGGCCAGGCTGAGCAGGGTTTCGTCGTTGTCCGGCTCCAGCCTGCTGAGCCGCCGGTAAGCAGAGGCGGCCTGGGCGGGGCGGCCGATCCAGTTGGCCAGCACGGCCCGGGAACGAAGGTATTCCGTATTGTCGGGCTCCAGGCGCAAGGCCTTGTCCAGGGCCGCCAGGGCCTGTGCCGGCTCATCCTGCATGGCCAGGGCCTGGGACAGTTGAAAGCTGATCCGGGGCTGACCCGGAGCGGCGGCGCTGGCCCGGCGCAGGGCCTCCACCACCTGCTCCGTGTTTCCCAGACGGGCGTATATATCGGCGACCCGCACCCATAAATCGGCTCTATGGGGCTGCCGGAGCAGGAAATCCCGGTAAATCTCCAGGGCATCCTGCCAGCGGCCTTCCATCTCGGCCCGCAGGCCGGCTTCGGGCACTTCCTCCTGCAGGGCGCTCAAGGGCAGGATGAACAGTAAAACCGGCAAAATCCAGGCGATGTGTTTCATTTGCGCCAGCTCCGGTCATTAAAAACCCAGATCTGCAGGGCGAAGACGGTCATGGTGACCAGGTCGTAAAACAGGCTCAGGTAGCGGATCGGCAGGACGGCCAAACCCTTCAGGACGTATTTCCAGCCCCGCGGCCGGCTCATGTAGAAGCGGGTGCGTCCCGGAGTCCGGGCCACCAGGCCCAGAATCAGCAGGGATACCCCGGTTTCAAACACCAGGGTGACCAGCAGGGGCTCCCACAAGCGCAGCAGGATCATGATCAGCAGGGCCGTGGGAAAGAACACCTTTTCAAAGAGTCCCATCAGGATCACCCAGCCGATGGGCCGGCCGAACCTGTGGGTGTATTCTTCTCCGAAGGGCTGGCGGTAAGGCTCCCGCACGCGGCGCCAGGTATCGCGGCCGAGTCTTTTACTGCGCCTCCGGTTGTGCCGCCGGCGTTTGAAAACCTTGAAGGGACTTTTCACCAGGGCATTGAAGTAGTAGGCGCTTTGCAGGAAGGACGAGGACCAGAGGTAAACCTGGCGGGGCAGGCGGCTGGCCTCGGGTTCCTCGGATCTGGCGTAGACATCGCCCAGTTGGATGTTGCGGAAACCGTTGTTGTTCAGGGCGAAACCGATGAAAATGTCCTCTGAATTGGTCAGATCATCACCAAGAACAGGCTCGTAACGGGCAAAAAGTTCCCTGACGTATTCTCTCTTGTAGGCCACGGCGCAACCCACCGGGTTGGTTATGGAGCCGAAAAAGACCATCTGCCCGCGATAGACGAATTTCTGCAGAAACATGTAGAGGACATCCCGGTAGGCATTCGTAATGCCGCGCAGAAAACGCCGCCATGGTCCGCAGGCCACGCAGAGAACCGCTTCGGGCCGGGCCTGCAGGTACTTTTTAACCGGGGCCGCCTGGCTTATCCTTCTGCGGTCCCGGTCGCGCAGGGGCAGAATGGTCCCGCAGGCGCTGGCTATGCCCTTGGCCTTGTAGAGTTCCTCGACGGTACGCTCCAGGTAATTGTCCGATTCAAGCACCGTGTCGCCGTCGAGAATGAACTCGACGTCCCCGTCGCTTTCCCGGGACTGCCTTTTGATGGTCGGTGTCTTGCCGATTGAGCTTTGCCGCTTGATTATCCGCAGATCCAGGCTGTTGGCCGCGGCAAAGGCGGAGGCCGCGGCCACGGTGTCGTCGGAACTGCCGTCATCGATCAGGGTGATGCTTCGGGGCACCAGGGTCTGGCGCAGCAGCGAAGCCAGGGCCAGGGGCAGGTTGTGCGCCTCGTTGAAAGCCGGAATCACCACGTCAACCCTGGCCCGGCGCCAGTCTTCAGGCGGAGTGGGCACCGTCCTGTCCGGGCCGTGCAGCAGGCCGATCATGCTCAGGACGGCATTGGGGCTTAAAACGAAATAGGGAGTCGTGGCCATGATCTCCTCAGACCCGCTCTCGGCGCGAACGCCCGATCAAGTCGTCAATGGTCTGTTCCAGGGTCCAGCGGTGCCGGTAGCCTGACAGGCGCTTGAATTTTTCCAGGCAGGGGCGGCGATGATAGATTTCATCGAAAACCTCTCCGTAAGCCTGCTTGTAGGGGATGAATTCCAGGGTGGATGAACCGCCTGACCTGGCGATAATCAGCTCGGCCAGTTCGCGGATCGATATTTCCTGGCGGTTGCCCACGTTGACCACTTCGCCCTGGCTGGCGGGATTGGCGGCCAGCAGATCAAGGGCGGCCACCGTGTCACGCACGTCGCAGAAACTGCGGCGCTGTGACCCGTCTCCGAAAACCGTCAGCGCTTTTCCATCCAGGGCCTGCCCGATGAAGCGCGGCACCACCATGCCGTATTTCCCGGTCTGCCTGGGACCGATGGTGTTGAAGAAACGAACCACCGTGACCGGCAGTCCGTGCTTTTGGGCGTAAGCCAGGCTGAAAGCTTCGTCGGCCAGCTTGCTGATCGAATAATTCCAGCGCAGGCTTTTATCCGCGCTCATGATCAGGTCATCATCCTCCCGGAAATCGCGGGTCGGTCCGCAGGTCATGCCGCCGCCCGGCTCTTCCGAGGCCTCGCAGCGGACTCCGTGTCCGTACACCTCGGAAGTGGATGCCATGACCACCTGGGGCCGCCATTTGCCGGCATGGGCGGCGCGCAGTACCCGCTCCGAGCCGGCGATGTTGACCTCCATCACCTGGACGGGTTCGGCCAGCACCCGGAAAACTCCGACCAGTGCGGCCAGGTGATAAACACGGTCAGCCCAGGCCACCGCTTTTTCCAGTTCCGGCCAGGCCAGGATATCGGCCTGATCGAAACGAAAGGCGGTATTTCCCATGAAGGAATCCAGGTTGGCAAGATGCCCGGTCGACAGGTCGTCGAGCGCATGAACCCGGTCACCCCGGGCCAGGTGGTATTCAACCAGGTGAGAACCGATAAATCCCGCGCCGCCCGTTACCAGTACGTGCATGATATCCTCCTGCTCTTTCAGCCGGGGCTTGTATTTACAATGATGTCTGCAGTTTTGCTTCCTGACAACTGCCGGGTTTCGCCGCAGGTTGTTTAAGACGAGTTACTTGGGATAGATGCCGAACAGCTTCATGATCGCGCCGTGGAACTTGTGCATCAGTCCGGCCCGGGGCAGGAACATGAACAGGCAGAAACCGGTGATCAGGTTCAGCCCCTTTTCCTCGGCCCGGAATATGGCCCGGGTGTCGGAAACACCGCCGGCCACGTGCCGGTGCAGCCAGATGTCCTTGATACCGGCCGCGGCGCAGTCGAGCACGGCCTGCTCGGTTGCTTCCACCGGCAGGGTCATGACAGCCCGTTCCGGGGTCGGAGAAATCTCGCCCACGGCGGCATAGCACTTTTCACCCTCTATCTCGCCGGCGTTGGGATTGACCGGGATCACTCGGTAGCCGTGCTTTTGCAGTTCCCGGAACAACATGCGCGAATACTCGTTCTTACTGCGGGATACCCCGATGAAAGCGATGCTCTCGGCAGCCAAGAATTCATCTATTCTTTTCCTGGTGACCTGGGCCATTGTTCCTCCTGAAGCGTATGTTTATATCACATTTCAAGGACAAAATCATCCGCCGGGATTGACTTTTCGCCGTGTTTCAGCCTAAAATCAGCCATGGCAAAAAATCCCCGCTTACTCCACGCCAGACAAGAGGAGAAACATGTTTAAAGAGCATCCCCGTGGTCTGATCGTCGCTTTCTTTTCCAACATGGGTGAACGCTTCGGCTTCTACACCATGATGGCCATCCTGGTACTCTTCCTGCAGGCCAAGTACGGCCTCAGCGCCGAATCCGCCGGCGGCTGGTACAGCTGGTTCTACTACGCCATTTACGCCCTGGCCTTGTTCGGAGGCATACTGGCCGACAGTACCAGTAAGTACAAAATGGTCATCATGATCGGCATTGTCATCATGTTCGCCGGTTACGGCATTCTGGCCGTTCCGGGTATGCCGCTCTACCTGACCCTGATCGGCCTCTTCGTCATCGCTTTCGGCAACGGCCTGTTCAAGGGCAACCTGCAGGCGGTGGTCGGCCAGATGTACGATGACCCCCGGTACTCCAAACTGCGCGACACGGCCTTCATGATCTTCTACATGGGCATCAACGTGGGCGCCTTCTTCGCTCCCTTCGTGGCTACCGGAGTGCGCAACTGGTTCCTCAAGACCCAGGGTTTCATCCACGACGGCAGCCTGCCGGCCATGTGCCATGCTTTCCTTAAAGGGGAAATGACCGATGCCAACTCCGTCGCCAACCTGGAAAGATTGGCCGCCAACGTTTCCATCAAGGATACGTTGGTTTCAGGCACCGAACAACTGACCGCCTTCGCCCAGAATTACATAGACGCCTTCGCCCGAGGCTACAACTACGCCTTCGGCGTCGCCGCCCTGGCCATGGTGATTTCCCTGCTGGTCTACGTGGTCTTCAACAAGCACCTTCCCAACAAGACCAAGCCCGCCGCGGAAAAAGCCGCTTCTTCAGCTCCAGCCCTTAAGATAGTCAACGCCCCCAGCCTGGGCCTGGGCATCGCCGTGATCGCCGTCACCGCGCTCATCTTCCATTTTCTGCTCAAGGATTTCGCCCTGGGCATGGCCCTCGGGCTCTTTTTCGGCTTCGTGGCCTTCATCTTCAAGACCTCGGAAAAAGATGAAAAACCCCGGGTGGTTGCCCTGGTGCTGGTCTTCGTCGTCGTGATTTTCTTCTGGATGAGCTTTCACCAGAACGGCCTGACCATGACCTTCTTCGCCCGCGATTACACGGTGCAGGAAGTCGGCCCCTTCAACAACATCTTCTTCAACCTGAAGTCCATGCTGGCCTTCATCGGCACCATAGCCGGCCTGATCCTTTTACTCTTCAAAAAGAAAACAATCCAGAAAGCCGTCGGCGGAGCAATGGCCCTGGGCTTCGGCTGGCTGACCTATTATTTTGTTTCCGGCTACGAACCTCTGAACCCGATCGCCCCCGAGGTATTCCAGTCTTTCAACCCGCTGTTCATAGTGGCCCTGACTTTTCCGGCCATGGCTGTTTTCAGCTGGCTGCGCAATCGCAACCTTGAACCTTCCACTCCCCGCAAGATCGGCATCGGCATGCTGATCGCGGCCAGCGGTTTCATCGTAGTCCTGATCGGCTCGCTGAACCTGGTGGCGCCCAAGCTGATCGGCAGCCAAAACCTGACCGAATGGGGCCGGGTTTCCCCCCACTGGCTGATCAGCAGTTACCTGATCCTGACCATCGCCGAGCTTTTCCTCAGCCCGATGGGCCTTTCCTTCGTCTCCAAGGTCTCGCCGCTGCGCTTCCAGGGCCTGATGCAGGGCGGCTGGCTGTTGGCCACGGCCACCGGCAACAAGCTGCTCTTCTTCGGCAGTTTTTTCTGGGACAGAATCGAAGTCTGGCAGGTCTGGGCCATTTTCGTAGTCTGCTGCCTGCTTTCGGCCGCCTTCATCTTCTCGATCATGAAACGGCTGGAAAAAGCGACTTCATAAAACCGGCTCCGGCATCATGAGCCACGACGCCATCGCCGTCATCGATTTCGGCGGCCAGTACGCCCACTTGATCGCCAACAAGATCAGGCACCTGGGCGTACTGGCCGAAATCCGCCAGCCTGAAGATCCGCTGGAGCTTTTCCTTGGCTACCGGGGCATTATCATTTCCGGCAGTCCCAGCCTCTCTTCCTGCGGCCAGGATGCCGACTACACCAAGGCCATATACGACCTCAAGGTGCCCATTCTCGGGTTCTGCTTCGGTCACCAGGAAATCGCCAAGCATTACGGAGGCCGGGTGATCAACGGCGGCCAGGAATGGGGGGCCACCGAAATAACCCTGACCGTTTCCAGCCTCCTTTTCGACGGGCTCGAGCCGAAAGAGATCGTCTGGATGAGCCACTTTGATTCCGTGATCGAGCTGGGTCCCGGGTTCCGGGAAACGGCCTATTCCATTTCCGGCGGAGAAAAACATTCATTCGCGGCCATCGAAAACGAAGAGCTGAAACGCTACGGAGTTCAGTTCCACCCCGAAGTCGATGACACGGTGCACGGTGAACGACTGATCGCCAATTTCGTCCTGGAAATCTGCGGCTGCCGGCCGACCTGGACCATGGAGCGTTTCACCGAGGAAGCCCTGGAAAAGATAAGAAACCAGGTCGGTGACAACTCTGTTTTCCTGCTGGTATCAGGCGGAGTGGACTCGACTGTGGCCGCCGGTCTGCTGGCTGAAGCCATCGGTCCGCAAAGGCTGACCCTGCTGCACGTCGACAACGGCCTGATGCGCAAGGACGAAAGCCGCAACGTGGTCGAAAGAATGAAGCAGATCGGCCTGGGCAGCAGTCTGCATTTCGTGGATGCTTCGCAGGTTTTCCTGGACGCCCTGGCCGGTATCACCGACCCGGAAAAAAAGAGAAAGGCCATCGGCGATACTTTCATAGCCGTTTTCGAGTCCGAAGCCCGGCGCCTGGGTCTGGAAAACCACTTGCTCGGCCAGGGCACCATCTACCCCGACACCATCGAAACCGGCGGCACCCGCCGCTCCGACACCATCAAGACGCACCACAACCGGGTGCCCCTGGTCCAGGAGATGATTGAGCAGGGCCGGGTCATCGAACCCCTGGCCGAGCTCTACAAGACCGAGGTCCGCGAGATGGGCCGCCGGCTGGGCATTGATCACGATCTGCTCTGGCGCCATCCTTTCCCGGGGCCGGGCCTGGGCATCCGGTTGCTCTGTTCGGACACTGTGCAGGATTCATCAAGCCTGTCCGAATTGAGCGCCCAGGCCGGCGAACTGGCCTCAGAATACGGCTTGCGGGCCATCGTCCTGCCGATCAGGTCGGTGGGGGTCAAGGCCGACCTGCGCAGTTACGAACACCCGGTCATGCTTTCCGGACCGGCAAGCTGGGAAACCCTGCTCGAAGCGGCCGGAGCCATCCTGCGCCGGGTCTCCGGAATCAACCGCTGCGTCTGGAATCTCCTGCCAGGTCACCCTCTGAGGGTTTCATCCCGAAAAGCCGGAGTAAACAGGGAACGTCTCGACCTGCTGCGCGAAGCCGACCACCTGGTCATGACCGGACTGCGCCGTCACCAGGTTTATCACGATATCTGGCAATGCCCGACGGTATTTCTGCCCCTGGCCCTGGATGACCACGGCGCTGAAATGACGATAATCAGGCCGATCCTTTCGGAACGGGCCATGACCGCGGCCCCGGCCCGTTTGCCCGAGGCCCTGCTCGAAGAACTGCGCCGGGAAATCCCGAGCCTGCCCGGCATTTCCGGCCTGGCCCTGGACCTGACCAGCAAGCCGCCGGCCACCATCGAGTGGGAATAACCAACACCTGAATCCTGATTCGCCCGACTTTTTTCGTATCCGGCCCTGATTGACTGAAAAGCCTTACATTCATAGAATTGCCCTATGAAAAAAACAGCCTTGATAATTATTTTTATTGTTTTCGGGTTTCTGTCCCGGTCCGCCCCGGCTGAAAACCAGGCCCTGCGGGCCCGTGACCTGGGCATTCCCTTTTCCGGCACTCCGGGCAAATGGAACGCCATCACCGATGTGGCCGGAGTAAAAGTCGGTTACTGCACCCTGATCTCGGGCCGGGGAAAACTGGAGGTCGGCCGTGGCCCGGTACGCACCGGAGTCACCGTGGTACTGCCCACGGACGATTTCAGTAATATGCGCAGTTTCCCGGCCGCGGTTTACTCTTTCAACGGCATGGGCGAAATGACCGCCGGCATTTACCTGCAGGATTATCCCCTGTTGTACGGCCCCATCGGCATTACCAACACCAACAGCGTGGGTGTTGTGCGAGACGCCATCGGTAAATGGCTGTTTGACCGTTATTCCGGCGGCGGCCTGTTTGATTTCGCTTTCGGCCTGCCCCTGGCCGCGGAAACCTGGGACGGAGCGCTGAACGACATCAACGGCCTGCATCTCAAGCCGGAACACGTCTTCGCCGCCCTGGACAATGCCGGGAGCGGCGCCATACCCGAGGGCAATGTCGGAGGCGGCACCGGCATGGTCTGCTATGATTTCAAGGGCGGCACGGGCACATCTTCCCGCCTGGTTGAAATCAGGGGCAAGCAGTACACCCTGGGCATACTGGTTCAGGCCAATTTCGGCCGCCGGTCTGAACTGACGATCGCCGGGGTGCCCGTGGGCCGGGAAATCATCGAATTCATGCCGCTGCTCAGCGGCCCCGGCCGGTCCGACGGCTCGATTATCGTCATCGCGGCCACCGACGCCCCCCTGCTGCCCTGGCAGTTGAAACTGCTGGCCAGGCGGATTTCTCTCGGCCTGGCCCGCACCGGTTCCATCAGTCACATGGGTTCAGGAGACATCTTCCTGGCCTTTTCCACCGCAACCCGGATCCAGTGGGAAAGCAGCCTGGAGCGGCTGGAAGAGACCCTGAACCCCCTGTTCCAGGCCACGGTGGAAGCCACTGAAGAGGCGATCATCAACGCCCTGGTGGCCGCCGAAACCATGAGCGGTATAAACGACCACATGGTTTACGCCCTGCCCCGGCAACGCCTGCAGGAAATCCTGGCCGACTACAACCGCCTGGAAAAGTAAAAAGCAGAAAAAGACAGAAAAAATACGGCCGGCATATAGCCGGCCGTATTTTTTTATACTCTGGTAGTGGTCAGTCCTTTTTCTTGGCCGTTCCGCCGCCGGATGAAGAACTGCTCGAGGAAGAACCGCCTGAAGAGGATTTTGCGGAAGAGGAGGACTTGGCCGAGGCGGACGATGATGAGCCCCTGCTTGAAGAGGAAGAGCCGCGCGAGGAAGACCTGACGGTGGAGGATGAACTTCCGCTCGAGGAGGATGAACTCGAGCCGCCGATACTCGGCCGGCTGATCGGTCTCCGGGTCAGAGTGCCGCCGGACGAGCCGCTTTCCGAAGAGGATGACTGGCCGTACCTGGAAACCGGCGGCCGGGCCTGGGTCGTGCCGGAGCTTGATCCGTACCTGTTGGTCGCGGTACTCCGGCTTGAATCAGTTTTATCAGAGCCGGAAGTACTGCCGGAATAGGTTTTGCCGGTGGCTTGTGATTCACCGCCGGATCTGCCGTAATACCTCGACTGCGGCTGGCTGGATACCGTCCTGGAACTCGGCCGGTAATCGCGGCCGGCAGTCGCTTCAGCAGTGCCGCTGGTATTTGAACTGGAGAAATAAGTATCGGACTGGTCATCTTTTTCCTTCTTTTTGGCTTGCTGACCAGTTGAGCCGCTTTTCGTGCCGGAGGAGCTCTTGGCGGCCGCTCCGCCTGACGACGAGCCGCTGGAACTCCCGGTTGAAGAACCGCCGCCTACCTTGGCCGGGGGACGGCTGCCGGCAGTGGTCGATCCTTCCTGCCTGGGCCTGAACCTGGTGGCGCTTGAACCGGATTCACTGCCGCCGGTCCCGGTTTCAGAACGGCCCTGGAACCTGGCGCCGACCCTGGGAGTGGTCGCGGTCTCGGTTGAAGCCCCTGATCCCGGCCTGGAGTACTTGCCGACCACCGGGGCCGATTTATCCCCCTCTCCGCTCCCCTGGTACTGCAGTACTTCCTGCTTGGTTGTGCCGCCGGCGGTTCCGCTTACCGCGGTCCGGTAACGATCCCGGGAAACCAGCCCTCCTTCACGGTAAGTCTTCATTTCACCCTTGGCATTGACCACACTGATCGTGTTATCGGACAATCTGCCGCTGGGAGCGGCCCCGCGCCTGAGCACGGCCTGCCCGCCGCCGGCCTGCAGGTTGCCGCGGTTAAGGCTGAGCTGCTTGATCGAAGCAGACGAGAGCTGATCCTTGCGGATGACTATGGTGGAACGGGAATTCACCGGTATGCCGCGGCGGTAATGTTCGCGGTGATCCCAGCGGTTGTTGACGATGATTATCGGCCGGTTCCAGTAACTCAGGGGTGACCAGCCGCAATAACCGTAGTCGTTCCAGTACCAGCTGACCCAGGCCGGCGACCAGTAGTAGCCCGGCAGCCAGCACCAACCGTTGAGCGGATCCCAATGCCAGCGCCCGTAATAATGCGGGAACCAGCCCCAGGGATCGTAGGAAGTCCAGACATGGCCGTAACGGCGATGCCAGGTCCAGCGGCCGTGACGATACGGGCTCCAGTCAGCGCCCAAAGAATAGGGTATCCACATGTAAGACCGGTAAGTGCTGTTGTAGCGCCAGCGTCCGTACCGGGAGAGTTCGTACTCGTAATCCTCGTAGCCGCTCTGCAGGTAGCGCGCTCCGCCCTGGCGGGTGTAGGCCAGGCTGTTGTACCTGGAACGCTGCCAGAGATCGAAATCATCTCCGCCCCCGGCGGGCAGGTAAGTCGGAGTACGCATGAATCGGCCCGCTGACATGACTACCAGCTGGCGATTACCGATATTCCGGGTCAACCTTTCACCGGCCACCTCGAGCGAGCCGCTCAGGGCCTGGACTTCGGTACTGCCGTCGGCATTGGCATTGATGCGGTAAATGCCGCGGCTGAGCACGAAAACACCGCAGTCCGGAGTCTGCACTTCGATTTCCCGCTGATAATCCAGATTACTGATGTCCAGGTAAATACCGCCGCGCAGCAGCCTGACCATGAAGTCGGTTTTGCGCAGCTGCGGCAGGCGCTCCAGGACGACCAGGGTGTCGTAATCGAGGCGCAGGTAGTTGATCCGTCCCAGGTAGATTTCCAACCGGCCGCTGGTGGTGCCGACCTCGTCACCTTCGAACAGCGGCAAATTGTGAGTGGCCTCCTCGTATTCCTCAGTCTCCTGCCTGCGGGCGAAAGCCTCGCCCTCCACGGCCTGGACTCGCACCACCTTGGCGTTTTCGTAGTAGCGCGGGTTCTCGTATTCATCGTATTCCTGGCCGGGCAGGAACAGCGCAAAGGCCATGACCAGCATGGCGATCATCGTTCTCTTTGTCTTCATCTGACACCTCCTGTGCCGTCCCGGGGACGACACTCTATCACATGCAATCTTCATGCCAGGGTTTAGAATCGGCAAATGTCCTGTTTAGGTGACATTTTTAGCGGCCCGGCCTGAAAAAGTGTTACAGTTACATTTTCTATATTAATTGCCGGAGCCGGGCTTGTCAACTTGACCACCCCTGGATCTGCACCTGGAAAGCGGCTCATATCTTCATTTGCAGGCCGACATGCAGGTGCAGCCCGGTCGGATTCAGTTTCAGCACTTCTCTTTCGAATTCCAGCCCGGCCAGGTTATCATCCAGGACCAGGTTTCCTTCAAATCCCGCCAGGCTGCCACGTTCCTGCAGGCGCCAGGGGACTCTGAAGGGTGCGGAAAAGCGCCAGATCAAACCGGTCTGCAGAGTGAAGCGGCGGCCGAGGCGCTGTTCCAGGTCAAGACCGATGCGGCCGGTTAAACGGTCGGCTTTCACATCCGCCGCCAGGGGCAGCTGGAACCAGTCGATGTAGTAATTTGTCTCCGTCTCCAGGGCTTCCGCCCAACCCGCTTCCCTGGCCAGACTGCCGCTGAAGCGCTGCAGTCCGCCGCCGGCGCCGAGTATCAGGGCCGAACTGCGGCCCAGGAAAATGCGCTTGTTGAGCATGGCTTCCAGCCAGTAACGGGTCAAGCGCCCCGGATATTTCCTTAGCAGGCGTCGATCGCCCCTGTCTCCGTCAAACCAGGTCCAGTCAAGCCTGAATTCATTGTCCGCCTCAAGGTTCATTCCGGCCAGCCCGGCCTGCAGGGAAAAACCCCAGGCCGGGGTCAGCCAGACCAGCAGGCCGATTTCCCCGGCCGCGTGAGCGGCTGAACTATAACCGGTCCGGTTGCTTTCATTGCTGATGATGAAACCGAAGTTCTTCGCAAAGGAGCTGAAATTATCCTGAACTTTCAATTGCGGCAGGGCATAAGCGCCGCGCAGGAACAGGTGGTATTCCCGGGCCGGAATCAGGGCCGGCCCGACCAGCACGAAAAACAGAAAAATCAAGAGCAGCAGGCGCAAAAAAGACATTTTCATTAATACCCTCCAAAATAAAATGGAACCCGCCCGGAATGTTTTTCCGGGGCGGGTCTTGATCAAAGCCTGTATTCTCAGTCTTTACTCTTGGAGCTGCTGCCGCTGCCGGAAGCACTGTCGCTGGAAGCTGTTCCGGAACTTGAGGCCGATGCCGCGCCCGCGGTGCCGCCGGCGTGAGACGCTCCGGTATTACGGTTGAGGGCATCACGCTGCCTGACGGTCAAACTGCTTGAATCGAGGCGTTTTTCCGGGGCCTGCACCGAGTTTCTGTCACTCGAGTAAACCAGGCGGGTTCTGTTCTGAATGGCCCAGGCCGCATCGGGGTTCCAGTCATGCCTGAATTCAAGCCTTTCCTTGGCAATGGCCTTGGCCGGAAACCGGGCCGCTTCCTGATCGCTTTCAGCAAGCACGCTTTTCACCGTGATCCCGCCCTCAGCCCGTTCCTGGGTCTTGGCCCGGACTGAATCAATTTCAGGGATCCCGTGGCCGGTCCCGGCTGATTTGACCGGCAATTCCGCCAGGGTAACGGTTTCAAGGGATACATGCTGTTCTTTCATGAAAGCCTTGACCAGGTGGGGATAGGATGATTCCAGTTTCTTGAAAACGCCTTGCACATCGGAGGGAATCACATCCCAATCTATTTCCCCGGTAGCCAGGGCGTTCCGGACCTCCGGCCCGCCGATCCCTGCTTCAAATAAACTTGAATAGTAATTGTTTCTGCTCCAGTAGCAGTAGATCCAGTGGGCGAACAGGTTGCTGCCCGGGGAAAAATTGGTGCCCGGTATCCAGACCCAGCCCCACTTCTTGAGAAAGACCCAGGTGCCCATGTTGGCCGGAGCCCAGCCCCAGGGCTCATCGGGAACCAGGTAAACCTCGTCGTTGATGGTCACCCGGCGGGCATTCCAGAAGGGGCGGCGGGAAGGATCTTCCGGCATGCCGGATTTCCAGACGTAACCGAACAGCCGGTCATACACCCACTCACCGAAACTACTGCTCCAGCGCTCGGTCCAGTACTGCAGCAAGGGATTACGGGTGATTTTGCGCGGCAGGAAACTCTTTTCATGGTGCAGGGCCTTGAAGTTGTCGTCCACGTAACGGTTCCAGGCCAGGAAATCGCCTTCCTCGGTGTAAACCATTTCCTGCAGTCCGTTTTCCGGGTCCAGCAGAACCGCGCTTTTTCCGCTCAATTGCCGCGAAAGCTGGCGCAGGCCGTCTTCGGAAGTGTAAATCAGCTCGGGCCTGCCCCAATGACTGATCACCTGGGTACCGGCCTGGGGATCCAGGAAGACTTCCACGTTGGTGTTTTTGGGAAAACTCACCGCCGTCTCCTGGGTCAGAACCTGCAGGATTTCGCGGTCATAGCGGTTGCTGATGACGTAAACCGCTCCTTTCAGCAGGGCCAGGCTGGTGATGCTGAACCTGGTGGTCAGGGAAGGAGCCTGGATGGTGCCGATCAACAGTTCGCTGTCCTTGTCCAGCCGCACCAGACTGCCGTTGCTGAATTGAATCTCGGCCCGGCCTTCGGCGGCAGTGCTCAGAATATCCCCTGGAAAAACGGGGAAATTGACCACCGCCTGGTGCTGGTTGCCGTCCCGGTTGGTGATGTTCAACCCGCCGTCGAGCAGGGAAACTATGGCCACCTCGTTGGCTTCCATGGCGGCCAGGGCCGGAATAACGGCCAGGATCAACAACAGAACCGCGGAAAACAGTTTTGCTTTCATTTTTTCTCCTCCCTT
This sequence comes from uncultured Clostridia bacterium, assembly GCA_964457225.1. Classification (GTDB taxonomy): domain Bacteria; phylum Acidobacteriota; class Aminicenantia; order UBA2199; family UBA2199; genus CAYWEM01. Next base: position 191,388 of record CAYWEM010000003.1, read on the forward strand.
CAATTTGTTTTTTCCAGATCCGGGTGCTGAAACCAATTTTTCCTCCTGCCCTGCTCAGTATGCAAGGCTGATGCCAGGACAAAACCGGAAAAAATGTCACTGTTTGAGGACAATTTCAGCCCCGGTGTGCAAAAAAGGAGCATTCCGGCCCCTGCAGGCTGAACCAGATTAAAAGGAACCCTGCTTTTTGACAGGGTAAACTGCATGAATTATAATCTCTCCATGCCAAAAAAGCTTGTCTTCGCAGTCCTGACAACCATGTTTTTCTGGGGATGCGCGGCCATGGAGAGGAATCCCGACCTGCACCTGTTTTCCAAAGCCAAGGACCTCAATTTCAAGGAAGCCGCCATCCTGGTGCTCGGTTTTCGTGAACCAGTCCATGCGCCGGGCAGCGGTATGCTGGTCGGGGACATATTTCATGAAAGCCTGTTACAGGAAAAAAAGTTCCGCCGGATAGAGCGCTCTGACCTGGCCTGGAATGACCTGGCCTTCGGCGAGAGCGAGCGCCTGGCCGCGGCCCTGAAAGCCGCTGAAGGGCAATCCTGCGATTTCATCCTGGCCGGCGAAATTTTCTCTTTCATTGAGGGGGGATTGAACCAGACCAGGATCGGCATCCGCTGTCGGATCATCAGGGTGGGCAATACCGAAACCGTGTTCTTTGCCGAAAATTCGCGCCGCGAAAGCGGCCGTGACCCATCCTACCCTCTCGACACCCGCCTGGTGGATATCTCCCCTGCCGCCGCCGGCCTGGCCCGCCGGGTCATCCGGGAACTCGTGCAGAAAATGTAAGATCTGATCCGTCTTTTATGCAAAGTTCTTTATATCCCAAGCTCACCGCCGGCTGAAGCGTCAAAGCTGCAGTTATCAGACCGGCTTTTTGCGGTCATAAACCAGTTGAATGAGCCGTCCCGGGTGAATCTCAAGCCGGCGGACCGAGAAAAACTTGACATTGTTTCAAGTTTTTTTCAGAATAACGATATGCAGTTCGTCAACTTTGCTGAGCGCCAAAACATAGGGAGATCAAAATGACTGAAAACAAGGATTACAACCCTGTTGTTCCCGCTTCCGACAAGACCATGAAGGAATTTACTCTCCGGGCCCTGCTCATCGGCCTGTTCATGTCGGTGATCCTGGGAGCCGCCAATGCCTACCTGGGCCTCAAGGCCGGTATGACCATCGCCGCGGTCTACCCGGCCGCCGTGGTCGGCATGGCCCTGCTGCGCATCGTCAAGGGCAGTATCCTGGAAGAAAACCTGGCCCGAACCGTCGGGGCAATCGGTGAGTCGGTGGCCGCCGGAGCCATTTTCACCCTGCCGGCCTTTTTCATCGCCGGATTCTGGGATCCTTTCTTCACCGCCGGTAATTACCTGACTTCCACCCTGATCATGATCGTCGGCGGCATCCTGGGCATCATGTTCGTGGCCCTGTTGCGCCGGGTCATGGTGCGTGATCCGGAACTTGGCTTTCCCGAAAGCGTGGCCGCGGCGGAAATTCACAAAGCCGGACGGGCCAGCGGCGGCGGATCGAAATTCCTGTTCCGGGCCATGGGCGTCGGCGCGGCCGTCAAGTTGCTGGCCGAGGTAAAGCTGTTCGCCGTTTCCTGGGAAAAATTCGTCATCTGGGGCAAACAGACCATAGCCGGCACCGGATTCAGCGGCCAGGGAGGCATGTTCCTGGGTTCGCTCGGCGTAAAACCCGCTTATATCGGCGTCGGTTACATCATCGGGCCGGTGCTGGGTTCGCTGGCCTTTGCCGGCGGCCTGCTGGCCTGGGGCCTGCTTACCCCAATCATACTCTACTTCATGGGCCCCAACCTGGTGGTTCCGGAAACCGGCCTCAGCCCGGCCAATGCGGCTGAATGGCTGGCCATGGCCAAGCAGGTCTGGATGAACGTGGTCCGTCCGATCGCCATCGGCGGCATGCTGGTCGGGGCCACTTTCACCCTGTTTAAAATGCGCAAGAGCCTGACCGAGGGCATCGCCCGTTCGGTGGCCGATGTCAAGAAGGCGGCCGCCGGCACCGGAGAAGAAGTTGAAAGAACCGAGCAGGACATCCGTTTCCCGCTGGTTATCGCCGGGATATTCGGGGTGGCGGTGGCCACATTGGCAATCATGCTGTTCATTTTTAAAGCCCCGGTTCTGACCTCGCTGGTCGCCTCGGCCCTGATGACCATCCTGGCCTTTTTCTTCGCCGCGGTTTCCGGTTACCTGGTCGGCATCATCGGTTCATCGAACAACCCGATCAGCGGCCTGACCCTGACCGCCCTGGTGGTCACCGCCCTGGTGCTGGTGATACTGGGAATAGGCAAAGGTGACGCCGCCATCATGGCCGTCCTGGGCGTGGCAGCCATCGTCTGCGTCTCGGCGGCGGTGGCCGGAGAAATGCTGCAGGATCTCAAGTCCGGGCACATTCTCGGCGGTACGCCCTGGAAAATGGAAATCGGCAACATCATCGGGGTCATAGCCTCTGGAGCCGTGCTTTTCGGAGTATTGGCCGTACTGCACCAGGGTGACGTGGCCCGCGGCGCAGTGGCCGGTTATGCGGGAGGTTTCGGCAGTGAAGAACTGCCCGCCCCCCAGGCCAGCCTGATGGCCATCCTGTCCAAGGGCATTGTCGGCGGCGAGATGGCCTGGCCGCTGATCATCGTGGGTATCTTCATGGGCATCGGCTTCATACTGGCCAATGTCAAGAGCCCGATGCTGGTTTCCGTTGGCATGTACCTGCCTTTCACCACCACCTTCGCCATTTTCACCGGCGGCATGATCAAGGGCCTGCTTGACATCTTCAGCAAGAACAAGAAGCTCAACCCGGCCCAGAAAGCCAGATCCGAAAACGTGGGCATCCTGCTGGCCTCGGGCCTGATCGCCGGAGAAGCCCTGATGGGCCTGCTGATCGCCTTCCTGGCCATCGGCGAAGTATTCATCTTCGAATACTTCTCCTTCTTTGAGAACCCCTCCTTCCTGATCAGCCTGCCGGTCATCATCCTGGTGGGCTGGATACTGATCCGCATCCCGCTGAAAAACGCCGGCAGTCCGGATGAACCGGCTCCGCCCAGCGCGGCCGGGCACTGAGCGGCGAAGGCAAGCAGTTTTTTGCCGGGGCCGCCGCTTAATCTAAAGGCGGACGGCCCCGGCCCTTTGCATAATCTAAAAACAACGGTTGAATTACCTTGAAAAAAGGGAGAGGGATAAAATCAACGGAATTTTTCCGCTTTCGGGGCCACCATCAGCTTGAAAGGCCGGGTGTCTTCCTTCAGCTTGCTCTTCGTCGCGCCGGCCGGCTGATCCCCCGCCTGCGGTTCCTGGCCGCGTTGAATCGAACGCCCCGGTTTCCCCTTGCCGGCCGCCTCCTCCTCGAGGTGAATCAGGTAAGCTTCCTTTTCCTCCAGGGCAGGCAGATCCAACCCGTCAAAACCTTGTTCCGATTCAGCCAGGAAATCATCGATCCGAGCGGCCAGTTCAGCCGGGAAATCGGAGTTTTCCCTGATCTTTTTAAGGGAATGGGAGAGAGTAACCAGGTTGTTTCTCTTCTTGATCAGTTTGCGTCTTTTTTGATCTTCCTGCTGGTTTTTTTCAGCTTCTTTTTTCATCTTTTCAATCTCCTGCTCGTTGAGCAGTGATGACTGGGAAATGACCACTTCCTTGCTGTTCTTGGTGGAAAGGTCGCAGGCGGTTACCTTCAGGATGCCGTTGATATTTGTGTTGAAGGTCACTTCAATGCGGGGGGTGCCGCGGGGGGCCGGCTTGATGTCCAGCAAGGTGAACTTGCCGAGAAACTTGTTTTCCTCGGCGATTTCCCTTTCTCCCTGGTAAATGTGTATGTCAACCTCGGTCTGATTGTCCTCGGCCGTGGAAAAAACCAGGCTGCGGGTGAGCGGAATGGTGGTATTGGCATTGACCACCCGGGTGAAAGCTCCGCCGTAGGTTTTTACGCCCAGAGACAGCGGTGTTACGTCCAGCAGGAGAATTTCCCTGCTGTCCCCCTTGATTACAGCTCCCTGCATGGCCGCGCCCATGGCGACTATTTCATCCGGGTTGATCTTTTTATTGGCCTCGCGACCGAAATAGTCCTGCACCTTTTTTTCCACCAGGGGAATACGAGTTGAGCCGCCGACCAGCAGGATCTCGTCCACATCCCCGGTCTTGAGCCCGGCGTGGAACAGGGCCCGGTCGCACAGGGCCAGCGTTTCATCGACATCTCTTCCGATCAGGTTCCAGAATTCATCCCGGCTGACTGTCCGGGCCAGGTGCAGGGGACCCAGTTCCGACTGGGCGATGAAGGGCAGACTGATATCGCTTTCAGGAAATGAAGAAAGCTCGATTTTGGCGTTTTCAGCGGCTTCGCGGATGCGCTGCAGGGCAAAGGGATCCTGCTTGAGATCAAGGCTGAATTCGCTTTTAAACTCCTTGACCAGTAAATCGGTCAGCTTGATATCAAAATTGTTTCCGCCCAGGGCGGTATTGCCGATGGTGGAAAGCACCTTGATGACTCCGGCCTGGACCTCCAGCACCGAGATATCTATGGTGCCGCCGCCGAAGTCGTAAACCACGATGCGGGCGTTTTTCTGCAGGTCCACTGAATAAGCCAGTGAAGCGGCTGTGGGCTCGTTGATGATGCGCAGCACGTTCAGGCCGGCGATGGTGCCCGAATCCTTGGTGGCCTGGCGCTGGGAATCGTTGAAGTAGGCCGGCACGGTTATGATGGCCCCTTCGATCCCGCCGGGGAAAAGAGCTTCGGCGGACTCCCTGAGCCTGAAAAGGATCATGGCCGAGATTTCTTCCGGAGAGTAGAGTTGATCCTTGATGACGATACGAATACCGTCGTTCTGGTGGGGGACTATTTTAAAGCTGTATTCGTCCAGGGTTGGTTCCACCTCCGAATATCTCCTGCCGATCAACATCTTGATCGAAGAAACGGTATTCAGGGGGTTGGTGATCATCTGTCCCTTGGCGGCCTGGCCGACCAGCCTTTCCCCGGCCTGGGTGAAAGCCACCACCGAAGGTAACAGCCGGCCTCCTTCCTGGGTCAGAATGACTTTCGCTTCCCGCCCTTCCATGAAAGCTACCGCTGAATTCGTGGTCCCCAAATCTATTCCGATCGTTTTCCCCATGGCTGGCTTTTATCACAGGAAAAAACTAAAGTCAAATTCGAGCCTGACGACGATCCCCGGTGTTGAAAGCCCCCTGATTCTTGACAAGCGGCCGCGGCAGGAATTATAGTGTAGCATCAAAAAGATCATGGCAAACAAAAAAGAGCGAAATAGATCGGTGCAACGAAATATCCAGAAAAGCCGCCTGCTGACCGGCTATCGTCCCCTGCATGAATGCCGGCCGGCGGTCTATGCCCGGCTGGGTTTCAGGTGCGGACTCGAGGTACACCAGCAGCTGGCCACTGACAAGAAACTCTTCTGCCGCTGCCCGGCCGGTCACTACCAGCAGGGTGATGATTACGACGCTGAACTGGTGAGACACATGCGTCCCACCCTGAGCGAACTTGGGGAATACGACGGCACGGCGCTGATGGAATTCAAGACCAAAAAAACCATCATCTACCGCATTAAAAGCAACACGGCCTGCACCTACGAAATAGACGACACGCCGCCCTTTCCGCTTAACCGCCGCGCCCTGGAAATCGGCCTGGAAATCGCCCTGCTGGCCGGCACCAACATAGTCGGAGAGTTGCACATAACCCGCAAGCAATACCTGGACGGCAGTATCCCCACCGGTTTTCAGCGCACCGGCATAATCGGGATCGAGGGCTGCATTCCCCTGGAGCGGAAAAAAATCCGGGTCATCCAGGTAAGCGTGGAAGAGGATTCCTGCCGGGAAATATCCGACGTAGGCCACCTGCGCCATTACACCACCGACCGCCTGGGCATGCCCCTGACCGAGGTGGTGACCGCCCCGGAAATGACCACCCCCCAGGAAGCGGCGGCCGCGGCCAATTACATCCGCTTCATGGCCCGCAGCACCGGCAAGGTGCGCACCGGCAGCGGAGCGGCGCGCCAGGACGTCAACGTCAGCATCAAGGGCGGCACCAGGGTTGAGATCAAGGGCGTATCCAGAATCAACATGATCCCCCAACTGACTCACAACGAGGCTTTTCGCCAGAAGGCCCTGCTGCTCATCCGGGATCAGCTGAGGCAACGCTGTCCGGAACCGGAAGGCTGGCGACCCGATTCGCTGACCATCAGCGGCCGCGAACTCAGCCGCCTGCCCGACCGGCTCAGGCAGCTCCTGCCATGCAGAATGGATGAATCGCTGGTGATCGTCAACCTGCCTTGTTTCCGGGACCTGCTTTCCTTTTTTACTTCACCGGGACGGGTTTTCGCCGATGAATTGAGTGACCGTCTGAAGGTTATCGCCTGCCTGGAAAAGCCGAACCTGCTTCACTCCGAATCACTTTCCGGGTTGAACGAAGAGCTGGAGAAATGGCTGGCTGAAAAACTGCCGGCCGCGGCTGAATCGGCCAGGGTGATCACCTGGGGCCGGGAGGAAGATCTGCAGACCGCCCTGGAAACCATTGAAGAACGCTGTCGACTGGCCTTTGCCGGAATCCCCAATGAAACCAGGAAACCACTGGCAAGCGGTATCACCGAATTCGAAAGAGTCCTGCCCGGGCCGGACCGCATGTACCCGGATACCGATTCGGCCCCGATCGCCATCAGCGATGAAAGCATCGAAAGTGTGCGCCGGCAACTGCCGGTTTCAATCCAAGACCGCCTGCGGCAGTTTAAAAAATGGCGTGTTCCTACCGACACTCACACTTTTATCCTGGCCCGCAACCTGGCCCCGGTCATGGAGGCGGTCATCAACGATTTCGAGGTGGCTCCCGGCCTGGTTGCTTCCATGCTGGGACACAGCCTTAAATCCCTGGCCGGGCGCACCAGGCCCGCCTCAAATTTCGATCCCCGGCGCTTTCACGATCTTTTCGACTTCCTGAGCCAGGAAGAACTGCGGCCGGAACTGGCCCGGGCCATGCTGCCCCTGGCTTTCCAGCACCCCAAGATGGATTTTCAATCGATACTCAATACAATCGGCTTTACCCGGACCGGACTGACCGAGATATTGACCCACCTGCCCGCCCTGCGGCACAAGTTCAACCAGATAAAGACCTCGGCGGACCCGCAGGCTGAAGTGCGCTGGATCATGGGACAGCTGCGCCGGGCGGCCCTGGGGAACTGTTCCCTGGCTGATTTGAGCCGGGAAGTAAGCCGGGCCTGCCGGGGAGAATCATAATGGATCTTTACAAGGGTTACCGCGGCCGCTCCCTGGAAGTACTGAAGCATTTCAACATCCGGGTCTGGAGCGAGGTTGAAGCCCGCACCAGCCGGGGACTTTTCCAGGGCATAGTACTGCCCCGTTCCGAGAACGACGATGAGCGTCACATAGTGCTGAAACTGGCCACCGGCTACAACGTGGGCGTGATTGCCGACAGCATCCTGGAGATGGTGGAAAAAGGCTACAAGGAAGCTCATTACAAGATTCCGGAAAAGGAATTCCCCCGTTCCCCGGAAAAACCGAACATCAAGCTTTTCGGCACCGGCGGCACCATCGCCTCCCGGCTTGACTACCGCACCGGAGCGGTGATCCCGGCCTTTTCACCCGGCGAGCTTTACGGAGCCGTGCCCGAACTGGCCGATGTCTGCAACCTGACCACCGAGAAGCTCTTCGCCGTTTTCAGCGAAAACATGGGCCCGGAAAACTACAAGGTGCTGGCCAAAGCGATCGGGGCCGAAATCGCCCGCGGAGTTGACGGCATCGTCATCGGCCACGGCACCGACACCATGCATCACACCGCCGCCGCCCTGTCATTCATGGTGCAGAACCCGCCGGTACCGATCGTCATGGTCGGCTCCCAGCGCTCATCGGACCGGCCGTCCTCCGATGCCGCCCTGAACCTGATTCATGCCACCAAGACCGCCGCCGAGAGCGATATCGCCGAGGTGCTGGTCTGCATGTTCGGCCCGACCTCGGACACCTACGGACTGTTGCACCGGGGTACCAGGGTGCGCAAGATGCATTCTTCTTACCGCTCCACCTTCCGCACCATCGGAGACATCCCGGTGGCCACCGTGGATCGGGAAAAGATCACCCCCCTGCGCCAGGATTATCTGCGCCGGCGCCAGGACCGCCAGGTGACCATCAAGCCCTTTTTCGAGGAAAAAGTGGCCATGATCTACTATTACCCGAACATGATGCCCGACATCGTGGACGCACTGGTGGACAACGGTTACCGCGGCATCATCATCGCCGGTACCGGCCTGGGCCACGTCAACAAGCCGCTGTACCCGGCCCTGCGCCGGGCCCGGGACAAGGGCGTGATCGTGTTCATGACCGTGCAGACTCTCTGGGGCTACACCCACATGTTCGTTTACGATACAGGCCGCGACCTGATGAGCATGGGGGTCATTCCGGCCGAGAACATGCTGCCGGAAGTTGCCTACATCAAGCTGGGCTGGGCCCTTGGCCAGAGCAAAGAGCGCAGTGAAGTGGAAAAACTGATGCTGACCCCGGTCACCGACGAGATCACCGCCCGCGAACCCTACAACGGCTACATCGTCCTGCAGGGCGGCCTGCCCGAAGTGGAAGACTTCCTTAAAACCATCCACAAGTAAAAGATCCCGGACCGCCGTCTTTTCGGCACTTGTTCAATACTCAAGCCTGAATGATTTCAAGGTTGCCTCATCCAGATCTTCATCGTCGTGAAACAGAAACAGGCAGCGCCCGGCAAACGCTGGAACGCCTTTTTCCTTAAGCTTATCAAAGCTTTTTATCCGGCCGCTTTCTGTTAAAGGGGGTCACATCTTGAAAAATCACGTTTTCCTGCTTTTCTCATGCCTCTGAATTGCCCGGCTGACTCCTGAATAGTGAACCCCCAGGTAATCAGCAATTTCTTTCTGATTATAGCCATAATCAACATATGCCCGGCTGATTAAAGCATCCAGTTCCTTTTTATTCCCGGTTCTCCCCTGAAAAACATCATGAAGTGGCAATTTCATGGCATATCTCTGTCTTTTTGGTATCTCCTTTTCGATCTTCTTAGACTCAATCAACTCAGCAATTCTCTCAATAAATGCTCGCCCGCCCAGAATCACTCCTCGATGAAAGGATTCGACCGGAAAACTCCCCCCTATATCTTCTTGTATGAATTTCTGGAAAGCACAGGCAGCTTTTTTTCTATTGCTTCCGAATTGAGACAAAATCCAGTCAACAGACAACCAGACGGGCATCTTTTCAAGTCCAATAAAAGCACGATAGTTGCTCCACGGCCATTCATCAATCTTTTCAGTGATTCCCGCCCGTACTGGGTTTAAAACGATGTAACGGCAGATTGTCAGTAGATATTCATCCTTGTCAATTAAAATTGCCTTAAACCTTCCCTGGAAGAGATGGCCGACCCTGTTGTGGCGCCGATTGAATTCCTGGCAGAACAAACCGTTCAAATGTTTCATACCACGACTTAAATTCGCTTCCGGCGTTTCAATCAGCAAATGGTAATGGTTACCCATCAACACATAACCGTGAAACAGCCAATGGAAACGCTCTTTGACTTTTTTGAGTAGATCCAGAAAACACTTGCGATCCTCATCATTGATAAATATCTCTTTTCGTTCATTCCCACGGGAAGTAACATGATAAACCGCACCGGGGTATTCAATTCTCAATTGTCTGGCCATAAGCTCCATCAGCACTTGAACTGAAATATTTCAAGATTTGACCCCCATTG